>JBIJBE010000003.1:0-143750 GCA_044345405.1 Bdellovibrionota bacterium
ACCAATACTTAGATGATTCCGCGGTTCGTCACCTCTATCGAGTATCCTCTAGTTTGGACTCGATGATACTTGGCGAAGCGCAGATCCTCGGGCAGGTGAAGAAGGCCTACCAACGGGCGATAGAGGTTGGAAGCGTCGGCTCTCATCTCCACCACATCTTCCAGAGCGCGTTCAATGTCGCAAAGAAAGTTCGCGCCCATACGGATGTCTCGCAGCACGGTGTGTCTGTGAGTTACGTGGCAGTGCGTCTTGCTGAACAGATCTTCTCGGATTTGGATAACACCACAGTTCTTATCTTAGGTAGCGGCGAGATGGCAGAGCTTGCTGCGTTGCATCTCTGCTCCCGTGGATGCCGACGGATTATCGTCGCGAATCGAACCGTTGAGAAAGCGGCGGAGCTGGCTGAGCGATTCGGTGGAAGCGCGGTGTCGCTCTCTGATGTCGATCGAGTGCTCGATCAGGCGGATATCGTTATCGGGTCAATCTCGATAGACAAACCCATTCTGAGTCGCTCGGCACTCCGAGCTCGAAAGGGGGATAGGCCGCTCTTCCTGATTGACCTTGGTGTACCCCGCAACTTCGCCTCTGATATGGCCGAGATGGATAGCGTCTACCTCTACAACATCGATGACCTCGCGGGTATCGCCGATGAGAATCGAGCGCTTCGAGAAGCGGCCGCTCAGGACGCTGAACTGATTATTGAGTACGGCCTAGCCCAATTTGAGCGATGGCGACATAAACGCGTAGTCCAGCCAGAGATAGTGGATCTTCGAGCCGCGGTGCATGAGATCTGCGCCACTGAGGTGAACCGCCTCCTGGCTACCCAAGAGGGTATGGATAACGGCGCTGTTGAACACCTGGCGCATGCGATTAGTCAAAAGATCGCGCATGAGCTGACCAAGCTCGTCGAGCACCGAATTAAGGGAGAAAGTGAGTCAACTCCGCTGATTATCGTGCCTAAGGGCTAGCCGCCCTCATCGGGTCGGTGGCACAACAGAAAAATATGATCTCCAGCCTGAACTTTCTCGCCTTGTGCCACGTCGTAGCTCGGTGTCAGGAGATATAACTATGAAAACTAAACCCTACAACCAGCTACGTGGACCTGTTCAAGCGATAGTCACCGTGCTTTTTCTGATACTGTCATTAGGGGTAAGTAGAGCCGAAGAGAGGAATGGTATGAACGATGATCTGAAGAACCGACTAAGCCCGATGCAGTACAAGGTTACGCAGCAGTGTGGGACGGAGCCGCCATTTCAGAACGAGTACTGGGATAACCACGCCGAGGGTATTTACGTCGATGTCGTATCCGGAGAGCCCCTTTTTAGCTCCAAGGATAAGTTCGATTCAGGGACGGGGTGGCCGAGCTTCACCAAGCCGATTAAGGGTGGCACGATTACTGAGAAGAGCGACCTCTCACATGGGATGAGACGGGTCGAGGTGCGCTCGAAGGACGCTGATTCTCACCTGGGGCACGTATTTCCGGATGGGCCAGGGCCAGAGGGTTTGCGGTTCTGTATCAACTCCGCGTCGTTGAGGTTTGTTCCCGTTGAGCAACTTGAAGCGCAGGGGTACGGAGAATATCTCCCGCTCTTCAAGGATTCAAACACGCCCGCGCCATCAGAGAAAGCTGTTGTCGCTACGGAGGAAACCGCGGTGCTTGCCGGTGGATGTTTCTGGGGTGTTGAGGAGCTGATCCGAAATTTGCCAGGTGTTATCTCCACAGAAGTTGGATACACCGGAGGATCTATTCCGAGCCCGACCTACGATATGATGACCACTGGGCGCACCGGACATGCGGAGGCCGTCCGCGTCGTCTTCGATCCGCGCAAGCTTTCGTACGCCGACCTCCTGAGGTATTTCTTCCGACTTCATGATCCAACAACCGTAAATAGGCAAGGTAACGATCGGGGAACGCAGTACCGCTCAGCGATCTTCTACACCACACCCGAGCAGAAACGTGTCGGTGATGAGGTTCGAAAGGAGGTCGAGGCCTCCGGAAAGTGGAAGGCGCCGATAGTAACGGAGGTAACGCCAGCGTCAGAGTGGTATCGGGCCGAGGAGTATCATCAGGATTACCTGCAACGGAATCCGAACGGCTACACCTGCCACTATCTCAGGGATTAAAGAGACCAAGCCCTTACGAGGCGGATCGGAGGAGGATCGTCTTCGCGATGAGATCGAAGATGCGAGGGATCTCGTTCGCGTTGTCGGTCGGGAAATACTCTCCTTGCGTCTCTAAACGACGAGCGGCCACTCCACCTGAAGCAAAGACGGATTCCATCTCATCGGGGCGGAGAGGGCGTAGGTCCTGGTACGTTGTGTCCCCATCCACGAGGCCATCGTATGAGGTGTATCCGATACGAGGTTGCGGTGGATTGGTGCCCTTATTAAGCCGATGATCGGAGCATGAAGAGACGACGCGGGATGTTTGAGCACCGGCTATTTGGTAGTGCGACCGAACGGATGTAGGAAGGAGTTGATTCGTAAACATTGAACGAGCGAACGCAAGCCTCGCGAGGAAGAAATCCTTGCGCGAGGTGTGATCGTCGGCATCTTGCAGTGGGTCGTTGCAGCTTGTGTCCTGGGTGTATTCACCACCGGTTCTGTTGGTGGTGTGAGCGTCGGCGGTGCCCAGTCCAACGGTAAATATAGTCGCGGCGAATCGTGTTCGAAGGTAATCAGCCGCCTCTACCGCGCAGTAGTAGGGGAGCTCATCGTATTTTTGTATCCCGTATCCCTGCGGTAGAGCGGGAAGACTGAAAAAACTCGCGGGCCAGTTCGGATCCCGCCATGTCGTATTTGCGGTGCTGATGGGAACCCCGGATACCGTGGCGAGATATGGGCCTGGCGCTCCTCCGCTCGGGTACGGGTTTGTGTATGGAATCGAGAAGGAGAAGTTTGTGGTGCTTGGGCTGAGACAACCCTGAGTTGCGCTTCCGCGCCCCCCCGGTCCCTGGTTACGGGTGATGGTCTGCTCAAACTTGCGGGGATCCCCATCGGCGACCTCCCTGCCGCAGGTTTTGCTTAAGTTCGGAGCGACCTGATTGGCGGAGATCGGGAAATTAAAGAGGCGGGGCACCCCTGCCGCGTCGACCTCTCGGGCGACGAACGGTGCCGGACCGCGGTATTGTTTAGTAACGCCTCCATCGAGAGCTACCCACTCAAGGGCATAATGGTAGAAATCGCGAGTTCCGCAGCTCCCGGCGGGAGACCTTGTGGCGTTGCCGGTGCCGCTGTTTGTGCCTGTTATATAGGTATCGCATTGACCATTCGGAATAACTCCCTCGGTAAAGATGCCCCGCATCGCGTTTGGAGCTCCATCGGTGAAGAACACGAGGAAAGGTTGAAGGCGACGCGGTGGCTCGGGCACATTGAGTGCAGTGCGTAATCCTTCAAGTTCTCGGATGCCTTCAGCGAGGGCGTCGCAATGATTGGTGTTGCTTCCGGCCAGGGCTTTGAGGACAGAGCGAAGATTACCTTTTTGGTTTGTTAGAAATTGGTGCGCAGTGGTTCCGGCTAACAAGGGATGGGTCGAGGTGGCATCTTTGAGGAACTGTCCGTTTGAAAAGCTGTAGAGTTGCTGGGCCGCCAGATTAAAAGCGATAACAGAGATCCGATCCTGATTTGGATTAAAATGCTTCGCGAAGCTCTCCACACCATCGGCGAGCTTATCGAGTTTGGTAATCGCGCTTCCGCAGGCGTTCGCTCGACGACATGAGCAAGGCACGGGAAAAGCGGCCGGATCCTGACCCGGTGCTGGACACAGCATGGAGCCTGAGACGTCTAGCATGAGCACGACATTGGCTCTGTTGAGGTTGGAGTGATGTTGTCGGGAGAGGTTGAGGGTGCTGCTCAGACCAATAGGTTTTCCGTTTGCGTCCACCGGCGAGTTAAACCCATAATTGAGGATATTATTGAGTTTGCCTATCAGTATGGTCGACGGTGTGTGCGACACCGATACAGCCACCGAGTCCTGAACGGAGTTGTAATTGACCTGAATATTATTGGGACTCAGGCTGACTCCGTAGCTTTGTAAGTTTTCCTGAACCGCTTGTTTGGTGGCGTTGATCAGTTCGGTGTTGCCACTGGCTCCCGGTTGGACGTAGTCCCATCCCTGAACGCCCCGAAATCCCACCGCGGCGAGAGAACCGGCTCGGGCGGCTTTATCAAGACGCATACGCCACAGGTAAATGTTTCCAATATCAAGCGCAAAGGCGGCGAAGGTCAGGAAGAGTCCTAACACGACAAGCAACATGAAGGTCATGAATCCGCCCTGATTAGAGGACGGTTGTTTCTCGTTGTGAGCCATTGGTATTCAGCTGAATCATCATTTGCGGTAAGAATTTAACGATCGGTTCGAACGCGTAGCTCACCTCCACCGTTGCCACGCGACCTCGTTGACACATGGCGGTAGGGGTTACAAGGAGTCTTTCCTCCTGAGACGAGCCATTTTTGGTCTGATAGATTCCACCGTCCTTCTTTTCTATGCCTGTGGCTGTGAGCCCCGCGATTGTCTTATCGCTCATTGATGAGCTGGCAGGGGATGAATTTTGTCGCATGTAAATCGGGGAGGTATTTACCTGGGAGAAGGGGGAAGAGAGATCCCCCTCTCTACAGTCTCCCTCCTCAAGTTCTTCTTTTGTTTCCTCGGTGATCCCAGAGGCGCGGATATTCGCTTTGGCTGCTATCTCAGTGACCTCTCGCATGCCGGCCAAGGCGCAGTTTGTATCCACAGTGGGGTCCTCGATCTTCCAACGAAAGACCTTGGATCCCACTGCGGCACGACCGACCGTGCTGTTGAGGAGCTGCTGCGCGCCCCCTTGCACCCGTTCGAGGCAGGCTTGTACCGCCGTCTCGGTAAGAGCTCTGTCGATTCGTAAACCCGATGAGCCGAAGACGGGTGGTTTGTATATCGTGATGTCGCTGCACTGGCGGTAGATCTGGCCAGCGGTTTCTTGGCTGACAAATGTCGTAATTTGCAGAAAGCGCATGTACCGCGAAAGATCGATCGTCGCTCCAGCTACGAGAAGGAGGATCGGAATCGTAAAGCAGAACTCCACGAGACCAGCCCCTTGTTGCCTATGATATTTTTTGTCGCGATTCATTTCCATACGATACAGCTCTACGCTTACACCTATGTTAATCCTCGAGGGCTGCGCTGCCAGGCCGCTCTAAAACTGTAATCGCGGTGCCAACCAGCCTCATGTTTCCTAGATATCCGAACATCGGAACATTCCCCCCAAAGATCGATGAGAGCGGGTACTGTAGCTCTACCCCGATATAGTCCCCCACCGCGGCGTACGGCGGGTTTGATGTCGGGCTCGTTGTGTCGAACCATTGCAGAGACGGATACGATGTAAGAGTGAGCGTGAGTCCGTTAGGTGTTGTATCGAGAAGATACTGACTTTGAGCGCACTGTTTCCAGCAGCCGGGCGTGGTACCTCCCCACTTCCAACTGCGCAGAGTACTTACTAACTCAACCCTGAGTTCGTCAGCGTTAAACTGCCTGTAGGTGCATGTCTTTTGAATGCAACTTCCCTGAGACCCGGGATTAACGTCAGCTCGAGGATCAAGCGCAAGACCGGCATCCTTAGCGATCTCACTTGCCAACATCTGCAATGAGAAGTGTCGGGCCGCAACCAGCATAAAGAAGAGCGAGGCGAAGACCACGAGGAGAAGAACCGGCATAATAATGGCCGCTTCAACGTAAACAGCTCCCGTTTCCGGTGTGCGAGTGCGAGCGATAGTCATAGCGCGTGGGCTTATAAAGAACCTTCGCATGATACATCGTACCATTCAGGCGGGAACTTAAGTCCAAAAAAGGGGGCAAGCACGCTCTATCTCCCTGTTTTGATGAGATGTTTTGTGCGAGGATGCGTCGTCGAAAAGTTATCCGATTTCGTTTTTTCTCTAGTCCTTGTGGCTACTTAGGACATCGATCGAACGTTTGGTATGGAGCATGGACTGAAGTGGTAGCCCGGGTGTAGGTTCTTTATACGTATGTCAAATCCTCTTGGTAAACATGTTCCCTACGGAGATTCCGTAGACGAGAGTATCCTCTTTCCGATCGAGCGTGGCCCATCTCGCACGCGTCTCAATCTCCGTGACCCGCTACCTTTTGAGGGGATCGATCGGTGGACCGCGTTTGAAGTTTCATGGCTTGATACCTCGGGTATTCCCCAGGTAGGGATCGCCACGATCTCGTATCCCGCGCGCTCGGCGTTTCTTGTTGAGTCGAAGAGTCTTAAGCTCTTCCTCGGTGGTTTCAATTTCACGAAGTTCTCATCCGCGGGAGCGCTTGAGGAGAGTATCGCCACGGCGCTTCGTACGAAGCTTCAATCTTCGGAGGTTGAGGTTTCGATACTTCCCTCAGAACGATGGGGAGAGCTCTCGATCGTGGCGGCACCCGGCGTGTGTGTCGATCGAGCGCAGATAGATTCGGCGCAGGATTTCCGTCTGCGTGCCGGTGATGAGATCGTTGAGGAGACCATCCACTCCCATTTGTTACGCTCTCTCTGTCCAGTAACCGCGCAGCCTGATTGGGGGAGCGTGGCGATTCACTATCGCGGTAAAAAGCTCAGTCACGCCTCGTTAGTTGGATATCTTCTCTCGCACCGAAGTCATCAGGGATACCACGAAGAATGTTGCGAGCTGATCTTCATGGACCTTCTCTCTGTTCTTAATCCTTCCCACTTGTGGGTGGCCTGTCTCTATACCCGCCGTGGCGGGATCGATATCAATCCGGAGCGATGGTTGCCTGGCACCGAGCGTCCACGGATTGAGGGGCGGTTGGCGAGGCAGTAGGGGGTACAAGAACTTTCGAGTCGGCACATTCGGAGGGCGACCATTCCTGGTCGCCGGAACCTCACATGTCTCGAACGCCATGCGGCGCGCAGGAATGCGCGCCCTCCGGGGTGCCGGGTTGTGATGCATACCGCCCCCCCCCCGGTCTCCACCTGTCCGAATCAGAAAACGCCTTAGCTTCACGCGAAGAATTCCCTAGCGCCCCCACGCCCGGCGGCGGTACAGTTTCAAGGCACCTCCCCCCGTGCGAACAACTTGTTTACAAAGGATATGCACGAGTGAATCCATCATTCTCTTCGCGCGAACAGGAGATTCGCCAGTTAGGAAAGAAAATTGAAGTAGAGGTAGCCCAGGGTAATGAGCCGAACGATTTTTTTGAACGGGTTCTGCGCCTTCCCGTATCGGACTTTACCACCCTTCAAGACACCATGCTCTCCCTGTGTGAGGCCCGTCTCGGAGGAAGCGACACTGAGCGGATTGCTCGTTTAGAAAATTTTGGCGCGACTACGGTTCGTTACCTCGGACTTTTCTTTGATCGTGAGACGATTAATGAGGAGTTTATCCCTCGACTTCTTGAGAGAGCGCCGAGTGTTCAGGATGAGTCGCCGGAAGCCGTCGAGAATCGGTCGGCTCGGTATGAGAGGATCATCGCCTTAGCTCAACTAGCCCCTCGTATGGATCAGGATCTCGTCGAGCCGGTTTTAGAGACCTGCCTTGAGCTCGCGAGCCATGACGATGGATTTCTACCGGACCTGTTGTTGCCACTCGCGAACTTTGAGCGAACGTATCGGGAGCGAGGAGAGGAGGAGCCCAATTCGCTGATCGATCGCTCTCGTGTGCTTTGCCTTGAATCGGTTCGGGAGATCTTGGATGTCACCGTTACCGCGCTCTCGGAGGCGGACCAAGATTCCTTGAACGACGCGATGGCTATTCTCCCACTCTTGCATACCGCTGGTGTTTCGCTTCTTACAATCCTTCCAAGTGTCGCGCACAATAACGACCCAGTATACGTCGCAAAGATGACGGAGATACTCGACCACAGCGAGTGGTTGTTGAGCCGAGGGGAGGGGTTTCCGGGTAATTTTGTGACTCCCGCCGAGATAGCGATATTCGATTCGGTGCGGAGTGTCTTCAGCCTCTGTTCCGCTATGATGACCGTGTATAGCGCCGAGCACTCGTCGACTATTTCGCGTATGCGTGTGGCGAAACGGGAGGGGCCTCACCGTGTCGGAACCGTCGCCCTTGAGTTGGCGCGCCGGAGAGACCAGGTGGATGGCATGTCACTGATCCGTGATCTAGTTCACCATCATCTCGAGGTAGAGGCGTCTCCTCAAGGGAAACCTCTCTCTCTACCGGCTCTCCTTGAAGTGTCAGCGTTGGCGTGGCATCTCGATGTCGGAAAAACCTCTCTTATTAACGCCGTGCTGCAACGAATTCGCGATCCACGAGGGCAGTTCTATCTGCATAAGACGTTGGAGGGGGCACCGTGGGGGTAGGGAAGTCTTCGAGATAGATTCGAGACCACGTGCACGTGAACGTAAACGTGCACGACATCACTAGCTATCCAATACGGGACCGGCTCTTTCGGGTACGTTTACGTTCACGTTTACGAGCACGTTCACGTTGGAAATGGGGGGGGCTGCGATTTGAGCCTGGGTTCGGTATTCGGACGTTTACGTGCACATGCACGTAAACGTGAACGTACCCGTGCCCCATTTTCGCAGGGAGCTTAAAACGAATGGCGTAGACTTGCTCCGCAGGCGCTTTGAGCGTCTTTGATTCGCTATCAAACGAGAAAGAAGTTTTTTCGGGTGCGTTCACGTTCACGTTTACGAGCACGTTCACGTTGGAAATGGTGGGCAGCGATTGGAGCTTGGGTTCGGTATTCGGACGTGAACGTGCACATGCACGTAAACGTGAACGTACCCGTGCCCCATTTTCACAGGGAGCTCAAAACGAATGGCGTGGAATTGCTCCGCAGGCGCTTTGAGCGTCTTTGATTCGCTATCAATCGAGAAAGAAGTTTTTTTCGGGTACGTTTACGTTCACGTTTACGAGCACGTTCACGTGTGTTCCAGGGGCGTGGACGTCCCACCCCTACGCCTTCACTAACCCCACCGTGATCTCGCCACCATCTACCTTCACTGAGCGCTCAATAAGCGCCTTCGAAAGTGATGACGTGACCTCAACGCACAGCGTCTCAGACTTCACATACTCCTCATGCGCCTTCAAAAGACCATCTGCCCCGCGGATAGACAGTTTAATTCGATCCGCGATGTGGAGGTCAGCCTCCTTACGCATATCTTGAATCTCTCGCACCAGGTCACGAGCTTGTCCCTCAAGGGCGAGCTCTGGAGTTACGTTGGTATCGAGCGCGACGACGAAGCCGTTGCCTGATTCAACCGCGAGTCCTGGCTTACCAGCGAATCCGACCTCAACCTCTCCTGGGTTAAGGGTGATATCGCCGATCTTGATCGTGTTCTCGCCGATTACCTCAAACTCGCCGTTGCGTACCTTCTGAATCACCTCTTGGACCCGGGCGCCGAGGCGTGGTCCGAGCACACGAGCGTTTACCTTCGCGCTCAGGGTCGCGATAGAGGATGCGTCGGCCAAGAACTCAATCGTCTTCACGTTAAGCTCTCCGCAGAGAACGGGGATGTACGGCTCAAGTTCAGCAGCGAGGTTCTCCTTCACCGCGACCTTCGCTGACGCGAGTGGGAGTCGCACCCGAAGCTTCTCGCGAGCCCGAACCGACAGGCCTGCCGACACCATCCCTCGGACGAGGTTTACCTGCTTCGACAGCTTGTCGTTGATCAATGATTCACGAACCGTTGGCCACTCGGTGAGGTGCACGCTGTCCTTAAAGCCAAGCCGCTCCCACACAAGCTCCGAGATAAATGGGCAGAGTGGGGCAAGCGTTTGCGATACGGTCTTCAACACATCAAAGAGCGTCGCGTAGAACGCGAGCTTCTCAGGAGAGCGTGGGTCGTCTGACCATACACGCTCGCGGCTCCGACGGATGTACCAGTTGTTGAGCGTATCGAGGAACGGCGAGAAGAGCCGCATCGCCTCATTTATTCGATAGGTCTCAAGGTAGTCGGTCGCGGAGCGCTTGAGAATCTCAGCCTCGGAGAGGATGAAGTGATCGAGCTCGCTCAGCTCCTTCCCTTCAAGTCCGATGTCCTGAGGAGAGATGTGGTCAACCTCGGTGTAGGAGGTGAAGAACGAGAGCGCGTTCCAGATAGGAAGCATGATCGACTTGACCATGCTCTCGACGCCTTCGTCACGGAACGAGAGATCCTCGATACCCACCGCCGAAGAAGTGAACAAATAAGCACGAAGAGCATCCGCCCCGTGCTTGTCCATAAGCTCAAACGGATCGGTGTAGTTCTTGAGACTCTTCGAGATCTTCTTTCCATCGGCCGCTAAGAGCGTTCCGTGAACCATGCAGTTCTTGAACGCGGGCTTGTCGAAGATAGCGGTCGAGAGTACGTGGAGGTAGTAGAACCAACATCGGATCTGTCCCGTGTACTCCACGATGAAGTCCGCTGGGAAATGAGAGAGGAAGTACTCAGCGTTCTCGAACGGATAGTGGAACTGTCCGTACGGCATTGAGCCCGACTCGAACCAACAATCGAGAACCTCCGGCACGCGCGTGAGCTTCTTGCCGCAGGAGCACGGTACCTCGACGGCGTCGAGGTGCTCCTTGTGAAGATCGTTGAGCTTCACGCCAGCGTCCTTCTCAAGTTCGGAAACGATTCCGTACACCTTTTGATTGCCGCAATCGCCGCACTCCCAAACCGGGATAGGGGTCGCCCAGTAACGGTTTCGAGAAAGGTTCCAGTCTCGCGCGTTCTCGAGCCAGTTGCCGAAACGCCCATGCTTCACGGTCGCTGGATACCAATTGATCTCCTCGTTCGTTTGAATGAGGCGGTCGCGGATCTGTTCGACCTTGAGGTACCACGCGTCGAGCGCCCGGTAGATCAATGGAGTGCGGCAACGCCAGCAGTGTGGGTAGTTATGCTCGATCGTCTCATCGCGAACGACCTTGCCCTGCTCTTTAAGGAACTTGATGATCGCTGGATTCGCCTCGTGTACGTTCTGTCCGACGAAATCACTAACCTCGGCGGTGAAACATCCGTTCGAGTCAACTGGATTCTTAACCTCGATCTGGTATTTGCGGCACGCCCAGTAGTCGTCCTCGCCGAAGGCTGGAGCCATGTGAACGATCCCGGTTCCATCCTCGGTCGACACGAAATCGGCCGAGATGATACGGAACGCGTTCTTATCGTCCTTAAAGTATGGAAGGAGTGGCTCGTAGGTAATCGTTTTGTCGACGAGTTCAGCGCCAGTGTGGGTCGCGATAATCGTTGCCTCTTTGCCGAGCTCTCGCTCGTAGCGCTTGAGCGCGTTCTTCGCGAGGAGTACTCGACCGACGTTCGTGTCGGCGATTACGTACTCGATCTCCTTTCCAACGGCGAGCGCTAGGTTTGATGGAAGGGTCCACGGCGTCGTCGTCCAGGCGAGCGCTGATACACCCTCCATCCCTTTAAGCGCGAATTTCACGGTGATGGTGCGGTCCTGCTTCGGGCGGGTGGCGTCATCAACACGGATCTCAGAGAAGGAGAGGGGAGTCTCGCATCGGTAGCAGTACGGCGCTACGCGGTAGTCCTTGTAGATGAGCCCCTTTTTGTGCGCTTCGCCGAAGGCCCAGATCACGGATTCCATGAAGGAGCGGTCGAGGGTTTTATAGGCGTTGTCCATATCGACCCAGCGACCGATACGGTTGATGTACTTTTTCCAGGAGTCGTTAAACTCAGAGACGATGCGACGACATTCAGCGTTAAACGCCGCGACGCCCACCGTGCGCTCGATCTCGCCTTTGTCTTTAAGTCCGAGGTTCTTCTCCGCGATCGTCTCGATCGGCAATCCGTGACAATCCCATCCCCACGTTCGTGGTACATGGTACCCTCGCATCGTTTTGTAGCGTCCGACGACATCCTTCAGGATGGAGACGAAGATAGTGCCGTGGTGGGGGCTTCCGGTTGGGAAAGGCGGGCCGTCATACAGGATGAACTCCGGCTTGGTAGCGTTCTCGGTGACTGAGCGTTGGAAGGTGTTCTCTCGTTGCCACCGTTCGACGACTCCGTTCTCAAGTGCGGGAAGGTTTGGACGGGACTCAACCTTACGGAAGGTGTTCTCTTGGCTCATGTAGGTCCTGTGCCGATAGCCGGCTCATAGAGGGTTTTTAGCCCTTCTATAGTGCCGAATTATGGTGGGGGAGTAAACCCGCCGAACTGACCGGAAGGGCAGCTAAGGTGCTGTCTTCGTTGGCCTGTTCTAGAGGATTCAGAGGTCCCTACTTATTGAGTCGCCGCAGCGCGATCTTCACCGAATGGGGCGCTGGATTCACGAGCTGATCTCCGATGACCACCTGTGGAAGTGCGCTGGAGCCTGATACCCTCTCAGCTTGGACGCGCAACGCCGCCGCGGCTTGGTTGGCGTCGATGTTTTGCTCCTCGAAGGGGATACCAAGATCCTTGAGGGTGCCGGTCAGGGTTGAGCACGACGGGCAGGTCGACGCCACGAGGATGATCGGTTTGGCGTACGAAAACTGCATCCCGTTTTGGTCGTAGAACTGCTGCGCCTCTTGAGCGGACCGAAAGAGGGGCACTGAGCTTTTTCGCGGTGAAAAGCTCATCATTCCGATGCCCAGCACTACGAGCACCAGGGGCAGGGTGCTGACCGATATCTCCATGATTGTGTCGAAGATGTGCGCGCGTCGCGCGCGTTTGGCCTTGGGTTCCTCGGTGTGCATCGCTGTCACTGTAGCTCCTGAGGGGGTCTCTTTCCCCGCGTATATTTAGACACCGTGGAGGTCGGTATCGTTGCGGGATCGCTTGATGATTTGGTGCTTCTTTAGGTTTGGAATTGGGGGTTTGGGAGGGTAGTGGCCGGGGTGGCGCGGTAACCACCTGAAATGGCGCAGGCGCTTACTATGGAGCGGCTAGCACACAGGGAGGGCGACCGTCCCCGGTCGCCGAAATGTTTACGTGTCGTACACTACATTCGACCTATGCGAACACGGCGGTCGAGGACCCCACTTCGCTACGCTACGAGGGACATGCTGACCGCCCTCCCATGCCATGGGTCGGAGGCTGATATTCCCTACGCCGCAATCGAAGAGTGACACTCCTTATTCTCACGGAAGCTCATACCGAGCCGCTTCATGAGCTTGTTGTCGTGGTCCTCTCCTGGATTTGGAGTTGTGAGAAGCTTCTCTCCGGCGAAGATGGAGTTCGCTCCAGCGACGAAGCAGAGCGCCTGCATCTCATCGGACATCTCGGTCCGTCCCGCTGAGAGACGAACCATCGAGTGCGGCATCATGATACGAGCTGTCGCGACGAGGCGCACGAACTCGAGGGGATCAACCTTTCCGCCTTCGGCGAGAGGTGTGCCCTCCACGCGAACAAGCATATTGAGTGGTACGCTCTCAGGGTGAACCTCTTGGTTAGCGAGTTGGACGAGGAGACCGAGGCGGTCATCAGCCTTCTCTCCCATGCCGACGATTCCGCCACAGCATACGGTCATGCCCGCTTTTCGCACGTTGTTGAGGGTCTTAAGGCGATCCTCGTAGGTACGGGTTGAGATGATCTCGCCGTAGTACTCAGGGGAGGTGTCGAGGTTGTGGTTGTACGCGTAGCATCCGGCCTCACGAAGTCGTTCTGCTTGTGACTCGGTGAGCATACCAAGGGTACAGCACACCTCCATGTCGAGGCTCTTAACTTCTCGAACAAGATCGAGGATGGCATCGAAATCTTTGCCGTCCTTTACCTCTCTCCACGCCGCGCCCATGCAGAAACGGGTGGATCCTTGCTCCTTCGCTTGCAGTGCTTTAGAGCGGACAACTTCAGGGGGAAGAACGGCGTGACGCTCAACGCCCGTCTTGTAGTGAGCGGATTGTGGGCAGTAGGCGCAATCCTCTGGGCATCCACCGGTCTTTACGGAGAGGAGGGTCGACCGTTGAACTTCACGGGGATTGAAGGTCGCGCGGTGAGTGGTTTGCGCTTGATGAAGAAGGTCGGGGAACGGTTGTGAGTAAATGGAGGAAGCTTCCTCTCGTGTCCAGTTGTGACGGATGGCAATTGTTTCGTTGGTCATACGCATTCCTTTACAAACGTGAAAGGTTACATAGCTGATTTTCGCGGGAGGGGATAGGGCAGGCAGAACGCGAATTTAAATTATTGAAGCATGTTGGGCCCTTACGATCGGGCTAGGGTGTCGTGGGTAGGCGTCACGACCTCTCTAGGCGGAAGAGGGTCTATCTTTTACACTTCGCCCCTATGTCACACATCGATTGGATTCTCTTTGATCTCGGCGGTGTCCTCTTAGAGGTTAACCAGTCGCGAGTTTTTAGCCGTCTTGAAACCCTCACGGATATCCCCGCCTCCGTGATAGGGGAGCGTCTTACCTCGGCGCCATTCTTTCGTGAGCAGTTTATCGTTCGTGAGTTCTCACCTCTCGAGATAGCGGAGCGTGTGAATACGATCTTGGGCGTTCGACTTCCGACAAACGATATCGTAGAGGCGATCAACGCCGAGCTCGGCGCTGAGATCTCCTCGACCGCGAGCCTTTTGCCAAATCTTAGGCGGCGAACGAAGATCGGATGTCTCTCCAATACAAACTCGATTCATTGGGACCAGCTCCTTCAAAGCTATCCCTTCATGCAAAACTTTGATCGGCGTTTCGCTTCGCAGATCCTCGGCTTCGCCAAGCCGGGGAGGGAGATCTATGAGAAAGCCGCTGAATATCTCAACGCGCAACCTCGGCAGATCCTCTTCTTCGATGACAAGATGGAGAACGTCGAGACCGCACGACGACTTGGATGGAACGCGCACCAGTACGTGGGGCACGAGCAGCTCCTCGCTGAACTCGCGCGGTTCACGTGATCCCTGCTAGTACTGTAACTTGAAACAGGTAAGCCCACCTGGATTGACGCCGCTATTGTACTGACACGCGTTAATCACGGACCACGTTGTTCCGTTCCACTTGACGATGGTGTTGTTGGCGCACGACGCGAACTGGAGCGCCTGCACTGTTGTGACACCATCAAATCCATTCAACCTACACATCTTCATGGCGGTCTCGGGATCGGCCGCCAGTCGAACGCCGGGACCCATCTGGACGGGAAGGTTCGTAAACTGAGCGATTCCGTAGGTAATCTTCGAACCGAAAGGGCAGGATGCTCCCGCGGTCGGAACGAAATTGTTCACGTTGTCAGTAAAAGGACCATCAATGACCCCCTGAGCGCACGACGCGATCTTCACCTGGTTCGCCGCTGTAACTCCGGACGAGTCTCCGACCATAGCGCGCAGCGTTGGAAATTTACGGGTGCCGGACGGGGGCGCAAGCCAAACGTGAGCTTCAATTGTTCCCTCTCTTCGGTAGAAGCTCGACCCCTGTAACGATTGATCGGACTTCACATCGCTATCAAAGATAACCGGCGAGTTCTCGAGGAACGGCGTAGTGTCTGTCGCGGTCGCCTCTCGCACCACGATGCGGTGCTGCCACTTAGCGTCAGAGCCGAGGCGAATGTACCCTCGAGCCGCGAGACGCTTTGTGCCCTGGGTGAATCGGAGGGCGTCGAAGGCGTAGGTGATGTGGAAATGCGGCATCGATTGAGTCGCGATCACGGCGTCTCCGACCACCTGTTGGATCTGCGATGTGGGCACCGCGGGTCCGGCTGGGCCTCTGGCTCCAGCTGCTCCACGCTCGCCTTGCGCACCCCGTTCCCCACGCTCACCTCGATCGCCTTTTGGTCCCTTCGCTCCCGAGGTCACTTGTCCTGTTGAGGCGACTTTCTTCTCTAACACACTTACCCGTTTTGAGATTGCGTTCAGCTTGCTTCCAAGCTCTTTCGTGCTCTGCGCCGCCGCTTCATTCATGAACTCCGCCGTGAGTACGCTCGCGGTGGCTAGGATAGAGCATGCGAAAATAGATGTAGCGCGTGAGAACATTTGGATCGCCTCCCTAGAGATGAATGGGCCTACGTGGCAACAACGCCACTATCCCCCCGAAGGTTGAGCGGATGTTTTGTTCTAACGCATAAGGTTTGGACGCTCATTTGTAAGAGCCGGTGTGGGCGCGACGTCGTCCCGTGACACGGGGACTCAGGCACTTAAGGAACTGGTCCGTGTGAGACCGCGCGGGAATACTACGCCTCGCCTCGCTTGCGTAGCTGAGCGAACGCTTCCGCGAAGTAGGTGATAATGATATCGGCTCCGGCGCGTTTGATGCTGGTCAATGACTCAAGCATGACCCGCCTCTCATCGAGCCATCCCATCTTCGCGGCCGCTTTCACCATGGCGTATTCACCACTCACGTTGTACGCGGCGGTTGGCATTTGGAAGGTTTCTTTCACTGCCTTGATGACATCAAGAAAGGCGAGAGCTGGTTTTACCATGACTATATCCGCTCCCTCTTGCACGTCGAGCTCAACCTCTCGGATCGCCTCACGGATGTTTCCAGGATCCATTTGATAGGTCTTTCGATCCCCATATTCAGGGGCTGACTGTACGGCGTCACGGAACGGTCCGTAGAACGAGGACGCGAATTTAGCCGCGTAGCTCATCAACGGCACCTCGGAGAAGTTGTTCTCATCGAGACCGTGACGTAAGAAGCCGATTGTGCCGTCTAACATCCCACTTGGGGCGATGATGTCCGCGCCCGCTTCCGCGTGCACAAGCGCTTGCTTTAAGAGGTTAGGGAGCGTTTCGTCGTTACACAGTTTGCCATCGTGCATGACGCCGCAGTGGCCGTGATTGGTGTACTCACAGAAGCAGAGGTCGGTCACGACCATCATGTCCGGAACCGCTCTCTTGATGGATTTAATCGCCTTGGGAATGATCCCCTGGGGATGCCACGCCGAGGAGCCTACCTCGTCTTTAAATTCGGGGATCGCGAAGAGAAGAACTGAGCGAATACCGAGCTCATAGAATTGAATCGCCTTTTCAGTGGCGGTGTCGACACTCAGATTGTATTGCCCTGGCATCGATGAGATCTCGCGCTGAACTTTTTCGCCCGGGACCACAAAGAGAGGGGCGATCATGTCCGAAACCTCGAGGCGGGTTTCACGGACCATCTCTCGGAGTGCTGGAGTGCTGCGAAGTCGTCTAAGGCGAGTTTGCGGATACATAGCAAGAATCTTCAAGGGGTTATAGAAACTAGCCTACGAGATGGGGGGCGGGAAGTAAAGGGCCGGGTCCTGTGCGAATCTGTTCGGCTTAGGCGGTGGGGCTCTTTTCTCTTTGCTCCTCCACCAGTTGTGGCACTCTGCGTCGGTCATTTTAGCCGCCGTTTTTGTTCAAAAAGTAGTTCGTCCCACGCAACTTTTCCCCTCAAGGAGCGATGAGAGGCCTGACAGTGAAACTCCGACGCGTGAGGTCGGTGATTCATCAGGCAGGGAGATTGAACGCATGTACGAGGAGCAGGTCGAGCCCCCTTTCCATCGAGGGGCTCGTGGAGAGAGCATGGGAGCCGTTCTCAATCATCATTTCGAGCGTGACGCGCTCATTGAGGAGTACCATGAATTCGTCGAAGGATTGGTGTGTCGCCTCATGAGAGCGATGGGTCTTCCCCAACGACATCGTGATGACTTCGTTTCCGCCGGGCTCCTTGGGTTAGTCGAGGCCGCCGGTCGTTTCGATCCGGGGCGGGGAAGTGAGTTTCGCTCCTTCGTGTTTTTACGGATACGAGGCGCCGTTATCGATCATATTCGGGCCTCGTGTGAGCTATCGGGTCACGCGTATCAGGTTCTTAAGGCCTTGGAGAGCGCGCAGGAGATTCGAGCGCAGGCGTTGGAGGCGCGACGATCGGGAGGTCATCCGCCCAGAACGCAAGCGATGGAGGGGGTAGATGTCCTCAGTAAGAGCGCGGTCGCGTTGGCGCTCGTCACTCAGTCGGTCGACGCTCCTTTTTTTGGTGGAACCGCTCCCTCGGATCCGGAGCGAGAACTTCATAAGAAACAAACCTCAGAAAAAATTCGCGCCGCGATAGCAACTTTGCCCGAAAAGGAGCGAATCATCATCGAGCAGTACTACTTCCACGACCTCACGCTGAGCGAGGTCGCTCAGCAGTACGCGGGACTTTCAAAATCCTGGGTGTCGAGGTTGCATGACAGAGCGTTGGGGATGTTACGGGAAAAGTTGGTTGAGGGAGGGATTGGGGTTAAAGCCTAACTCTTGTTCGGCCGCCATGATCGTTTTGTTGGTGGTCCTTCTTGCTGGATGCCAAGAGCAGATAGTTCACGATCTCTCGGAGCGAGAGGCGAATACCGTCATCAGTCAACTTAGTGCGGCTCACCTGGATGCCCGAAAGGTTCAACAGCCGGATGGTCGGTGGGCTATTTCGGTGGATCAGGATGAGATGATTGAAGCGCTCTCCTACATCGAGACCCGTAGGGTGTTACCACCTCGCGAGCCGAGGTCTCCGTCGAGTAAGGGTGGAATGATTCCGAGCCGCGAGGAGCAGTGGTTTCGGTACGAACGCTCGGTGGCGGCCTCAATTGAGGAGAGCTTGTCCGCGCTTCCCGGTGTTCTCGACGCGCGTGTTCACGTGAACCTGCCCGACGATGATCCTTTGTTTGGCGATTCCGCCCGAAAGGGGGGATCGGGATCGGTGCTCTTAGTGGTTGATCGTCGATTCGTGACCGGGCGTGATGAGGTCGCGGCTCTCGTCAGTGGAGCCGCTGGACTCTCTCGTGATGTTGTTCGGGTACTCACGAGTGAAGCAGTTGAGCCGCATCCGCCCGAAGGGGATGGAGCTCCTGTCGCGATAGCATCGGCTGCTCCACAACCGTTGGAGCCTCAGGTGCCGTGGTTCTTCCTGTCTTGGATGGTTGGCGCGAGCGCTCTCGTCGTCGGTGTCGTCGTGTATGGTGTTCGGTCTCTCACGAGGCGTCCTAAACGGCGGGTGACCTTTGCACTTCCTAAGGAGTTAGATTTTGAGGGATAGCGCTATGTCGGAACACGAACTCTCACGGATCGCGATGACCTGTTTTGTGGAAGGTATCGACCCATCGAGGTTGGCGCTTTCCCCTGGGCATCTCGCGCGGGTTGAGGCGCTGCTCGTGGAGTTTGGGGCTGAATCGGATACCGATGGGTATTACCGATGTCTTGCAACGTTGTCATCGGAATCGCCGGAGGAGGTTTCATGATCATCGGAACGTTTCAGATTCATAATCGAGAGGCGCTGCGGGCGGAGCAAGCGCTTCTCCCTTTCGCGCGATACGTCTCACGAGTTCTCACCTCGAGCGGTTTTGTTCGGGAGATCTCTCTTGCGCAGCGCCCACCTCGTGATGGGTGGATCGTTTTTCAGGGAGAGGGTGAGCGAGGATTCGCCGTGCGAGGTGATGAACTGACCGCCTCCCTTTCGCCACTTCAACGTTCCCTCGCTCGGGTGAGGCGCGCTCAGGCGATCGTGCAAGGCTTCGGTGGGCCCCGCGCGTTTCCTTTCACGCTCTCCTTACGCCCGGAGCCCCCCGAATCGTGGAGGGTGTGCAAGGTGGTTGGAGTGGTGAGTACGGTGTGGTGTAGCTCATCGCTTCCGGTCCTTGAACCTCCCGCTCGAAGTGTGGAGGAGGTTTGGAACCCGGTCGCGCGAACGAAATTGTACGGTATGTTGGATAATGTCGGCGGGATTGCGCCAGGGGAACGAGTCGTTATTGAGGAATTGCGTGTTGAGGTGCCGGAGCTTGGAATTGTTGGACGTTGTTATGTGAGAGGAGGGGCCATGACGATAGAGGTACTGGAAAAGGAGAACGCGTTTGAACAACGTGTTCCTGGGGTGAGGCTCGATCTTGGGGAGATCGAGGTGCGAGTAACGGATCTCGTCGGACTCAGGCCCGGCGCGGTGCTTGACCTGGGTAGCGCCTCTCTTGAGCGGTGCTATATGCGGCTTGGCTCTACGATCCTCGCTGAGGGGCGATTTGAGCGTAGTGAGGGAAAGCTGACATTGACGATCGAGTCGGTGGTGTAGCCGGTGGCGAGGTTGGCGTCGTCTCCACGGCTGTGGGACGCAACCTCTGTCGCGTCTTTTCGATACATACGTACTCAACTTTTTAGGGAGACAGCTATGTCACATATTCACGCTATTCGTTCTACTTCAGATGGGGCCTTCGGAGTGTCGGTAGGGGATTCACCGTTGATGCGCTCCGTGCCTGAGCCCCGCAATTCGCTCGGCTCCTGGGTTACAACAGCCGGGAACGCGGTGGCATCAACAACTTCCGCGCTTACCGGTATCGGGGCATCGATGATGGACGGGGCGAGTATTACTAATCTACTGAATCAGCAGATTCAGATTCAGCAAATCATGCAAACGACCTCGATGTTGTCGAACGTATACCGCTCTCAGCATGAGACGGAGATGGCGCCGATTCGAAACATGCGAGTTGGATAGTCGTTTGTGGCGGGGGGCGATGTGACAGAGGTGGGGAAGTTCTCTCTACAAGAGATGGTCGTCCCGATCGGTTTGTTGCTCGTTGTCGGGTGCATGCTCGTTCCCCTGCCACCCCTCGTGCTTGATATCTTGTTGTGCGGGAACTTGCTCTTCGCGCTCTTGTTGGTAATCGGGGCGCTCCACATCCGTGAGCCTCTCAAGTTGGCAACCTTGCCCTCACTGTTGTTGATGGCGACGTTGGTTCGTCTCTCTCTTAATCTTGCCACGACCCGCGCGGTGTTGAGCACCGGTCACGCTGGTAAGGCGGTGGAGGCGTTCGGCTCCGTGGTCATTCAGGGGAGCTTGGTTGTTGGCTTCGTGCTTTTTCTGTTGATTACGCTGATTCAATTCATCGTGGTCGCTAAGGGGGCGGAGCGAGTGGCGGAGGTATCGGCGCGATTTACCCTCGACGCGCTTCCGGGAAAGCAGATGGCGATCGACGCTGAGATTCGTGGAGGTTTTCTCGATCCGGAGGGAGCGCGAAAGAAGCGCGCCGAGGTACAGAGTGAGTCTCGCTTTTATGGCGCGCTCGACGGATCCATGAAGTTCGTGAAAGGGGACGCGCTGGCTGGTCTCGTGATGACCTTTGTGAATATAGCTGGTGGGCTCCTTGTAGGCTTGTTGATTCACAACCTTGAGTTTGATGTGGCGCTTCATCGATATACGTTGCTGACCGTAGGCGATGGGCTCCTTTCGCAGATCCCATCGTTATTAAACTCCGTGGCGGCTGGACTTGTAGTAACGCGCGTGCAGGTGCAGGAGTCATCGTCACTCTCCGGCGATCTCATCTCGCAACTCGGCGAGTTTCGCGCCGCGCGCGCCTTTGTGGCGTTCGCGGCGTTCGCGCTGGGGTGCGTTCCGGGGATGCCGCATATTCCGCTTTTGGGTGTGTCGGTTGTCTTGATCGTTACTTTGTTGGCGCGGCATCCCCGGCCGGAGCGTGAGGATGGGGGAGATGGGCTGCGAGAGTTTGAACCGATCCTCTCGCCCACGTTGCACCTTGAGGTGAATAGAGAGTGGTTTGGGGCGATGCCATCGCTGAGACGCATAGCGGAGGAGTTAGAGGAGTTGCGAGGCCACGCCTTTTCGCGGTGGGGGATCGTACTTCAACGTCCTGGTATCTCCGTGTGGGAATCTCCCCGCGGCGCGTATCGGATCCTTCTTCGAGGTATGGAGGTGGCGAGTGATAGGGGGGGATGCGAGCGACGAGAGTGGAGCGATCTCATATCAGAGGCTCGCGCCGTTATTGATGGCTACAAGGATACGTTGGTAGATGATGGCATGACCCGTCGCGCGCTCGATTACGTCGAGAAAAAGGTGCCGGACCTCGTCGTCGGCGTTGTGCCCGCGATTATCTCTCTTACGCAGCTCACCACGATCCTTCGAGCCTTGTTGCGGGAGGGGGTAACGATTGGTCACCTCGACGTGATCTTGCAGACCGTAGCTGAGAGTGGAGGACGGATGAGTGAGCGGGCGTTGGTAGCGGAGGTTCGCGCGGCGCTCGGTCCCGTTGTGTGCGCGACGGTCGCTCATGAGGGCACGATTCAGGGGATCGCGGTTGAGCCGCTACTTGACCTTGTGTTGACTAAAGCGGAGGAGGGTGGGTCCCTCATTGCAGGCGAGCTCGTCGACGCCATATGGTCTCGAGTGGGGGAGGTGGTAAGACCGGGAGCCGTTCTTCTCTCCTCAAAGCGGTCACGGGCCTACCTCCGTGATCTCGTCAGGGTGCGTGGAGAGGGGATTCCTGTTCTCGCCCATGAGGAGCTCTCCCCCCGGTTCGAGGTCGTTCCTGTTGGAGCGATCGAGCTCACCGAAGAGGTCCATAGGACCGCGCTCCTCAATCAGGCGATGGAGGAGGGTTATGAAAAAAAAGTCGCCTAGGCCCGCAACTCTTGGGCGCATACTTTCGATACTCGTAGGTACGGCGCAGCTCCTTGGATGCGTTGCCTCCTCGGCGGTTCCGGATGGGTATTTTCGAAAGGCTGAAGCCTTGGTTGATGTGGGAACGAGGTTTCTACGGGAGCGGCGTTTGGTCGACGCGCGGAAAGCGTTCGAACTCGCCTCTGAGTTGGCTCCGGTGGCTTCGGCGGTTGATGGGCTCGGGTGTGTGGCGCTCCTTGAGGGGCGGTATGACTCGGCGGAGGGCTACTTTCGAGCGGCGTATGAGATGGATCGTTCCTATGACGAGGCGTTAGTGAACCTGGGGCTTCTGAGGGAACTTCAGGGGCGGTCGAGTGAAGCTAGAGCTATCTATTTGAAGTATTTAGAGAAAAGCCCATCTTCGGGGAACGCTCGCAACAACCTGGCGGCCCTTGAGTACGATGGGGGGAGGGGTACAATGGAAACGGTCGCGTCGTTGGAGAAAGCGATAGTTCTGTCAGATCAAGTTGTTATCCGCGATAATCTGGTGGTTCTGAGAAGTAAGTAGAGTGGAGTTGGTATGACAAACAAGGCTACGAAGAGCAAAGTGACACCGGCGGGCTCCAAGCAAAACACCGGTCGCCGGATCTCTACCCCTATAACCTCAGCTGATTCCGCTGTTGAGAGTGTGGCGTTGTCCGATCTTCTCTCCACCCACACGGGGGCTTCCGAGGATCAGGTTCTCGACACTCTCCTCACGCGGATCACCGATAAGTTGGGTGACCAGGGGGTTGAAAAGGGTCAAATGCATGAATTCCTTAGCCTCATTCTTGATACCGACCCGGCTCTCAAAGAGGAGATATTGCGCGGAATTCGCGTGAGTAAGTGATTCTTATTCCCCCTCCACGCAATCTAATCTTGCATGGAGACCAAGCCCCCCGAATCTTCGGCTGAACGCCGCATCCTGATCGCCGATGACGACGCTGATTCACGCATCGTCGTTGCGAGCGTGATCTCCATTTTGGGGCACTGCCCGGTGGTTGTGCACGGAGGGGGGGAAGCCCTTGAGGAGTGTGAGCGGCAGCTCCCCGATCTCGCGATTGTCGACTACACTATGCCCGCGGTGAACGGGATCGAGATGTGTCATCGGTTGAAGACGATCCCTGGTGGCGAGTTGGTTCCGATCCTTATGCTCACCGCGCGTGATAGCATGCAAGATAAGATCTCCGCTCTCGAAGAGGGGATCGATGACTACCTCACGAAGCCATTTAACTACCAAGAGCTGCGAGCGCGGGTGAAGGCGTTGCTGCGAGTCCGGGATCTTAACGTCAAGCTCGTGGCTAAGACTGAAGAGCTAAAAAAGACGCAGGAGCGCCTGGTCGCGACTGAGCGACAGGTAGCGGTCGGACAGCTCGCTGGAACGGCGGCGCATCAGTTGGGGCAGCCGCTATCGGCTATCATGCTCAACTGCTTCCTTATTGAGAAACTTCCCAAAGAGGACTCCAAGTTCTTAGGCGCGGTCGCCGCTATTAAGAACGATGTGCGTCGAATGGTTGAGATGATCGATAGCCTTCGTAACATTAAAGCTTCGGCCCGTGAGGAGTACTTCGATGGCACTGAGATCTTAAAATTGAAAGACGACTAGGATAGGGCTCCCTCGTATCTGAGGCCTTTCTCGTCACGGCCCCCTGAAATCCGCTTTATTGTTCGGACCACAACCTCTATACTCCGACGTGGGATTTGAACCTTCCTTTACGAAAGACCGACCTCATGTACGCGCAACCAACCCTAGATTTTGAATGGGCGACAACTCCTGAAGAGGTGGAGCGGGTCGCGGCTAGTATCGCTAACGAGCCGATTATCTCCGTTGATACCGAGACGAGCGGTTGGCAGGTGGGTAATGAGCAGCTCTGCCTTATTCAGATCGGTGTGCCGAGTCAGCAACGTGTTATCCTCGTTGATGTTGTGAAAGCGGGAGCTCCCCTCGCGCTCGGGCCGGTACTGGCCGCGCCGACCCCCTTGATCGTCGCGCATAACGCCTCATTCGAGGAACGACAATTCGCTCGATACGATATGAAGTTGAAGGGGATCAAAGATACCCTCACCATGTCCCGGCAATTGCGCCCGGATCTTCCGAATCACACCCTTCGCACCTGCTGTAAGCTCCTGCTCGGAATCGATATGAGCAAGCAGGAGCAAACGAGTGACTGGTCGATCCGTCCTCTCACCGACGCGCAGATAGCGTACGCCCGACTCGACGCGGAGGTGGCGATCACATTGTACGAGTATCTCGCTGGACTCGAGGCGCAGGCATCTCGTGAGCTCGATCTTCCGGTTGGTGATCTCGTCAAGGAGTATGGCGCGGTTCTTAGGCACCGTTACGAGATCAGCTCTGGTATCTCGCACGAACTCGCCTTCTTGCAGGCCCGCGAGGGAAAGATTCGCGAGATGATCCGACAGAAGTTAATCGAGGGAGAGCCGGCCTACGACGGTCCTTTCGGAAAGTGCGCAATTCAAAAGGTGAAACGCACCGAGGTCAATCCGGTGCGCGTTCGTGAGGTGTTCCCTGAGTTCGCTGATGAGGTGATTCAGGAGTTCGTCGATCGCAAGCGTTTCGACTCTGTGGCGAAGGAGCGAGGGCTCCCCAAGAGCTCGATCGAATCGGTGCTCGACACGGTTGGATTTAACGAACGGTTGCAGCTCACTCTCAAAGACGAGACCGGGTTTACGGAGTAGTTGTCCGCCCCTGGGAGATAATCCCCCAATAGTATCGATACGACGCTCGATCGTGGAGACGTCCGTTGTGTTGAATCGGCCCCCAGTTCGCGGCTTGCGCCGCCGCGATGATCTCCGTCGCTTCCCTTAGTTCGTCAGCTGTTGGAGTCATCCCTCGAATGATATGTGGGATCTGATCGGGGTGAATACTCCACATTCTCAGGAATCCAAGTTCGTGTCGCGCCTTGTGCGCGTCGTGAAACGCTTGGTCTGGATTTCGGATATCAACCGTTACGTTGTGGTTAGCAATTTTGTTGTGGCTTAACGCCGCGATCGCTATCTCGCTCTTTATCTTGAGGAGGAGTGGATGGCTGAACTGCTCTGGGCTTCGCATGCCGGAGGAGGGGATTGCGCCCCCAAAGTGTGAGATACAATCCATTAATCCAAAATCGAGGGTCTCAACCGCGGGATGCGCGGCGAGTTGGTGGATGGATTCGATCGCCTCCGGTGTCTCAATAAGGAGGTGAAGGGGGATTTGTCGCTCGATACCAACCTTCGTGGCGTAGTGCTCGACCACGCCGGCGGTCCACGTCACCTCACGCGTTGAGGTAACTTTGGGGATCGTGATGTACGCGAGTGAAGAGCCCGCTCGGGTAACCACCTCCTCAATATCGTGCTCGAAGTGTGGTGATGTGGAGGCGTGGATTCTAACCCCTATCTGCTTACGCGAGTTCTGAGTTGAGTTGAGGATTGAGATAAAGGTTCCACGGAGTGAATCCTCTTGTCCAACAGGAGCACCATCCTCAAGATCCAGGGTGATGTCGACCAGCGAACTCCCATCACTTCGAAGGTGCTGCCCCTGAAGCGCTAACGCTTTGAGCGCGAATTTCTCATTGCCGGCGATGTGCTCGCACGGAGCGATCCGGGGTGGTGTGTGGGTGATGTCGAGTGGGGGCGTCATGCGTTGTTGGATGTTCGTTATTTGTGGAGAGGTTCCCTTGAATGTGGGGCGGAGGGCAAGGGGGAAGGTTGGGGGACGGTCGCCCTCCCGTGTGCCGGGTCACGTATGCGCCACCGACTTTTTATCCCCTGCCGCAACGCGCACTTCGCGGCTATACTCCCGGCTCACATCGTCTACCACTACAGGAGCTCCTCACATGGCAGGTTTAAAAGTTGGTCAATCAGCGCCACGATTCTCACTTAAAGATAAGGATGGAAAGGCGCACTCGCTTGATGCGTCCAAAGTTGACTACACGGTGCTCTATTTCTATCCAAAGGATGACACACCGGGTTGCACGCTTGAGGCGAAGGAGTTCTCTCAGTTTCTTGAGAAATTCACCTCCCGTAATGTGCGCGTTGTTGGCGTATCGGGTGGCGACGAAAAGACAAAAGCGAAGTTCTGCGCGAAGTACTCACTTAAGGTTCCCCTTGTTTCGGATACTAATTTCAAGGTGGCGAAGTCTTATGGCGCGTATGGCACGAAGCAGTTTATGGGGCGAACATTTCAGGGGATCTTCCGGAAGACCTTCCTCCTGGATAAAGCCGGAAAGATCGCGCGCATCTTCGATACTGTAAAGCCTGAAGGGCACGCCGAGGAGGTTTTGGCGGCTATCGATGAACTTTCGAAGAAGGGGGGCGTGAAGAAAGCTACCGCTAAGCCGGCCGCGAAGACGAAAAAGGCCCCCGCGAAGAAAGCGATCGCTACAAAGAGCGCGGTAAAGCGAGGTAGTAAGGCCAAGCCGGCTCGCGCGGCAGCGCCGAAGCGAGCCGCACGTAAAGCGACCGCCGCTCGTAGCGCCAAGAAGGCAACGAAAAAGAAGTAGTCAGTTTTCGCGTAGTGCTCGAGAGCGGGGGCATCTCCGCTCTCGGGTCACTCCTACGCTACCCACGGAAGGAACGACCAGAAGCTCGGCTCATCAGCTGGGTCGTGCATAATATCACGAGCGATACACCTTCCAGCCTCATTTACCATCGCCTCGGTGTAGAGCATGTCGGATCGTTGCGAGGTCAGTCCAAACGTTCCGCTCACCTCGAACATGTCGTGTCTGTTCGTGACAACTCGTGAGGTTCCGTACCAGAGGGTCGTTCCTGAATCGGCATCGATAATTTTGGTGTGAATAGTCCACTCATCGAGGCGAGAGAGTCGCTCGAGATATCCTACGAGGACGAGATCGTATCCCGCGGTGCGGGCGAGTGAGAGCGCCCCGAAGTTGCCGGTAAAGAAGTCATCCTTCTTGCCAGGCCAGTCTTGACGATTGAATACCTCAATTATCGGAAGGGTATCGTATGCGAGCAGCTCTCGTTGGGTTGTCCATCCGAGTTGATCGCTAATTCCCGGAAGCTCAGAGTTCTGAGCGGTAAAGTTTGCCTGCGTCACGAAGGGGATAACCGCCATGCGCGCGGTGACACCACCCTTAAACCGCTGATCTATGAAGGCGGGAATGTCTGTCCGAACATAGGCACGGGTTGTGCAAGTCTCGCCCGTGTGGCGAAAGAGCATCGCGCAGCTGGATAAAATTACCGGGAGTGTCAAAAGACTGACACGGAGAGCACCCCGGATCCAGGTTGAAGTTTTTAAGGATGAAGCTAATTGCATGAGGTTACTATGTTTACTCCAGTAGGTCTGAAAACCGGACATACACTTCTCTCGAGAGTTCAAAGAGTATGCCAGGTTCTGGGCGTTTGCACCGGTATTTTGCTTCTGGGTGCCGCTGGATGTAGCCCTCGCTACGATGACATGCCGGCGTATTGGCCGATTCCGAATAAAGATTACGACAACTACGGCCCTGGGCGTTTCAAGACCTCCCTCCTCGCGGCTCAGATTGATCGCCACTACCGAGGCTCGGCACCCGGTCCGATCGGTGTGACAACCTTCGTGAACGTTGATGATCTGTACTCCTCAAGCACTTTTGGACGCATGGTTGGAGAGCAGCTCATGAGTGAACTCGCGATGAAGGGATTCGATGTTATTGAGCTCCGTCACACCGATGCGCTGCAGTTCCTTGATCGTGGTGGAGAGTTCGCGCTTTCTCGTGACGCGGGTATGGTTCGACCGGAGCGAAATCTCGCTGGTGTGGTTGTCGGCACCTACGTGGCTTCGCCAGAGCGGGTGTACGTCAACGCGCGCCTCATCGATCCCTCTACCTCAGTCGTGCTCTCAGCCGGTTCCGTTGAGATGAGCAAGACTCCCGAGCTGACGAAGCTTCTTCGTGGAGGAAGTCTCCCAGGATCGCTGGAGCGTATCCCCGTTCGACACCTCGGAAATGTAACGCAGCAGATCGATCCAACCGAGACCTCTCGACGACGATGGAGTCAGGAGGAGGGAGGATGGGATATTCCTCAGACAGCTCCTGTGCCAAGCAGCCCTTCAGCGGCGCTTCCGTCAGCCCCTGTTTCGCCCAAGAGTTCGGCGAGCGCTCCTAAGGTTCTGAGCCAGCCCGAGGTTAGTGTGAAGGACGATGGAGTGGGTCCGGTCGTGAAGGTTCAATAGCGTTGTGAAAGGTTTTTGCTGAGGCCAAACTTTGCCTCGCCTGGTCGCATTCTGCCAAGTTCCTCGAATGCGCCCCTAGGACCCTCTTCGGACTTATTCTGACAAAAGCCCGGCATGAGCCTGCAAGCTTGGGATTTCGCTGGTAAGTGGGTTCTCACGGTAACCGTTAGTGCGACCAAGCAAACTACGATCACGACGCCCACCAGCACGTGGACTCGGTAGTCTGTTCGCTTGACCGCTGATTTGTTCGTAGCCCCTCTATCCATCGACTCCTCCGACCCTGACCTTCGTTCCTTGCTATCGGCCTCGTGGGGGGGGATCTTTAGATTTTCCTGGTATCTTCCTAGGTTTACTCATTTAGTAGCTGTAAACCACAGTTTTTTCTGATAGGTTCGTGAGCGACCTGTCGCCAGGCACCGCATGCCCGCTGCGTGCGGCAAACACACAGAGAATCTTTTAACTCTTTAAGGGGTTACGTATTCATGAGCGCTGTTGAGACAACCAGCCATTTTTGGGTAGCCGCGCCTCCTCTCTACTCAAGCACCCTTCTCGTTGCGCCCGGAGCTGATAGCTCCGGCCAGGGGCGAGCAACGACGCGACTTGAGATCTTTGATACGGATGGAACTCAGGTTAATTCGGTCGAGGTCGAGTTTCCGAGTTCTGAGGTAGGCTTTGTTGAGCTTGAGCCCTTCACCGCCGCTCTTAAGATGCAAGGAGGGGTCGCTCACGGCCATCTTAAGGTCACCTCATCTGAAGGGACCCGACATCTCTTCCGACAGTCGATCGGCTCGAGCGTTGTGCTCTATCAAGATCCCGTGCCTGTCGCGTCACGCGAGAACAGCTTCATTCCTGTTGTTATTGGCGGTCGACGAGAGCACATGGTGGTACTCGTCAACGGCGGAGCAGAGGAGGGGCAGATCGCGTGTCGCCTTTTTTACGGCAACCGCTCTCCTGAGTGGACCTTAACCGTTCCCGGTAACGGAAGTCGCGTTCTTTCCCTTGAGAATGAGCTCATAGCGTCTGCTGACCAAAAAGCGTGGGAGAAGGGAGCTCTTCAAGCGTACGTTCGATTGTCAGGGAAGCTCCAGTCGCCGATAGCGGGACACATTATCGAACGGACCCTCGGGGAGTCTCCTGAGCAGGACCTGTATCGTTGTTTACTTTCTTGGGGATAGAGGCAGTATGGATCGCGCGGCTCCCGCAGCAGTAAAAACCGTGATGTTTTGTCTCTCAACATCATCGATTAAAACCCGTGTACATTTCTTTCCGACCGCGGGCTCCACGGCCAGTCATCATCCAATAACGTGCGTTCTCTCGCTCTTCGGTAAGGGGATTGAGAAGCGAGCGGTGATGCTCGACGGTGGAAGGCTCAATCAGCCCGATGGCGTTCGCCTTGAGGAGGCGTTCCCGACCCTTCGAAATGAAGCCTCGGGTATCTTCGGGTTGGAGATCCAACTCTCGTCTCAGCAGGGGCGAGTGAACCTTCTTTCGTCTCAAGCCGCGATCGAGCTCGTCTCGCCCCAGGCTTCGATCATGTACTATAGCGCGCCATTCGTTCCCGATGTGGAAGAGGTTGCGTCGCCAGAGCCGCAAGGAGATCTCTCCCAGCGCCTAGCTGACGCGCGACGGCGCAGTTTTGTTGGTGTTGGCCTACAGGACGCGTTCGTAACGACCTCGCTCGTTATGGTTAATTCGACGAACGAAACGGTGCGACCAGCCATCTTCCAAGGAGTGGGAGAGGAGGCTCAATCCCTTCCGGTTGGAAATATCTCGCCTGAATCGGCGATGGAGATTCCCCTTGAAGAATCGCTCTTCAAGAAGACAACGCCGCATGAATGTCTCTGGGGACTCTCTCGGGCTGAGAAGATCTCGGTTGGGCCGGATTCTCTCACTCCTCATACCGCTTTCTATGTCATGTATCGTGACCCAGTAAGTAAGCGTCCTGTTTCGGTGTGTGCGTTATGAAGTTAGCCATTTTTTCTCCGTACGGTTCCTTCCATCGCGAGAGTGGTCTTATGTACCTCGTCGCGAACTACCTCGATAAGCAGGGTGGTGATGTCGCCCAGCTTCGGTGCGATGGTGCGCTCCCCGCGTGTGGACGGGATAAGAAGCATCAGAGTGGGCGGACTCCGTTCTCTTGCTTGCAGTGCATGAGCGAACAGAAGGCGCTCGCTCAGTGGGCGAACATTAAGAGTCGAGACCTCTCGTCGTACATCGTCCCTGATGACGTGCTCAAGAGCGCTCAGTGGATCTCCTCAATCGGAAAAGCTGATCTCTATCGAATTGAGTTTCGAGGCGTTCGGTTATGGGATGTGTGCGAGAAGGAGTTTCAGTCGCGGTGGACCATCGAGTCGCTTGAGAAGATATCACCAGCGCAGGAGCGAGACCTCCGAGCGCTCTACGTTTCGTATGTCCACACCGTTGTGAGCAGCGAGCGCTTTATCGCGTCGTGGAAGCCGACCTTGCATTTCGTTGTTGGCTCGAACGATCCGCTCGCGCAGGCTTACCTTTCGCAGGTTCGACGCTCGGAGGGCGAAGCTGCCCTCTTCTCGTATGACGCTACCAATGAATCGATCTCCGTTGAAGCGCTCAAGAACGGCGAAAAATATACGACGACCTTGATTATCCCCGAAGCAACCGAGATGCGCGCGGATCCCCGCACCTGGGCTCCAGAGCTCACCGCGATCGTGAACGAGATGCTCTCGTTCCTCGGGCATGGGGCGGATCTGGTGCCGACGAAGTAGGTGACTCGTAGCTCTCGGTGTCGAGGTTGTTCGGTAGCTGGTTGTTCGACCACAGAGGACGCAAAGGACACAAAGGATCGGCCACCGGCACATCGTGTGCCAGTTCTTTGTGTCCTTTGCGTCTCTGTGGTTTAGAAAAAACTCAAGAAGCTGATTAGAAGCGATGGGCGCTAGGCGAACCGTCTTACCGCGATACCTCCCGCTCGCTGGTGCCCCGCTCGCTATAAAACGAGGCGGAATAGGAGCTACGCAAGTGTTCTCACTGCCCCACCGGCTCCGGCGCCTTTCTTAGCTCAATCGTAAACGAGGTCCCCTGATCCTGCGCGCTCTCAACCTTGATACTCCCGCCCAGCTTTTCCACAAGCTTCTTCACCGAGGCGAGCCCAACACCGGTACCCTCGATCGTCTCCTCACCGGCGCGATTGAACGGCTTGAAGATCGAGTCGATCTTATCTGAGCTAATACCTCGTCCGTTATCGGACACCACGATCGAGGTTTTTCGCCGCGAGAGCGCTTTTTCGGATCCGATCGAGATGAGGAGGGGGCGATCGCTTTTCTTGTATTTGATAGCGTTGCCGATCAGGTTGCTGAAGACCTGATAGAGTTGCGTTTTGTTGCCGAGGACAACGGGAAGCTCTTGAATGGTCGTGATCTTCGCGTCGCTCTGTTGGATCTGCAGTTGATGATCTTCAAGTACCTCTCGAATAACATCGTGAAGAGGGATCGGCTCAAGGGACCGCTCTGCAGCCGAGATACGCGCGAGTTCCAGTACCCCCGAGACCAGATCTTGCAAACGCCTCGTCGCCTTTCTGATGTAGGTAAGGGGTTCCGCGAGCTGCGGATTGTTTTTTATAGCGTCCTCCTCCTCAAGGATTCCGAGCATCCCGGAGACGGTGAGGATCGGGGCTTTCAGATCGTGGGAGAGCATATAGGTAAACTCGTTTAGATCTTTATTGCGCTCCTCAACCTGTAGCTGATTCATAACGTGCGCCGTGACATCGATAGTGATCGAGAGCGCGACGTACTCGTTCGAGGTGTTGTCGAGGATGGGCACGGTTCGGGTCTCTAGCCACAGCGTGATGCCTGATTTGTGGTAGAAGCGGTAACGGCACTGAAAAGGCTCGCCGGTCGCGACGATGTGGAGCGATCGTTGAACGATCTCTCGGTCCTCATCTTGAACGTTCGCGGTGAGGAAGGTGCTCTTGTTACGATAGATCTCCGAGAGGGGGAATCCGGTGAGGACCTCAGTGAAGGGGCTACACCACAGCACCGTTCCGTCGGCCTCATGAAGCATCACCGCCGCGGCTACGTTTTCGGTGAGGATCTTGTACCTGGTGCGATGATCCGTGTCGGATTGTCTTAGTTGCGCGACGAGGTGTTCCAGTTCACCCGCTCTCTTTCCGATCACGGGAATCCATCGGAGAGGGCCAGAGAAACGGACGCGAGGGGTCTCCTCATCCGCTGACGTGACGATACGAGAGAGGTGAGTAAGCGTCGCGATATACAACGCGGCGAGAGCGCATAGGAGTAACGCTAGTATCGCCGCGACGTAAATCACCCATTGCTCCATGATTCGTAGAGGGAGCGCTCCTGCTCGAACGCGGATGCCGCTCTGTCGAGAAGTTCCGCTTGTAAGGGCTCCGCGACCTCAAGGTGGTTCCACGCGTCAGGAAGCATCGGCTCGTAAATCCGTCGCGCTTGATTGGCCTCCCGTCCAGCGCCGAGCGCGAGGGTATGCGCGATGATGTTAGCGGCTTTGACGAGGGCAACGACGGAGTCTTTCGGAATCTCCTGCCAACTCTTGTGATGTTTACTGATCACCGCGGTGAGTTCGGGGGTGAAGTGCCATCGCTCCGCGATGAGGTGACCAACTTGGGTGTGATCGAACGGGTACGCGACCGTTTCGCCATCGATCGATTGGAGTCCCTCTTCATATCCCTTCGTGACAACCTTTTCATAATTAGTTGTGTGTTGTTGCAACATGAAGAGCTTTCCGATGTCGTGCATCAGCCCTCCAAGGAAAGCCATATCCGCCTGGGCAGGACGGAGCGTGTTGGCGAGTGTGCGTGCGGTGATCGCGACCGCGATATCGTGCGCCCAGAAGAGGGCCCGTAGAGGATGACGAGTGGGGAAGAAGTTAGAGAGCGCGGTGGCGTTCATGAGGCACTGCAGCTCGGATATGCCGATAACGGTGACCGCGTCCGTAATAGTTTTACTGTCGGAGCCCCGGCTGTAGTAGACCGAGTTCGCTATCTTGAGTACGCGAGCAGAGAGGCCCTCGTCGTGCTCCACGACCGCGATGTAATCTTCGGGCTCAGCGTTTGGTGAGGTCGCCAATTGAAAGGCCTGCTGAGCGACCTTCGGCATAATTGGCAGTGATTTGATCCCGAGGTAGCTGACGATAGATTGCCGCACCCCGTCCGCAAGGGTAGGGTGTCCCTCGTTCTGCTTTGATTTGCGCCCGAACAATTTTGATAGCATAACCCTCTAATAAGATGACGCTTTCCTTGCGGTCGGTGCCCGTTTCGATCGTACGCCGGGTTTCCCTCCGCGGTGGCTTACTGATACCGTGGGGTATCGGCACTCCCTCCTCCCTGATGAACGATTCGGCGCTGAGGGGATGGCGATGGAGCGGTAAGGCTAAGTGCCCTGGTTTTTTCAAGAATTTGCGTTAGAACCGGGGCACGGGTAGTATAGACCGATTAAGAAAGGGCCATTCGATTATGCATACCCTCGCGAACCCTCACAGCTTTCAGGACGCAACCACCGCAAATCAACTCGTGTTAGTTGTTGATGATGAGGCGAGTATCCGCCGTTCCCTTGAGGGAGTCTTGAAGGACGAGGGTTTCTCGGTCGTTCTCGCAGAGGATGGGGAGTCGGCCATTCGCATTCTCATGAATACACGACCAGCCCTCGTGCTTCTCGACATCTGGATGCCGGGGATGGATGGTCTCGAGACCTTACGAAAGATCAAAGAGATCCATCAGGATCTTCCCGTTGTGATGATCAGCGGTCACGCCACGATCTCAACGGCCGTTGCCGCGACACGACTCGGGGCGATGGACTTCCTTGAGAAGCCACTCGATCTCTCTGGGACTATTCAACTCGTTCGTCGCGTTCTCAACCAAGCTGAAACGCCAGACTCTGACAATGAGCCCCGATGGGAGGCTATAGAGCCGGCATCTGTTGGACCCCTTCGTGAGTCCGTAACGATCAACCCTGTGGTCTTCACGAAGCAGACCCTGCGTGGTCGAGCGATGCCTCAAAAAACCCTCGCGCACGCCGCGATCTTGTACGGTCAGGGACTTCACTCCGGTCGTAAGAGCGGACTTATCCTTGAGCCACTTCCGCCGAACTCTGGTATCCACTTTGTTGGCGTTTCAGAGACCACCGTTGTTCCAGCGCACGTCGACTTCGTTGAGTCCACCGGATTCGCGACCACCGTTCGCCTGGGTCAGACCCAAGCGGGCACGATTGAACACCTTATGTCCGCGCTCTGCGCCTACGGCATCTCGAACGTTCTCATCAAGTGTAACGGTGAGGTTCCCGTAATGGACGGCTCGGCGCGTGAGTTCTGCCGCCTCTTTGAAGAGGTAGGTTTGAGCGAGCAGGACGGCGAGTGGTACGAGATCGATATCAAGAAGGTTATCGAGGTAGGGGATGGGAAAGAGTCCATCCGTATCGAGCCAGCTGATGAGTTCAGCGTCGATTACACCCTTCGCTATCCTGAGCCGGTTGGCGAGCAGCAGTTCTCATTCACCTTAACTGACTCCGCTTCCTACCGAGATCAGATCTCAGCCGCGAGAACCTTTAGTTTCGTGAAGGATGTAGGACACCTCCAACGTCAAGGGCTCGCGCTCGGTGGTCGTTTCGATAACTTCCTTCTGATCGGTACCGAAGGCGCTATTAACGATGAGTGGCGCTATCCAAATGAGCCGGTGCGTCACAAGGTCTTGGACGCTATCGGTGACCTCTTCCTTCTTGGACGGCGTTTGCGTGGAAAGGTCACGGCTCGAATGACCGGTCACTCTGACAATATCGCGATCCTTAAGAAGGTTCGTGATGAGTTGATGCGAGCGGGGAGCTAGTCTCGTCTGTCGATAGCAAGAGAAAAGGCCACCACTACTCCTCGTAGTGGTGGCCTTCGTCATTTTTCAGGGATGTCGACCTAGCAGAAGTTGCTGGTCTCTTCGTCGGTAAGTCCGTCCTCGTTGGTCGAGATAGCGGTAAGGATCGCCTTAGCGTCATCTCTAATCATCGCGGAGAGGCTGTTAATCAAGGTTACGTGACGAGTAACCTCATCCCAGTTTTTGGAAGCGATCGCCTCACACAGCGCTACCGCGAGTGTGCGTTGCTTCGACAAGATGGTGTCGTATGACTCGAGGCGCCGTACAACTCCCTCAGGAACAGAGTCTCGAGTCTTGAAGGTCTGTCGAGCCTTCGTGATCGCGCCCTCAAGCTCAGTGAATGAAGCGAAGAGTTTTTCGATAATCTTTGGTTCCATGGTCATAGTCTCCCTGAAAAATGTACTTCTCGAAATCCGTGTTACGTACCGCAGCTCGAATTTCCTTATTGGACTATCTGACGGCGGGGCGCTTCCTCGCTCGTCGTCGGAAGGTGAACCCGAAGGTCTCTCAACCGAGTATCTGCCCTGTTATTACGAAATCGGGCTACCTTGTCGCATTTCCCAAACGGAACTACCGAGTCCCCTCGAAAGGGGCGCAAGAGGGCGTTAGAGGCCCGCAGTAAGCCCCTCAAAAGTCTCGCTACTCCGATAGTGATTCCCATCAAGATCGTGTCTAAAGTTCTCATCTGTTCTGGCCTCCAACCTGGCAGATAAACGGTTTTGATTGGATACCAGTGCAAAGATGTTGCCAGGTTGTAAGGACCTGATTTTACAGCGCCTTTTTAGAGGCCCTTATCCTCCGCAGTAGGAGATCGGGCGACTCTTCAGTAGAATAGAGGAGTTAGCCCTGTTTCGATCCACGACACCTGTCTAGCTTGAGAACACCTCCCCATGACCATCCCGCCGAGTGACCAAACCCCCGTTGCTGAGCCAGCTCCGGCTGCGGCGTGGGAGCGGTGCGAGGTGATCGATGATGGGGACCGCTTTTTTACAGCGCTTGAGGCCGCAATCGATGCGGCAACCGTGAGCGTTGATGTCGAGTTTTACATCTTCTCCACGGACCAGACGGGGCAACGGTTCTTTGAGGTTCTCACTCGCGCGGCTCGGAGGGGTGTGGTGGTTCGTCTTCTGATTGATGGTATCGGCTCAACCGGCTTCGCTCGTAGTTACCGGGAGCGCGCGAAGGCAGCTGGAATTCTCGTTCGAGTGTTTCACGAACCTCCGTGGGAGCGGTGGCGGTGGTGGCAGCGGCGTCGAGGAGGGGTGGAGAGGAGGTCGACCTGGCGCCGAGTATTTCGTCGCCTTAATCATCGCAATCATCGAAAGCTCTGTATTATCGATGGCCGGACCGCGTTCGTTGGAAGTTTTAATGTGACGCGGTATCACCTCGCCTCTGAGATGGGTACGGCGGCGTGGCGAGATACCGGTGTCATCGTTGAGGGATCAGAGATCTCACTACTTCGTAATACCTTCGAGGATATCTGGATCGGAAAGTTCCAACGCCTGAAGCGCAAGATCCGACGAAAACGATTGAAGACCAGCCCGCTCGTTAGATTAAATGTGACCGGAAAGCAACGGCGGGAGAACTACCTCGATCTCTTGGTGAGACTTCTTCGCGCGCGACAGCGAATTTGGATAACGAACGCTTACTTCGTTCCGGATGGTTCATTACTTCGGGTGCTCTCAGTGGTGGCTCGAGAGGGGATAGATGTGCGAATACTCGTGCCCGGTTTCTCTGACGTCGTGTTTATTCCTTGGATAACCTCAGCTTTCCATTTCGGTCTCCTCTCCGCTGGGGTTAAAATATTCGAATACCGCGGCTCGGTGCTGCACGCGAAGACGATGGTGATCGATGAGTGGGGGCTGATAGGCTCAAGCAACCTCAATCATAGAAGTCTGTTGCACGACCTTGAGGCGGATATCGTGGTAACGGATAAGGGTTCGCTCAAGAGTTTGAGCGATCAGTTCGTGACGGATCTCGGTCGCTCCGTCGAAGTGACCCTTGATAATTGGCGTCAACGTCCGTTTATTGAGAGGTTGCTCGGTCGGGTTCTTCTCTGGTTTAGGTATGTTCTGTAACGACACGCATGGTCGATACCAGGGTTCTCAAAATTCTCTCCTATAACATTCACAAAGGGCTCGGCCTTGGTAATCGCGCGTTTACGCTCCCACGGATTCGGGAATCCCTTCAAGCACTCCAGCCCGACATCGTCTTCTTGCAAGAGGTTCTCGGGCAACACGATAAGCACGCCAACCGTTTTCAGGGGTGGCCAACGCTCTCGCAGAGCGATTTCCTCGCTGAGGCAGGATGGCCCCACGCCGCGTACGGTAAAAACGCGGTCTACTCGCACGGACATCACGGCAACGCTATCTTGAGTAAGTATCCGATCGTTGAGTACGAGAATATCGATGTCTCAACGAACGCCTTTGAGTCCCGAGGGATCCTTCACGCGGTTATCAAAGTCCCGTGGAGTGAGGTTCCCGTTCACTGTATCTGTGTCCACCTCAATATGCTTCGTCGTGGACGTGACGCGCAGCTCAAGCATCTCTGCCGACGGGTGATGCGGAGTGTTAGTGAAGCGGAGCCCCTAATCGTCGCGGGCGATTTTAATGATTGGCAAGAGAGCGCCACAAAGCAGCTCTTCGATGATATCGGGGTGCATGAGGTATTTCACACCTTACGTGGAGCGCACGCGCCGACCTTTCCGAGTAGGTTTCCCGTGCTACGGCTCGATCGGGTGTATGCCCGCGGGGTGAAGGCGCTTGGTGGCGAGATCCTAAACGGCCCCCCGTGGACCGATCTCTCAGATCACGCGCCGCTCTTGGCGCAGTTAGAGATAGAGATTTAGAACCTAATAGCCTCGGTATTTGACTCCTTTCGAACCTCCTCGTACCGTACCGGCGGAATATGGGTAGATGGTGACTTCTGGTCGACGACGTGAGCTCAACGTTCACGCCGTCGGCTGGTGTCGATGGTTTTTCACACGGGAGGTTTTCCATGAGTCGATTCGTGAGTGTCACGATGGTCCTAGGCGCCTTGGGATTCGGCATGACCGCGCCGCAATCCGTAACGCCCCTCAAACAGCAGGACCTGGAGGAGGGGATAGAGGAGGTGCGACGCGCGATGAGCGATGTCGCGACAACGCTCTCCCGGATTCAGCGCGATGCTATCAATGACGAAGAGGTCTTCTTCGAGGGGCAACGTCGTCGTTTGCGAGGTATTCTGGCGCTCGTTCGATGTGTCGAAACGGTGAATGACGGTATGCCGCCCTCTCGCGATAAAGCGACGGTGGCGATATGCCTTCGCGCGGTGTCTGGGGAGATATCGCAGGCCGTGAGCGGTATTCGTTCGCTGGAGAGCGCCAACGACCACGGTCATCGTTTGCTCACCTCGAAGGCGTTCGCCCCCTTAGACGCTACCCGCGCTCAACCAAAGCTGAGCGTTGGGGAATCTATCGTTCCGTAACTGAACTACAACTTCAGATGGACGACGGCATGTTTACGAAGGTTATCCTCGACACCATGCCGTCGTTCCATCGCGGCACATTTATACGATCGTATAGTTCTTGAACTTGGCCGGCTTCACGCTCAAGTTGTGTCCCGCTGTGAAGGCGCGCACGAGTTTGAGGGCATCGTCGTTCCAGAATGCGCCGCTCTGCACATCATACGGTCCCACGATCTCAGCGTCTACCTTTCCTGGTCGACGGTACGAGAGTCGAATGGTCTCCTCCATGTTGTCTTTGTTGAGTCGGCTAATGGTAATCGAGTTGTCTCCATCTCGAGCGACGATCTTGAAGGCGGGCTGCTCTTTCGAGTGGGCGAAGCGTTCGATCGCCGCAAAGAGGGCTTCGTGTGTCGGAATCTTCCCCACCTTTTCGGTTGGAACGCTCGCGAGCACGAGTGGTCGAGGGGTGTCCTTTGTTCGCTCAAAGGTCTTTCCCTCGTACTTGCTTCGGATGGCGTTGACCTTCGGTTGAATCACCTTTTCCGTAAACCTACGGATCTGTTTCAGGTTATCTGAGAGTTGTTTCTCAAGTTGTTCGCGGGTTGGCGCGAGAGTGTCCTTGGGCCCGAACTTCGCGGAGAGCCACGCCGCGCATCGAGCGAAAAATCCCTTCGGTTCCTCATAGGAGAGCGCCGCGATCTGTTCCCGCAGCTCGGCGTTGGTGCGTCTCATATCCTCAAGGGACTTGAGAGGAATCTTAAGCTGTGAGCCGATTCTCTCGATCTTTTTGTACTCCTCTTGCGAAAGAGGCATGACACTCGCGGTGGCGAGGCGACGAGCGCTTGATGAATCGCCTGGTCCTGGAGCGTCTCGTTTGGATGCTGGTCCTGCTGCTAGTTGTGAAGATGTCATGGATTCCCCCCGGTTTCCTTAGTCGTAGGTACTATGAATCGGAACGCTACTCAAATTGTTTCGTCCTGGTGGTGAGGGTGCTGAACTGCTCTATGATATCCGTTTCCGGCCGGTAGGATATGAAAGCGACAGCAGTGCCCCTGGCGGAGGACACGACTAACTCCGCGGTTTTCCAAGACTCTCGAAACGGGGAGGGAAGGGTGGTTGGGGAGGGGGGTAGTTACCGTTCCTTTATTTTATTGCTTCGCATATAGCGGTCTCAAAGTCATTTAACTCCTCACCAACCGCGCGGTGATGGCTATCGACTCCTCGCAGCTCGGCCCAATCAGAGACTCGAGGCATACATCGGTAGACCCTGCGAAATCCGGCGAGCGACATCACTATCTGCGGTAATTCCCATGTCCACGCTGATTGATGGCCGTATCCGAGAAGGACCGCGCGTCCGGCTCCGATCGGGCTTGCGTCACCGAGACCGCGCTCGTGCGCGAGATTGAAATATCCGGTGCTTTGACCGAAGAAAACCTTTTCGACGGATGGAACGCACACGCGAAGCACTCCGTTGGGGCGGAGGATCCGCCTGCATTCGTCAAAGAACCTGAGTGCATCGGCGGAGCTGATGTGTTCAACGACGTGCTCCGCGAGTATGCAATCGACAACGTTATCGTCGTACGGTAGGCGGGCGCGGATGTCCACCTCGCTGTCGTGGTTGGTCCATCCTTCGAGTGGATTACCTCCGGATCCGAATTGAATTTTCAAAAGGGGCCTATTCATTCGCCTCCGGGGGATCGTAGGTGAATGTGAACGAGAGGTCCTTTCCAAGCGAGCGTTTGGCGAACATGCTGAGCTCGAGCGATAGGTGCTTCTCCGCTGCCTCTCGTTGTTCCAACCGTGCGTCGCGATAGGCTACCTGTCCATTCAACGTTAGCTTCGGAGTAAGGTAGTCCTCAGAGACGTAGACATTTCGGAGGAGGTACATCGCGCACGGATATCCGTTGTGTCTAGCGACTCGGCACGCGAAGCCTATAAAGGCATCCTCCGCGCCGTATCCACCAAGTGATTCGGGAATGCCCGTGAAGCTCAGAAGCTCCTTGGAGTAGAGGTTCATCCACCCAGTTCCAAATTTGGTTTCTTCGACTGGGACCGCGAAGATCTCCTGTGGCATTTGTCGTCTCGTCTCATCCGGTGAGTGAGTTAGGTAATATCCGAGAGGTTTGGTGAGGAAGTCAGGATGAACGAGCATGTCCCACGTCTCGTCCCATAGTCGAGGCACCGGAGGAGCGAGCATGTATCGTCCAGAGAGTTTATACGACATGTCGAGGAGCCCTTTAAGGAGATGCGGGGGGAATGCGATGTCAGGATCCGCGAAGATAAACTGATCGCAGTCGAGCGCTAGGCATTCACGCTTTTGTTGGGTCGTGCCCGCGAGGGAGTCGTCCTCCCGGATCTCGTAGTTGGCCGGAAGCCCCTCCATGAGCTGGCGAAATCTCTCCATGAAGTAGGTCGGAGTGAGGGAGCTTTTGCTCCAATCGATCAGGCGTGGATTAAGGTTCAGTGAGGCGCGAAGGGTTACTCGGTCGAGGGGAGTGAGAAATGACAAACTACGTCGAAAGTCGTCTATCCACCGTTCGAAGAGGCCGAACTCGGGGGGCATGACGTGAATGCAGATGAGGGTCCGTTTCATGGGCTTGTGAAATGATTCGAGTGAGCGCTAGGCGCTTCTTTTGGTTCACCTTTACGTCTTCACTATCGGCATAGTGGCGGGGAATATGAATGGCGAGATGGGGACTCCCCGATTTGAGAAGGGATTTGATGGCGTTGGTGATGGGGTAAGTGTTTGATGTTTGGAGGGGGCCTTGCCATTTCCGGCGACCGTGATCCCCCTTCGCCAAGGCTTCGGGGGACAAGCTGGTCGCCCTCCGGTTGTGCGACCCGTGACATCGGAGGGCGCGCATTCCTGCGCGCCACCTGCATGTTTGTTCGGATGTTTATATTGCTACAACGCCGCCGGCTTAATAACCCTCAAATGCCCATTCAACGCGACCCGTTCCTTAAGCGCCTTATTATGAATCGCCTGCGGAATGGATCTTCGATAAAAGGCGATCAGGAACTCTAGCCTCATCCGCTCGCTTCGCATCTCAAGGAGCTCCTGTCGTTCGATGTCGGTGAGCCCCGCGTTGTGACCGAGCAAAAATGACACGAGGTCGTGCGCCTCGTACAACGGTACCTCGACCTTCTCCGTGGTTAGCTCAACAAGCTTCGTATGAAGGGAGGACGCCACGTTCGCGAGCCGTCCATCCGGGAACGCGTCGTCATCGTAGAAACCAACGATCGCCTGCGGGTAGGCGCGACCGGAAACGAAGCGTTGAACAAAGAAGCGTCGTGTTCCCCGCGCGAGTATGTCGATCGACCCGTCCGAATATCTTTTCAGTACCCGATCCACGATTACGCAACATCCGACCTCGGCGTTGTCCTTGTCGGTCGCGAAGAGGATTCCAAATTCCCGTTTGCCACGTTCCCCGCTCTCATCGAGACAGTCCCGAATCATCGCCTTGTATCGGGGCTCATAGATTCGAAACGGGATCCGTTCACCGGGAAATAGCACGAAGGTCAGCGCGAAGATCGGTAGGGGCTGGGCGGGCATACCTTAAGTATATCGTGGTGGTTGAGGGGTAACGAAGCGAAATTCTTTGGATAGGGAATTAGGTGGGTTAGGCGCTCCTCGTCCACGCGTGAAAAGGCTCCTCAAACCGCACGATTTTCAGTTCTACGAGTTCTTCGTTCTCTGGAGATCGGTGCCTCCTCATGATAGGTTGCGGGCATGTTCGGTCTCCGTTTCCGACACTCGATCTCCTTGATGATGGCCGTGGTGCTGTTGTCATTGGCTGTCGTATCGCGCGCCCCTCAAAGTAAGTGTCGATGTCACGAACGAAAGAGCGCTTCCCGAACGCAGAAGCAGGACCAGAAGCCGTGTGTCTTTGGACAGATGCGGTCGCTTACCGCGAGCTATGTGCTCCCAGCCTCTGTTGAGGCGCAGGAGAGCGAACGACTCTCTTTTCTTCCTATCATTCACTCTGCTCGCGACGGCGTTGCCCTACGGGTCGGAATCTATGAGCGCCCGCGGGCTCGGTCGCCCCCCGTTCTTTCCTAGCTTGCACTCATCCAACGCTCCTGGTTAGCAGAGAACGCTGTCTCGAGCGTGTGAGCGGTTTTTACCGCGCAAACGATTAGTATTGCTTATCCTATGAGAAAAATATTTATACGGCACGCACTCGCCGTTACATCAGTAGTGCTTCTCACCTCCCAACCCGCGAACGCCTGTGATGTTTGCGCGCTCTATTCGGCGGTTCAAAATGAGAGCCCGGTTGAGAACGCGTTTCGGCTCAGTCTTGCTGAGCAGTTCACCGCGCTAGATCGAATTAAGACGGATGGCCACTATACCGAGAACACGTACAACCAGTTCCTTAAAAGCTCGGTGACGCAGGTTTCGGGTCAATACGACGTGAGCAACTCGACCTCCCTTCAGTTGGTGATGCCAGTTGTGAGTAGAACGTGGCGTCGAATTGAGGATGAAAAAGTTCAACGTGGAAGCGACGCGGGAATCGGGGATATTACCCTGTTGGCTCACTACGTTCCTGTGAACTATTCGAACGGCAACCTGCTCGCTCGCCTTCGTATGTTCGGTGGCGTTGAGCTCCCAACCGGAGACGCGCACTACCTCGGCGAGGAGAGCGCCCCAGGACACCACGGTGACGAAGGGGATTCTCACGGTGGGGAGGAGGAGGATTCTCACGGGGATTCCCAGGAGGATAGGGGACACCACTCCTTCACCCAGAAGCACAACGGTACGGTTCACGCTCCGCAATCAGCGAACGCTATTCACGGTCACGATATTACCCTTGGATCCGGCTCGTGGGACTTCCCACTCGGAGCGGGTCTCTATACCCAGTGGAAGGGCTTCATCTGGCAGACCGATGCTCAATACACCATTCGCACGGAAGGTGCCTTTGACTACACCTTCGCCAACGACTGGGCATGGGCAACCGCGGTTGGTCACTACCTCTACCTTGAGGATGACGCGCAGGTCGCTCTCCGAGCTCGTCTCTCGGGGCAGTACAAGGGATACGATACCGGAAGTGGTGGCGTTCGGTACGACGACACCGCGTTTAACGGCACCTTTTTAGGTCCTGAGGTGACAGCGCTCGCAACCAATAAGTGGTTCGGCGTTCTCGGATACGACCTTCCGATTGAGGTGCACAACTCAGATACCCAGATTACGCCAAGCTGGCGGATTAGAGCTGCTCTAACCTATCGGTTTTAAGGACTAATCTTCCTCCCCCGGCTCTTGACGGAGCCGGGGGAAGCCGCAAGTATAGGCCCATATTCGTTTCAGCGGCGTACAGGGAGATTAGGGATGTCAGAGCAGGTGCGAAAGCTGCCTCAGCAGGAAGCGGTTCAGGGTGAGGCAGCTGTTCACGGCGAGGCCGCGGCGCGAGAGCTCCCGGTGAAGGATATTCGCTCCCTCATGACCGAGATCCGAGAGCGAATCAAGGCGGACGTCGAGGGAAACCGAGACAAGCATCGCGAGCTCTCTCGCACAGCTCCCCGCTTCGCTAAGGACGGGAACGTGAGGGTTGGAGACCTTCAACACTCAGAGGAGCTCCGGTTCGTTAATCAGAACTACGCCTACGACTCTCAGCTCACCCCAGCGGTGATCCCAAGCCACCGACGTGGACCTCTCGGGAAGCTTGTTCCCCTCTTTAAACGGGTCTCCCGCAAGATCGTTCGTAAACTCTTCCTCGCCGATTACCTCAACGCTGAGCGCGCGTTCTCGGAGCACCTTGTTCGGCATCTGAATGAGATCGGTCGATATATCGACGCGCGGGACAACGACGTGATGCGAAAGATCGATCGGATCGATGATGAGAAGAGCGCGGCGATCCTCGCCTTGCAGCAGGATATGCAGTCCCTCACACGGGATCGTATCGGCGCCCTTGATGAGATGATTCGAGGGTTAGAGGGAATCGTCAACAACTTCCCTCGCTACACCGATCCGAATCCGCCGCGTGTTCAAGAGAGCTCGCAACCGCTCACAGTTCCCGATCCTTCCTACCTCCTCCTTGAGAATCGGTATCGGGGAGGGGAGGCTGAGATTGAGCGCCGTCTCTCGATCTATCCTGAGATCTTTAAAACAGCTCCCGCGACGGTGCTTGAGATGGGATCCGGTCGGGGCGAGCTTCAGCGCCTCTTTAAGAAAGCGGGCGTTCCATCGTACGGCGTTGATCTCGACACCGTGATGGTGAATGTTGCGAACGCCGCTGGGTGCGATACGAAGTTTGGTGATGGGATTGCGCATCTTCGTTCGCTTCCCGACGCGTCCCTCGGCGGTCTTATCGCGATTCAGGTGGTAGAGCATCTCACCCGCTCGCAGTTGATGGAGTTATGCGAGCTCGCGAAGCGAAAATTAAAGCCGGGATCGAAGATCGTGTTTGAGACGATCAACCCGCAATCGCTCCTCGCGCTCTCCTCAAACTATTTCCGCGATCCAACCCACATCTGGCCGATGCATCCCGATACCCTCGGATATACGGCGACCCTTGCAGGTTTAAAGATCGTAGAGACCCGGTACCTCTCGCCGGTGGCGCCGAATCATCTTCTCAAGGAGATTCCGGTCGATCCGAACCATCCTCCTACCGTGGTCGATACCGTTCACCGCATCAACCAGAACATCGAGCAGTTGAATCGTTTGATCTACGGCTTTCAGGACTACGCCCTGATCCTTGAGGTAGCGTAACGATGGCGCGCATTCTCGTCCTTGGAGCTAAGGTCCCTTTCACGCACGGCGGGCAGGAGATACTGGTCGCAACCCTGATTAAGCATCTCAAGGCGCGAGGGCATGAAGCGGATGTGATCGAGCTTCCCTTCAATCCGCTTCCGAAGCAGAACCTCCTTACGCAGGCCGCGATGTGGCGCTCGCTCGACCTCGCTGAGTTCGCCGGCGGTAAGGTTGATCTGATTATCGCCACGAAGTTTCCGACCTACTACGCCCGTCATCCAAAAAAGAGCGTCTGGCTCGTGCACCAGCTCCGTTCGTTCTACGACCTTCACGGAGGGCAATACTCCGATATGGGTGATGATCCCCGTGATGAGGTCCTGCGTCGGATGATCACTGACGGAGATGCGATTACGTTGGGTGAGTGCTCCTACCGCTCCGCTATCTCAAAGAACGTCGCGGACCGATTGCAGTCGTATAACGGATTGTCCTCGACGGTTCTCTATCCGCCCCTTCCGCTTGGGGATCGATACCAAAACCGCGCGGCGAAGCTCTACATCCTCTCGGTAGGCCGTCTCTGTCGAATTAAGAGACTCGACCTGATGTTAAACGCCATGAAACATGTCTCACCTGAAGTTTCGCTCAAGGTCGTCGGTACCGCCGATGAACCAGGGGTCATGGAGTACTTCAACAACATCATTAAGGGGCACGATATCGGGCGTCGCGTTGAGTTCCTCGGACGTGTCAGCGATGAAGCGCTTATCGACCTCTACGCCGAGGCGATGGGGGTGTTCTACGCGCCGTTTGATGAGGACTACGGGTACGTCACCCTCGAGGCGATGGCGAGCGGTCGTCCCGTTGTGACCGCGACCGATAGCGGTGGGACGTTGGAGTTTGTGAAGGATCGTGAGAACGGACGTGTTGTATCGCCTGATCCAGCGGCTATCGCTGAAGCGTTCAACGAAATAGCCCGCGATAGCGAGACCGCAAAGCGCATGGGCGCGAACGGACGAGCGTTCATTGAGAGCTCCGGCATGTTATCCCAGGGATGGGATACCTTGATTGACGCGCTCCTCTCCCCACTCTCGCAGGGGAGCTGCTCACAACCGAACAAGGCCGCGTAATGGCAGGTTCGAAGCTCCGCATAGCATGGTTCACCCCACTTGCTCGTTCAAACCAGGAGGTCGTTACTATTTCGCAGTACTGCACAGATCTCCTTCTTCCACTCATGAAGGATGAGTTTGAGATCGAGGTGTTCTCGGGCCTGCCATCGGGACGTCATCTCGGTGTGCCACGGTATAACACCCTCAACGTGTATCAACGGCATCGTGAAAATCCCTTCAATATCTACTTCTATCAGGTAGAGGACGGCCCTCTTGGGCGGGTCGTTCGTACCCAGGTCGGAACGATGCCCGGTATCTCGTGGATGCACGATACCTTCCTCTCTGATCCCGGAGCGGAGGGGATTCACACGAGCCCCTGGGAGCGCTCAGTTCAACAGATGCTCGACCTCTCCTTGCCGTTTCTTGAACGGGGCGACCTTCCTCTTCAACCACAGCCTCAAGGCTATCGTGAGACCTCCGTATCGCCGATCGTGTTGTATAATTCAGCGTGGGCTGAGGGCACCCTTCACCGATTCCTCTCGGGTCGCTACGAGTACGCTTCGAGTGGGCACCGTTCTGACTCACTTCCGGTACCCGTCACGTTGATAGAGGATGCTCGATTTCACGAAGGTGAGAGGCCGCTTGAGATCGTCGCGCTCAGCTCAACACGTTTGGATGGCCGAGCGCATAAGTTTCTTCCGGCGTTGGCGGACTATTCCCGTACAGCGCGTCTTACCTGGGTCATTGACCCTTCCGAGCGAGTGGACGCCGAGCGCATGATCGGTGAGTTCGGTGTGCGTGATCGTGTCACCCTTGTTGAAGGGAATTCGCCAGATCGGTGGCGCTCGCTCGTCGCGAAGAGCGACCTCGCACTGCATCTTTCCTTCAATCCTCATTGTCGTTTGAGTCCCTACCTTGAGCTCTCGATGGCGGCAGCCGTCCCAACGGTGGTGATGCGGGTCGGAAGAGGGGAGGCGATACCGGAGAATGTCGCGTTCTCGCTTGAACCGGGGCTTCATGAAACCGCGCAGCTTGTTGGCGTTTTCGACGCGGTAGGCTCGGGAGATAGTCGTCAGCTTGGTCAGGCGGGACAGGCTTTGGTCTCACAAGAGAACGATCCGACTCTCGTCGCCGCGCGACTAGCGACAACTTTTCGCGAGAGCGCGCCGCTTCTTGCCGATGTTATGCGCGCTTGGGACGGCCTCTATACACGCGCTGAGGATGCGCTTTTGGAGGAGATTCGAGCCCTCGTTGATGCACCCTCGGGGGGGATGCCCGGAGCCTATGAGATGATTGTAAAGCCCTTCGTCGAGGAGATGCGAGCAGGGGCTAAGGCTTCTCGTTCGTAAGCAGAATCCTTACGGGGCTTTTGGTTGCAAAACCCCTATCCATCCATTAGATTCCTCGCATGATCAACCCACGAGTAGCTTCCATGCGGACCTACACCGCGGCGCGTAAAACGCAGCTATTCGCGGCGCTTGGACGCCCGGTTGTCGCTGACCTCACGATCGGTGAGCCGCAACATGAGCCGGATCCGAAGGTCGTTGAGATCCTAAACGCCTACGCGGCGGAGTCTGTTAGTCGTTATCCAAAGACTAAGCAGGAGTCGTATCTGACCGAGGCGATCATCGCCGCCAACGTTCATTCGAAAAAGTTATGTGGCTCCATCGGCGAGGAGCAGGTTTTGGCGGGTCTCGGAAGTGGAGAGCTCCTGTATTCTCTCGCGACCGCGTCGCTCGACCCGGCGAAGCCGTACGTTTTAATTCCCAATCCGTCGTATCAAGTTTATGCCTCCGCGACGGAGCTAGCGGGTGGCATTCCGTACTACTTCAATCTTACTAAGGAGAACAGCTTTCAACCTGACCTTGCTCGGATCCCTCGTGATATCCTTGAACGAACGAGCCTATGTTACCTCAATAGCCCGAACAATCCGTGCGCGGTTTCGTACTCTGAGGAGAGTCTACGAGAGATCGTTCTTCTTGCGCGGCAGTATCGGTTCGCTGTCGCTTCTGATGAGTGCTACAGCGAGATCTATTTCGACCGAAAGCCGGTGAGTATGCTTGAGGTATGCGCGAAGCTCGATGGTGACAATTCTTTCAAGAATGTGGTTGCGTTTGATACGCTCTCGAAGCGCAGCAGTCTCCCTGGGCTTCGTTCCGGATCGATGGTTGGCGACGCGGCTATCGTTTCGAACTATCTCAAGATCCGTTTGAGTGAGCGTAAGGTGCTGCCGAACAACGTGCAACGAGCCTCCGCATATGCGTGGATGAACTACGAGGATGTCGCGAGGAGTAGAGAGCTCTACCGACAAAAGTTCGAGATCGTTCGCGACGCGTTTCAGGCGATCGGACGCCCGATCACCTTGCCGGATGGAACGTTCTATTGTTGGCTCGATATATCGGAGCTTAACCCGAGCGACGAGACCTTCGCGTTGGAGCTCGCCAAAGAAACCGGAATTCTGACCTTTCCCGGTAGCTATTTCTCGGTCGTTAACGAGGGTGTGAACCCAGGGGCGGGGTTCATTCGTATCGCGCTTATCGATACCGTCGAGGCTACAAGGAAAACAGTTCAAACTTTAACCCAGTATATTACAAACTATAGGTGTTAACGATGTCAGCTGACGCGGCGCGTGGCCATTTTGCGGAGAACCTTCAACGACTCACGGATCCTTGCCCTGAAGTGGGGGTAGTTAAAGTGTTCCTTGATGGAAAGCTCATTCGCGTTGTGGCGAACATTCCAGGGCAATCGGGATCCCTTCGGGTGTTTAACCACTTTCAAAAAAATGGAGAGCTCTCTCAGGCAGCGGTAGCTGGATGCCTTGAGGTATTCGCGCCACTCGTGCAAGAGGCGAAGGCTTCGCCCGGGTCTCATCCGAATATCGACCTTCTTCTTGGCCTTCGTTCGGATCAGGTCCTGACTATCACCACGGTGCGAACCTCCCCTGATCTCTTCGCGAAGCTCGCGGATGGAACCGCGAGTCAACGTGAGAAGCAGGGGGCCGTTGAGCTTCTCGATAAGGGGATCGTCCGATGCGCGGAAAAGTTGAGCAACTACACCATCGGCGCAAACGGAGTCGAGCTAACGGGTAACGGCACATGGGTGACACAGAGCTACGGCGTCGCGTGCATGAATGCCGGGTTCTCCGCGTTTCCGATGGTAAAGATGGGTGAGCATTTCTACGACAAGGTTCCCCTTAAGACCGAAGGATGGAGCTCCGAGGATTTTGAGAACGCAGGTGTGCGCTTTATTCCTGGGTGCTTCGCTCGACGTGGTGCGTACATCGGAGCTGGAACGACGATTATGCCTGGCGGCATAGTGAACATCGGCGCGTACGTCGAGGGAAGTGGTGTTATGATCGACGGTGGCGCTCGTGTCGCGACCGGCGCTCAGGTAGGTAAAGGTGTTAAGCTTGGAGCTGGTTCCGGTATCGAGGGAATCCTTGAGCCCGCGGGACGGCTTCCGTCTATCATTGAGGACAACGTTCGAATCGGAGCGAACTGCGAGGTATGCGGTATCGTTGAAGAGGGCGCTGTCGTCGCGAGTGGCGTTGTGATGGCTTCCGGCAAAAAGATATTTGACCTTCGAACCAACGCTGAGGTTGAGCCACGCTACATGGCGATCGGCGAGAAGTTCTATGAGATACCGGTTATTCCGCGAAATAGGGTAGCGGTGTCCGGTGTCTATTCGAAGACTGAACAGCTTGGGATCGACTGTATCGTTCTCTTGGACAAGGACGCCTCCGATACCTCTCTCGCTCAGATGCCAAAGAACGCTTCGCTCTATGTGAAGCTCTAACAGCGAGGATACGTCATGACGATCGGTAGCTCAGTCGAACTTACTCGGATGCTGCTTCAGGAGAATACCTGCACCGGCTCGTTCGACTCTCACGTTTCGACACGACTCGCTGGATGGCTAGAGTCGTTGGGATTCGGTGTGGAGTCCGTTGAGGTCGATGGAATCGTTCATCTCTGTGGCTCGATTGGCCCCAAAGACGCTGCTACGCGACTCGCGTTTGTCGGGCACTACGATACGGTAGGGGCAGGAGAGGGATGGCGTTATCCACCATTTGGAGCCGCGGAGGAAAACGGAATTCTCTACGGCAGGGGCGCGAGTGACATGAAGAGTGGGGACGCCGCGATGATATTCGCGGCCGTAAAGCTCGCTACTGTTGGAGCTCGCTCGACCGTTTTCTTGCCAGGCGATGAGGAGACGGCTTCTCGGGGGATGCCGGCGTTGCTTGAGAAGGTCGGTGGTACGTTTGACTACTGCATCTGCGGCGAGCCAACCTCAAAGAAGAAGCTAGGAGACTGCGTTAAGGTAGGGCGCCGTGGCATGTTGGGCGCCGAGGTATCGCTCAAGGGGCGACGGGGACACACAGCGTACGCGGATATCACGCCCAACGTGGCGCATTCTCTGCCAGCGGTAATAACGGAGCTTACGAAGCCGTGGCACGACGCCTGCTACGGTGTCGCGACAACCCTCTCTATTACAACTATCTCCACCGATAGCACCGCGCTGAACGTTATTCCGGGTGTTGTGTCGTTTAAGTTTGATATGCGATTCGCGCCGAATCGCACAATCGATGAGATGCAGGGTGAGATCATCGCGCGCCTCGACGCCGCTGGGGTCGCCTATGAGATTGAGTGGCAAAAGGCTACTCGCCCGTATGTGACGGGTGTGGATGCTGATCCTTCCTCTCCTCAAGGTAAACTCATTGCCGTTACCACATCGGTCATTGAGGAGACCTTGGGCGTTCGCCCCATACTCACCTGCGATGGCGGCACCAGCGACGCTCGATTCGTCGCCTGGCACGGTGTTCCAACGATTGAGTTCGGTGTTCCGCATGGCAACATGCATGGAGCCGACGAGTTTGTAGAGGTAAGGAACATTGAGCTGCTTGAGCGGGTGTTTGTGGAGATTGGGGAGCGGTTGGTGAGGAACGCTGTCTAATCGAGCCTGGTACCAGGGAGGGCGACCGGCCTCCCCCTTCGCCAAAGCTTCGGGGACAGGTCGGTCGCCGAAAGCTTGCGATTAGCGGGAAATCTTTGCCTGGCGTATCCATACGGCGACCGGGGACGGTCGCCCTCCCAGGTGCGCACCTCAAAAGTCATTAACGGGACGCGCATTACCTCCTCGCCCCGACACTCTCCCCATATCCACGCTCCTCCAAAAAGTGCTATAAATTCCGCCAGTAACCCGTTGATACGCCGTGCCCTCAGTGGCGCGGTTGGAGGTATGTATGCGCGTTCTTGTTCGTCCCTTGTTCGTAGGATTTGTCGCTCTTGCGAGTGTTCTCGGAGCGAGCGGTTGTGGCTCAAAAGAGAAAGCCCCCGAAGCTCCGCAATTAGAGATCTCCGTCGTTGATATCGGACGCAAAGATGTTGTCCTCTCCTCTGAGTTCGTGGGGCGAACCAATGGAGCTATCGACGCTGAAGTTCGCGCGAGAGTTGAGGGAGTTCTTGAGGAGATACACTTTCAAGACGGCGGAGAGGTAACGGAGGGGCAACTCCTCTACTCGATCGATGACGCTCCGCTCATCACGACGGTTGCTCAAGCGAGAGGCTCCCTCGCGGAGGCGCTCACCCGTCAGACTCAAGCCGATGTTGATCTTAAACGAATTCGACCGCTCGCGGAGATAAACGCGGTGAGCAAGCGAGAATTAGATGGTGCTATCGGTCGTAAAGGAGTCGCGGATGGCGCGGTAGACGCCGCTAACGCTCAAGTCGCTGCGGCCGAAATTCAGTTGGGGTACGCTAAGATCAAAGCGCCAACATCGGGTGTTATCGGGATTAGCAAGTTCAAGATCGGAGAGTTGGTCGGCAAAGGCCCCAACACCTCGGTGCTTAACACCGTATCAAAGATCGATCCGATCCATGTGAAGTTTCCCGTAAGTGAGAGTGAGTACCTCTATTTTTCAAAGCTCGCTGAGCAACAGGGCCCGAATCGGGAGAAGCGAGTTTTGCAACTCATCCTCGCCGACGGATCCGTTCATCCAGAGCTGGGCGAGCTTGTTTCCCTTGATAGAAATATCGACGCGCAGACAGGCGCAATCACCGCAGAAGCCTCGTTTCCTAACCCCACGAAACGAATTCGTCCGGGAATGTTCGCCAAGATTAAGACCGTCGCGGAAACCCGCAACGACGTCCTGGTCGTACCAAAGCGAGCGCTCAAGGAGATTCAAGGGAAGTATCAGGTGTTCGTCGTCGCGGCTGATGGAACGGTTGACGTTCGTAACGTTGAGGTTGGGGCGGACGCGGGAGACTCTCGCGTTGTTGAATCGGGTCTTAGTGAACATGAACTCGTGGCGGTGGATGGTATCCAACGTCTTCGTAGTGGCATGACCGTAAAGGCTAAGACCGTCAGTTAATCGCCTCGCGCGCGAGCTTCGGAGGAAAAGATGAAAGAGTATTTCTTCGTTCGACGACCCACAGTCGCAATCGTACTATCACTTGTGCTCGTCATCTTCGGTCTCGTGACCATCATGGGATTGCCGATCTCCCAGTACCCAAACGTGGTACCTCCGGAGATCCAGGTGAACGCCACCTACTCGGGAGCGAACGCGCTCGCCGTTGAGCAGTCGGTGACGACCCCACTTGAGCAGAAGATTAACGGCGTTGAGAACTCGATCTATATGCGGAGTATCAACGCGAACGATGGTACTACCTCGATTCGCGTATCGTTTGAGGTCGGTACGAACCTCGACATGGCGAACGTGCTCGTGCAAAACCGAGTGAGTGAGGCTCAAGCGAGTCTCCCTGAGGAGGTAAAACGACTCGGCGTAACGGTAAAGAAGTCGCTCTCGTTTCCGCTCCTTCTTGTGACCCTCCGTTCGCCAAAGGGAACGTACGACAACACCTTCCTCAGTAATTATGCATCCATCAACGTTTTGGACGCCCTCGCTCGAATCGGCGGAGTAGGGCAGGTAAACCAATTCGGTGGAAGCGACTACGCGATGCGTGTGTGGGTGAAGCCGGATCAACTCGCGCAGCTCTCATTGACGGTCGCTGATGTATACCGAGCCATTCAGCAGCAGAACGTGATCGCGCCAGCGGGCCAGATCGGCGGTCCACCCGCGCCTCCAGGAACCGATACCACCCTAGTGGTGCGAACATCCGGCCGTCTTGAGAGTCCCGAGCAGTTCGGTGAGATCGTTATCAAGTCCGATGACGCGACCGGTTCGCTCATCCGACTCAAGGATGTAGCTCGGATAGAGCTTGGTACGCAGTTGTATAACGCTAAGGGCCGCTTCAACGGTGAGGACGCGGCGGTGCTCGCGATCTACCAGGTGCCCGGATCAAACGCGCTCCAAGTGGCGGATACGATCCGAAAGACGATGGATGAGCTGAAGACCCGCTTCCCAGATGATATCGAGTATATCGTTTCCCTCGATACGACGAAGGCGGTCACAGAGGGTATCGATGAGATCATTAACACGCTGCGTGACGCCATCATCTTGGTGCTTATCGTCGTATTTATCTTCCTTCAAAGTTGGCGCGCGACCCTGATCCCTATCTTAGTAGTACCGGTATCGCTCATCGCGACCTTCTCGGTGTTTCCAGCGCTTGGCTTCTCAGTCAACGTGCTCTCGCTTCTCGGACTCGTGCTTGCTATCGGCATCGTAGTGGACGACGCCATCGTGGTGGTTGAGGCGGTGATGCACCACATCGAGCACGGAGCCTCTCCTCGTGAGGCGACCAACAAGGCGATGGGGGAGGTGGCGGGTCCCGTTATCGCTATTGCCCTTATTTTGTGCGCCGTGTTCGTGCCGGTCGTCTTTATGGGTGGCATCACCGGACAGTTCTATCAGCAGTTCGCTGTTACGATCGCGGTGTCGGTACTCTTCTCGGCGGTAGGGGCTCTCACCCTTACCCCGGCGCTCTGCTCCGTTCTCTTGAAGCCCGCGAGCCCCTCAACGGGACTCCTCGGTCGATTTTTCAAGGGGTTCAATAACGTCTTCGATCGGTGCACCGGCGCCTATGTGGGAATAGCTGGCTTTATCGCGAGAAAGCTGGTGCGCGGTTTCATCATCTTCGGTGTGGTGATGGCCGGAGTGATCTTCTTCGGCAAATCCCTTCCTACTGGCTTCGTTCCAGAGGAGGATCAAGGCTACATCCTCGCGAATGTGCAGCTTCCTGATGCCTCGTCACTCGAACGAACTGGCGAGGCGAGTCGACAGGTCGAGCAGATCCTCATGGAGACCCCTGGGGTCGATAGCGTAACGACCGTCGTCGGCTTCAGTATGATCTCACAATCGTACTCAAGTAACACAGCCTTCTTCTTCGTCTGGCTTAAGCCGTGGGAGGAGCGTAAGGGGCTCGTGAATTCATCCTTCGGACTTCTCATGCGCCTCAATAAGCGCTTCCAGGCAGAGTTCACTGATGGTGTTGCCATCGCGTTCGGCCCTCCAGCGATTCCCGGACTCGGTACAGGGTCCGGTTTCAGCATGATGCTTCAAGATCGAAGTGGTAAGGGACCTGAGTATCTCGATGAGCAGGCGAAGAACTTCGCGCAGGCTGCCATGAAGCGTCCTGAGATAGGGCGTATCTCGACAGCGTTTCGCGCGTCCGTTCCTCAACTCTTCGCTCAAGTTGATCGTGATAAAGCGCTCGCCGCCGGTGTTCCTATCAGTGATGTGAATTCGACACTTGGTTCCTACCTCGGTGGAAGCTACGTAAACGACTTCAATCGGTTCGGCCGCCTCTATAAGGTCTACCTCCAAGCTGACGCCACCTACCGTGACAAGAAAGAGGATATCCGCACCTACTTCGTTCGAAACAAGAACGGAGACATGGTATCGCTTGGAACGCTCATAAACCTCACCCCAACAAACGGGCCTGAGTACACGAACCGTTTCAATCTCTTCCGCTCCGCGGAGATGATAGGAGCGTCCGGTCCAGGATATAGCTCGGCGCAGACGATGGCCGCTCTGAAAGAGGTCGCGGCTCAGGTGCTTCCGAAGGATATCACCTACGACTGGAACGCGATGTCGTACCAAGAGGAGAAGGCAGCCGGAAAGGGCGCAATCGTCTTCGTGCTCGGCATGGTGTTCGTGTTCCTCATCCTCGCCGCTCAGTACGAGAGTTGGTCGTTGCCGTTCAGCGTACTTCTTGGGACCCCGTTCGCGGTGTTTGGAGCGCTCCTTGGTGTATGGCTTTGCCGACAACTGGACCCATCTTACGTTAACAACATCTTCGCGCAGATCGGCATTCTCACCCTGGTGGGACTCGCGGCGAAGAACGCGATCTTGATCGTTGAGTTCGCCCGGGCGAAGGTCGCGGGTGGCGCTCCTCTGATTGAGGGAACCTTAGAGGCCGCGAAGCTTCGGTTCCGGCCGATATTAATGACCGCGTTCGCGTTCATCCTCGGCGTTGTGCCCCTCGTCATCGCGTCGGGAGCCGGCGCTCAAGGGCGCAAAGTAATGGGAATGGCTGTGTTCAGCGGAATGGCGATGGCGACGGTGCTCGGGGTTCTCCTCGTGCCGATGCTCTTCGTCCTGATTGAGAAGGTAACAAATAGGAAGGGGCACGGTAGGGCACCCTCGGAATCAACCACCACGAACGCGACAGGAACTCATGGGTAAGAAAAACGCTCTTCTCTCATTCGCTTTGGTCGGAACCGCGCTTCTGTCGGGGTGTATCTTTAAACCCGACTTTGAACGTCCCGTGGTCTTAGATGACGCTCCCTTTACAGAGGCGTCCCCAACCCAGGACACCCTCGCGAACCTTCCTTGGTGGGAGGTATTCAAGGACCCCCACCTTCAAGATCTTATCCGCCGTTCACTCATCGCTAATCGCGACCTCAAGATAGCCATGGCTCGAATCGATGAGGCGCGAGGGCTGCTCGGCATCGCTCGTCCAGACCAGTTCCCCCGACTCGATGTCGCTGGGAACGCCACCCGTGTGGATGGAAGTGACTTCGCCCTTATTCCTACCGACGCGACGAACGATTTCGGGCTCTACGCGCGACTTGGATTTGAAGTTGATGTGTGGGGAAGGTACGCGAGCGCGACTGAGTCGGCGCGGGCGCAACTTCTTTCGACCGAGTACGCGATGCGCGCGGTAACCCTCTCGCTCGTGGCTCAGGTAGCGACAGCGTACCTCCAGTTGCAGAACGTCGATCGCCAGATCGATATATCCGAGCGCACCTTAAAGAATCGACACGATGCCACGGTGCTTAACGAGCAGCGGTTCAAGGGTGGCTACGTCGGACTGCTCGATGTGAACCAAGCGCAGATCCAAGAGGAGGAGGCCCGCGCCGCGCTGGTGGCGCTGAAGCGAGCGATGCGACTGATCGAGAACTCGCTGTGCGTACTATTAGGAGAGGTGCCGCACCCTATCAAGCGTGGTTCCTCCATGATTGACCCGATGTCGGTTACGGCACTGCCGGCCGGTGTTCCCGCCATGTTACTTGAGCGACGACCGGATGTGCAGTCCGCTGAAGAGAGCGCTCGCGCCGCGGTGATGCGAATCGGTGTCGCTCGAGCGCAGCAGTATCCAGCGTTTAGTATCACCGGCTTCTTGGGATTGAACTCCATTGAGCACAACGATCTCTTCAAAGGGGACTCCCGCACCTGGAATATCGGCGCTGGATTACTTGGCCCGCTCGTTGACCTCGGTAAGAGTTGGTCGAGGGTCGATGTAGCTGAGGCGCAAGCGCAGCAGGCGCTTCAGTCGTATGAGCAATCGGTTCTTGTGGCTGTTCGTGATGTTGAGGACGCGCTCGTGAGTGTGCGTACCTTCAAGGATGAGAATAAGGTCCGAACCGCGCAGGTGAAAGCGGGGCGAAGCGCCTCGTTTCTCTCCCGTCGTCGATATATGGACGGTGTGACATCGTACCTTGAGGTTCTTGATACCGAGCGGTCGTTGTTTAACGCTGAGCTCGCTCAATCGAATACGCAGGAGCGATATCTCGGGTCTATGGTGCAGCTCTACAAGGCGCTCGGGGGTGGGTGGCAGGCTGAGGCTGTGGGGAAGTAGGGGGCCGGTGCCCGGGAGGGCGACCAGGATCCCACTTCGCTACGCTACGAGGGACAAGCTGGTCGCCCTCCCCTGGTGCTACCCTGCGCCCCCTCACACCACCGTCCCGGTGAGCTGACCTATACTCCTCTCCCTATGCCATACCTCACCACCATCCGAACTCTCGCCCTCTCGCTCGTAGCTGCGCTCATCATCGCAGCACCTAACGCCCACGCCGAGTCCGCCCACGAAATGCAGCGCTCCGCCCGCGAAGCGTTACAAGAGTTATATCGAACGACCCCCGGAGCCGCGGCGATCGGGGAGAAGGCCGCCGGTATCCTCGTGTTTCCCGAAATTATAAAAGGTGGCTTCGTTGTAGCGGCGCAGTACGGCAATGGGGTGCTCTTTAAACGGGGAGCGGTCGCTGGATATTACAACACGAGTTCGGCATCGTTTGGGTTTCAGGCTGGGATACAAAAGTTCGGGTACGCCCTCTTCTTCATGACAGAGGACGATCTACACTATTTGAATTCCTCTCAGGGATGGGAGATAGGAGCTCTGCCGAGCCTTACTATCGTTGACACCGGCATCGCCCGATCGCTTTCAACCACAACCCTTCAAAAAGGGATGTACGCCTTCTTCTTTAGTCAGAAGGGATTGATGGGAGGCCTTTCGCTCCAGGGAACCAAGATTACCCGCATCCATCCTGATACGTAATTGTTTTTCGTAGTGAGCGAAGCTGTCACTTTTAGCTCCGAACAGGCATGTCCGTCGAATACCTTGGTCTTTTGAGGGGCATTAGTCTTTGAGCCCCTGCTAGTATATCTTGTGTGTTGGTGAAGTAGAGGAAGGTTGTTGGTGGGTTATCCAGTGGGTCGTTGAGCGCGTTCGAGGCACGTTCAACCACCCATTGGGTGATTCACTATGCAAAAAGAAACGAAACAAACACGGTGGTTCCACCTCCCTAAACCGAGGTGGAAATGGATGGCAGCATGGCTTGGGCTTCAACCCTTCGCCGCGGCTCCATTGGTCCTGATGGTGATGAAATTGGGGCCTTTCAAGGAACCATTCATCGCTAACGGACCGGTAGTTATGCCAGCTATGTTGTTGGCTGTAGCTCCGGTTATCCTCCTCATCCACGGCTCTGGGTTGCTCGATCCAGTGCCGAAGGATAAGTGAGGTGTCATGCGCCCCTGCTGTTGTCTTTCTTACGAAAGCACAGCAGGGGCCGTCGACACTTTTTAGGTTTTCTCGACGGTTGATTCTACTTCACCAACATTCTCTTTTCATTGTAGCCCGGAATAAGGGGAGGGCGACCGTCCCCGGTCGCCGAAAAAGCCACGTGTGTTTCAAGGTATTCGCCATTCGCAACACGGCTTGTGCCCCATAGCTTTAGCGACGGGGTACGGTCAGGATCCCCCTCCGCTAAAGCTACGGGGGACAAGCTGACCGCCCTCGCAGATCCCGGGACGCGCAGCGGTCACCCCCGCAACACCCCATCCGCCTCACGCAACAACGCCTCCGTACTCTCCCACGAGATGCACGCATCGGTGATCGAGACGCCATAGCGAAGGTCTCCCTTCTCAAGGTCCTGGCGTCCTTCATGGAGGTTGCTCTCGAGCATCCATCCCACGACCGGAGAGTCTCCGGCTTGAATCTGCCCTAAGATATCCTTGAACACCGCTGGTTGGCGGTTGTGATCCTTGTTTGAGTTGCCGTGACTGCAATCAACTATGATGTTCGGTGTGACGCCGTGCTTCGCCATCAGGCTCGCCGCTGACGCCACGCTCTCTGCATCGTAGTTTGGAGCCTTACTTCCTCGAAGTACGATATGGCCGTACCTGTTCCCTCGAGTTTGTACCACTGAGCACTGACCGTGCTGGTTAATACCGAGAAAACGGTGAGGATGAGCGGCTGACATGATGCCGTTTATCGCGATGAGGACGTTTCCATCCGTTCCGTTCTTGAACCCGACAGGGGAGGAGAGGCCACTCGCCATCTCACGGTGGGTCTGGCTCTCAACGGTGCGGGCTCCGATCGCGGTCCAGGTGATGAGGTCACCGATGTACTGCGGAACGATCGGATCGAGCGCCTCGGTCGCTATCGGAAGGCCCACCTCAGCGACGGACATGAGGAGTCGTCGGGCCACGAAGAGCCCCTCTTCAACGTGAAAAGAGTCATCGAGTCGTGGATCGTTAATCAGCCCCTTCCATCCGGTTGTTGTGCGGGGTTTTTCGAAGTACACGCGCATGACGACGTACATCGTGTCTTTGACCTGATCCGCGAGAACCTTGAGGCGCTTCGCGTACTCAAGGGTCGCCTCTGGATCGTACGCCGCGCATGGTCCGACGATGACGAGCTTTCGGTTATCCTTTCGGTCGAGGATCGCCTCGACGATTCGTCGGGATTCGGTGATCTGGTCTTCTAGGATCTCTGGTAAGGGTAGGACCGCCTTTACCGCGGCTGGCGTAGGCAAGGTATCGACTGACTCGACGTGAAGATTCTCTGTGGTAACCATACAACTTGGCCTCTCTGGGGGAGGATGAAGGGAACAATAACGATGTGAAGGAATGAACGATTTTTACCCGCGGAGCGGGAAATAAAAAAAGAAGCTGACGTAGGATCGCCAAGTGCGGTTCATGCAGCCAGGCTACGGGGGCCGAGCTCGGAAGTCAACAGCAAAGATGTTAGAGGATGCAAAACCCTAACACGTCCCTCGCTATCCCTTAGTTGATTGAGTTAGTAGCTCCCGACTCGCCGCCATGAACCCTCAGACCGAGCGGTTTCGTTTGGCCGTTTAAAAGTCGTTGCGCCTCGCTCTCGGTCCACTGCTTCGTTTGAGAGAAGTAGTGCGCCATGATGTTTTCAGGGGTGCTTCTATTCATCAAGATATTGCGCACCGCGAAAACCAGGGGAGCGGATGCTTCGCTGGTCGTGTTGTTTTGAATCCGTCGTGCCATCGCGTGAGCAGCGAATACCCCCTCGGCGGTGAGAAGGTGCCCGTTTTCGTCAGGCTTTGTCAGAATGTCGTAGATATTCTCTCCCATCGCTAGCCGCATGCCAGCTTGAACGTTGCGGCTCGTGAGGCTATTTACGGTGAGATTCAGGTCATGGTTTCCGACCATCATGAGCTGAGCGCCTTTTCCTCCACCCTCCGATTTGACCAGATTCACGATCTCACGGCTCGCGAAGTGTACGAGGCGATGAAGCGTATGCGTGTCGAGACTAGCCTTGTGCTCTCCATGGCTAATGTCTACTCGCTTCGTTATGCGGAAGAGCCCATCTGAGCCTACTTGAAGCGCCCCGTTTTTTCGCAGAATACCGAGAACGATACCACCGGCGAACGCCGCTACGTTCTTCATGGACGCCGCAAGTTCGAGGGCTGTGGGATTATTGTAGATCTCAAGGTTCTTGTCGCCGCTCATGCCACTGAAAACGAAGAACGCCTTAGCGACCGCGTCGGTGGCGTGAGGACTGCGGTTTTTAGCGCCGCCGAGCGTGAGTCCGAGGTATGCTCCGTCCTTGACGTCCTTGGCGAAGCCCGGACCGCCGACGAACACGAGGTTGTCCTTGACCTCACTCCACTGTGGGTGTTGTCGGATGTATTCAAGCGGGGTAAGGGCTCGAGAACCCTCCGGAGGTCCCTCACGGAGCGATTTCTCTGAGGAAAGGGGATCCCAGTCCGGCACGATAAGCCCCTTGGCGAAGCTTATAACGACGCTCTCTTTGTGCGGCCGGATCTGTGAGAGTACGTTTGGAAACGCGTTGGAGGGAACGGCCAACATAATAATACCGCGACCATCGAGCGCTTTTGAGAGGTCGTTGGTGACCATGTCACTCGTAGGATGTGACTCTGATTTGCGGGCCCATGGAAGGACGTCGAAGCTTTCGGCAAGGCGGTGATGGAGGGCTTCTCCGTACACTCCATAGCCTACCATGGCGATCTTTGAGTGGAACTCAGCTCGCTGCCCTGGGCTAAGTTGCCCCTGGAAGTTTGTAACCGGTGTATCAATGTCGATTGACCGGAGGGATCCTCTTGGAGAAAAGGTGGTGTTGAGGCCGGGTACCTCCGCTGCTGAGAGGTCTTGGCGTTGGCCTGGTTGTGCTGTTCGATCGTCAGACACGCGATACTCCTTGAAAATCTCGTGACTCGACCCAAAAGGTATCAACTAAACAGACCTTTTGCATTCGAGATGGTGTTAATATTCTGTGAGGTCGTTGTGAGGCCAGGTTTGAGAGTAAGATTAACAAAAGATTAACGATCGACCGGTCCGAGGGACTGACTTAGGTGCGGGTATTGGGTAAGATCCCCCCAACAATAACCGTAAGTACAATAGATTCATGAGTGGTATATGATTAGCGCAGTGTGTGCAGAAACGAACTCTTCCAATCTAAAACGAACCGTTGATTCGGTTTCCCGTTCGACTCTCCTTTCCTCCATGGCGAACGCGGGTGTCTACGACATGGTGGTCGTCGGCGGTGGTATCCACGGAGCCGCAGTCGCCCGACTCGCCGCTGGCTACGGATTTAAAACAGCTCTTCTGGAAAAGCATGATTACGCCGCCGCTACCTCAAGCCGAAGCTCCAAGATGGCGCACGGTGGCCTTCGCTACCTTGAGCTTATGGACTTCGAGCAGGTCTTTGAGGGGATTAAGGCTCGTGAAGAGATGTTTGATCATGTCGGCAACCTCGTGAAGCCGGCCGAGTTCCTCATCCCAGTTCCGAGAGGGGCGTGGTTCTTCAAGCTCAAATTGGGGATCGGACTCTTCCTCTACGACCTTATGGTTAGTAAGGGTAATCGGCGTCATCGATGGATACCTCGCTCGAAGCTTACCTTCCCAGGATTCCACAGCGGTAGAGAGGACCTCATGGGGTGCTTCGTCTACACAGATGGCATCATGAGTGACGCTCGTCTCGTTATCGACAACGTGATCGGGGCGCGTCGGTACGGAGCCGCTTGTCTCAATTACTGTGAAGTAAAATCCATGACTCGGGACGAGTCGGGTATCTCGGAGGTAACGGCGGTCGATACCAAGAGTGGTAAGGAGATTAAGCTGAAAGCTCGCCTGGTGGTGAATTGCACAGGGCCTTGGGCCTCAACGTTAGCGACCACCCTCGGTGCGGAATCCCGTCCTCTTAAATTTAGCCGCGGTTCTCACATTATATTCAATAAGCCGTGGACGGGCCCAAGTCTCTTCCTTCCAATGCCAGGAAAGGCTCGGTACTACTTCGTATGGCCGCATCATGCGGGCACGATGGTAGGGACGACTGAGCGTGAGGTTTCCTCCGTTGAACTTGATCCCCTTCCTTCCAAGGATGAGATTGAGGAGATCTTTGGTCGTCTTGAGAAGGATATTCCCGACGCGGGGCTCAACCGGGAAAGCGCTTGTTACGCATTCGCTGGTATTCGAACCCTTCCGATTCGTGGAAAGGACGCTAACTCCACAGTGCTCTCCAGAAAGCATATCTGGACTCATGTTAATGGTGTTCTTACCTTGTTAGGAGGCAAATACACCACCGCTTCTTGGACCGCGCTTGAGGGTGTAAAGGAGGCCGCGCAGATTTTGGGCAAGCCGATCTCGGCGGACGCTCTCAAGAGTCGCGTCGATCTCAAAGAACTCCCCGGCAGCGCGACCGATGTTGAGTGTGAGGAGCTTCAACGTTCGCTCGCGACTCATGGCGTGTCCATCGAATCACAAAACCGACTTATGGGGCGGTATGGTAAGCGGCTCGGCGATAACTATCTCGAGGCGGTGGAAGCTTCTCAAGAGAAATTGATCGAGCTTGAAACGATGATCGCGCTCGATACCGAGCAGGTCGAGAGCCTTGAGGATCTCATGCGTCGACGACTTGAGCTTGAGTATACCGAGGGGCATGGAGAGAAGTATCTCCCCATCATCGGCGAGGTATTTAAGCGCGTCCGACCTGACATTGATTTCGAGAAAGAGAGCGCCGCCTATATCGCTCGAATGAAAGCGGTTCGATCGCTCCTTGGAAAAGCGTAGCGGATTGACTCCTAAAGAACGGTCGTGAGGTTCTCTGCGGGGAGGGGATGAATGATGATTCCTCTCCGTCGCTGAGTAGCCGTTGGCTGCTCCTAAAAGTACCGCGTAGCCGACACTCTCTCGTGTCGGTTTGGGTTGCAATTGGGACGTAGTAGTCACTACCGATACCGCGTCGCGTAGCCCTATGCTACCGTGCGTTTATTAAACCCAAAACTAACAGTGCCGGTTTGAGTATGATCGGCTTGCTCTGATACCGTGTGCAAACTTCATGAATTCCGGTCGGGATTCAGATTGTTGTTCGAATGAAGTTTGCGAGATTGACATGAAGATTGGGCAGCCAGGCCGGGCACCGGCAACAGATGCTATAGGAGATATGATGACACAAGGGACAGTAGCCCTCTCATCTCAAGGATGTAAACCTGAAGTTACGACTGATGTAGCACCCATCTTGGAGAAAAAAGCTTTTCTCTTCGATTTTGACGGGACAGTGTGGATGGGCGGCACCATGATTCCCGGAGTCGCTGAGACGATCAAAGAGCTTCGCCAAGCGGGGAAGCAACCTATTTACCTCACCAATAATTCATCCAAATCGCGCGCCGAGTATTTTGAGCGTCTTCAGAAGCTCGGACTCTGCGCGGACCCGAACGAGATCGTGATGTCGACGGATACCGTTACGACGTACTTGAAGCAACATGGGTTCGCGAGCGCGTACATCATGGGCACTCCAGCTATGCGAGAGATGTGCGCTGAGGCGGGAGTTGTTCATGAGGAGAATCCAGCCAAGGTCGCGGTAGCGGTCATTGGATTCGACCGCACCTCAACGGCGGAAAAACTCACAACAGTGGCTCGTCTCGTCGCGAAGGGAGTCCCGTACATCGTCGCGCATCCGGATCCATTCTGTCCGAGCGATGAGGGTCCGATCGTCGATTGTGGCGCGTACTACGCGTGCATCAAGACCACAACGGGAGTTGAGGCGAAGGCTGTTCTCGGAAAGCCAAGCGCCTCAATGATAGCGGAAGTCGAGAAGCGCTTCTCGTTCGATCGCTCTGACATGGTGGTTCTCGGCGATCGTCTTTACACGGATGTCGCGTTGGGTCGAGAGGCCGGCGTTGACTCTGTGCTTGTGTTATCAGGTGAGAACACCCTTGAGCACGCCGCTGTGAGTAATGAGAAGCCCACCTGGATTCTCAACTCAGTGGCTGATCTTCGATTCAAGATAGCGAAGTAAACACAGTACGCTGCCTGATTTAGTAGTAAGGAGAAAAGGCATGGACGCGCATTCAGCAGTTATACGTGAAACTCGTAAAGAGGTGGATCCTCAATCGCAAGCTTGTGGGGTTCGTCTCCCAGGCCAGGCGAATCGAGAGGCGTACCTCCGCTCCTTAGCGGCTGGAACGGTGCCCCCAATGGTGGTGATGAGCGGGTTGCCAGGGGCTGGAAAGACCACGGCCCTTCAATTCCTCCAACAGGAGGGTTCGGCCACCTACACACCGGTGACTCGGTATATGCCGCGAGATCGTCGTCCGAGTGATACCGCGGGCGATAAGCCGTGGAGCTTCGATAAAAACGCCGCGCCGGGTGAGGACCCAACGGCTCCAGGATCGGTCATTTTCTCGAACGTAAAGTACAAGGGGTACTACGGATTTCCGGGGCGTGACATCGTGAACGCGATCGACAAGGGAGAGATCCCTGTGATGCTCGTGACAAGCTACGTCGAAATGGTTCAGCTCTCAGAGGCGTTGCACAACCTCGTTCCGGCAGCGCCGCTCGTGAGCCTACGTCTTGAGGTTCCTCAAGAGGTTCTTCCCGGACGTATTCTGCGAAGGGTAGGAGCGGACGCGACAGAGCACCAAGAGCGAATCGAGCGCCTCGACGGCTTAGTGAAGGCCGATCGCCTTCAAACTCCGCTCTTGAACAAGGTCCACGATACGCGAGTTATCTGGAACTTGAAGCCAAGCGAGATAGCGGAGCACGGTTATTTTGGCTCTCAAATAAAAGCTCTCACACCGGACGCTCTCGCCGCTATGCTTGTAGAGGCTAAAGTTGACGCGGTTGCTCGAGCGCAGCGAGAGGCTCAAGACATCCTCACACCGAGGCCGTTAACGTACGATAGCGCGGTCGTTCCAGCTTCTATCACGGATGTATTGGATAGGGTGCTTCTGCCAGCAGCCGCGGCGCGATTAGCTGATGGGGCGTTGGGGCAGGGTGAGAGTCCGCTTGTCCTTAAGGCGGGTTTGGCCGCAGCCATCTATTTGGGAGACAAGGGACGAGTGGTTTCTCCTGACATCGATTTCGTTCTTCCGGAAAATCCGAGAGCGAAGATGCAAATGGAGGTCCTGATGGAGTCCTTGTCCGATCAGCCCGTGGAATGGGTTGATGGCAAGAACAAGGCCGTCTACCACTGCGAGGGAATTAAGGGCGAGGCGAAGGCGAACGATGGTACGAACGTTGAGCTTGACGCGTTGCTCAGCACTCGGGTTCAGCCTGATCCGAAGGGATTCGTGTTCGCCTGTACGCATGACGCTCACGACCTCTTCTACCGAAGAATGGTTACGACCCCGGCCGGAAACTCGGTGGCGATGATCCCGCCAGAGCAGCTCTGTGTCGAGAAATTAATCGCTGGTCGAGGGCCGGATATTAATAAGTTTGACCTGTTTGACGCGAGCGGACTCCTCGCCACCTTTCACCTCAATCCGAACCTCGTGAAAAAGATGATCGAGTCGCAACGTTTTGACGAGGCTCTCGATGAGGACGCCGCGCGCGTAATCTCGACGGCGAAGCGACAGCTATCTGACGAGGCGCTTACGCAGCTCGGAATCACGGAGCCGGAGGTGCAAGCTGTGGTGAGATCTCTTGGGGAGTTGGTCGACGATGAGTGGGCCGAGTATCCATCCGAAACTCGCGTTTTGACGAAGTCTGCTCTGAAGCAGTTCGCGTTCTTGAGCGCCGTAGAACGCTCTCTCAAGAAAGTAGAGGCGATCATGAACGACAGGGTTTTCTCCATCGCCGGAGAGAAGGTGTCGATCGGTGAGCGCTTTGGAGAGGATAACGTCCGAGCTGGGATCGCCCGGTTGCGAGCGCACGTACGGCTGCACAGTGAGTTTTACGCCGGGACGCGTGATACCTTCGTGAGACGGGCTCTCGGAAAACAGGAAGACGAGACCCGATTCTTCCAGCATCTCGATAGTCAGCGTCAGCGTCTCTCTCGCTAGGCGAGCCTCGCTGAAGCCCATAGAGGCTTTATAGGGAGATATGGGATACTCACGTGAGTCCCGTTCTCCTTGTAAGGTGGCTGGGGCTATCGGTAAGGTTTAGTGAGAGAACGTCGCGGGATCTCCACCTCGTACATCAACAGATACCTTTTCTCCCTCTACAGTTACTATCGTGTAACTCTTACTCGGCGTGCCGGTATTCGACACGTCCTCTACGCATGATTGAAGGGTGAAGTACGGGATGCCGTTGTGGGTCCACATATTGTTTCGATGGAGGTGGCCGTTGAAAACCGCGATTACCTTGCCGCTCGCCTCAAGAACTGCTCGAACCTCGGCGCGATTCTCCACGAACGCTTTGTGCGGAGTTCCCTCAAACCAAAAGCACCCGGTAAGGTCTTGATCGCTGATGGGATGGTGCATGAACACAAGGGTTTTGCGCTTTGTGCTCGCGAGGTCCGCCGCAAGCCACTCAATCTGATCAGCTTCAATGATCATACGAGAATGGTTGAAGTGTCGGGTGTACAGAAACACACAGTGGTAGTCGCCCACATCAAAGGAGTAGTGGAGCTTCTCACGGTGTAACAGCGCGCAGAGGTCCTCATACGTTAAGTTCTCTCGGTCGTGGTTGCCGACGGTGTGATGAACGGGAGCCTTGAATTTCCCGAAGTAAAAGAGAGCTCTCTTAAAATTTTCCCGGTCAAATTCTACGCTGGGATACCTGAGATCGTCCTGACTGATGTCTCCGAGTTGCGCGATGAACTCTACGTCGTTTTGGTTATTGAGGGTCTCCACGAGTTCGGTGATAACGCGCTCAGATTCGAAACTCATGATACGATTGTTGCCCCGATAGAATGGGGTCGGGCCGATGTGACTATCTGTGATGATCGCGAATTTCATGAATTCTCTCCTAGAGGGGTGTCGCCGGCGAGTCTAATCAATACCGTTGCCTCTCGCAATAAAGGCCGGCCGGCGTCTGAATACACGGACATGGTCTTCGACGAGCGATGAGAAGAAAGTGCTCTGGGTGCCGGCATATCGGGCACAATTTCCCGCTATGACACGAGCCGTTGTGGATAGCTGATTCGTTTAAGAGTTTCGAATTGTTGAATAATTTTGACCGAGTCGATGGCGGGGCCAAAGGTGTCGTAGAGAGACTGGCAGAAGGTGTCCAACTCTCGACTGTTCTCCGTCTCAAAGCGTAGTTCGAAGTCCCAGTTTCCGGTACACGAGATCGCCGCCACAACGTTCGGACAGAGGGCTATCATTTTATAGAGAAGCTTTTTTTGATCCGGACTCATTCCTCGGTCCACGAGGAGAAGACGGTAGGTTTGCACGCCGATCTTGTCGGTTCGAAGTACGTATATTTTGCCCCGAATAATTCGCTGTTCGGTGAGTTTGTCTATTCGGTATTGAATGGAGCTCGCGCTCATAGCCATGGCGCGAGCTATCCCTTGGAGAGACGTGTCAGGATTGCCGCTCAAAAATTCGAGGATTCTCCCATCTGTATCGTCTAAGGCTCGTACGGGAGTTTTCGATGTAAGGTGAATACTCTCTCTCTTGTGAGAGGATGGCGAGAGATAGAGAGGATTAAAAACACTCCAATCGATCGCAATTCGAACCGTTTTCTCGAAATGGGCGCCGGCCTCCGCCGGTCTCAGGAGTGTAAATAACTCATCGACTTCATGTATCTGTTGAGCCCACAACCACAGCATATACCGGTAGCCGCCACCCATTCGGTTTAATCCCATGACGCGGGAATGGGTCATAACCGTTTTTTCTAAACGCTTTTGGCCAGCGGAGCTCTCGGCTCCTCGATTAAAAAAAGTGGTAACGTCGAGGTATCCGAGAGCGAAGTGATCGATATGATAGATGGGAGTGATTATGCCACGACGAAGAAGCGAGTCTCTCGCGTGTCGGGTGGCGTGCTGACTCAGACCGGATCTTCGAGCCAGCTCCTTCACAGAGTCGTCCGCGTTCAATACATTCGCGGCAAGGAAAATCCTTTCTTTGTCCGATAATCTGCTATGACTCTGCATCCGGTAGGATATAGCAGGAAGTGAGGGTGTGAGGCGAGTGGAATCATACTCCGCACGGTCTGATGGGAATGTTCCGAAATCATGTAATGTCACCTGTGCGTTACGTGTAGAGCGAGGGGGCGCGCGGTGTCTGAGATAAAGCGGGCGTCCACGGCGGTCTGGTATCGCGGTATCTCCTTCGAGTGGAAGACGGGCGATAACGGGCGATGCTCTAACTAAATTCTAGTCATTCCTGGCCAACTAAGTGTTTGCGCGTCTCGTGGGGTGTCGTATTTTCTTGCCCACGCTGTCCTTCGGACGCTGATGAATCGATGTTCACAGGTAGAATACAAGAGGAGTCCATGGATAGAGTAGATCGTACGCAGTCGTGTCGGTACGGTGAGATTGTTGATCTGGAGCGTGCTACCCTACCGGGAGCGTTTCGCCCGGCGATAAAGGGGCTCTCCGTTTCTGTCGAGCAGTTGCCCCACTATGTTGAGGAATCGCTAGCAATTGTAGGCTCGCGCTCAAGGAAAGACATCGAGATATTCCGAAATCTTCTGACAATCAAAGTGCCTGTGGAGTCCCTTCTTCAAGAGGTCGCCGCTAGCTCTGATGTTTCTATTTCAGAAATACCCGCCGCGTTGTGTCGGATCTGCAACGCGTGGGTTGAGGTCGCGCCCCAGCATGATGTCGCCGCCCGAATGCCCATCTCTTACGTGGTGGGAAGGCTCGTTGACCTTTGGGTGTCTCATCGTGACGCGAATCTGTCAGATGACGAGCGTCGCACCATTCCGTCAAATGAGGCAACACGGGAGGGCTTTGTGAAGAACGACCTTACCGCTAAAGCTCTCTTTGACGCGATAAGTCGGTTAAGCGCTCCAGCTATGCTTGCCGCTGGCTCCATCGCGCAGCGAAGAGTAGAGCGAATCGGACGGGTAACGATGATAGGTCAGGACCCGTTTAAGGTTTTCTTCGATACACTTTTTGTCTTTGATCCAGAAAAGGCGAACGTCAACAAGTCGACATCAGAACAGTTTATTCCCTATCTGTGGTCTCGTCTCGAGGCCCGTTGGTTGGGGTCCGATCGAAAGAGGTGTGAGGATAAGGCTGTTCGATCCGTCAGGGGACGTGAAGGAGAGCTTACCGACATGGCCTCGATGCTGGAGGACAAAGGGGCACGCGACTTTACGGCATCCGTAGATCGTCGGGATGAGTTCGAGTGGACACGCGCCGCGCTTGAAAACGCGTTGGTAGATGGCGCTTTACGCCGCGGTGATTATGAAGCTATCCTTCAGTATTTTGGTCTAGGCGGTGCCCAAACAGGGCATGGAGCGCTGAAAAGTTCCGCTCTCTCCATAAAGACGAAGGCTCAACGGGGAATCGATCATTTTAAGCGCTACCTCAAGGCCCAAGAGGCCGAGCGTGATGATATCGAATGCCTGTCTTCACAACCGGGTGATTGTGAGACCTTTGCTCGTTATCCAAAACTCTCTGGAGCTGGTTCTCATCCTAGGCTCATGAGGCGAGCGGAGCAGCGGGCGCAACGTCCAACTGTTTGGTAGTAGTGAGAGTTAAGCCGGGCAACCCAAGCACCTGGATGTCACGTGAAGTGGAGCAACGGCTTTACCGTACAACACAAAGCCTCACCGTTGTCTTTGAGTTTTCAGTGTCCTTTGTGGTCCCGTCACTTGTATTCATGGGCCATCTAAGTCCACATGGACACCAGAAGCGGCTTATGCGGACTATCAGTCCCGCTCAAAAAGCATCTGCTGTCGCTTCGGCTTGATCTGCACCGGCATTCCCGCGGGATAATTTCCAGAGAAGCAAGCGTCGCAATATTTACCATGGGTTGACTCAACGGCGCGGTAGAGCCCCTCGGTTGAGAGGTAGGCGAGGGAGTCAACACCTATGTACTCCGCGATCTCCTCAATGGTGTGCTTGGAGGCGATAAGCTCGTGCTTATCGGGGGTATCGATACCGTAGTAGCACGGGTTCTTCGTCACTGGTGCCAGGCTCTTTTTAAGCGTTTCGTCACTGGTTCGTCACTGGTGCCAGGCTCTTTCTGGTTCGTCACTGGTGCCAGGCTCTTTTTAAGCTGCTCGTCACTGGTGCCAGGCTCTTTTTAAGCGTTTTCGTCACTGGTGCCAGGCTCTTTTTAAGCAACTCTCTGCCCCGTTCCCCGATTACACCTGCATGCGTAATCCAAGATTTCTCGTTCCCGGAAAGATACACTTCATCACCTTTCGAACTGAGGAGGGGCTTCCGTTTGTCCCTCTGCGATTCATGAATATTCTTATTCGGTCCGCCCTCGCCAGAGCCCAAAAGCTCTACCCTGTTAAAATCATCTGCTTTGTTGTTCAGGCTAACCACGTACACCTTCTCGTACGGGTGACAAACCCTCAGGATGTTTCGAGCTTTATCGGGTACTTCAAAGCGGAGAGTGCTCACTACCTCAACCGTCTCCTCAACCGACGACAACGAACTGTTTGGGCTCCACGTTTCGACAGTCCTGCCGTGTTGGACATAGACAAAGCTCTTGAACTATTCGCCTACTGCTCCCTAAATCCCGTAAAAGACGGACTAGTTGCGTCAATGCGGGAGTATCCTGGGCTTAGCTCATACCCGTATCTCCTGAGAGGAGAACAGGTAATCCCTGCGAAATCGATCCCAAGAGATAAAGTTCGCCCATTAGCGGATCCAACTAATCCCCAACGAGAGAACAAGAGCCTGTCTGAATATTTCAGCTCCGATGATTTCCAAGACCTTTCTATTACACTCGCCCCGGAAGAGCTTCGACTAGCATTTCCATCAACCAAGGCCTCTACCGCGGAGGAGTTTCATAAAACGCTTCTACAAACCATCTCCAAGTACGAGCAGATTTATCTCGCTGACCAGGCTGGAGCAGCGCCACTCGGAGTCCCCAAGCTTCTCGCGATCTCCCTCCTTGCTCAACGGAATCCTCCCATCAAAGGTAGGAAAATGATCTGTCTCTCTTGTTGCAACGACCTTCGCCAGGCGTTCATATCATCATTCAGGCACATAAAAGCGCTGTGCCGGGAAGCCTTCATGAAGTGGAGCGCCGGACTCATGGTGCCTTATCCGCCCGGGATGTTCGCTCCCCATCCCCCTAGGATCGCGAATTTCATTCCTCAGACTAACTTCTCATAAGACTCTGACTTCACAGTTAACAGCGCACGCGACCCCGTTGTTCCGCTAACTCATAGTGAACAAGAGATCACGTGGCTCCTTCTGGCCAAGAGCCAAAGTTATAGACAAAGAATGCGTGGACCGCAGCTCTAGAGCTGCAGCCTTATGGGGGCAAAAAACAAGCGCCTGACCGCATGGTAAAGCAAGGAAAGCAAGGAGCCTGGCACCAGTGACAACGACCTTTGGGTGTCTCATCGTGACGCTAATCTGTCAGACGACGAGCGTCGCACCATTCCGTCAAATGAGGCAACACGGGAGGGCTTTGTGAAGAACGACCTTACCGCTAAAGCTCTCTTTGACGCGATAAGCCGGTTAAGCGCTCCAGCTATGCTTGCCGCTGGCGCTCTCGCGCAGCGAAAAGTTGAACGGCTCGGTCGGGTCGCGATGATGGATCAGGACCCGTTCAAGGTTTTCTTCGATACCCTATTTGTCTTTGATCCTGAAAAAGCGAACATAAACAAATCGACCTCGGAGCAGTTCATCCCCTACCTATGGGCTCGACTGGAGGCTCGTTGGTTAGAGTCAGATAAGCGCCGCTGTGAGGCTACGGCTGTTCGCACCGCGAAAAGTGACAAATATGAGTCAATCGATATAGTTTCAATTGTAGAGGATAAAAAGGCTCGGGACTTTACGGCTTCTGTAGACCGTTGTGATGAGTACGAGTGGACCCGCGCGGCTCTTGATCGCGCGCTGACCGCGGGAGCTATTCGCCGCCGTGATTACGAAGCGGTCCTTCAGTACTGTGGTCTAGGGGGGGGCGAACCAGAGCAAACGGATGTCCGAAGTCCAACTATCTCCACAAAGATGAGGGCGCAACGGGGAATCGAGCATTTTAGGCGGTATCTTCGTACGCAGGAGGTAGAGCGTGAACAACCCGAAGATGCGTCCTCACACCGGGGCACTCATCAGAGGATCGCTCCTGAGCGCCGAGGCCCAAGCAATTTTCCGCCGAATGCGCCCCTGAGCGGTGGTGAGCGGCGGGCGGACCGTGGGCGCCTCTGGCGCTAGCGGTCGTTATGTAAGGAGCTGGCAGAGCCGGTTCAAGAAGTAGGCTGCAGGGGTGCTCAGCACGTTACGGTCAACTCCTTTCCTCGACCTTATGTTCTTCGCGATTTCGGCAGCGGCGGCCTCAGTCCCGCTCAAAGAGCATCTGCTGTCGCTTCGGCTTAATCTGCACCGGCATTCCCGCGGGATAATTTCCAGAGAAGCAAGCGTCGCAATATTTACCCTGGGTTGACTCAACCGCGCGGTAGAGCCCCTCGGTGGAGAGGTAGGCGAGGGAGTCAACGCCGATGTACTCAGCGATCTCCTCAATTGAGTGCTTGGAGGCGATGAGCTCGTGCTTATCGGGGGTATCGATACCGTAGTAGCACGGGTTCGTTGTCGGAGGGGAGGAGATGCGGAGGTGGATCTCTCGGGCTCCCGCTTGTCGGAGCATCGCGACGAGCTTCTTACTCGTTGTCCCTCGCACGATCGAGTCATCGACGACGATGATCGATTTTCCGGCGAGCACGTCACGGTTTGGATTAAGTTTAATCTTTACGCCGAAATCTCGAATGGATTGCTTTGGCTCAATAAATGTTCTTCCAACGTAGTGGTTTCGAACGAGTCCCATCTCATACGGGAGCTTCGCGGCTTCGGCATAGCCGATAGCGGCGGCGACACCTGAGTCGGGGACCGCGGTAACGAGATCCGCCATGACCGGCTTCTCGACCGCCAATTCTCGGCCCATGTTCTTGCGGAGCTGGTAGACGTTCTTGCCGAAGACCTTTGAGTCGGGGCGCGCGAAGTAGACGAACTCGAAGATGCAGGGCGCGGGACGTGAGAAACCGAAGGGGAAGTAGCTCTTCATTGAGCCGTCGCGGAACACTTCGATGAGCTCACCAGGTTCAACATCACGGAGGTAGGTCGCTCCGATGAGATCGAACGCGCACGTTTCGGACGCGAAGATCTTGGCACCATTAAGCTCTCCGATCGCAAGTGGTCGAAGGCCGTGCATGTCGCGACACACCATGAGGCGGTCCTCGAAGAGCATAAGGAGCGAGAACGCCCCCTTTATCTTTTGAAGGGCCGCGATAACTGATTCAACGAGGGGTTGTTCCCGGTCACCGTGGGCGAGGAGGTGCAAGATCGTCTCAGTGTCCGAGGTTGAGGCGAAGATAGATCCCTGCTCGATCAGCTCTCGACGGAGGTCGTCCGCGTTGGTGAGGTTTCCGTTGTGCGCGACCGCCGTATGTCCAAGGGCGATGTCAGCGACGAAGGGCTGAACGTTCGCTAATCGGTTTCCACCAGCGGTGGTGTACCGAACGTGACCGATCGCTACGCCCCCCGGGAGCCCCGTGAAGTCAAAGCTTCCGAAGACATCCGCCACGAGGCCGAGCCCCTTGTGAACGTAGAAGTGGGGGAGGTCATCACCATTTCGATCGACGGATACAACGCCCGCGCCCTCTTGTCCGCGGTGCTGCTGAGCGTAAAGTCCCAGGTAGGTCAGGTTCGCCGCCTCAGGGTGGTTCCACACCGCCATGAGACCACATTCGTCATGAAATTTATCTTCGCTGAACATAGCCTTATCCCTCAAAGATCTGATCGAGTCCCGTAAACCACGTCTTGAATGCCTTCGCCGCGTCTATCTCCGCGATCCCCTCGACCTTGATCGTTGAGCCGGAGACCTTTCCTTCGCCGCCAACGGTGAGACCGAGAGCGGAGAGCTTCTCCTTTACCGCCGCTGTGTTCTCCGGGGGGCAACTTACAATAAAGCGCGCTCCGGTCTCCGCGAAGAGAACTCCATCAGGGCGTCCCCCGCTACTCGCAAGGGTAAGGTGCGCGCCGAGAGGGGCGTCGTAATCCTTAAAGCAGCACTCAGCGAGTGCGATGCCAAGTCCGCCCTCTGAGATGTCGTGGCATGAAGCGAGAAGCTTCGCGTTGATTAGGGCGCGAATACCGTCGCATGTTGTTCGCTCGAGAGCATAATCAAGCTTCGGGAGCGCGCCGCGTTCGATACCGTGCGTGGTCGCGAGGTAGGCGCTTCCACCCACTTCGTTAGGATTGGTGGCTCCGATTACAAGGATCGTATCACCCGACCGTCTAAAGTGGGAGGGAACCGCGCTATGCACGTCCTCAAGTAAGCCAACGACGGCAAGGGTAGGGGTCGGTTGAATCCCTTGTCCCTGTGTCTGGTTGTAAAGGCTCACGTTGCCGCTCACGACAGGAACGTCGAAGGCTCGAGCGGCTTCGCCGAGTCCCTTAATACAATGCGCGATCTGGTACATCGTCTTTGGATCTTCCGGGCTCGGCATGTTGAGACAATCAGAGATGCCGAGCGGGATCGCGCCGGTCGCGGCGATGTTGCGACACGCCTCGGCGAGTGAGTGCGCTGTTCCGTTGTGCGCGTCGATCGAGCAGTAACGAGAGTTGCAGTCGAGTGTGATGGCGATACCCTTCTCTTTGCCGCTCGCGGAACGAACTCGAACAACGCCGGCATCACTTCCGGGATGAACAACGGTGTCCGCTCGTACGGTCGAGTCGTATTGGCTGTAGAGAGGGTGTCGTGAGCAGAGGTTCGGAGAGCCGAGGAGGGAGATCCATGTCGACCCAAGATCCTTCGGAAGGGGAATCGACTCAAGATCGATCGGAGCCGTGAGAGATGGATCTGACGGCGGTGTCATCGGCCAGTTGTACTTCGGTACCGCGCTCGTCAGAAGCTTCGCTGGTATGGAGGATACGAGTTCACCGTGCCAGAAGAGCTCCACGTCACCACCAGCGATAACCTCGCCGATAGCGACCGCGTCGAGCTCCCATCGCTTGAAGATCTCAATCAGCTTGTCCTCTTGGCCTGCCTTCACGATGAAGAGCATGCGCTCCTGTGATTCAGAAAGCATAATCTCATAGGGATTCATTCCCTCTTCACGTTGAGGGACTCGGTCGAGGTGCATGCGAACACCGTTGTCCCCTCGATCCGCCATCTCAAATGACGAACTCGTAAGACCCGCCGCGCCCATGTCCTGCACGCCGACAACGCAGCCGCTCTTGAACGCCTCGAGGCACGCCTCAAGAAGGAGCTTCTCTTGGAAGGGATCGCCGACCTGAACGGTTGGGCGCTTCGCCTCGGAGTTATCATCAAACTCCTCTGATGACATGCTCGCGCCGTGGATTCCATCTCGCCCGGTTTTAGAACCAACATAGAGAACGGTGTTGCCGATCCCCGCCGCTGTGCCGAGAAATACCTCGTCCTGTTTTACCACGCCGAGCGCGAATGCGTTCACAAGGCAGTTACCGTTGAACGATGGATTGAACGAGAGCTCGCCACCAACAGTGGGGATACCCATACAGTTTCCGTAGAAGCCGATGCCGTTCACCGCGCGACGGAGAAGATACCGGCTCTTTGGAAGAGCGGTGTCTCCGAAACGAAGCGAGTTGAGGAGCGCGATCGGTCGGGCTCCCATCGTGAATACGTCTCGAAGGATGCCGCCGACGCCGGTGGCCGCGCCCTGGAAAGGCTCGATGAACGATGGATGATTGTGACTCTCAACTTTAAATACAACCGCTTCGTTGTCGCCGATGTCGACGACGCATGCGTTCTCCCCCGGCCCGACGATAACTTTGGGGCCCGTTGTCGGAAGGGTAGCGAGGTGAACCTTTGTGCTCTTGTAGGAACAGTGTTCCGAAAAAAGAGCCGAGCAGATACCGAGCTCGACCATATTGATTTCACGCCCCAGCGCGGTTTTGACCGCGGTGTATTCCGACTCTCGAAGACCGTGTTCCTTCGCGTCTTGGGTGGTAGCGGTTCGTCGCCAGGGGGGTGTGTTGGTCATAGGAATTTCCTTCTGAGCGCGGTTCGGACGAAGTCTATACCGGGAAACGGGATTCCTCAATCTTTACCTACAAATAGAACCAATGTAAGGGATAGAAATCCGCCCGCTATTCAGGTTTTTGAGGGGGCGGATCAAGCCGAGCGATTTGGGTAATCTCGGTATCGGAGATTGTAAGTGACGAGTGTCGTTCGACCCGGTCCCTAAGAGGGTTCATAGCGCTCCCTGAGGAGCGGATGTACGGTTTCACGCGCGCTGTTTCACGGCGTAGTACGATGTTCTCTTAAAGCCAAAAAAAGATTCAAAAAAAATGGCCACCAGCCAATCGATTTTGGGGCTGCGACATCAAACAATTAACGGCTAAGTGCGTGAAGGGTAGAGGATCCGGATGTGAATGGGGTTTTCGGTCTCTCTGGAGATTGTTTACCGTAAGAGGAGCGTGATTCCTCATATAGTTCACCTTTTGAGCCGAATGAAGTTGTTGATGTCTTTAGCAGCGGGTCGTTTCCCGGGGAGAGGATTGAGCTGTGTATTCGCAGTATCGATACCGAATTCCGAGAGACGATTAAGATCAGACACTGACCACAACAGGGGCGCGTGAGGGGGATCTCAAGCATGTTCTTTGAAATGAGTGGGTGGTGATTCTGCGAACGTAAGGAGAAGGTTCCATGTCGAAGGAAAATAAATTCCAAAAATTGATCCAAGAGGATCGCGAGACCCGTAAAAAAACTTCCTGGAAAGGTACGATGCTTGAGTACCTTGAGAAAGTTCGCGAGAACCCAGGAGCGGTAAAGCTCGCGCACAAGCGGCTCTACGACATGATCGCTGACAAGGGCACCGTCGAGGTTGACCTTGAGCAAGACCCGAGTCTCAAGCGGATCTTCAAGGGTGAGAAACTTAAAGTCTTTAATTTCTTCGCCGACGAGTTCTTCGGCATGGAGAAAACGCTCAACCAGATTGTGCGATATTTTCACTCCGCGTCGCTGCGAGGAGAGGAGAGTCGACAGGTGCTCTACCTGGTAGGTCCTGTAGGTTCAGGAAAGAGCTCCCTTGTGGAGCGGCTCAAGAAGGGCCTTGAGCACATTCAGTTCTTCTACTCGATTGAGGGATGTCCGATGAACGAGGAGCCGCTGCACCTCGTGCCTCGACACCTTCGAAAGGAGTTCTCCAAAATGCTCGGTGTTGAGATCGAGGGAGACCTTTGTCCGGTATGTCGATATCGCCTCAAGGAGGAGTTCAAAGGCAAGTGGGAGGATGTTCCCGTTAAGACACAAGAGTTCTCGATTCGAGCCAAGCGGGGCGTGGGTGTTGTGCCCCCGGTAGATCCAAACAACCAAGACACAAGCGTTCTCATCGGTGGTGAGGATATCTCAAAGCTCGACCTCTACTCAGAGGGCGATCCACGAGTGCTCGACCTGACGGGCGCGCTCAACGTGGGTAACCGCGGAATGGTTGAGTTCATCGAGGTGTTCAAGAACGAGACCGAGTATCTTCACGCGATGATCACCGCGACCCAGGAGAAATCGATTCCAGCTCCCGGGCGTCACGGAATGATCTACGTCGATACCTGTATCGTGGCGCACTCCAACGAAGCGGAGTGGAAGAAGTTTAAGAGCGATCACACGAACGAGGCGATCCTTGACCGTATCGTGACTGTGAAGGTTCCGTATAACTTGAGGCTCTCTGAAGAGGTGAAGATCTATAAAAAGATTATTCGCCAATCGCAGTTCACAGCCGATATCGCTCCGCACACGATCGAGATCGCGTCGATGTTCGCGATCCTCTCTCGACTTGAGCCAACCAACAAGTGCGACCTGATGACCAAACTCAAGCTCTACAACGGTGAAGAGGTTGTGGAGAAGGGTAAGACCAAGCGCATCGATGTGGTAGAACTTCGTGAAGAAGCGAAGAGCGAGGGAATGAATGGTATCTCGACCCGTTTCATCATGAAGGCGCTCGACAACGCGCTCTCTGATAACGTGGAGATGAACGCTATCAATCCTATCTCGGTACGAGAGGCGCTCGTGTCGATGGTTAAGGAGGCGGACTTCGCGGATGACGTTAAGAAACGCTACCTTGAGTTCCTCCAAGACACCCTCCACAAGGAGTATCTTGAGGTGCTTGAGAAGGAGATCACGAAGGCGTTCGTCTACTCCTACCAAGAGCAGGCCGAATCACTCTTCCAGAACTACCTCGACCACGCTGAGTCCTACGTGACGAAGAAGAAGTTTAAGGACCGCAGCACGGGCGAAGTGCTCGAGCCGGACGAGGGGTTCATGAAGTCCATCGAGGAGCAGATCGCTATCATCGGCACCGCATGTGATGGATTCCGTCAGGAGGTCATCGCGTACCTCTGGTCAGCTGGACGCCGCGGCGAGAAGGTTACGTACGAGAGCTACGAGCCGCTCAAAGAGGCGATCGAGAAGAAGCTTATGGCGAGCGTTCGCGATGTATCGCGAATTATCACCAAGGCTCGTACTCGAGATGACGACCAGCACAAGAAGTACAACAAGATGGTTGAGCAGCTTATTCGAAACGGATATCCAGCGAGTTGCGTGGATGTGATCCTGAAGTACGCCGCCAACAATCTTTGGAAGGACTAAACGTTCCCCGCTTCGGTGAGGTGTAATGTCGACCATATTTCGTCCCTACACTCCTAGCTCGCAGCGCTCTGACCGGAGCGCGCGAGATAGGATGAGGCACCGCCAAAAGATCAAGGACTCTATTCGCGATAACATCGGTGATATCCTCGCTGAGGAATCAATCATCGGTCGTGATCGGGATAAGATTATCAAGGTGCCGATCCGTTCGGTAAAGGAGTACCGTTTCATCTACGGCGAAAACTCTCCCGGAGTCGCTCAGGGCGATGGAGAACAGAAGCCGGGTGATGTGGTCCAGCAGGGTGACCAAGAGGGGAAAGGACAGGGCGGTAAAGGTGGAGATCAGCCAGGTGTCGACGCCTTCGAGACCGATATTACCCTTGAGGAGCTCATCGCGATCATGTTCGATGACCTCGAGCTTCCGGAGCTCGAGAGGAAAGCCTTGAAAGAGATCGTGTCAGACGACGCCCGGAAGCGTAAGGGACGCCGTCACGCTGGTATTCGCCCACGACTCGATAAGCGAGCGACCGCTCGTAATCGAGCCCGCAGGTGGATGTCGGTACGTCGAAGCCGTGAGGTCGGTCCCGATGGTGAGAAACCTCGGTTCCCGTTCCACGAGGACGACATGCGGTACTACCACATCGTGCCGACAACCAAAGAGGCCTCGAACGCCGTGATCTTCTGTATCATGGATACCTCGGGGTCTATGGGTACGGTGAAGAAGTACCTCGCGCGGAGCTTCTACTTTCTTCTGTATCAATTCGTTCGCCAGAAATACGCCAACGTTGAGGTGGTCTTTATCGCCCATCACACTGAGGCGAAAGAGGTGAGCGAGGAGGACTTCTTCCACAAGGTGGAGTCGGGCGGTACCTACATATCGTCGGGCTATAAGAAGGCGCTTGAGATCATCGAGGATAGGTATCACCCATCGCTATGGAACGTGTACGCGTTTCACTGCTCTGATGGTGACAACTTCTACTCCGACAATGAGCGCGCGCTTCAAGCCGCTGAGGAATTGTGTAAGGTGTGCAATCTCTTCGGCTACGGTGAGATAAAGCCCTCGGGAAGCGCCTACTACAGCGGGAGCATGTTGGAGGTGTTCGGCGCTATCAAGGCCGATAACTTCCACATGATTACGATTGAGAAGAAAGAGGACCTCTGGGAAGGCTTCCGAAGCTTCCTGCTGAAGGATAAGGCGAGCGGTGTTTCAGCTCACGGAAAAGTTTTTGGTGGGAGCGAGGGGGCGGCTTCGGCCGCGCCGTAGGAAGGTATGTCACACAATATCGACGAACTTGCGGATTGGGATAAACGGATACTAGAGCTCGTCCATCGTTACGGGCTGAACTGCTATCCCCAAGAGTTTGAGATCTGTGACCACAATGAGATGCTGGGATACATGGCCTACACCGGTATGCCATCGCACTACCCGCATTGGTCGTACGGTAAGTCGTTCGAGCGGCAGAAGACGATGTACGACTACGGTGTATCTGGGCTTCCGTATGAGATGGTGATTAACTCTAATCCGTGTCTCGCGTACTTGATGCGGGATAACTCGCTCCTCTTGCAGGTGCTGACGATTGCCCACGTATATGGGCACAACGATTTTTTCGCCAATAACTTCACCTTTACCTCCGGCACGAAAGCTCAGCACGTTCTTCAGTCATTCAAGAGCCATGGGCAACGTATCAGCTCATATCAAGAGGATCCCTCGATCGGTGTAGAGGCGGTCGAGAACATGATCGATCACGCGCACGCGATCTGTTACCAGCGGTCCCGCAATCTCGCCATAAAGCAGCTGTCTCAAGATGAGCAGGTGGTTCGCGCGTGGGAACGATCGCAGCCTCCAGCGGACCCCTGGAGAGAGATTCATCCCGCCCCTGAATATAAGGCACCGAACCTCACCAGGGTGCCAGCGGAGCCGCAGGAGAACATTCTGCAGTTTATCGCCAAGTACAATCCGTACCTCCCTGAGTGGAAGAGGGATATCCTTCTGATCGTTGATGCCCAGACGCAATACTTCATGCCGCAGATGGACACGAAGATCATGAACGAGGGATGGGCGAGCTACTGGCACCACAAGATATTAAACGAGCTGAAGCTCCCACAAGGGATGCACCTTGAGTTCCTGGTGCGGCACAACCAGGTATTACGTCCTCATCCAGGTGGACTCAATCCCTATCACCTCGGTTTCGTGTTGTGGCACGACATCGAGCGTCGGTGGAACGAGGGGGATATCGGCAAGGAGTGGTCTGATGATAAGCCGCCGACCGCGGAGGGCATCAAAGACGAGAACGACACTCCAGGAAGGAAAAAGATCTTTGAGATCCGTGAAGCTGATCGCGATCAATCGTTCCTTCGTCGCTTCCTTACCCGTGAGATCATGGAGGAGTTGCACCTCTTCCAGCATGAGCGAAGGGGTAAAGACCGCGTGGTTACCAAGGTGGCGAGCGAAGAGGGGTGGCGTGAGGTAAAAGAGAACCTTATCAAGAACGTTGGAACCGGCTCTATCCCTGTGATTAAGATCGAGGACGCTGATTTCGGCAAGAACCGCACACTCTACATGAAGCACTACCATGACGGACGAGATCTTCAGCTTGAGTATGCCGAGCACACCCTCAAACACGTCGCCGCGCTGTGGGAGCGTGAGGTCGTCTTAGAGACCTCTATCAACGGTAAGGAGTCGCTCCTGAAGTTGGTGGGGGATTCGCTTAAGATTGAGCGGTTGTAGCGTTGCAATGGCCCGATGCTTGTCCCAGGCTTTTCGATGAAGCTCAGATACCTCCAGTTGCCATACGGCCCGCCAGGAGTCGGGCCCTACCGGTTGTTGGGGTAGGGCCCGCGTCCTCGCGGGCCGTATCCTTCGCCCATCGATACGATTTGCGACCTCTCTCAAGATCGTATACACATGCCTCACTGAAGCCGTGCATATACGAGAGTTAGCCGTTATGACCACCCCTCTCAGGGTTTATCACTACCCGAAATGCTCCACCTGCAAAAAGGCCCTGGCGTTCCTTCGCGAAAAGGGAATTCCATTTGAGGAGGTCGATATCTCGGTTACCCCGCCCTCAAAGGATGAGCTGCGAACCATGATTGAACGCCGAGGTGGTATTCGCACTCTCTTTAACACATCAGGCCAGCGATATCGGGAGGGGGGATTCTCCGAGAAGGTCGCGACGATGAGCGTAGAGGAGGCCGTTGAGGCGCTCGCGCAGGACGGAATGCTCGTGAAGCGACCCTTTGCGCTCGCTGGGGAGTATGGGCTAGTTGGATTTAAGCCGGAGCAGTGGGAGGTTCTTCGAACCGCGTAATCTACATAGCTCCCACTATGTGGGGCTAGAACTCACTCATCCGCAGCTGTACGGATTTGAGGATGTTCAGGAACGGTTGCTTCCGCGCCATATAGGTCGAGCCGGCGGTGGCATCCCAGCGAGACACCTCGGCGATTGATTTCTCAATTGCCTGGCGAGCTGTCTTGCATGCGGTGTCGTAGACCTTGCGGGCGTTCTCATTGCCCCCTAACGTCACCAGAACGTCGAGTACCTTATTCCATTCAGCTTGAAGTCTCTCCGCAATCGTATCGCGGTGCCACAGCAATCGGTATCCATCACCATTCTCAAGTGGCTTGTCGAGCTGGAGCTTTTCGACCTCGACATAGCTCTTCAAGTATCTTCCTCGAATCGCCTCAAGATAGGTTTGGAGTCGTTTCGTCGGAAGATCGAGCCTTTGGAAATGCTCTACCATCGATCCGGCGGCGCCCACGAGTCCGAGGAGTCGGTCATCGCTCGATGAGAGATCGTAATCTGTGGTGAGTTGCTGACAGAGGGTCAGATAGAGGGCGCTCAACCCACGCTTTTGGGAGGGGGTGATGGTGAGAGGCTCGAGGGCCGCGAGGTAGCTCGCGAAGCGTTCTCCATCCTCGATATGGAGCGATAACTTGGTGGAGTCGAAGTCGCGACCAACACCAACAAAATCCCATCCTCCCTTAACAGGTCCAACTTTGAGGCCGATGGCGGCGAGGGTGGGGGCCATATCCGCTTCAAACTGCTCTCGGAAGATCTGGCGTTGTGAGCTCTCCTCCCGGATCGCATGCGCCATCAACTTCCGAGGAGGGACTTGAGAGTTCGGCGGTAGTTCTTCAAGCTGATTGACCATGCCTACGATCAGGCGTCCAAGGGTTGGGCCAAGGCCGGTGCCTTCGTTGTGAGCCTTAAGCCGGTCCGTTATGACGGAGAGGTCGATAGCGCTGTATCGTATCTCCGCCGCGGGAAGGGCCAGCTTCTCGGTGTTGAGCTGTTTTGCTGCAAGTTCTTCAGGTGAGGGTGGTAGCGGTTGTAGCATGTGCCTCCCGGTGTAATCCTCCTTCCATTGTGGCAGAAGGAAACCGCTACGCAATCCGCTACGAATTGAGACCGATTCCGACAGATGGAGAGAGGGGGCTCTCGGTGAAAGCCTAGTTAGCTTTCAGGCAGTTCACCAGCCCCTCACACACCTTCTTCGCGTCACCGAAGATGAGCGAACAGTTATCGAGGTAGAAGAGGTCGTTCTCCACACCTGAGTATCCAGGGTTCATCGAACGCTTGATGACGTACACCATCTTAGATTTGTACGCCTCAAGGATAGGCATGCCGTAGAGCGGGCTTGATTTGTTCGTGCGCGCCGCTGGATTTACCACGTCGTTAGCGCCGATAACGAGAACGGCGTCGGCGCGAGCGAAGTCTGGGTTGATCTCCTCAAGCTCAAGCACTGAGTCGTAGGGGATCTCTGATTCAGCGAGGAGTACGTTCATGTGCCCCGGCATGCGACCGGCAACGGGATGGATAGCGAACTTGACCTCCACTCCTCGGGAGTGAAGCTGTTCAAAAAGCTCTTTGACCGCGTGCTGCGCTTGTGCGACCGCCATTCCGTATCCAGGAACAACGATAACACTTGAGGCGTTCTCAAACATGAATGCCGCATCCTCAGTGCTCGCCGAGCGGCACGCTTTTGTCTGCGCGTCAGCGGCCGCAGCCTCTGCGGTTGTTCCAAACCCTCCAAGGATCACGTTCATCAGTGAGCGGTTCATCGCCTTGCACATGATGTAGGAGAGTATCGCTCCACTTGAACCCACAAGCGCGCCCGTCGCGATGAGAAGTTGATTGTTGAGTGTGAATCCCGTCGCCGAAGCTGCCCAACCCGAGTAGGAGTTCAGCATCGATACAACGACCGGCATATCGGAGCCGCCGATTGGAAGAACGAGAAGGAACCCAAGAAGAAGGGCGATCGCCGTTGCCGCGACGAAGAGGGTGATATTGTGATCGTACGCGAAGAGCGCCGAGAGTACCACGATAGCTCCGATAAGGAGCGCGTTGAGCGCGTGTTGTCCCCTAAAAATAAGTGGCGCTGAGCCAAGTATCGCTTGCAGTTTTCCAAAGGCGATCAGAGAACCGGTAAAGGTAACAGCGCCGATTGCGCTTCCTACCACGAGCTCAGTAAGAAGGACCGCGTTGATGTGCCCCTCTTGAACGTGCATGAGGTAGGTGCCCGAGGCGACTAATACAGCGGCGAGGCCGACGAAGCTGTGGAGCGCCGCGACGAGCTGTGGCATCGCGGTCATCTTGATGCGCGTCGCTAACGGCACGCCGATTACCGCGCCCGCCGCGAGACCTCCAAAGATGATGCCGTAGTTCGAAACGCTCGGATGAAAGAGGGTAACGACGATGGCGAACCCCATGCCGAGCATCGATAGGCGGTTTCCTCGAAGGGCTGTCTTCGGGTGGCTCAATCCCTTGAGGCCGAAGATAAACATGATCGAGGCGACAAGGTACGCGAAGGCGAAGAAATCGGGACTTAGATTCATGGTCGAGCTCTCTACTATTTCTTTTTGAACATCGCTAAAATGCGATTAGTCACAACGAAACCACCGAAGATGTTTATCGCCGCCAACGTGACAGCGAGGAATCCTACAACCTGAATCCATACTGATTGGCTCGCCTGAGGTGAGCCCGCCACGAGCATCGCGCCTATCACAAGGATAGCGCTGATCGCGTTCGTTACCGCCATGAGCGGGGTATGAAGAGCCGGCGTAACTCCCCAGATAACGTGGTATCCCACCAAGCAGGCGAGGGTGAAGACGTATATCGCGGTCATTGTTGGTGACATGGCGCTCCTATTTTCCTTTCATGCGTAAGATACCTTGGTGAACGAGAAGCGACGCCTCGATGATGTCGTCCTCAAGATTCACGATGAATGTCGATTCCCCACTGTCGCGTTGTTTCACAAAGAGATCGAAGAGGGAGACAAGATTGCGAGCGAAGAAGCTACTCGAATCGGTGGCCATCATCGCGGGATAGTTCGTGTGGCCGACGATCTTCACCCCGTTATAGTTCACGATCTCGTCAGGCTTGCTCAGCGCGCAGTTTCCTCCGCTTGGTGTCGCCATGTCGACGACAACGGAGCCGCATCTCATGTTGGCGACGACCGATTCAGAGATGAGCAGGGGAGCTTTGCGACCCGGCACGTTCGCTGTTGAGATGATGATATCGCTCTTTGAGAGCTTCTCATCGAGGGCGTCTTGAATTCGCTTCTTTGAATCCTCAGAGAGCTCCTTCGCGTAGCCTCCTGTTCCGCTCCCTGATTCGTCGAGCTGGATTTCGATCGGCTTGGCGCCAAGTGATAAGATCTGCTCGCGCGTCTCCGGGCGAACGTCGTACGCCTCCACCGTAGCCCCGAGCTTGCGCGCTGTCGCGATCGCTTGAAGCCCCGCTACACCGGCGCCGAGAACGGTAACCTTGGTCGCTTTCGCGGAGCCGGCGGAGGTCATCATCATTGGGAAAAATCTGCCGTAATGTTGGGCCGCCTCAAGGACGGCGCGATAGCCGGCAATCCCAGCTTGTGATGAGAGGACGTCCATCGCTTGAGCTCGCGATGTTCGGGGGATCGCCTCAAGCGCGAGCGCGTCCACCTTATCCTTAGCGAAACGCTCGAGGAGGTGCCCGTTACGATACGGCTCAAGAAGCGAGACGATCATCGCGCCCGATTGAATGGTAGCGCTTTCCTGTTCAGTGGGAGGAGCGACCTTGGTGACGAGGTGTGTTGCCCACACTTCTCGCGGAGAGACGATTTTTGCGCCCGCGGCGTCGTAGTCCTCGTCTCGAAATCCGGCGGAGAGACCGGCGCCCTCCTCAATGTGAATATCGAATCCGTACTTGGCGAGCCTCTTCACGGAGTCCGGGGTCGCCGCGACGCGGGTTTCTCCCTTGCTTGTTTCCTTCGGTACGCCGATCGAGATGCGTTTATCCATACTAGTGCCCACCGTTAACGGTATGAGTAGCCAAGCCGGGGAGCTTCCGCCCTTAAGCAGGAGATCCTCGTATTGAGCAAGGTCGGTCAGGTCTTGAGGGAACTTGAGTGCTAGTAGTTCGTAGGGGGTGTTAGGGGGGGCGAAAAAGCGGGGGGTGGGGTAACTGCTTGAAAGTAGGATGGGCAAGCCAATCGGAGGGCGACCAGTTTGTCCCCCGAAGCCTTGGCGAAGGGGGATCCTGGTCGCCGAAATGTCTCGTATCGCAAAAGGGCATCGCCTCACGCAACACGGCGGTCAGGAATGACCGCCCTCCCGGGTCTCAGGTTATGCGACGGATGTATTTCGTACCTACTGCCGCTTAATCCAAACCTCTTTATCCCGCATCAGGGTCGAGAGGGAGACGCCCTCCTCAACCTGGATAGTTATCTCCACCGTGTCCCCCTCTACCTTGGGGGTAGCCGCCAAGATCCCTTTGAATTCGGCGGGTGGGTATTGAGGGAGGGCGAGACCGAGGTTGGCGAGGCCGCACTTTGGAATGACAATCTTATAGGTGGTTGGATCGACCTTGCTCATCCGCGCTTGGGCGCCCCCCTGGCTCAACGCGACGCGGAACGCCTCTTTATGGTCAGGCTCAAGGAACGAGAAGTCCGCTCGCTGCACCGTGAAGTCTGTCACAGGAGCCGCCGGTATGGGATTTGCGCGAAGCCCTGAAATGGAATCAGGTTTTGCGGCTGGTTGGTTAGTCGTTCCTGTCGGAAGATCTTTGGTGACGATTCCGGGGGCTTTGGTCGCTGGAGCCGCGGGTTGACCCTTGGGAAGTTTCTCCTCAGTGAGGTCTCCCTCGTTGATATCGTCAACGGGTACGTCAACGAGATCCTCTCCCTCTAGCTCGGCGGGGTCTGGAAGCTCTTCACCGCGCTCTAACGCTTGCGACGCTTTCGCGACCTCTTTATCAAGGGCCTCTTCAAGCTCCTTGTCGGTCATATCGGGAAGTTTCGGTGCTGTGGTTGTGATGCGTGGTTCTACGGATGGCTGTGTAACCGGAGCCTTCGTAAGAGCGATCGTGGGCGCGATCGTTGGCGCCTTTGTTGGAACGATTGTTGGCGTCTGCGTCGGGGTCACCGTTGCGGTCGGAGCTGGAGGTTTCGTGGGCTGAGCAGGAGCGGTTGTTGGCGCCGTTGTTGGTGCCGTCGTCGCTTTGACGGCTGTTGGAGCCGCTTGAGCTTTCGTCGGTTCTAGTTGCGGAGCTGCTGGAGGAGTTGGTATCGCGGTAGCAACCGGCGCGGCTGGAGCGATAGGAGCGGCGGCGGGTGCGGCTCCTGACTCAACGATCCGAAGGGTGGCATGTCGAGGCCCTCCGCGCCACTCATAGTGAGGCACGGTTGGAGTTAAGAGGTCCATCACAATTCTCAGCTTGTCGGCGTGCGCTCCGAGGCGGATCATTTTAATGACCGCATTTTTTGGAGGCACTAAATTCTCGCTGGTCTTGATCGATACTCCGTGAAAATCGATCACGATACGGGCGGGGTTCTCAAGGGTGAAGGATTCTACCTTCGCGTCTTGGGGAACCATGATCTTTAGGAGCAGGAGCGTTGCTTCGGGGGTCCGTTCGCGATCGATGATTACGTTGACCTTTTGTTTCGAGGAAAGGGTTGACGCACCAGTGGTGTCTTGGCCCGCCTGAGCATGAGCCGTTTCGACCGGACATTGTCCAGAAACGAGGAGTGAAGCCGTTACAGTGAGGAGGTGACCGAGGGGGAACGAGTGACGAGAGCGATTCATAGGGTCGTTGATTGAATGAGCTAAGGGGAACGTACACGCGCCATCCGCGCTCAATCGTGACCGTCAGTGGGACGGGACGTCGAGGCGGGAGCGAGCGTCGTTCACACTCGATAATACACGCTATCCCTAATCATCACTCGCAACCGCTCGAGTCGCAAGTTACCAATCGTATAAGGACGGGGGGTTACGCCCCAAGAGCCGCTTGAATCTCTTCCTTAATCGCGTTTTGCTTCGCTCTCGAGGCCTGCTCGGCGAGGGCTTGGCGTCTCTCCATCGCGCTCAGGAGCTTGCGTTGGCAGGCCGAGAGTTGAGATGTGTGTTTGCTGGTGAGCACCCAGCGGCGTTCCGCTCCTGTTTCATCTCGAACAGCTAGCATGAGCCGCCGTTGGTCGCCGAAGTCCTCCTCCATCTCCTCGGTACTTACCGAGACGTGCTCAGAGAAGCGGTGGGCGAACTCTCTTTGTGAGCCGAAGGGGGTCTCGGAGAACATCACCAGCGAGTCTGGAAAGAGGGTGATCCACACCGGAACGGGGCCGCGAGGCTCCTCTTCCTTTTGGGCGCCGAGGTCGGACTCCGGTTGTTGGTCATCGGAGAACTGGCGTTCAAGAAGCCCTTTAAACTGAGCCTGGGGAACCAAGTACTGTCCTTTCGCTTGCTGCGCGTAATGGCAGGCCGCTGCCCGAGCGGCGGTGTACTCGACGATAAGCTTCGGTTTGAGTGAGTGCCACGCCTTTGAAGTCGCGACCTGGAAGGCGAAGGGGATGATCAGGAAGGTTCCCCAAAAATACCACTGCTCACGCATCCCCACCGCCATCGCCCATCCAAACATCAGGACCACCAGGATAGTGGAAATGGCGGTTGATTGGGCCCGGGAGACTACCTCCGCGCGCTCCTCTGGGGGTATCTTTTGCCAGATGTCCTGCAGCAGCGCTTCGTTTACTGAATTTGTTTCCATCGACCCAAAGGAAATTATTACCCGTCGTTCTTTCGCACAGCCGCTAACCCGTTGATTCGCCAAAGCTTATCGGGCCTCGCCGTTCGGGTGTCTCATGGGTAGCACAAGTCGTACCGCCCGAAGGGGGAAAGAGCGCAACTTTTCGGCCAGTTCCCCGAAAAGCTCCTCATGTTTGCTACCGTTCATTCCAGTTGTGTGGTCGGCCTCGATGCGCTCCCGGTGCAGGTCGAATTGTCCGTTCGTGGTGGGCAAAAGCGGTTCACCGTTTTGGGCCTTGGAGGGACCGCCGTTCGTGAGTCTCGGGATCGGATCGTGTCGGCGTTGGAGCATAGCGGCTTTGACGCCAGCCAGGAGATCCTCGTGAACTTAGCGCCCGCGGAGGTCAAGAAGGAGAGCGCCGCGTTCGACCTGCCGATAGCGGTGGCGCTCGCGTGCGCCCTTGGCGGGGTGCCACAGCAGGCGATTAACGATCTGGCGTTCTGTGGGGAGCTCTCGCTTACGGGTGAGGTCAAAGAGACGCCCGGAATTACGGCGCACGCCGTGGCGGCGGCGCAACAGAAACGGAAGATCATCGTTGTGCCGGAAGCTAATGGAGCTGAGGCCGCGGTTGTTCGCGGGGTTCGGGTGCTCGGAGTTCGAACGCTCTCGCAGGTCATTCGGGTGCTCAATGGACGAGAGGAGCCACGGTTTCACACAAGCGCGCCGCGTGAGCGGAGCTACCAGCCGAAGAGCTTCGACGATGTCGTCGGGCAACACGCCGCTAAGCGAGCGCTCACGATCGCGGCCGCGGGAGCTCATAATATTTTGATGATAGGCCCGCCTGGATGTGGCAAAAGTATGCTCGCGGAGCGTCTCGCATCGCTCCTGCCACCACTCTCATCCGCTGAAATGTTGGAGGTGCTGCGCATTCACAGTATTGCCGGGCAGCCGACAGAACCGATCCTATCGGGCGTTCGCCCCTTCCGAACGCCGCACTACGTTATTAGCGATGTTGGACTTATCGGTGGAGGACTTGGTCCCCGACCTGGAGAGATAAGCCTCGCGCACCGTGGGGTGCTCTTCCTCGACGAGTTTCCGGAGTTTCGACGAACCACGGTGGAATCCCTCCGGTCGCCCCTTGAGGTGGGGTGGGTGCAGGTCGCTCGCGCTCGCGCCTCCGTTCACTTTCCATCCCGTTTTCAATTAATCGCGGCGATGAATCCGTGTCCGTGTGGTCGTTTCGGTTCGAAGGGGGGCGGGTGTCGATGTCCTCACCACGCGATCCGCGACTACATCGCGAAGTTATCCCAACCGATCCTCGACCGTATCGATATGCACGTGGAACTTGAGTCCGTTGAGGTTGAGGACCTCGTCACACCGCCGGAGGTCAAGACAAACCACCATGAGTCGCTCGCTGAAGCCGTAAGCTTGGCGCGGGAGCGGCAGATCGCGCGGTACGGAACCCTCAATAACGAGGTATCTGATGGAGTAATTCGTGAGAGCTCGTCGATTACTCCGGGTGCTCGAGATCTTCTCACCCAGGCGATTAAACGGCTCGGCATGAGCGCGCGCGGATACGTTCGTGTGCTGCGAGTGGCGCGCACGATCGCCGATCTCGCGCAGAGCGATCAGATCGACGAAGAGACGATCGCGGAGGCGATCTCGTATCGGTCTCTGGATCGGTTGTCGAATGTGGTGCATGGGGCGCAGCCGTTTCGGCGGGCGGGATAGGGTGGTGTGCGAGCCGGCGGTGACGGGAGGGCGACCGTCCCCGGTCGCCGTGTGTTTTAATTAGGCGAACGGTTTCCGATCATGTAACGTTTCGGCGACCGACACGTTCCCCGAAGATTTCGCGTAGGGGGGCGGTCGCCCTCCCTGGCACCAGGTTCAACATTCACTCCTCCCCCCTCAACAAAATCTCCCGCCTCTTGATCCCCTCCGCGCCGGCCTCCTCCACAACCATTCCACGCATCGTTATCTCCACAACGCGAGCGCCTTCATTACCGATCACGGTACCTCTCTCAACTTTGTATCCGATCCCCTCAGGATTCTCGACGCTCGCGAATCGTTCTCCTTGGGTGTTAGTGATTATCGCGGTGAGGGTGAGCGCCGTTATCGGATACCTTTGAAGGGGTGGGATGGCGGTTAACGGGCGAGGCATCGGGGTTGTCTCCACGGGCTGGAAGAGGTTGCGTCGGGTTCGCGGGACCTCCCCATGACCGTGCGGGCAACTGAGGAGTGTAAAGATGGATGTCACGATAGGTACGAATCTGTTCATGCGAACCATAGCGTAGGGATGGATCCAGTGGGTCTGAGACGGCGGAGGGATATCGAACGATCGGGGGAAAATGTGCGTATCACCGCTGAGAGCGGGTCGAAATCAGGTATTGATGCCAGAGAGGATTGGGAGGAAGAAATTTTTTTGATTGGGAAGGTAGTTACTTGAAAATGGACGAAAAAAATCGGGGTGAGAGGATTTGAACCTCCGACCCCTAGTTCCCAAAACTAGTGCTCTAGCCGGGCTGAGCTACACCCCGATACGTCCGTAACGTGCTGGGGAGGTTAGCCTCTCTGGCGGATAGAATCAAGCGGGAGAGGGAGCCTTTTCGTGCTTGGGGAGAGGCAAGCCCCTCAGGGGAACCCTAATTCCGTGAACGTGCTTGTGTAGTTGGACGTTTCCAAGGGAGGAAACTAGCCGATAGGGGATCTTTTGGGACGGGTACCTTCACGTTCACGTTTACGTGCACGAGGACGTTGCGGGTGCCTGAGGTAGCGCGGCTCAGGAGTGGGTGGCACCCTCTAGGCAAAGTCTGATATACCGAAACAACTTGGAGGACTTATGCCCAACTACGTTTCAATTCGCGATATTTCGAACGATAAGGTGCCCGTAGGAACGCTCCAGCTCGCCGGCTGGATTAGGACTCACCGTCAATCGAAGCGGGTGTCCTTCATCGAGTTGTCAGATGGAACCTCCGTTACGAACCTCCAACTCGTGGTTGACCCTCAGTTGCCGGGCTATGCCGAGATCGCTCCAAAGCTCTCGACCGGCGCCTCCATCAAGGTCTCGGGTGAGCTCGTGATCTCACCTGCCAAGGGGCAGAAGTATGAGTTTCAGGTGAAGGAGCTTGAACTTCTCGGTGAGGCAGACCCTGAGAGCTATCCGCTCCAGAAGAAGGGGCACACCCTTGAGTTCCTTCGTGAGCAGCTTCATCTCCGTCCTCGAACCGCCACGATGGGCGCGGTGTTGCGCGTTCGATCCGCGGCAGCGTTCGCTGTTCACAAGTTCTTCACCGAGCGTGGATTCTTTTACATCCACACTCCGATCATCAGCACATCTGATTGCGAGGGAGCTGGTGAGATGTTCCACGTTTCGACCTTCGATCCGGAGAACCCTCCGCGCGTGAACGGCAAGGTTGACTTCTCTCAGGATTTCTTCAAGGAGCCAGCGAGCCTTACCGTTTCAGGACAGCTGGAAGGGGAGATCTGCGCGATGGGCCTCTCGAAGATCTACACCTTCGGCCCAACCTTTAGAGCTGAGAATTCAAATACCACGCGCCACCTCGCGGAGTTCTGGATGATCGAGCCGGAGATGGCCTTCTTCGAGTTGCAGGACAATATGCTCCTTGCGCAAGAGTTCGTTCAGGATGTTTTGAAGCAGGTGTTGCACTCATCCGCCTCTGAGCTTGAGTTCCTTGCCTCGCAGGAGTGGGCTCAGGAGGGGCACCTTGAAAACCTTCGTCGAGTCGCGGAGACACCGTTCACGACGATGGATTACACGGACGCCGTCCGTATCCTTGAGCAGAGTGGAAAGAGCTTTGAATATCCGGTGACATGGGGAATCGACCTCCAGTCTGAGCATGAGCGATTTTTAACTGATGAATACGTAAAGGGGCCGGTTACCGTTGTGAACTACCCGAAGGACATCAAGGCGTTCTACATGCGCCTCAATGAGGACGGTAAGACCGTTCGCGCGATGGATGTGCTTGTGCCGCGTTTGGGTGAGATCGTTGGAGGCTCTCAACGTGAGGAGCGCCACGATGTTCTTCTTGAGAAGATCCGCGCGATGGGACTGGATGAGCGATCGTACTGGTGGTACCTCGAACTTCGCAAGTTCGGAACCGTTCCGCACTCCGGCTTCGGGCTCGGTTTTGAGCGGTTGCTTATGTACCTCACCGGTATGACGAATATCCGAGATGTTATTGGATTCCCTCGATTCCCTGGGTTCGCCAAGTTCTAGCGTCTGGTATTATCACCTATGCGCTTTCGTGTGAGGCGGGGTATACTAGTGGGGAGAGGTGACACAGCGACAGGGCGTGTCCCCACGGTAGTTATTCCTCATGGCGTTCGACGAAAAAACAAAACGACTCATTGAAAAGACAGAGGCATACGCCGCGCATAACTACGCGCCCCTGCCGATCGTGATTGAGTCGGCCAAAGGGGTGTGGGTAACGGATGTTGATGGGCATCGCTACCTCGATTTTTTAAGCGCGTATAGCGCGCTCAACTTCGGACACTGCAACGAACGGATCGCGAAGGTCGCGCACGCGCAACTCGACAAAGTAACGCTCACCTCGCGAGCCTTTTACTCGGAGCAGTTCGCGCTTCTCTCGGAGGATCTCGCCAAGTTCTGTCGGAAGGACAAGGTTCTCGTAATGAACTCAGGCGCCGAGGCGGTTGAGACCTCGATCAAAGCCGCGCGTCGATGGGCTTATGACGTCAAGAAGATCTCAGAGGAAAAAGCCGAGATTATAACGTGTGATGGAAACTTCCACGGTCGAACGACGACGATCGTGAGTTTTAGCACCTCAGAGGATAGTCGGCGCGCGTTTGGCCCCTACACTCCTGGGTTCACAAGCGTTCCGTTTGGCGACGCCACCGCGGTTGAGGCCGCGATTACGCCTAATACCGCGGCGGTGATGGTTGAGCCCATTCAAGGGGAGGGGGGTGTTATTATCCCGCCAGATGGATATCTAGCGAAGGTGCGGGAGATCTGCACGCGACACAACGTGCTGCTCATCGCCGACGAGATACAAACCGGCATGTGTCGGACCGGAAAGATCTTCGCGTGTGATCACGAGAACGTTGATCCCGATATTGTTATCCTCGCGAAGTCGCTCGGGGGCGGTATCGCGCCGATCTCCTGCATCGCCGCGAATGACTCCGTCATGCATGTATTTTCCCCGGGCTCGCACGGATCAACGATGGGAGGCAATCCCTTTGCCTGCGCCATCGCTCGGGAGGTAATCGCTATCATCAACGAGGAGAAACCCCACGAGCGAGCCGCGGAGCTTGGAGCGTACGCGGTAGAGCGCTTGCGAGCTATGAGGTCTCCTATCGTGAGAGAGGTGCGCGGTCGAGGTCTCCTTATCGGAATCGATATCGATCCCGCCGCTGGTAGCGCCAAGGATTTCTGTAAGAAACTCAAGTACGAGGGGCTGCTCTGTAAGGATACACGGATGCAGACCCTTCGAGTCGCTCCTCCGCTGATCATTACCAAAGAGGAGCTCGATCTTGGGTTGGAGAAGTTTGAGCGGGTGTTGGGGGCGAGCTAGGAACCCTGTGGAGGGGAGGGCGACCGTCCCCGGTCGCCGTGTGGTTTTATCACCTGATTTTTTTGGGCATGAAATATTTCGGCGACCAGGAGTGGTCGCCCTCCCATGTGCCGGACGCTTTTTTCGCCCCCTACGCAATCCCCCGCAACGCCCGATCATCTCGGCACAGCTTGCCGAACTCGTTCGCGAGGAAGTCGGTCAGTGAGATGTCTTCGGCTCGAATGAAACCTGACTTCTTCCCGATCGCACCTGAGAGAAGGAGATCGATAGGCGCGCATATTCCCGCGGCGGTTGTCACTTGAATGGCGCTAAAATGTTTTCCACTCACGATCTGATTGTACACACAACTCGCGTAGGTCTTTTGAGTTCTCACCCCTTTGAGAGTGCCTGACGCCTCAACAAAGATGATGCATTTATCCTGTCCCGTCGTTGGGATGCTTCGCTCAAATACCTGCTTGAGTCCGTCACGATCGTTGATGAATTTAAGGTCGTGAAGAAGGAATGACACAAACTCTCTGTGTCCCGGATAGCGGATCGTCTTATAGTTGAGGTCGCATACCTTCCCATGAAGCGCGTCGGCGAGGGTGCCGAGCCCACCCGAGGTATTAAACGCCTCGTACTCATCTCCATCAAATGAGAATTTCTCGAGGCCCTCGAGCGCTGGCACCGTGAGCTTGACGCCCCCCTGAATAACCTCGCACGGATTGCAGTACTCATTGATCAATCCGTCGGTAGACCATGTGAGGTTGTACATCAACCGATTCGTGGGATACATCGGAAGCGCTCCGACTCGAAGCTTGAGTGAATCCACCGAATCTAAGAGGCCGACCAGATGCGCCGCGGCAATGCTGATAAATCCCGGAGCGAGTCCACACTGCGGCATAAAGCAGGAGCGCGAATTCTGTGAGAGTTGCGCGATGAATTTCGAGGTCTCCACGTCCTCAGTAAGGTCCGCGTAGTGAATTCCGACGTCGTGAGCCGCTTGGGCGACAGCTCTGTTGCAAAAGAAGGGAAGGGCGCTGATGACGATCTCGCAATCAGCGAGAAGTTTTCTCAATGAAGCGGCGTCATTGAGATTGACGAGGTGGGCTTCGCAGCAGCTCTTATCACGAGCGGCGATCTCCGCTCGTTTGAGGTCGAGATCGCACACCTTAACCTTATACCGTCCCGAGGCGGCGAAGAGCGCGGTGATGGTCTCTCCAATTTTTCCAGCTCCGATGAGCGCGACAGTTCTCATAGCGTTATCTCTAGGGGTGGGACATTCGCCAGTGTTCGCGTCTCAGCCCCTCAACTAACCGTTCTTTTTGTTAGATTCCCAACCATGCTCCCTCGCTCCGGGCGCACTCCCAGTATCAACCCTAAATCAGTGAGAGTGCCATGAAGAACTGCCATCGGTGCCGCCGGAGCTCCTTGTCTCAGGGGGTTACGAGACTCGAGCGCCGACGCGCTCGCCTCGGTTAGAACGGTGATTCGGTGGTGGTAGGGGTTCTTCCCGCGCCGCTACGATCGACCCATCGCCCGAGGGGACATAATCTCTGATAGCGCGAGCTGCTCCTGAGCAACCGAGAGGGGCAGGGCGTATTTGGAGCGTGAATGCTCGATGCACGCCTTAGCCGAATTCTCGCTCGAGGAAGCGGTCTCTACGTTGAGCGTGTATCCAGAGAAGGCCTCAAGGATCTCGCCGTCGATACTCATCTTCACGTAGAACTCCCGAAGTGGAAGGTTCATGAGATCTTCGGCGCCGAATCTCGGCTTAAATTCTTGCGCGACAACCGCGGCGTCCTGCGCGCCCACCCGGAAGCACACGAGGTTCGCCACGTTTCCGAAGATCGTCTGCTTGACCGTTTGAGGAAGCTGACCGAGGAACTGATTGGCGAAGGTGAGGCAGAGTCGATATTTTCGGGACTCGCTCAAGATCTCACCGAACGACGGTGTGGCGAAGTTTTGAAATTCGTCGACGTAGAAGTAGAAGTCTTGTCGAGACTCCACGGGAATATCAGCTCGTGACATCGCGGCCTCGTAGAGCTTCCAGATGATCAGGGAGCCGAGAAGGGACGCGTTCTCAGCGCCGAGCAAGCCCTTTGATATCTTGAAGATCACTATCTTTCGAGAGTCGATGAAATCACGGAAATCGAAGGTGTTCGTCGGCTGACCGAGGATGTTTCGAATCATGTCTGTCGCGAGCAGCTCATCGAGGCGATTGAGAAGCTGCGATACAGGACCTTCCTCGAATTCTTGGCGACGGGACGGAAACTCAACTTCCCAGAATCGACGAACTGATTCGTCGGTGCTGCGCGAGACAACTTCTCTGCGGAATTCATCATCGGAGAGAAGACGCCGAAGAGAAACGATACTGGCACCCGGAATGTTGAGGAGCGCGTTGATAGCGTATCGCAAAAGGTGATCCATCTTATCGGACCAGCCATCTCCGAACACTCGCTTAAAGGTATCTAAGAAGCTGAGCATGACTCGAACCTTGAGGTCCGGTCGGATCGGGATCATCGGATTGAAGCTCGGAGGGTGCTCAAGATCACTCGGGTCGAAGATAACCACATCCTTGAGTCGGTGCTTCGGAATCGTCTTCAAGATCTCATCAGAGAGGTCTCCATGAGGATCGAGCACCGCGCACCCGAAGCCGTTGTCGATATCGGATTTCACGAGGAGCTGAAGGAAACACGATTTTCCGTTTCCTGACTTGCCAAGAACGTAGAGATGCCGTCGACGGTCGAATCGCCGTAAGCCGAACGGCGTGCTTTGATCTCGGTAGTTGGTGATTCCACAAAAACTGATCTGAGGATCGTTTGGCGTTGAGGGGAGGTTGCGTGGTGGTGGCGCCTTTCGAGAGAGCACGATCGACGTATTGGGTAGCGTTCCCGTGGTGGGAGGGTGCCACAGCGTCGTTAGCTCAATGGCGGACACCATGAAGGGGCTGTGGAACCGCCGTTGTTGCATGAGCTTAATGGCGGAGGGTCCGTAGCGAAGGGGGCGAGTCTTCAGCCGATTCTCGTCCGCGGTGTTGAGGTATTTCACGGCATGGGTTGCCGCTCGTACGTGATGAGCGAGGCGCGCCTTGAGAGACGCGGCGTCGTTCTTTGTCGCGTCCTTCGGAAGATCCGCGAACGCGGTCACTCGGTAGTTGATCATGAACAAGCGAGAGAGGCACTTCTCTTTAACGAGTTTCAAGCTCTCATTAGCGATATCGCGCTTAAGCCACGTTCGCGTCCGGAAGAAGCGGCAGAACTGCTCGACCTTTCTTAGCGCTCCTAACTTCAAATGCAGCGCGGGGGTGTCCTGCAGTGGGCGGACGATGACTTGGAGGAGGACGTTTTCGAATTCCGAGATCCGAGTAAGTGTTGTGACGACAGGCGCCATGCTGTCCCACGCGAAGACCCTGTAATTTTGAAGGGGGTATATGTCTGGCAACTCCAAATCGAGGTCCGCGCTTACCGCCATGGTCCGATCGGTGGTCTCTTCGGTGTAGTCATCGATGTACTGAATCTCGACGTCAGCCCACCACCCGTAAATCGCCTTGGTAATGAGCGTTAGTGTCTCCTCCTCGGCCGCGATGCAGATGTAGACGATCGTCCCTTTCGCGTAGAGCTCAAGGGAGAAGGGCTCCCTTGATTGCTCCGCGATGTTGTTGAGCTGATTGAGGAAGAAGTTCGCGGTAACCAGGCTCCACTTGGTCATCTTCATGGCCTCGCCGATGGTTAAATTGGCTCGGGGGACGTGGATGAGGGCTACGCGCATGGTGGGAAATGAAAAAAAGAAATTTAAACAACGGTTACCATTGTACTCGCAAATGAGGGCCTACTGAAGAGGTCTCTTCCCTTGTCACTCCTTCCGGCTTTTGTTCAGTAATTTGAATGTTTTCGGTGAGCTGGTTCTCATCCGAGTGTAGGGACGGCATCAGAGAGGAATTCAGTGCCTTCTCAAGGCGAGCGGTTCCTAAGTTGTTTATTTTACGACCTTATCTCCTTGAAAGCCGAATCTATTCCCGTTAGTGTCGTGGCTACGTTCTCAGAGATACAAGAGGTTCCGGTGTCGAGCGATGTTACGGATTTATTCATAGGCGGCCCCTTACGGTTGACGGGGCGGGTGCAGGAGTCGGCATGGGGCAAGGTAGGTCGAAGCTCTCGCATCTCTTCGATGGTGCCCGGACACGCGGAAAATGCCCGGCTCGCGGAGTTCTGGATCGGTGCGCATCCCAAGGCTCCTTCGCTCATAGAACTTCCGGACGGCAGCACTCTTCCGCTTGACGAAGCGCTCCGCCGATATCCTCAAGCCCTGCTCGGTGAAAGCGTTACTCGTCGTTTCGGGGCGAATCTTCCTTTTTTGCTTAAAATCCTTTCCGTGAATGGAGCGTATGGGCTTTCCATTCAGCTTCATCCCACCAAGGAAAAAGCCGCAGAGCTTCACCGTCGTTCCCCTGAGCACTACCCTGATGAGAATCATAAGCCTGAGGTTGGTGTAGCGATCACTCCTGTATCGTTGCTGTACGGTGTGAAGGGAAGGGGAGAGCTGGCAAGTTTGTTCTCCGCGCTTCCTGACCTGAGACGATTCGTCGGTGATAGTGTTGTCGATCGAGTTGTACGCGGGGATGGCGCGGGAGACGCTGAGGTTGTGAAGGCGGTATTCGAGACCTGCTTCGCGCTCGACAGCGCGGGGACACGAGCGTGTAATGAGTATCTCGCTCAGGTGCTCCCCCAGGCGGCGATGCTCAAGGCGGAATCCGCGCTCTTCGCTCGATTAAGCGGTACCTACGGCATGGAAGACCCTGGGCTCTTCGCGATGCTTCTCATGAATCAGGTTCATCTCGCGCCGGGGCAGGCGATCTTTATCGGAGCGAACGTTCCCCACGCGTACCTTGAGGGTGATCTTATCGAGTGCATGGCGTGTTCCGATAATGTGGTTCGAGCCGGGTTAACCCCGAAGTATAAAGATGTTGAGACCCTGCTTGAGGTGATCGATTGTTCATCATCACTGAGCGGGATTTGTAACCCGGTGGTCGGAACCGACGGCTTTGAGGTCGTCTCAACCGCTACCGAGGAGTTTAGCCTCCGTATCCTGCCCAAGGGGGCCTCTCGCGCGGTCATTCCAGCGAGCGAAGCTCCTGCGGTGGTCTTCTGTGTTGGCAGTGGGGCTACGATTACATCTCATGATACGGGGCGTCGTGTTGACTTGGTGGATGGGGGGGCCGCGCTCTTGCCACCCCGCACAGGAGCGTATGAGGTATCGACCTCAGAGGCTGCATTGGTGTACGGGACAGTAGGGTAATCGAGGGTAGTGCGTGAACGGTTTTTTTTGAGCATATTAGAGGCGCTCTCCCATTGAGGTGTGGGGGCGTGGTGTGAGCTAACGTCAACGGAGAAAGGAGCCCGTGGTGCATCAAGGATTACGAGAGGCGGCTGAAATCATGAAGCGAGATGGCCTCCCCGCGCCAGTTGTCGCGAACTTCGAGCGCCTCTTCGAATGTGTTATCCGCGGAGAGACGGGTATCATCCAGGAGGATGAGATCGAACCCGTGGCCACTATCGATACCCTTGAGGATCTCCTTGCGTCCGGGACCGCCAGCCAAGAGGGAATGAAGCTTCTCGACAAATTGGTGGTAGTGCGACTCAACGGTGGTTTGGGAACGACCATGGGGCTTGAAAAAGCGAAGTCCCTCCTCAAGGTGAAGGACGGCTACTCTTTCAACGATGTGATAGCGCTTCAGCTCCGTGCACTCAGTAAGAGCACAGGGGTAGCGATACCGCTCATTCATATGACGAGCTTCTCGACCGATGAAGATGTGCGGCGTGTGATGAGTGAATACGGAGACCTGAGCCCTTCAGGATTGCCAGCGACCTTTCAACAACATCGGCACCCCAAGGTCTACCTCGATACCTTAACCCCGGCGAAGGAGTCGAACGAGGATCTCAACTGGAATCCACCCGGACACGGCGATATCTATCCCTCGCTCATGGCAACCGGATTGGCGGAGACGTTGCTCGCGATGGGTAAGCGGTACCTCTTCGTCGCTAACGCCGATAATCTTGGGGCGACGGTAGAGCCAGCGATTCTTGGATACCTCGCTCGAACGGGAGCGCCCTTTTTGATGGAAACCGCTGAGCGAACAAAAGCTGACGCGAAGGGTGGTCATCTCGCTCGACGTCGCGCAACGGGGCGTCTCCTGCTCAGAGAGAGCAGCCAAGCCCCAACCACGGAGGCGGGAGATATTATTCCGCAATTCCAGGATGTCTCCCTCTATCGACACTTCAACACCAATAACATCTGGCTCGACCTTCAGGCCGTAGTCGAGGTGGCGCGAACCCATGAAGGGACCGTTCCGTTGCCCCTGATTAGCAATAAAAAAACGGTGAACCCTCGGGACAAATCAAGTCGCAAGGTTGTGCAGATAGAAACCGCGATGGGCGCGGCCATCGAGGTGTTTGAGGGGAGTCGAGCGCTTCAGGTTCCACGGTCTCGTTTCGCGCCGGTGAAATCCAATAACGATCTCCTCGTCGTTCGCTCCGACGCCTATGTCCTGAACCCTAACTACACGATGACGGTAAATCCCGAGCGTAAGGCCGTGGGCTTGCCGTTGGTTTCGCTCGATACAGCGCACTACGCGTTGATCAAAGAGTTTGAACGGCGGATGAAGGTCGTGCCGTCCCTTGTGCATGCCGAGTCGCTTACGGTACAGGGTGATGTGACCTTCGACCATCCCGTAGAGGTGATGGGGAGGGTGGTTGTGAAGAGCTCGGATTCGAGCCCGAAAACTATCCCAGCGGATATTGCGCGGGTTGAGTCTCGGGAGATCGTCCTTTAGGAGTATCGTTTTAGCCGCCCTCGTTTTATCGCTGACGCTGACACTGACGCGGACGTCGCCGTAACTCGCGATCGAATACGAAAGGGGTCCTACGTGGTCTTCCCATCCCTCCCTGACCAAAAAACCAATCCTTTGCACAGGGCCCACCGCGGTTTACACTTACAGAGAGCGTCCCTCTGGGCGCCGGCCTACATTTTTATCTGAGAGCGAGCCCTTTGGTTACCAACTTCCCCGTACCGCTGACTGACTATGGGGATGAGCACCTACTCGGGTTATGGGAGGTGTTGTGGCACCGGGTAGGTGTTGAGCCCCTTAACCTCTTCGCTACGATCATCTTCTTCTGCGCGATCCTTCACACATTTAGCGCCTCGTGGTTCCTTCGTCTCGCAAAACGGCGAGAGGAGCGGGAGCACATCTCGTGGCTTGAACGATCGGATAGAGGCGAGGAAGGGGAGCCTCCTCTTAGGTTCTTCACCGTGCTCCTGCATTATCTCGGGGAGCTTGAGGCGGTATTCGGCCTCTGGATACTTCCCTTAATCGTCGCCATAACGGTGTCGAAAGGATGGGGTGTCACGAAGCATCTCCTGGAGCAAACGGTCCATTTTAACGAAGCTGTGTTTGTGGTCGTCATCATGGCGATCGCCTCATCGCAACCGGTGCTCTACATCGCGGAGCGGGTTCTCTCCACTCTCGCTCGGTTGGTAGGGGGGACTCCTGCCGCGTGGTGGGGAACGATTCTGATCGTTGGGCCGATCTTCGGATCGCTCATCACCGAGCCAGCGGCAATGACGATCTGCGCCTTGCTCTTAGGGCAGCACTTCTATCGCTATAAACCCTCCAAGACCTTGGCGTACGCGTCAGTCGGCCTCCTCTTTACCAACATCTCAGTCGGAGGTGTGTTGACGCACTTCGCCGCTCCTCCGGTGGTTATCGTCGCCTCCACGTGGAATTGGGATACCCCTTTCATGTTCGCGACCTTTGGATGGAAAGCGTTGGGGGCCGTGTGCTTCTCCACATTCGCCTACCTGTATCTTTTCCGTAGAGAGTTTCAGGCTATCGCGAAACGGGTTCCTCCCTTCGATGCCTCTCACCCCGTTCTAGAAAAATCTGTGCCGCTTGGGGTAGTGCTCGTGAACCTTCTCTTTATGGCGTGGACCGTACTCAACGCTCAGAGTCCTCAGCTGATGATTGGCGGGTTTTTATTCTTCCTCGCGTTTGTCGACGCCACTCGCCACTTTCAACGGGCAGTATCTCTCCGTATGCCGCTCTTGGTTGGCTTCTTTCTCGCTGGGTTGGTGGTGCATGGAACCTTTCAGGTATGGTGGATCGAGCCGCTCCTCAATCGACTCGGTGAGGGGTCGCTTTTGTTGAGCTCCGTGTTTCTTTCCGCGTTCAATGATAACGCCGCTATTACCTATCTCGCCTCCCTTGTGCCGCACTTTTCAGATGAACTGAGATATCTGGTGCTCTCCGGCGCTGTCGCGGCTGGAGGTCTTACGGTACTCGCGAACGCCCCTAACCCCGCTGGAAACGCGTTGCTCGCGCGATACTTCGAGGGGGGCATATCTCAAGCGCTCCTCTTCCTTGCGGCGATCTTCCCACTTGCGGTAAACCTGATGTTCTTCGTCAGTTTCCGGTAAGGAGCTCGTGTGACACATCCCCGTTTGAACGTTGTTGGGTGCGGACGCCTCGGTCAGGCAATCGCGCGTCTATTGATCGCTCGAGGGCTCGTTCAGGAGCTACATCTCTGCAATCGCTCTCAGGAGTCCGGTGAGCGGGCTGTCGCCGCGATAGGAGTGGGGACGGCGCACCCAACGATATCCGATCTTCCCGCGAGCGCGTTGTGGCTTATCGGGTGCGGTGATCAGGCGATAGAGGGGGTCGTCGCGCGTATAGCGGAGGAGGGCGCGCTCTTGTCGGACGCCGTGGTCTTCCATTGTAGTGGATTCCTCAGTTCGGATGTTTTGCGGGCGGTAAAGGAAAAGGGTGCTCACATCGCGAGCGTTCATCCCGTTCGGAGCTTCGCGAATCTTGAGATGGCGGTGAGAGACTTTCCCGGCACCTTCTGCGGCGTCGAGGGCGAGGCGTATGCCCAAGAGGTTCTGCGGGTGATGTTCACGAAACTTGAGGGAAAGGTGTTCCACCTCTCAAAAGAGGGCAAGGTGTTGTGTCACGCCGGTCATGTATTCGCGAGTAATTACCTCGTTTCGCTGCTCGAGTGCGCCAATCGGCTCTACGCTGCCGCGGGGATCCCTGAGGAGCTGTCGTGGCAGCTTATGGAGCCGCTTGTACGCGGGACCGTTGATAACGTGATGCGGCTTGGTCCATCACAAGCTCTTACCGGTCCGATCGCTCGAGGCGAGAGCGGTGTCGTCGAGCTTCAAGCCAAGGCGGTCGCTCAACGAGACGCTCTGCTCGGGGAGATCTACGCACGACTCGGCCTCGCGGCGGTCGATATAGCTCGGATCCAAGGACTCTCTGATGAGAAGGGCGCGTTAGTTCGACGCGTGTTGGAGAGTGATCGATAGAAAACACTATCGCGCGATAGTGCTGCTCGCGAAATAGTGCCGGTATACCATGAGGATGATCACCGCGCCGAGTATCGACGCGAGGAGGCTGACCGGAGCTTGAGGCCCATACATGCCGAGCGCTCTGCCCAGGACAGTTCCGAACAAAGCGCCGGAGATCCCTAGGCCTGTCGTCACGAGGACCCCGATTTCATCTCCTCCCGGAAGGATAGTACGCCCAATCAGGCCAACGAAGAATCCGATGACAATTGTCCATGCGACGAGGAACATGGTCACGCCTTGGAGAAAAGGAAAAAGAAAAAGCGAGGAGACCTACCTGGTAAGTCCCCTCGCTCGTCACGTCAGATGAGTTATCCGATGTGTGGAGGCAGCGCGTTTCGAAGTTGGTTTACCTCTTTCTCGAGATCGCTTGGCATGCGAGCGGTGAGGTTCGCCTCCCTGGTTCCGTAGAACGCTCGCTCGTCAGACTCGTCACGGGAAACGTTCACCCCATCGATGCTCGCTCCCAAGAACAGCCCCTCAGCTCGCTGGTATCCGATGACCTCCGCTTGCGGAGCCTCAAACGTTTTGTCGAACGTTCCCGCTACCGCGCTGAGCTCTCCACCTACCTTGAAATTACCTCGACGCAACGCGTCAGCGGCCTTGTCGCTCGTGAGGTAGAGAACGATGTCAGCTGACTTCACACCAGCTTGAACACCGATACTTCCACCGGTGAGATTGAGGAACATCGGATTCTCCCACGTTCCCGCGGAGCTCTTACAGAACCCCACACCATCTCCGTGCGTTCCACCGAGTCCGGCTGAAACTGTTACGGTCTTAGGAAAGATCGCCACGCATTTCGTCTTATCCAAGACCGATTGAGGAACCTTTCCCATCTTCCCCTCGGAGATCTGTTGGTACACGGTGGTGGATTCTTTTAGGTTTGTTTCCGCCTCTCGAAACGCGCGGCTGCTTCGATCGATCTTCATCTCCTCCTCGGCTGCTGAGGCGGACACGAACGGAATTGTGAGTGACATGAGTGCGGTGAGGTACAGCGGCGATCTATTCATAGTGGTCTCCTAATCAGGTGAGATGAAAGAAATAGGGGGCACGTCCGTTGCTTCAAATACATATTCTTAGCGTTCGGGACGTCGCGCTCCCGTCGTTCGCACGATTCCGCAGGAGTGGGTCAGTGGCTATGATGGTGGTCAGGCCGGCGTGTGTGAGTTGTGATCTGCCAGCGGTCAGGTCACAGGGAGGAGCCGCGCGATGCTTCCAAAAGCGCTCGTTGATAGCTCTCCGCGATCGTAATCATAGGGGCCCAGAGCTGTTTCGCCCGAACCCCGGGCCCCTCAACGAGCTCCCACTCTGCGACATCGGGTGGCAGCTCTGAGTACAGCTCATCGAGTGGTTTCTGGTTATTGAGTTGGTAGGGGTTCGTCTGCTCTAGAAATGAAGCAATCTCATCCAGCGTTGCGCCCCGTTTGCGCATAGATCTGGCCTGAAGCGATAGCTCCCCGCAGCGTGTTGCGTACTCGCGTAGTTGATCGATAGATCTCTGACTCTGCTTTCGTAGTTGGGTGATAAATTCAGAGGTGTCGAGGAGGGTGCGCAGCTCGGCTGCGATGTGGGGAGGAAAGGAGTCCTGGGCCGACTCTGCGATCCCGAAAATCTTCTGTCGGTAGTTATTTATGAAGTACACCACGAAGAGGTTCTCCGCGAACTGGGTTGGATCGGGATGTGCAACCATCTCCTCTACGCACCATAATACCCCTCCGCGGGTGAGGCCGTAGGTCGGTCTCGCCTTTCGAGCTTTAAGTTTCGTTATTCCCTGACTCGTAGCGGCTGTGAGGGCCCGAGCAAATTGCATATTCTCAAGTCCCGCCGTACCTCCCCCAAGGGGTTGCCAACACCATGCGTAAAAGAGATCGAAGAAGAATTTCACATCTCGTTGGCGAAATCCCTCGCTCCTGTACGCGACGTGGGCGGCTAGAAAGGAGGCCGCCATCACTTTTTTGTATCGGGATGCCAGGGCGCCGTGGCGAAACTTCATAACAATGAGACATTTTAAATGAAGCGCCTAACGCCGCAGAAGTCACCATTATATGGTTTTTAATGCAGTAGTGGGGTGCTACGTAACAATGTTACCAAAATAATAGCGCCATTCCTCCGGTCCTCGCAATAACTTTGTATGAGAACGACGTCGCGTTGAAGGCCCGATGCGATAACGCTCTCGAACTTCCCTGAGTTTACGGGTCGGGAGACGCCGGAAACCAAGGGCTTAACGGAGATATGGTATGTCCGCTACGAAACCTACATGTCGAGAGATCTGGTGTGAGCTCAAGGGGCGCGTTGACGAGGAGTTGGCTCGCGCAGGGGCAATCCGACGCGCGCCCGCCTCTATCTGGATTAAGGTCTCCCTCTTACTTCTCTCCCTGGCCGCCAGCTACACGGGGATTATCCTCCTACAACCCGGTCCCCTCTGGCTCCTTTTGTGGGCGCAGGCCGGAGTCACCACCTTCTTTCTCATGGTGTGCGCTGCCCACGACGCCTCGCATGGGGTACTCAGCGCCTCCTCACTTCTCAATCGCATCGCGCTCCTGGTGACCTTTGGGCTCCTCGGCATCGATGGAGCGTTGTGGGGAGTGCGGCACCGGGCCGCGCATCACGCGCATACCAACGTTTCGGAGGTTGATCCCGACTCATCTCCGAATCCATTTTTGCGACTCTCTCCCCACCATCCATGGCGACCGTGGTTCCGTTTTCAAGCCTACTACGCAATCCTTCTCTATCCACTCGCGCTCGCGCACACCGCCATCATTCAGGATTTTGAGCACCTCGTGTGCCGGTCGCTCCCCTATGTGGATAAGCTTCCGTCGCGCCGAGTGGCGTTCCTTAGAGCTCTTCTCATCAAGATTGTGTATCTGCTTGTGTTCGTCATCCTTCCGTGGAAGTTTCTGCACGTGCCCTTGGTGTGGGTGCTCGTGGGAGTGGCTACTAAATTTCTCGTCGCCTCGACGGTTTTCGTTCTGACTATTTGTCTCAACCACTACGTTACCGAAACGACCTTTTACGATACGACCTCTCACCCTGCTGAGGATTCACACCTTATGCATCAGCTCCGCTCCTCCGCTGATTGGTATCCTACAAGTTATTTCTGGTGTTGGTTGATGGGTGGAGCCAATGCGCACACCGCGCATCACCTCTTCCCCAGTGTGAGTCACGCACATTATCCGGCGATCTCCCGAATCATTGAGGAGACAGCGAAGAAATATAACCTTCCCTACAACAACTTTTCCTTCGCGCAGGGGCTACGATCTCACTTCACGTTCCTTAACGCCTTAGGGAGGTACACTGTATGAACACCAAACGCACAGAAGATGATCTTCGCAGAAAGGTGCAGAGATGGGGGCGTGCGCTTCGCGGCTTCCCCAATCCGACTGCGACCTACTGGCTCTTCATCGGGGTGGTCGTGGCGGTTACGTGCGCGGCGCACCTCACCTACATCACCTATTTTCGCAACGCGGTGCTCACCTACATTGCGGCTACCGTCGCATACTCGGGGTGGACGGTGCTTGCGATCTCCCTCGGACATCAAGCCTTCCATGGTACCTTGATGCGAGATCCAGGTGCGTGCCATCTGGTGGGATCGGTCCTCTTTGTGCCCCTCGGCGTCGATGGAGAGTTGTGGGCTCTGCGACACGTTCGTGACCACCATCCCGCGCCGAATACCAAAGGATTCGACGCCGATATCGACAATCCCCTTATCTTTCGGTTGGCGCCGTATACGGAGCGTCGTTGGTACCATCGCTTCCAACACCTCTACGCTCCGTTCGTGTACTCTATCGGCGTTTTGTATACAGCGCTCGTGGATGACTTGCGCGCGGTGATTCGCGAGGCCTCGGCGCTTCCCCGTGATAGACGGGGGCGTCTCTACCTCCGTTTCGGTTATAGAAAGGTTATGTTTGGGCTCCTCTGGGTCGGACTCCCGATGATAGCGGGGGCCCCGTATTCTGCGGTGGAGTATTTTCAGATCATGCTTGTCGCCACCATGCCAAGCGCGTGGCTCTTTCTCCCCATAGCGGCAGCTCACCTTAACGAGCACACGCAGTTCTATGCCCAGCAGGATGGGAAGAGCTTTTCTGCCCTACAAGGCGAGACAACGATCGACTTTGCGAATCGAAGCCGCTTCATGACCCACCTCTACGGTGGACTGAACTGTCACTTGGCGCACCACCTGTGGCCAAACGTAGCATCGTGTCACTACGGTGCGATGTATGATTACCTCGAGTCGCTCGGCGCGCCGGAGCCCCTTCGACCCATTAGCGTTTCGTTTGGAGAGCTCTTCGCCTCACACTTTCGGTTCCTTCGACGAATGGGGAATGGTCAGGTGCGATGAGCGAAAGCCGATGACGAGTTCCGTTGACGGTATATCGGGAACCGCTAGACGTAGACGTGGTACGTTGTGCGTCTTACGTGGGACGTCGACGTCGACGACTCGAATGTTTGCTACTGGGATAGGAGCGATACTAGGATTGCAAAGGGAGAAACGCCTTTGCCCGTTCCACCTTCGCCCCTGCGGGGCTACGGCGGACAAGCACTCAAATCTTGGCGAAGCCAAGTTTGAGTAGGAAAGCGACTGGAGCCGCCTGTCAGACTCGAACTGACGACCTACGGTTTACAAAACCGTTGCTCTACCAACTGAGCTAAGGCGGCTTAGTGAAGACGAGAGGGGAGGGCAAGGTGTCTTGCGGTACCCTCACGGTGTTTGATGCACCGATGACTTCGTTCGCCCTTTGGTTTTCTCAAGCTTTGGGGCTCGGGTCAAGCTATACCGGGCAGATAAGTACTCATTTTTCGGAGGCATTTTGCCCTTGCATCATGAGGTCTGCGAGGCTCGGGGTGATTTTCTTCACGGATGCTCTCTCTCTGCAACCGAGTGTATTTACTTGATCCAGGAAATTCTACATACTGCGCCGGCGTTCCGACACCTAGTGCCCATGTAGCTCAGTCGGTAGAGCACTTCCTTGGTAAGGAAGAGGTCACGGATTCGAGTTCCGTCATGGGCTCCATTTAGTTTGAACGTCCACTACAATTCCTTATGGAATTCCTCATGGTGAGGTGCCCGAGTGGCTAAAGGGGGCAGACTGTAAATCTGCTGGCTACGGCCTACGGGGGTTCGAATCCCTCTCTCACCACCATCTATCCCATTTGGCATTTGAGCCCAGGGGCTTCCGCCCCTCTCGCCGCTTAACGCGGCTTCACCCCGTTTTTTCCGCTCGACGCTCGGGTCCAGGGGCACACCCCCTCTCGCCGCTTAACGCGGCTTCACCCCGTTTTTTCCGCTCGACGCTCGGGTCCAGGGGCACACCCCCTCTCTCGCCGCTTAACGCGGCTTCACCCCGTTTTTTCCGCTCGACGTTTGGGTCCAGGGGGCACACCCCCTCTCGCCGCTTAACGCGGCTTCACCCCGTTTTTTCCGCTCGACGCTCGGGTCCAGGGGCACACCCCCTCTCGCCGCTTAACGCGACTTCACCCCGTTTTTTCCGCTCGACGTTTGGGTCCAGGGGCACACCCCCTCTCGCCGCTTAACGCGGCTTCACCCCGTTTTTTCCGCTCGACGCTCGGGTCCAGGGGCACACCCCCTCCTGCCGCTCGGGTCCAGGGGCACACCCCCTCCTGCCGCTCGGGTCCAGGGGCACACCCCCTCCTGCCGCTAATCGCGGCTTCACCCCGTTTCCCATTCGGCATTTGAGCCCAGGGGCTACGCCCTGGTTTCCCCTGAGCGGTTCCCCTGAGCGAACGGAGTGAGTCGAAGGGAACGGAGTGAGTCGAACGAAGCCGAAGCCCAAGCTGTTCCAATCCAACACGAATGTGCTAGAGTCGACACCGATTTACGGCCTTAGCTCAATTGGTAGAGCAGCGGATTCCAAATCCGCAGGTTGGGGGTTCGATTCCCTCAGGCCGTGCACTGTTTTTCCCATTCGGCATTCGGGCCCAGGGGCTTCGCCCCGGTTTTTCCCATTCGGCATTCGGGCCCAGGGGCTTCGCCCCGGTTTTTCCCATTCGGCATTCGGGCCCAGGGGCTTCGCCCCGGTTTTTCCCATTCGGCATTCGGGCCCAGGGGCTGCGCCCCGGTTTTTCCCATTCGGCATTCGGGCCCAGGGGCTTCGCCCCGGTTTTTCCCATTCGGCATTCGGGCCCAGGGGCTTCGCCCCGGTTTTTCCCATTCGGCATTTGAGCCCAGGGGCTTTGCCCCGGTTTTTCCCATTCGGCATTTGAGCCCAGGGGCTTCGCCCCGGTTTTTCCCATTCGGCATTTGAGCCCAGGGGCTGCGCCCCTCCTGCCGCTAATCGCGGCGTCACCCCTTCCATCAAGATAGACAGGCAGCCCGAGCGGTTCGGACGGAGTCGAAGGGGCCTACAGGTGTCCCATTCCCCAATTGCATGATAAACCAAGAGGTAGCGGACTCCGCCACAAAGGGTCCGCACGTGAGGAACACCGAATGAGTGAAACCGTTGCTGACGCCGCTGTCGCGAATCAAACCGCTACCCTCGACTATGAGGTCCGTCAGCGTTCTCCACTCTGGATGGTTAGCCAAGAGCCACTCCTCAATGATCTCGTCGCCTATCTCAGCAAGGTTCGCGAGGAGCTTGAGCGCGATCCGCATCGTCATTGCGAATTAGCGTTCTCCCGAGCGCATCTGAAACAATGCCGCGCCGCCTTCGATCGGATGATTCGAAAAGGGGAGGAGAGTCTCCACCGTTTGTGCGAGCTCTTCTGTAATTCGTTTGTGGGGAGGTATCAGCTTCAAAGCGTTGTGATCGGAGAGACCCCAACGACCCATGAGCGCTTTACGTTGACGCAGATCCTTTCGCGGCACGATCTCTACTCCACGATGGATCTTGATCTCGGAAATAGGCAGCTCCGGAAATTGAACTATTTTGACGGTAACGGATGGGTTTCTCCGACTCTCGTCGCCAACATGGTGGAGTACCAACCGACCCAACCTAACACGCATGGGGTTCATAAGATCATCAGCCGAATTAAGGCCGAGGAGGAGCTGTGGAATAAGGTCGTGGATGAGATCTTTGGTCTCGATTCCTTGGTGACGAGAGATAAGGAGCTTCGCCATCTTAGCTACTACGTAAAAGATGTCTTCGGCGTGAAGATCGTCGTGGGCACTCCTGAAGAGGTTGTGAGTTTACATCAAGAACTTGAGCGTCTCTCGTGGTCGACGAGCGAGCTACAAGCGGTAGGGGAGAGCCCGACGCCCCCAATGTCACGGCTCTCCTTTGTTGAGACGAAGGATTATATCCGTAACGTCGAGAAGAATAGCGGCTGGGAGGCTATGAAGTCGGTCATCACGTGGGGAGGCAGGATGTTCGAGGTGCAGGTGCAGCCGCTCTCTAACTTCTGGCGAGAGCGTGAGCACCTGACTCGAGAGAGTCATGCCGGCTTCAAGAGTCGTCGTGAGGAGATCCGTCTTCAGGTTGCCGAACGGATTCCGCTCTTCCGTTTTTACCAGAGTCTGCTTCGGTGGCTCATCCAACTTCCGGATTCTCCCGCTCCAACCTTTTCCGGCATTTCGGTCGTTGTAACTGACTGATCTTAAATGCCTTTTTCGAGCTCGTGAAGGGGTGTGCTATACTTGAATAAAATGTTCAAGATTGCTACCTTCACTACCATAATTCAGAGCGTTATCCTTTTTTAGGAAAAACTGAGCCGCTAAGCCGACTTAGTGTGGCGTTCTGGGTATACTGTTGCCGGCTTGAAACGACTCCGATTCAGGAGCTCTCGTGGCCAGAAGCGCGAAGGATTTAGGAAAACCATTATGAGTACGGACGTCCTCGATACCTACACCAATCAGGAATACAAGTACGGCTTCTATACCGATATCGAGACAGACTCCGCTCCTCCAGGATTAAATCCGGACATCATCCGTTTCATATCCATGAAGAAGGAGGAGCCTGAGTGGATGCTCGAGTGGCGTCTTAAGGCGTATGAGACGTGGCGTCAGATGAAGGAGCCACATTGGGCCTTCGTGAACTACCCTCCGATCGATTATCAGGATGTCGTGTACTACTCGGCTCCCAAGCGGAAGCCAGAGTTGAAGAGTCTCGACGAAGTTGATCCTGAGCTCCTCAAAACCTACGAGAAGCTTGGTATTCCGCTCCACGAGCAGAAGGCGCTCGCAGGTGTCGCGGTAGACGCGGTGTTCGATTCCGTATCCGTTGTGACAACCTTTAAGAAGCAGCTCGAAGAAGTAGGGGTGATATTCTGCTCGATGTCAGAGGCGATTCGTAATCACCCTGACCTTGTGAAGAAGTATCTCGGTTCGGTTGTTCCGCACTCGGACAACTTCTTCTCGGCGCTTAACTCGGCGGTCTTCACCGACGGATCGTTCTGCTACATTCCAAAGGGCGTTCGTTGCCCTCTTGAGCTCTCAACCTATTTCCGAATTAACGCCGCTAAGACCGGACAATTCGAGCGAACCCTTATCATCGCCGATGAGGGAAGCTACGTAAGCTACATGGAGGGATGCACCGCGCCGATGCGTGATGAGAACCAACTCCATGCGGCGGTTGTTGAGCTCGTCGCTCTCGGTGACGCGCAGATCAAGTACTCCACCATCCAGAACTGGTATCCAGGCGATAAAGATGGAAAGGGCGGTATCTACAACTTTGTGACGAAGCGTGGCCTTTGCGCTGGAAAGAACTCAAAGATCTCCTGGACGCAAGTCGAGACCGGAAGTTCGATCACATGGAAGTATCCAAGCTGCATCTTGAAGGGTGATAACTCAGTGGGCGAGTTCTACTCGGTCGCTATCACCAACAACAAACAGCAGGCTGATACCGGCACGAAGATGATCCATATCGGCAAGAACACGAAGAGCACGATCGTGTCGAAGGGAATCTCCGCTGGCCGAAGCCAGAACGCGTATCGTGGACTCGTGAAGATGATGAAGAGCGCCGAGGGCGCTCGTAACTTCTCTCAATGCGATTCGATGCTCATGGGTAACGAGTGCGGCGCGCACACATTCCCATACATCGAGGTGAAGAACCCAACAGCGACGGTGGAGCATGAAGCCTCAACGTCGAAGATCGGAGAGGACCAGATCTTCTACTGCAACCAACGTGGTATCTCCACTGAGGACGCGGTGTCGATGATCGTTCACGGATTTTGTAAGGAAGTTTTAAACGAGCTGCCGATGGAGTTCGCGGTTGAAGCGCGACGACTCTTGGAGATCAGTCTCGAGGGAAGCGTAGGATAGTGAGGTAGTATGAGCTTATTGAAGATTTCAAATTTGCACGCCCGCGTAGAAGGAGAGGGAAGGGAGATTCTTAAGGGGATCAACCTTGAGATTAAGCCAGGAGAGGTTCACGCCATCATGGGAGTGAACGGTTCCGGTAAGAGCACCCTCGCCAATATCCTTGGTGGAAAGGATGGCTACGATATCACCGAAGGCTCCGTGTCATTCGACGGGAAGGATCTCCTTGAGCTCGACCCAGAGGTTCGCGCTCGTGAGGGACTCTTCCTCGCGTTCCAATATCCAGTGGAGCTCCCAGGCGTTCTCACGTCGTATTTCTTGCGTACCGCGCTGAACTCAGTGCGTGAGCACCGTGGGCAGCCAGCCCACTCGGTTCGTGACTTCGCGGCTCTCCTGAAGGAGAAGGCGAAGCACCTTGAGCTTAACGATGATATGCTTAAGCGCGCTGTAAACGAAGGATTCTCGGGCGGAGAGAAGAAGCGTAACGAGGTGTTCCAGATGGCGGTTCTTGAGCCGAAGCTCTGCATCCTCGACGAGACCGATTCCGGTCTCGATATCGACGCGCTCCAGATCGTAGCGGACGGCGTCAACAAGCTCCGTTCTGAGAGTAACGGCATGCTCGTGATTACCCACTACCAACGACTCCTCAACTACATCGTGCCGGATGTTGTGCACGTGATGGTTGATGGGCGGATCGTGAAGTCGGGTGGTAAAGAGCTCGCGCTCGAGCTTGAGACCCACGGCTATGCCGCGTTTAAAGAGTCTGCTACCGCTACCGCGTAAGGGTATCTCATGAGTGCTGTTACTAAAAACAAAGATGGCGCAGTCGCCACGCAAAGCTGGACGAGCTCCGCGCTCGCTGAGGTGAAAAAGCGACAAGGCTCCCTTGGTTCCTTGAGCGCTCTTATCGCTGAAGCGGAGAGCGTGTTCTCAAAAGTTCTCTTTCCGACCCCTCGAATGGAGGCTTGGAAATACACTAATACCGAGGCGATCGCTCAGGGAAGCTATGCACCGGTATCCACTGAGAGTGGAGAGGTTAGTGGCGATGTGTTGAAGCCGTTCTTTATCGAAGGGCTCTCCGCGCACACGCTCGTATTCGTTGACGGAATCTACGCTGCCGCGCACTCGTCGAAGGGTGAGCTCGCGGGCGCTCGCATCGTTCGTTTGAGCGATGGTGCGGTAGAGGGAATTGGTTCTCTCGCTCCGCACCAGGAGGACGCGTTCGCCGCGCTTTCAACCGCTCTTTTGACAGACGGTGTCGCGATCGTTGTCGCGAAGAGCGCTGTAGTCGAGAAGCCGATTCACATCGTGCACGTAGCGACATCCAAGAGCACGGGACGCGTGGTTGCTCCTCGTCTCTTTGTTCAGGCCGCTGAGAACTCTCAGGTTACGATCGTTGAAAGTCATGTGACTACAGGAGGAGAGAAGTATCTCTCCCTTCCAGTGGCTGAGATCGTTGCCGCTGACAACGCCATCGTCGATTACTACAAGTATCAACAGGAAGCGGTGTCGGCGAATCACGTGTCGAACACGATTGTGTCGCAAGGTCGCTCAGGAAATGTCTCGACCCACATCTTCTCATTCGGTGGCGCGCTCGTTCGTAATAACGTGACCGCGAACCTGAAGGGGAGTGGGGCTAACGCGGTATTGAATGGACTCTCCGTGTTGAGCGGAACGCAGCATGTCGATAACACGACCGAGATTCACCACATCGAGCCATCGATCGAGAGCCGTGAACATTTCAAGGGAATCTACGCCGACGCGAGCCGTGGAGTGTTCTCGGGAACGATCACGGTTGACCAGATTGCTCAGAAGACGAACGCCTTCCAATCGAACCAAGCGCTCTTGCTCTCGCCTAACGCGAGCATCGAGACCCGCCCTCAGCTCAAGATCTGGGCTGATGACGTGAAGTGCACCCACGGGGCGACCGTTGGGCAGCTCGACCAAGACGCTATGTTCTACCTTCGCTCGCGCGGTATCGGCCGAGAGGAAGCTCGTAACTTCCTGATTCACGCCTTTGCCAGTGAGGTTTTAAGCACAGTTAAGGTTCCGGCCTTGAAGGAGTACGTCGAGGCCGCGATAACGGAGAAGCTGGGCAGGTAAAATCAAGGGGAGCCCGTTTGCTCATGCCCTTGAATTCTGCTACCTTGCGCACTCTCCGTCCTATACGTGGTACGTGTGCCATGTGCTGTAGGGGCGGCGCGATAGGTCAGAATTCGGGCGTGAGGCGGTCTAACCCCTTGGTCTTGAAGCGATTTTATTGAGATTTCGTAGGATTTTCGATGAACGAAAAGGTGGCAAACGGTGCGTCCGAGTCGATAGTTTCCCGCACAAAGGGGTACGTCTCGGAGAGCATCGACGAGCTTAAAAAGGTTCATTCGCCAACGAGACAAGAGGCGATGAAGATGACGGGAGTAGTTCTTCTCATCATCGCGTTCATCTCGCTCTGCCTTTTCGTGATGGATCTTTCGTTTAACTGGCTCATGGGCAAGATGTTGAGCCGGTAAGACTGTTTGGTAGGCAACGCTGTTAAGTACACAACGCTATTAAGTACAAAACGCTATGGAAACGAACACAACAGAGCAAAAGTTACAGTGGTACGTCGTTCAAGCCTACGCTGGCTTCGAGATGAAGGCCAAACAGGCGCTTGAAGAGCGAATTCGTTTAAATAACCTCCTTCACCTCTTCGGAGAGGTGCACGTCCCTCAGGAGACGGTAGTGGAGTTAGTAAAGGGACAGAAGAAGACCTCAACGAGGAAATTCTTCCCTGGGTATATCCTTGTGCAAATGGTTCTCAACGAAGAGACCTGGCACCTTGTTAAGGAAACCCCAAAGATCTCGGGCTTCGTCGGAGATGCCACAACACCTCAGCCAATAACTGAGGATGAGGTATCTCGTATCTTCAGCCAAGTTGAGGAAGGAGCTGCTTCTCCGAGATCTAAGATGAACTTTGAGCAGGGCGACGCCGTTAAGGTTGTCGACGGTCCATTTGCTGAATTCAATGGAACAATTGAGGAAGTTCGACCAGAGAAGGGCAAGGTGAAGGTGTTGATCAGCATCTTCGGCCGTGCTACTCCAGTCGAGCTCGATTTCATGCAAGTAGAGAAGTGCTAAGTAATTGGTATTACTGAGCCCCTGAAGTTGTTAGGTATAGGTGGTACAAGATGGCAAAAGAGATTAGTACGTTCATTAAGTTGCAGGTAATCGGAGGGAAGGCGAACCCTGCTCCTCCTATCGGACCAGTTCTCGGTCAACACGGCGTAAACATTATGGAGTTCTGTAAGCAGTTCAATGCTAGAACCCAGAAGCAGCAAGGTGAGGTGGTTCCGGTAGTTATTACCGTGTTCAAGGACCGCTCGTTCACCTTCGAGATTAAGACTGCGCCAGTTTCGTACCTCATCAAGAAGGCTCTTGGTATTGAGAAGGGCTCCTCTGTTCCTAACAAGGACAAGGTAGGAAAGCTCACCAAGGCGCAGGTGTACGATATCGCTAAGCAGAAGATGCAGGACCTTAACTGCTACGACGAGGAGGCAGCGTTCAAGATCGTTGCTGGAACCGCTCGAAGCATGGGTGTTGATGTACTCAAATAGCCCTGGAGATATTGACTTCTCCGCGGTTAATACCTACGCTACCGGCTCCCGAATCCCTGTAAAACGGTGGAATGGGCGCTAAAAAGGTACGGGTTGGTCGCTGAAAAGTCCCCGGAAAACCAGTTTAGTTAAGTTTTTAAGAGTAGTTATGGCTCGCACAAAAGAGGGAAAGAGAATCCGAGCAGCTCGGGCTAAGGTCCAAGCTGAGAAGCTCTATTCGATGGAAGAGGGATGTCAGGTTGTAGCTTCAACCGCGTCCGCTAAGTTCGACGAGACCGTTGAGGTCGCCGTTCGACTTGGAGTTGACCCAAAGAAGGCTGACCAAAACGTTCGTGGATCCATCGCGCTTCCACACGGACTTGGAAAGGCTGTTCGCGTTCTCGTGTTCGCGAAGGGTGACAAGGCTAAAGAGGCTGAGGCCGCTGGCGCTGATTTCGTAGGTGGTGATGACCTCGTTGAGAAGATCAAGGGTGGATTCTTTGATTTCGACAGCGTTGTCGCTACACCAGATATGATGGTTCAGGTCGGAAAGGTAGGAAAGCTCCTTGGACCTCGTGGTTTGATGCCATCGCCTAAGGTTGGAACGGTAACGTTCGACGTAGGAGAGACCGTCAAGTCAGTTAAGTCTGGTCGCGCTGAGTACCGCGTTGACAAGGCTGGTATCGTTCACGCCGCTGTAGGTAAAGCTTCGTTCGGCGCTCAAAAGATCCAGGACAACGTTTCCGCGTTGTTCTCGGCTCTCAACCGAGCAAAGCCTTCGAGCAGCAAGGGTGTTTATCTTCAATCAGCTTCGATCTCCCTCACCATGGGGCCAGGCGTAGCTCTCGATGTAGCGGCGCTTAGAGCGTAAGGAGTTTGAAAAATGGATAAAGCTGAGAAGCAAGTAGAGCTTGAGTCGATTGTAAGCAGTTTCTCCAAGGCGCAGGTTGCTGTCTGCGCTGATTACCGCGGGCTGACCGTAGCTCAGGTGACAAAGTTGAGAGGCGAGCTTAAGAAGGCTGGATGTGAAGCGCGCGTTGTGAAGAACACGCTCGCCCGTCTCGCTGTAAGCAAGGTAGCTGAAGGTGGTAAGCAGGACGAGGTAACTAAGTTCCTCGGTACCATCGTTGGCCCAACCCTTGTGGTCACCAACGCGACAGACGCAATTGCGCCAACTAAGGTGCTCGTCAAGTTCGCGAAGGAGAATGATAAGTTTCGAGTGAAGGGATGTTGGCTTGATGGCGCGTACGTTGACGCGGCAGGGGTAGATTCGTTATCGAAGATGCCTGGCCGAGAGGAGACGTTCGCCATGTTGCTAAGCCTGATTTTGGAGCCTGCTACTCGCCTTGTTCGAGTAGCCTCTGAGCCTGGTACCCAGGTCGTGAGAGCAATCGAGGCTTACCGAAAGAAGCTCGGAGGTGAATCAGCGGCTGCTTAATTGGGGCAGGTTGAGCCGGTGTGCTGAAGAGTTAGTTAATTGTTTTTAGTTGTGTCGAAAGGAAAGGAGTAAAACCATGTCAGAGGCGTATACGTTCGACGGCGTAGTAGATTTCATTAAGGCTATGTCCCTTATGGATGCTGCGAAGATGGTAAAGAAGCTCGAGGAAGAGCTTGGTGTGAGCGCTGCTGCTCCAGTTGCTATGATGGCTGCTGGTGCTGGCGCTGGTGCTGGTGCTGCAGCAGTCGAAGAGAAGACTGAGTTCACCATCATGCTTGATGATGCTGGCGCAGAGAAGGTTAAGGTGATCAAGGTAGTTCGTGAGATCACCGGACTTGGCCTCAAGGAGGCTAAGGACCTTGTTGACGGCGCTCCAAAGCTCGTTAAGGAAGGTGTTGCTAAGGCTGACGCTGAGGACTTCGTTAAGAAGCTCAAGGAAGCCGGAGCTAAGGCTAGCCTTAAGTAAGCTTGCGCTTAATTACCCGCAGCAACAAACGTTGTTGGTAATCCAGTGAAAGAGGGGTGGCCAAAAAGCCGCCCCTCATCCATGAAGCCGGCCTGTACGGGACGCAATCTTAGGGTTGCGTCCCTATAGGCTTGTTGATAGGTAATTGGCCGAGCTAAGTCCCCTTATATTCTATCGGAAATCTCAGAGCTCGAGGTTCCATTAGTTCCAGGTATAGGGTACAAAGCATCGTCATTACCGCTTGTTAAACCCTTTCGCTTTCAGGTCTAGCTAACCGAAGGAGGGAAGGGAGGAAGCGCAGCCAGCTCAGTCGGCCTCCCACGGGCGGCTTGAGCTTTTTGCCTTTAGAGTCACTTACGTATGACATCAAAAATCAAGACCAATCTCAGACTCCGTAATAGTTACTCAAAGATCGGCGAAGTAGCCGAAATCCCAAACCTGATAGGAATTCAAAAGAGCTCATACGAGCGATTCCTGCAATCGAATGTAGAACCAGAGAAGAGAGAAGAAGTCGGTCTTCAAAAGGTCTTCAAATCTGTCTTCCCAATTCGTGATTACAATAACACAGCCTCGCTTGAGTTTGTGTCGTACAACCTCGGAACTCCGAAGTACGACCAAGACGAGTGCCGCGACCGTGGAATGACGTGGGCGGCTCCACTTCGTGTTACCATTCAGCTGGTACTCTGGGATGTAAATCCTGAGACGGGCGCTCGTAACTTGAGCGCTCTGAAAGAGGACGTAGTGTACTTCGGCGAGATCCCGCTCATGACCGAGCGTGGAACGTTCGTTATCAACGGAACTGAGCGCGTTATCGTTTCTCAGCTTCACCGTTCGCCCGGTGTGTTCTTCGACCATGATGATGGAAAGAGCCACGTATCAGGCAAGCTTCTCTACTCATCTCGTATCATCCCGTACCGTGGTTCGTGGATCGATTTCGAGTTCGACGTAAAGGACATCCTTCACGTTCGTATCGACCGTCGTCGTAAGTTGAACGCCACAGTTCTTCTTCGTGCGGTTGGAATGACCGCTGACGATATCGTTTCGACCTACTACAAGACCGACACAGTTATCTTCGGCGCTAAGGGGCTCGTTACGAAAGAATTTAAGCCAGATCAGTTGGAAGGCCTGAAGGCTATCCGCGAGATCAAAGCTAACGGCAAGGTGCTCGTTAAGCAGGGTGGTAAGTTCAACAAAGCCGTCATCCGTCGTCTTAAAGAGGCTGAGGTTACTGAGATCGAGATCGGTCCAGAGGCTGTTGTCGGCTTGATCGCCGCTGAGACGGTTGTTCAAGCTACCGAGGATATCGTTAATCCTAAGAGCGGTGAGGTTATCGCCGAGAAGGGTGAGGTTCTCGTAGGCTTTGACGTTATCCGTGAGCGCGTTGGTCCAGCAGTCCTCGAGCTTGATGAGAAGGAAGCTAAGGCCATCTGCGAGCAGTTCGAGGTTATCGTTAACGCTGGTGATGAGCTCAAGGGCGATAAGATCAACTCCAAGGGCGAGATCGTTGAGAAGGGTAAGATTACCCTTCAACGCGAGCTTGGCCTCGATCGCATCCGAGTTCTCTACCTCGACGACAACCACATCGGTGAGTCGCTCTGGAAGACCCTCGTCTCAGACAAAATGTCGGGCGATAACTCGCTCTACTCACGTCTCTCCGGTCGTCCAACGATCGATAGCTTGATTGAGATCTACCGACGGTTACGTCCTGGCGATCCTCCTCGTCCAGAGACCGCGCAAGCGACCTTCAAGAACCTCTTCTTCAATCCTGATCGATACGATCTCTCTGACATCGGTCGATACAAGATGAACCACAAGCTCTACATCTCGCAGGGCCGCGAGGCTCCTCCGATGGATCAGGGCGTTCTCTCTCCAGAGGATATCAAGGAGACCGTTCGCTACCTCCTCGAGCTCCGTAACTCAACGGACGCTCAGCGGTACTCGATCGACGACATCGACCACCTCGGTAACCGACGTGTTCGCGCCGTGGGTGAGTTGATTGAGAACCAGTACCGAATCGGCCTCGTTCGTATGGAGCGAGCTGTGAAGGAGCGTATGGGTATGCAGGACATCGATACCCTCGTTCCTCAAGATCTCATCAACTACAAGCCAGTGGCTGCTGTAGTTAAGGAGTTCTTCGGTTCGTCCCAGCTTTCACAGTTCATGGATCAGACGAATCCGCTCTCTGAGGTTACTCATAAGCGACGTCTCTCGGCCCTTGGACCAGGTGGACTTACCCGTGACCGCGCGGGCTTCGAGGTTCGTGACGTTAACGCGACTCACTACGGACGTATCTGTCCGATTGAGACGCCGGAAGGTCCGAACATCGGTCTTATCGCGTCGCTCGCTGTATACGCTCGTGTAAACGAGTTCGGATTCGTTGAGACTCCGTACCGCGTCGTTGATAACAACGGCCGCGTATCTGACGACATCGTATACCTCTCAGCGCTTGAGGAAGAGCGTGAGACGATCGCTCCAGCTTCCATCCCAATGGATAAGAAGGGGAACATCGAGGAGCAGAACGTGCCGGTACGCCGTAACGGTGAGTACCTCCTTGTTCCACCTCCAGAGGTAACGAAGCTTGACGTAAGTCCGAAGCAGATCGTGTCAGTCGCCGCGTCCCTCATTCCGTTCCTTGAGAACGACGACGCTAACCGCGCGTTGATGGGATCGAACATGCAACGTCAGGCTGTACCGTGCTTGCGAGCGCAGGCTCCACTTGTCGGAACTGGAATGGAGCACATCGTTGCTCGGGATTCCGGAGCGACAGTAGTGGCTAAGCGCGCTGGACGCGTAGTTTCGGTTGAGTCTGAGCGTATCGTTATCAAGGCTGATAAGACGGGTGATGACGCTCTCGACACGGGAGTGGATATCTACAAGCTCGTTAAGTACCGACGCTCCAACCAGAACACCTGCATCACGCAACGTCCGATCGTTCGCGTTGGTGAGAAGGTTGGCGCTAACGAGGTTATCGCTGACGGACCTTCAACAGACATGGCTGAGCTCGCGCTCGGTCAAAACTGTGTGGTCGCGTTCATGCCTTGGAACGGCTACAACTTCGAGGACTCCGTTTTGATCAGCGAAAACCTCGTGAAGAAGGATGTGTTCACATCCGTTCACATCGAGGAGTTCGAGTGTATCGCTCGTGACACCAAGCTTGGAAAGGAAGAGATTACTCGTGACATTCCGAACGTAGGTGAGGAGGCTCTTAAGAACCTCGACGAATCCGGAATCATCCGCATCGGAGCTGAGGTTAAGCCAGGCGATATCATCGTTGGTAAAATCACTCCGAAGTCAGAGACCCAGCTTAGCCCAGAGGAGAAGCTCCTCCGAGCGATTTTCGGCGAGAAGGCGGGAGAGGTTCGTGATAGCAGCTTGAAACTCCCACCAGGAGTAGAGGGAACTATCATCTCCGCTCAGGTATTCTCTCGTAAGGGAACTGACAAGGATGAGCGTACGATTGAGCTTGAGAAGCGAGAGATCGCTCTCCTTGAGCAAGATCAACGTGACGAGATCAATATCCTTCGCGACGCGGCGATGAGAGAGATCGTTGAGCTTCTCGATGGCAAGTCCACGACAGCTCGATTGATCGACGACAAGCGCAACGAGCTTATCGCAAAGGACGCGAAGCTCACCGCTGAGTTGCTCAACTCCGTATCGTTCGAGTACCTCCGAGATATCCAAGTCGGAGACGAGGCGATCCAGAGCCAGATCAACAAGGTGGTTGTTCGAACCGGCCAGTTGATTAACAACAAGCGCGCTTACCTCAATGAGAAGATCAAACGTCTTAAGGAGGGTGATGAGCTTGCGCCTGGAATCATCAAGATGGTTAAGGTGTTCGTCGCTACGAAGCGTAAGATCCAAGTAGGTGACAAGGTCGCCGGTCGTCACGGAAACAAGGGAGTTCTCTCCCGAGTTCTTCCGCAAGAGGACATGCCGTACCTCGCCGATGGAACGCCAGTAGACATGGTTCTTAACCCACTCGGCGTACCGTCCCGAATGAACGTAGGTCAGATCCTTGAGACACATCTTGGATGGGCCGCGTACAACATGGGTCGACGTATCCGTGACCTTGTTGAGTCGATCGTCGATCCGATTTCGGGCGCTGATCGAATCGACACGACGCCGCAGATGAAGAAGGACGTAGCTAAACAGCTTCGTGACCTCCTCCTCATCGCGTACAAGGGTGACGATCAGAAGAAATTCCTCGATGGGCTTAACGATCACGATGTGATCGAGCTCGCTCGTCGAGAGATGAGTGGTATCCGAGTCGCTACGCCGGTATTCGACGCTGCGCGAGAGACCGACATCCAAGAGCTCCTCAAAGTTGGCGGAATGCCAGAAGAGGGTAAGGTTCAGCTCTATGACGGACGCACTGGAGAGCCATTCGCTGAGAAGGGCACTGTGGGCGTGATGTACATGCTGAAGCTCGACCACTTGGTTGACGATAAGATCCACGCGCGTTCAATTGGGCCATACTCGTTGGTTACGCAACAACCACTCGGCGGTAAGGCTCAGTTCGGAGGTCAGCGTCTTGGAGAGATGGAGGTGTGGGCACTTGAGGCGTACGGCGCCGCTTACACCCTTCAGGAGTTCCTGACGGTTAAATCCGATGACGTAGCTGGTCGTACCCGCATGTACGAGTCGATTGTGAAGGGCGAGCATGTGCTTGAGCCAGGTTTGCCTGAGTCCTTCAACGTTATGATGAAGGAGCTCCAATCACTCTGTCTCGACGTAGAACTCGTCGAGGAGAAGAAGGAAGGCGAGGTACTCGAAGCACCAGTTGCGGGCGAGTCTGACGTAACAGCGGCTGCCGTCTAACGGCCACCGTTCCCCAGGCCGCGGCTGCGGCCTGGGGATTATCGATTTTCAAGCTGAGGAGACACATGGACGATTTATTTAGTTTGTTTGAACGACCGAAGAACCCCATCAAGTTCAACGCGTTGAAGATCTCGCTGGCTAGCCCAGACAAGATCCGTAGCTGGTCTTTTGGCGAAGTAACGAAGCCAGAGACGATCAACTACCGAACGCTTAAGCCTGAGCGAGATGGACTCTTCTGCGCCAAGATCTTCGGACCTGTTAAGGATTACGAGTGTATCTGCGGTAAGTACAAGCGCCTCCGTCACCGTGGCGTTGTGTGCGAGAAGTGCGGTGTAGAGGTTATTCAGTCCAAAGTACGTCGTGAGCGTATGGGGCACATCGAACTTGCGTGCCCAGTAGCGCACATCTGGTTCTTGAAGTCCCTCCCAAGCCGTATCGGAAACATCCTCGACCTCACCCTTCGTGACCTTGAGAAGGTTCTCTATTTCGAGGCCTACGTTGTTATCGACGCTGGCAAGACCAACCTCAAGCAGGGCGAGCTTCTCACTGAGCGTGAGTACCGCACTGCTCGTGAAGAGTTCGGTTCAGGATTCGAGGCAGGAATGGGCGCTGAGGCTATTCTCACGCTCCTCAAAGCTATCGATGTTGACCCTCTCTGCGCTGAGCTCCGTGAGGAGATCAAAGAGGTAACGTCTGAGGCTAAGAAGAAGAAGCTCGCTAAGCGACTTCGTGTGCTTACCTCGTTCCAACAGAGCGACAACAAGCCAGAGTGGATGATCTTGAACGTAGTTCCAGTTATCCCACCTGACCTTCGTCCTCTCGTTCCACTTGACGGTGGACGTTTCGCGACCAGCGATCTCAACGACCTCTATCGTCGTGTGATCAACCGAAACAACCGTCTCCGTCGTCTTATCGAGCTTAACGCTCCAGATATCATCATCCGAAACGAGAAGCGTATGCTTCAAGAGTCGGTTGACGCTCTCTTCGATAACGGACGTCGTGGACGTACGATCACAGGTCCTAACAAGCGACCACTCAAGTCCTTGAGCGATATGCTTAAGGGTAAGGGCGGACGTTTCCGTCAGAACCTTCTCGGAAAGCGTGTAGACTACTCAGGCCGATCGGTAATCGTCGTAGGTCCAGAGCTTCGTCTCCACCAGTGCGGTCTTCCAAAGAAGATGGCGCTCGAGCTCTTCAAACCATTCATCTACAACAAGCTCGAAGAGCGTGGTTATGTAACCACGATCAAGAGCGCTAAGAAGATGGTAGAAAAGGAGAAGCCAGTTGTTTGGGATATCCTCGACGAGGTTATTCGTGAGCATCCAGTTCTCCTCAACCGAGCTCCAACGCTTCACCGACTTGGTATTCAAGCGTTCGAGCCGATCCTCATCGAAGGAAAGGCTATCCAGCTTCACCCACTCGTATGTACAGCGTTCAACGCTGACTTCGACGGTGACCAGATGGCCGTTCACGTTCCTCTCTCCGTAGAGGCGCAGGTTGAGTCTCGCGTACTCATGATGTCGACTAACAACATCTTGAGCCCAGCGAACGGTAAGCCCATCATCGTACCTTCTCAGGACATCGTTCTTGGATTGTATTACATGACCCGTGAGCGTCCGTTCGCGTACGGTGAGAACCGCGCGTACTCGAACCCAGACGAGGTATGGCTTGCTTGGCAGTCAGGTGAGACCCACCTTCAAGCTAAGGTTAAGGTTCGTATCGACGGTAAGCTTGAGTCAACGACCGTTGGCCGTACGCTCCTGTACTACCTCTGCCCGAAGGTCCTTCCATTCGCCAACTTCAACAAGGTGATGAAGAAGAAGGAGATCTCGGGACTCATCGACGATTGCTTCCGTGTTGCTGGTAACAAGGCAACGGTGCTTCTCGCTGATAAGCTCAAGGACAACGGGTACTACTTCGCGACCATCTCCGGTATCTCTATCGGAGTTCAGGACATGGTTATTCCAGACGCGAAGAAGCCACTCCTTGCTGAAGCTGATGACAAGGTTAACGAGATCGATAGTCAATATCGTGAAGGTCTCGTTACCGCGGGTGAGCGATACAATAAGGTGATCGACATCTGGTCGGACGTGGGAGACAAGATCGCTGAGGACATGATGGAAACCATCTCGTCCGCGGAGTTCAAGGATGCCGTGACCGGTGAAACCAAACGTGGACCGTCCTTCAACCCGATCTTCATCATGGCCGACTCAGGCGCTCGTGGATCCAGCCAGCAGATTCGTCAGCTCGGCGGTATGCGAGGACTGATGGCTAAGCCGGACGGATCGATCATTGAGCAGCCGATTAAGGCTAACCTCCGTGAGGGTCTGACGGTTCTTCAGTACTTCGTATCAACCCACGGTGCTCGTAAGGGTCTCGCGGATACAGCTCTTAAGACAGCTAACTCCGGATACCTCACGCGTAAGCTCGTAGACGTTGGACAAGACACCATCATCTCTGAGTACGATTGCGGATCGACTGAGGGAATCGATATCTCAGCTCTCATCGAGGGTGGAGAAGAGATCGAGTCACTCACAAACCGAATCCTTGGTCGCGTAGTGGCAGAGGATGTTCGTGATCCTATCTCGAACGATATCCTCGTTCAGCGTGGACAGATGATCGACGAGGACCTCGCCGCTCAGATATCTGCGGCTGGTATCGATACACTTCTCATCCGCTCTGTACTCACCTGTGAGTCCCAGCGCGGTGTATGTACCTTGTGTTACGGCCGAGACCTCGCTCGTGGACACTTGGTGAACATTGGAGAGGCTGTCGGAGTTATCGCGGCTCAATCCATCGGAGAGCCTGGAACACAGCTCACGATGAGAACGTTCCACATCGGAGGAGCGGCGCTCGGACGAGCTGAGTCCACCTCTCTTGAGTCACGTTACGCTGGAGTTATTAAGCTTGAGGGCGCTCGTCTCGCTCGACGGCGTGACGGAACATCCGTTGTGATGAGCCGTAAGGCTGAGATCCTTATCGTTGATAAGGCCGACGGCCGTGAGCGTGAGCGTCATCCTCTCGTGTACGGAGCTCGTCTCCGAGTGGAAGAGGGCGCTGAGGTTAAACCAGGCGCGCTCCTCACTGAGTGGGATCCGTTCACTATTCCAATCTTGAGCGACCTTGCCGGTCGAGTTGAGTGGGTAGACGTATCTGAAGCGACGATGGAGGAGCGTACTGATGAGCGCACCGGATTCGTAGAGCGAGAGATCGTTCAGGCTAAGGATAAGAGCAGCGACCTCCGTCCTCGTATCGTGATTCACGGCGAGAATGGCGAGAGCCGCGTCTACAACCTCCCAGTAGGTGTTCGACTCGTAGTTGAGCACAACTCGGATATCGACGCCGGTGATGTTATCGCTAAGAGAGAGCGTGCTACGACGAAGACGAAGGATATTACCGGAGGTCTTCCTCGAGTAGTTGAGCTCTTTGAGGCTCGTAAGCCAAAGGATCCAGCTGTTGTCAGCGACGTCGATGGCGTTGTTGATTTCGGAGAGGATTCCCGTGGTAAGCGTAAGATCGTGGTAACTCCTGACTTCGGTGACCCACGTGAGTACTTGGTCGCTAAGACCAAGCACGTTGCGGTTCAGAAGGGTGATCGCGTTAAGGCAGGCGAGGTTCTCACCGACGGTGCCGTTAACCCACACGACATCCTTCGAATCGAGGGAACCCGCGCTCTCGCTGGTTACCTTGTGAACGAGGTACAAGAGATCTACCGATTACAGGGTGTGCGCATCAACGATAAGCACATCGAGGTAATCGTTCGTCAGATGCTTAAGCGAGTTAAGATCAGCGAGTTCGGCGATAGCAACTTCCTTGTTGGTGATAACGTTGAGCGCCTTAAGGTGCTTGAGGAGAACCAAAAGGTTGTGGCTAACGGCGGCAAGCCAGCGAGCTACGAGCCACTCCTCCTTGGTATCACCAAGGCGGCTCTCTCGACTGAGTCCTTCATCTCGGCTGCGAGCTTCCAAGAGACCACGAAGGTTCTCACCGAAGCGGCTGTCGCTGGTAAGGTTGATCACCTCCGAGGACTCAAGGAGAACGTGATCATGGGTCGCTTGATCCCAGCCGGATCCGGTGTTGAGGCGTACGCTTCCCGCCACGTCCGAGTTGAGGGAGAGCCTCTCACGCAGAAGAAGCCTGAGCAGAACTTCAAGATGAGCCCAAGCTCAATTGAAAGTCTCCAGGGACTCTTCTAAATCTTTCGAAAGAAAGAGCCACAAAAGGGCGGGCGCCGTAGAGATACGGCGCCCGCTTTTTTTTATTTTTAAGGTTATTACAGGTACGTCTTCCCAACTATGTGGATGAATGGCTATGTGCAGCCGTACGCCACTCGAAGTCATTGAAACTCGTGCCAGTCATGACTTTCCGGTTTTTGTCTCCCAGCGCGCTCTATCCTTACACGTGCAGAGGGACTTCGCAGAAGCGATGGGGGGCACGATATGGGGTGGCTTCGAAAAGGGGGAACGTCGTGATCGATATGGGTTTTTTTCAGCGCCGAGTAGGGCTGTTCGCCGGTCTCTCCAACGGTAGCGGCCCTCATTCGGTTGAGGTACATTTTCGCTTCAGTGCTGAGTCAACGAGTCTTCTCGGAGTGAGGTTTGTGGTAAGATACAGAAGTATATTTGTCGTGCTGCTCTCAGTCTTATGTCACCCAGCATTGGGCGAGCACCCCTCCAGTTCTATCGGAATGCTTCTTCCTCTTTCGGGCGGATATGCGTCGGTGGGCGCGGATAACAGGGCCGGCATCGACGCGGCTTTGGCCGAGCGGGGGAATGCATCTGGGATCTCTTTCTTTTTCGCCGACTCTCAAGCGGATCCTCGTCATTCGGTGAGTGAGTTTCGCAAGCTGCAAGATTATCACCACGTTCTCGCGGTATACGCGATGCGGGGACCCGTAGGGATGGCAGTAAATCCGCTTTCGCGGCGAGCGAAAGTGCCGCTGATTGGTGGGGTCGGGAATAAACATTTTGCTACCGAGAATGAGTTCGCTTTTCAGGCTTGGCCAACTGCGGAGCGCGAGGGCGAATTTCTAGCTGACCACTTAAGCGAGAGCGGAATTAAGCGGCTCTCAATCGTTACGGTGGAAGATGATTGGCCGATCGCCGTGTCTAAGGAGGTTTCCGCACATGCCTCACGCAACGGTTTCTCGATTGTAGAAGACCTGAGTTTGCTCTCCTCGGAGTCAGATTTTCGTAGCTTGGCAGCCCGATTAAAACGCGAGTCCGCCGATGCCATCTTCCTTAATGTCGGGCTGACACAGATCGGTCCCTTTGTGGGCCAACTAAGGAAGATCGACGTCAATGCGCAGATTTACTCGAACTTCTGGGCCGCCAAGCCTGAGGTTCGGTCGGCCGGAGGAGATCGACTTAAGGGAGTGCGGTACGTTGAGATGAGGACCGATTCGCCATCGCTTCCGGCGCCCGCGTCAGGGGCAACCCTCTCGTCCTACGTTGCGACTCATTTTATTCTTCAAGCCCGAGCGACGGTCGATGGGCCACTCACCCGGGAATCCCTATATTCCGCGCTCTTGGCGCAGCGAGAGGTTCGGACGGGCGCGGGCACGTTCTCGGTGATTGATAGGAAGATTCAGTTTCCGCTAGTTATCAGAGAGATACAGTAACAACGGTAGGCTGCACCGTGTCCGGAGCCCGATGTCCGCCCTGATTTTTGCTATTTTTCTGCCCCCACCATTTTTGTCAGACCTTATCCCAACAGAATTGACGTTGTCGGCAAACGCGACGTAATGGGTGAGGCGCCTTGAGTGAGAGACTGAAGGGGCTAGAAGCCCCCGGCACATCACGTAGCGACGAAAAAAAGGGCGAAAGTGAAGACTGACACCCGTTTTTGAGTTTGAACTCCCTCGTGCTGCATCTTTAATTTCTGACAGGAGCGTACCAATGCGGTGCAGCTAAAGCCGCTGCAGCTTCAGATTATTTTGATTAGTGTTTGCGCCGTCGTTACCTTTAGGGGACTTATGAACGCACACACCCCCCACAACACATTCGGAATCACAGTCACTGAAGTGCCCGCTGAGAAGGACTATCGAAGCGTGACCCCGCGGTTGCCAGCCCTCGACCCCTCCGCGTCGCCACTTGCGATGGAACGGATCGCGATTCTTGAAACGTTTCATAGGACAACGCGTGATAGTTTGGAAAAGCTTGCTAAAGCCGAGCAGGGGGTACTTGATCTCGTGCAGGCATTTCATGCTTTTGACGAGTTCGTCGGTCAGAAAGCGAGGACCCTATTCTGCCCTCCGGCGCCGTCAAGCTTACGGGACGTTATGGATTATCTGGCTGGAGAGGTATCTGACGCGCCTGACCGAAGCCGATTAGCGGCCGAAACCTTGTTGATCGTTCATAAGTTCGATCCAGCGTCAGCCAGCCTTAACGCCGCCATGAAAAGGAATCCACATGTGGATGGTCTGGTACGGGACGCGCTCTTAGGCGAATTCGAGTTCGCGTCTGTCGGAGAGCTTGAGCCGATGTTCAAAGAGGTAGTATCTGCACAAAGATCTAAACAGGAGCTTTACAGCCGATTGGTGCACGCCAGTAAAGTTACGCTCAGCAAACTTACGGCACTCGCCAGGTCGCACGGGAATCCTGAGGTATCACAAGATGTTCAAGAGTTCGCGTCAGGTGTGCGAGCGATGGTAAAAGACGCCGAGGACCTTAAGACGAAAAAGATACTCTCTATGGGCCTCGGCGCGCTTGCGTGGGGCAGCACTAAGCCGAATCGTGACAACCTCTCGAAGTTGGCAGAGGTGGGAAAGACGGTTCTGGAGGGCCTACGAGTGGAGGTGACTAAGGCGCTTCCTGAGCTGCGGCAGTATGAAAGCCGAGTGAGGCGCGCTGTGTCCGGAGTGCTTGCATTAGAGGCCGTGACTTCGGCGGGATTTCTCCCAGCCGCAGAGGCCCTGCTCCTTCAACACGCCACTGTGAACGTACCTTCCCATCGCGACGAGTTTCCTGGAGAGCCGGCTCCCGGGGTCGCAAGTTCTATTGCTCGAGATCTTCGCTCGATTGAATCACAGCAGGGGGCGGAAATGATTCGTTCGGCGATCGCCCGCCTTGAGCAGGAGAGTGGAAAGGGAGGCGCATGGATCACTGATGCGCAGGGGACCTTCCTTCGTTCCTGGGTGAACGAGCTCGAAGCGGAGCGCCGCGAAGCGCAAGAGCGACAGAGGAACATCTCGGTCTCGACCTGTCCTGTGGTCGAACAGAGAGCTTATGCTGAACCTGCAGAGGTCTCCTCTGTTTCAAACGACCCAACATCGGAAGAGTTTCTGCGCGAGATATTTGGAGAGGAGATCGCTACGATTGTGAGCGACAAGATAGAGGAATTGCCTCCTCTTCAGCAGATTGAAGAACGGGTTGTGGCGCTTGAGGGCGTTGCCGGTACTGCTCTTGGAGCGCGTTCTGAGGATCTCTGCTTTGCGCTCGTTTCGAAGATTGTGGCTAAGAACCCTCATATTTTAACCGCGCCCGACTTTGGAGAGTTTATTTCAAAGTTTACACAAACCGCGCTACGCATCGAGAAGTTAAAGCTTTCAGCCTCGATCTACGACGTGATGGTGGATACGCACCGTTTTGCTTCGCTCACGGCCTTAGCTGAGACGAATGCTCGAATTGACATGGCTTCCAGCTACCTGAGCGCCGTCAACACGTTGAATGAAGCTCAGTTGCCTGGCGAGTCGATTATGGCATTGTTGCGGTATGGCTTCTTCTTCCAAGGAAGATTGCAGTTTGGTGTGTGTGTCGGTGAAGACCGCATGGTGCTTGAAAACGTGGATAAACAGTCCCCGGAGAGTTTATCCCGAAGGGATCTTGAGAAAGGACTTACCGCGCTTCATCGGGCGGGTATTATCGAGCGACCCACTCGCGGACACGGTTCATTTCTGAAACGGGCTGCAACACCGGGAACAAAGCATGAGAGGCCTCTTTCAAAGGCACTTGCTTGGGTGATCGCGCATCCGGATCCAAGAGTTGAATTTTAAGGAAGCTGGAAACTCGTGTCAGCCACGACCTCCCCATTTTTGAAAGCGTGCTCCCTCTCTGTTCGCCTAGCTCTCTCGGATACCGCACCGACCGCTTTGCAACTATTGAGAAAGATGTCTCAACGTCAATGATACGGTGTCGGAGAGAAAAGAGGCCGCTGAGGGAGGTTCTAAGTTGTATTTCCGGTAGAGGTCTCTAACGCACGACCTTTAGAGAAAAACTTTATAAAAGTAGGGGCTTGGGGTTTTTTCGGCCCTCCAAAGGACTCCGCATCTGTCGGTCTTTAGGAGATATGATACTCTCTACCGAAGTACCCCTAACCCTACTGTCGGAAAGCTCGCTCATGACACGCCCCTTTGCCCTGCTCGTATCTCTTCTTGCGTATGGCTTCTCATCGGTGGCCATGGCCCAGCCTACACTAAGTGCCCCAGTAGACCTGTCGACGGCGGGGATGCATGCTGTGGGGGTGAGTATCGCTCTGTCCAGTGATGGAACAAGGGCAACAGCTGTATGGCGGGAGGGCTCCTCCAACGCGAAGCTGGCAGTAAAGTCGAGTTCCGCCACGATCTCCGGTGGTGTAGCCTCATGGGGGCCGGTCTCGTCCCTTTCGGCAGTAGGGACCCATGTAGACGACGCGATGGTGCAGATCTCCTCGGATGGCTCAGAGGCGGTTGCTGTATGGGTAGCTGAGGACCCCACGTTGAAGGTGTCCGTCGTGGAAAGCAGTTCGGCCACCATAGCCGGAAATGTTGCATCCTGGGGCGGGGTGACGAGGTTGAGTAGCGGCTCTGGTCCAGTGGAGCATCCGCGGCTCTCTCTCTCCGCCGATGGCACCCGAGCGTACGCGGTATGGGAACGGTATCCTCCGACCTCATCTAGAAGTTTGTGTAGAGCTGTGGTCGGCAGATCGGCGGCCGTAACTGGTGATACCGCTTCCTGGGGCAGCATTCAGCAGATCTCGGATCAGGGGAGCTGCACTGAAGACCCTGATATAGGAATGTCCTCCTCTGGGGGAACTGTAACCGTTGTGTGGTCAAAGACGGCTACGGGAGGAGTAAGCATCGTTCGGACGAGGACGGCAACCGTTAACGGCACCACCGCCTCCTGGGGAGGTATCACCGATCTCTCTGCCCCAGGGTTCTATTCTAAAAATCCGACCGTAGCTGTGTCGGCCGATGGCACCAAGGCTACGACGGTGTGGGCGCGAGCGACTCTGGATTCTGCAAGGCGAGCGGTTGCTCCCGTTGTGATACGCTCCCGGTCTGCCACCATAAACGGCACTACAGCAAATTGGGGGGCTACCACGATTCTTTCCTCATCAACTGACAGCTCGGGAGATCCTCTGGTGGGAATCTCTGCTGATGGGACCTCAGTTACTGCCTCTTGGATTCGAAAAGCTGGCACTACCTTCGCGGTAGAGAGCTCCTCGGCCAGTGTTGTTGGGAACGTTGCTTCATGGGGGGCGTCAACGAATGTCTCCGGAGACGCTAAGGGATTTCGCAGACATTTCCTCTCTGTCTCAACTGATGGTTCGAAGGCATTGTCGACATGGGTCCGAGTCCTCGGTTCGAAGTTAGTGGTTCAAGGCGCGTCGGGTGTATTCAGTGGCGCGAGTCAAGTGTGGGGAGGTGTGTTTGATATCTCCGCTACCGATCAATCCGCTACCGGTTCAACTGGGGGCGTAGCGGCAGATGGCTCTCTGGCGATTCTTGGATGGCTTCAGAACTCCGGCTCTGGAAAGTACATCGCCCGGGCCAGCGTAGCAGAGTTTGTTCATCCAACTCCGACACCAACCCCGGTCGCGACGAGCACTCCTACAGCAACGCCAACTCCAGCACCAACAACCACACCGGTGGGAGGTCTTTCGAAATTGGCTCCGATTCCGAGTAGTTCGAGTAACGATCTCCACGTTATCCTACGAGTTAAGGATTATCCGACCAACTTCCGCCGTGATTACTACGGATATCTTCTTCGCGCGAGCGATCACAAGCTCGTAAAAATGGGTAAATTCAAGATTCGCAACCACCGAGGACGGCTTGAGTTTCATGATGTTCCGCCAGGTGAATATCGGACCTTCACGGTTGTCATAAGAACCAAAGCGCCTCAGATTATATCGTCACGTCAGAGAACAATTACGGTTAAGTAATACTTACGTGAGGGCATCGGTTCTCGCACAGATGACCGGAAGCGGGTGTTAGTCAGAACTTTCCATTTGGTCAGACCTGTTGTCCGATCCGTGGCCAGAACCGGTTGTCCGGTGCGTAAGCTCGGCACAGTTCCACAAATAGTGGAAAAATAGCCGGTTTGTGCCCCCATATGTGCATAGCTATCCCGCATGCGTTACTGGTGCTGCTGTCTATTTTCTCATGCCGTACGGGGTTCTATGACATTAGCCGCGCTTTATTCCTTCACCGACACGAATAGTCCAAGAAACAAGCCGCTCCATTTCCTTCATCACTCCGACGCGACGAGGCCTGACGCGGCGGGTGTTATCAAGGACCTCGCTGGTGTGGCGGAGAGGATCTGGCAAGGGGAGTCCGTGGACCTGAGAACGTTGCGTCTGCCCCACGTGGATTATGTCATGCTGAGGGAAACGCGGGGTGATGCTGGTAAGTATCGGCCGGTGCCGGTTCGGTATGACGTTGAAGTGGTGAATGGGGTTGTGGTGTTCGTTCGAGAGCTTCGCCACAGTCCACAGGGCTTGTGCGAGCTTGAGAAGCGGCGTGAGCGGGCGGAAGAGGCGCTTGCGCGAGTTAAGGAGGAGATGGAGAAAGCTCGGCGTGCTCCAACTTATCAAGTCGCGACCTACGGTACCCTTAATGAGCTTCGAGAGAGGAACTCTCGCTAGCAGCGAAATCCCTGGGCGTTAGATTCGATATGCGGAACGAATTCGCTCCTCAAAGATTGCAGTGCTCTTGGACCGTTACTTCCCAGAGGTAGTCTCCGCGGACGAAGGAGTCAGTGGGGGCTTCGGCTTTCGACAGCGGATGTGATACCGCGGAGTCTCGTGACAAAGCACTGACCGCCGCTTGAGAGCGTCGGAGAGGTGTTCAGGCAATGACTTTGTCGTCACGATGTAATCGAACCCGGGCTTCGATCTGCGCGCGTGAAATACTCTGAGGAGATAGGAGTTATCCGCAAGAACGCTCGCTGTGTAGTCATCCACGATGACCGAGGAGTCCTGTGGCACGAATACCCGCAGTTCAGCGTAGGCTGACGGCGCGGTGAAGGCTTGTCGCACTATCTTGGAGGAGCGGACGGTGCTTCCACAGATCACTGCTAGACTCAGGGCGGCGAGGATCGCTACGGGTGCTTTGCGATGTCGCAAGACCGGTAATGAGAGCGCGCAGAAAACCAGGAGAGCGGGAGTGATCGAATAGTAATTGTACGGGTCCATCATGGCTGGAAAATTGGTGCTCATGATCGCAGCGATATTGTACGCGGCCGGTGACATCAGAATGATGGTGGTTCGTAGGGTGTGTCTCGTGTGAAGGAACACGAAGGGGATCGCTGGTGTGAAGGTGATAAGGGCCCACCGAGCCTTGGCGTGGATAAACTCTTGATCGAGTAGGTCGCTCAGCCCTAGAAGTCTTGTGGAGGGATCGAAGGTTGGGACCCACAGCCACCAGGGGAATACTTTGGTGGTAAGAATAAAGAATCCCAGTCCACAGAGAGCTGTCAGAAGAGCGGCTCTCCGCTCTGAACTGGCGCGCGTCGTGGATCCGAACCGGTCGGCGAGATAGTACGCGATCCCTGTCGTGAACATCCCAAGGCCGAAGGTCTCCTTGAACAGAAGGGGAGGAAAGAGGAGTAGTAGCCTTAGTGTGGCTTTCCCTTGGAGATGAGCAACGAGGCTCCAGATAATACAGGGGAGCGCCAATACTTCATCATGGGTCTCCCACCCGAGCGCTCGTCTAACGCCAGGAAGCAAGAGCGCGGTCGCCGTCAATGCAAGGGCGTGGCGTGATGTGTCGCTGATTCTCCAGAACGCTAGTAGTCCGCATACCAGAAACGCCACCGCGACCACATGGGCTGCGATGAGGGTGCACTCCGAGCTTACGCCAAGTTTCGAGATGCCCCCGAGGATGATGAGGAACGGCGAGAAGTGGTGGGTGATGAAGTTTTGCCACTCGGTTGAGATCAGGGAGGTCGTAAACCGGTCGTGGTGAGCGACCTGGTAGATGAGCTGCGAGAAGATGCCGAAGTCCACACCTTGTTGACCACTTCTCCAATACGAGAACTGAACAACGCCGATGTAGAGGGGGTAGGAGAGGATAAGGAGCCGTAGGGTTCTGCTGAGTCGGCGATCAGAGTCCGCGCTCGCCCGTAAGAGCATCCACACCAATCCACCGGCGGGAATAGCCAACCCCAAGGGCGCTCCTCCAAAGAGGAGCACTAACGCCGCAAGGGCGACGAGGAGGGTAAGGGTATCCACGGGGGAGCGCGTCATTCCTGGTACCTACCACATCTGGAGGTCTGTAGCAGCGGTTCGAGGAGCGGGGTTTAGGGGTGGATGAAAGTGCTATGCAACCCGTTCCTCCTGCTGCTCTCCTTTTGCCGTGTCGCAACTCGGCTGACTGGGCTAATCTATGGATAGTCGGTGTGTATGCTACTCCCTCAACCAAGAGTAGCCCCTCCATAATGAGGATCTCTATGCGTCATCCTGTATTCGCTTCGTTATCGCTCTACGCTCTCGTGCCTCTCTGCGTCGCGACCTTCTTCGGTTGCGCCGTTGTGAATCCGAACAACAACTCGGATGTTTCCTCGTTTTCTAAAGATCTTCAGTGGGACGATGATGTATTCGAGGTTAGGTCAGCTGACCACCAGCTCACCATTCGAACGTTCGGACAGGATGAGGGGAATGAGATCTTTACACACACCATAGATGGCACCGTGGTAGGGGCGGAGTCCGCTGATCTTAATCACGATGGGTTTCCCGAGGTGGTCGTATATGTAACCTCCGATGGGAGTGGGAGCTACGGCTCGGTCATCGGGTATTCATCGAATAACGGTAAGTCGATGAGCGAGATCTATTTCCCACCGGCCGCTGAGAACTCAAAGATTAATCAGGGCTACATGGGGCATGACAAATTCTCTACCGCCGAGGATGCGTTGGTGCAGAGCTTCCCCGTGTATCGCCCGGGAGATACCAACGCGCATCCAACCGGTCCGACCCGACAGGTTCAGTATGCCCTCGTAGAGGGAGAGGGGGCTCGAAAGTTTGAGGTTTCCCGAACCTTTGAGAATTAGGCTCAGATAGTTTTAAGTTGCCAGTCGCACGAGGGCATGGCTCCCCTTGCGACTGGACGTAGTTCTCTGATCTAGGCGTCGGCTTTTTGTGAGTCTGGGAATTTAACTTGGAGCCAGCCACGCTCTTTCGAGAGGATAGTGACCGCGCCAGGGCGTCCCTCAAGCCACTCCGGGTGTTCCTTTTTAACGTGATAGAGAAGCTTTCGGATCGTCTGCTCTCTATCTCCCGAGGGTTGAAGAAGAACTCGAGCCCCAGCTCGGAGCGCGGCGAGGGCGCCCGTGGCCGTGTCCTCAAGAACGAGCATTTCAGATGGTTCTACTCCTAAAAACTTCGCGGCGAGGATGTAGGGATCTCCGGCCGGTTTGGACTGTATGTCGGGGTGTCGGTTGATGAACACGTTCGCCTGTTCATTCAGTCGCGGCATGACTCCCGTTTCCTTGAGCAGGGGCTCCACAAACTGATTGTCGCCAGCGGTGCACACCGATACTGGAATCCCTCGAGCGTTCGCCGCGTCGATAAGTGTTTCCATGCCTGGGACGAGAGCTGAGCGGACCGGTTTGCCGTGACGCTCGTTATGAGAGTTGAGTTGTGCGTCGCACTGCTTTAACCAATACGCGTATAATTTCGCGTGATCCAGGAGCAGTCCGTGATTCTTTTCAATCTCTTGAGCGATGAGTTCGGCCATCTTGGCTTCAGGGTTATTCACTCCTGCTCTGTGGCATGAATCGATCTCATCCTGAGTGAGGTCTAAGCCGTGCTCATCTTTAACGAGTTGCTTGATCGCGGCTCGATACGCCGCTTGGCGCTCCCCCTCGGAGTATTTGATCTTAATGGTGGTACCATCGAAATCAATCACCAGGGCCTTAATCGACGTTGGGATAACGAACTGGTCGCGTGGGGCGGAGAGGTAGGTGAGCAGGGGGGCGTGCAGGTCGAGCCGCGAGTGGCCGTGGACGTGACTCTTGTAGCTCTTGTCCCCCTCAAGGAATGTGTGACGGTGACTGGAAGCCGTTGGTTTGAGACTTGAGAGATCCTCGGCTGCAGTTGGATCGATATTGTAGGCTTGAAAAGGCTCCGCCATCGGTTTGGTCTTGGAGTCGGCCGGTCCTGGTGTAGAAGATGTCATGATGTCCATCGAAGCAAAAATACTCTACAGGGCTGGTAATCGCCCTTTGAATACGACCTCACGCCACATGGCGTCCGTCGTTAGTTGTGCTGTAAGCAATAGCCAGGCTCCGCAACGCGAAGGGGACGAAACGTTGAACGAGACGTGCAGTTGAAAAACCTCGGTCTCAGTAAGCTTCCTGCCTGGGATGCTCGTTCGTCGCATGGCACAGCTCTAAGGCTGTGCCTGTCGGCTATCTGGGACCTTCCGGCTATTCCCCAAAGAAGTGGAGAGAGAAGGGCCGTCTATGAAAAGACATAAGTAACGGGGGAGCTCGAATATCGCTCCCCAGGCCCAGGAGCCTAGCATGGGTCGAAAGGGTCTGTTAGTCCTTTTTTTTGCAATATGATGACCTAACGTATTGATTGGTGGTTATTTTGGTCGTTCTCAGGCTAGACGAACGATGGGAACACGCAGAAGGGGACGTGTCTCCGTTCCCTAATAATTCAGTCATTACCAAAGCGACCCGGGATTTCGCTAAATTGCCAGAGTGGAATCTGGAGCCCGTATGTCCCTGTGCTGGAGCGTGCTGAGTGTCCTAGTATTCATCCTAATTATCCCTCAATGGAAAGGTGTATGCCCAAGAAGGTTTCTGAAGTTCGAACCAAGAAAACGAAGCAAGTGACTAAGAGATCGGCCGCGAAGAGAACGATAGCGCCGCGGGATCTCTATCGAGCGCTTCTCTATCCTCGAATGATCGAGGAGAAGATGCTGCTCCTCTTACGACAGGGGCGGGTGAGTAAATGGTTCTCAGGTATAGGGCAGGAGGCGATTGCGGTTGGAGCAACCCTCGCGCTTCGGTCAGACGAGTATATCCTTCCGCTCCACCGAAATCTCGGTGTGTTCACCTCTCGAAATATCCCGCTCTGGAAGCTGATGGCCCAGTGGCAGGGCAAGGCAACCGGATTTACCAACGGGCGGGATCGTTCATTTCATTTCGGCACCCAGGACTACAAGATCGTCGGTATGATCTCGCATCTCGGGCCTCAGCTCGCGGTGGCTGACGGTATAGCGCTCGCGTCGAAGCTCGATAAGAGTGGCAAGGTGACCCTCGTCTTTAGCGGAGAGGGTGGAACCTCAGAGGGAGATTTTCACGAGGCGCTCAACGTCGCTGCGGTGTGGAATCTTCCGGTAATCTTTGTAGTTGAGAATAACGGATACGCGCTCTCAACTCCTCCGACTGAACAGTTCCGATGCGAGTCTATCGCAGACAAAGCTCAGGGATACGGTATTGAGGGGATGACGATCGATGGAAACGATTTCGTTGGAGTTCATTCCACGATCTCTAAACTCGCTGAGTCGATTCGCAAGAAGCCTCGTCCCGTTCTCGTTGAGTGTATGACCTTTCGGATGCGGGGACACGAAGAGGCGTCCGGAATTAAGTACGTTCCGAAGAAACTTCTCGCGGAGTGGGCGAAGCGAGATCCGATTGCTCGGTATGAGCGATACCTCCTTAAGAAAAAATTACTCTCACGCAAAGAGATGAGCGCGGTTCGAGCGGAGTTGCAGGGTGAGATAGAGGCGCACGTTGAACAAGCGTTCGCTGAGCCCGAAGTAGAGCCCTCCATAGAGCGTGAGCTCGCGGATGTGTACGCGCCGACGCCTGAACTTCCGTTCGAGAGCGCCGATACGGTCTCTACGATGCGTTTTATCGACGCGATCTCCGATGGGCTTCGTGAGGGAATGCGTCGACACGGCGATCTCGTTTTGATGGGACAGGATATCGCTGATTACGGCGGTGTCTTCAAGGTTACTGATGGGTTCATGAAGGAGTTCGGTAAAGAGCGAGTGCGCAATACTCCGCTCTGCGAATCCGCGATCCTCGGAAGCGCGTTGGGATTAAGCATCGCTGGGCGGAGATCGATGGTTGAGATGCAGTTCGCCGATTTCGTCTCGAGTGGATTTACGCAGGTTGTGAACAATCTCGCCAAAAGTCATTACCGGTGGGGACAGAGCGCGAATGTGGTTGTTCGTATGCCCACCGGGGCGGGAACGGGTGCTGGTCCCTTTCATTCGCAGTCGAATGAGGCGTGGTTCGCGCATACGGCTGGATTGAAGGTCGCCTATCCGTCGATTCCAGCGGACGCGAAAGGACTGCTCATGACAGCGCTGGAGGATCCGAATCCGGTAATGTTCTTTGAGCATAAAGGGCTCTATCGAAGTGTCTCGGGAGAGGTTCCTCAGGGTGCGTATTTTGTGCCGTTTGGAAAAGCGAGGCTTCACCGTGAGGGTGAGCAGATCGTGGTTATTACCTATGGGGCCGGCGTTCATTGGGCGAACGCGATAGCTGATGAGCATCCGGAGTGGTCGATAGCCATTCTTGATCTCCGAACGTTGGTGCCCCTTGATTATGAGGCGATCGACGAGATCGTGAAGCGAATCGGGCGGGTCGTAGTGTTTCACGAGGATACGCTCTTTGGTGGGATAGGAGGGGAGATCGCCGCGTACATCGGCGAGAATCTTTTTGAGCATCTCGACGCTCCTGTATCCCGAGTCGCGAGCCTCGATACGCCTGTGCCGTTTTGCGGCGCTCTTGAAAGGGAGTTCCTGGCACGCTGCCGTTTAGAGGGGGTAATTTCTCGGGTTCTCGCCTTTTGACGGAGGCGGCTAGGGAGCTCTCGTAGAGGGCGAGTTTCTGGCTCCCTTCTGTTCAGGGAAAGCGGGAGGCAGCCGTTAGTCCCCTTATGAATGTTGGAGCCGCCGCGACCCTTCAGGATGTGACCGAAAGATTCACCGATTCCGTTACGCGGGTGGTATCCGCGGCCCGTGGGTTGAGCGAATCTAGTCCGAACGGAGGGGACCTGGCGGGGGCTATGGTCGATATGTCCGTTAATCAGCGGGTTGCGCAGGGTGCACTGGTGGCTGTTCGCACGTCGAATGAGCTAACCTCCTCAATACTCGATATCGTTGCGTAATTTCCCTATGTTTTTCCGATCTCTATAGTTGCCTTGCGCCTGCCGTGAGGTCTTTTCCTTATATTTGCTTATTGGGAATGATGGGGCGGGGGTAGTTCTCTGACTCCGCTTCTCCTCCTCCAGTGACTATGCACCCCCGTTTGTTGACTCACTATTCCCACCATGATACTTACCCCGAGCAACGAGTTTTTGCAGTGTTCCTGCGGATATCGCCCTTTTCGGAGGGAGTACGATCCGAAGGAGCTAATCGCACGCCCCATAATCTAACGATTTAAGGGTGTTGCGGGGGATGCAATGCCGGTTCCCGGTGGTACCATCTACGCAGAAGAGTTGTCAGAAAGGACGAATCCTTAAGAGTCGATGACCTTCGACTTTTTCAGCGACCCCATTCATGCGGTCGCTTGTAGGAATATCCATTCTGTCCGGGAAAAAAGCCAAGAAAGCCAAGTTTAAGGCGTGTATCGCCCAGCTCCGTAGGAGACACGGGTGATGTTTATTCGAGAAAGGTAAGCTGTTTTACGGCTGGGCCTCTTTGAATTGCACGGCGGATGTGGTAATCACGGCGCCTCTCTTTGGGGGTGGTCCGTCTCAGTGTGGACTGCGCCCGGATATAGAGAGGTCAGCAAAATGTAGGTCCCCAGCACGCCGACAAGAGGCCGTTTGGGAAAATCGATCGAGTAAGAGGCTAGGCTAGAGATGCCAACGATAAATCAGTTAGTACGCAACCGACGTCGCCAGAAAGTTACCAAGAGCAAGTCCCCAGCGCTTGTTCGTTGCCCGCAGAAGCGTGGCGTGTGCACACGTGTGTACACACAGACTCCGAAGAAGCCGAACTCAGCTCTTCGTAAGGTGGCGCGTGTGCGTCTCACGACAGGAATGGAAGTGACCAGCTACATCCCAGGAGTAGGGCACAACCTTCAAGAGCACTCAGTAGTATTGATTCGTGGAGGCCGTGTTAAGGATCTTCCAGGAGTTCGTTACCACATCATCCGAGGCAAGTTAGAGGCTCACGGCGTTGCAGACCGCAAGCAGAGCCGATCTAAGTACGGTGCTAAGAGACCTAAGTAAGTTTTTGAATAGAGGGTGCTATGTCACGAAAGAAGCGCGATTTTAAGCGAATTGTTCTCCCGGATCCACGCTACGGCGATGTTGTTGTTGGCAAAGCCATCAACGTGATCATGGACAGCGGAAAGAAGGGTGTAGCTGAGCGAGCTCTTTATGGAGCTCTCGACGCGATCTCAAAGAAGACCGGAGCTGACGCTGTTGAGACCTTCCATAAGGCTCTCAGCAACATTAAGCCAGTTGTCGAGGTTCGTTCTCGCCGAGTTGGTGGAGCTAACTATCAAGTTCCTACAGAGGTTCGAAGTGAGCGTGGACAGTCACTCGCGCTTCGTTGGTTGAAGGAGGCTGCTAACGGCCGTTCAGAGCGTAGCCTTTCAGATCGTCTCGCTAACGAGCTCCTCGACGCTATCAACGGTCGTGGCGCGGCAGTTAAGAAGAGAGAAGATACACACCGTATGGCAGATGCTAACAAGGCATTCGCTCACTTCAGGTGGTAATTCGATAAAGGTTTGACGAGGAGAATCTAGACCGTGGCTAAGAGAGATTTAAATAAGGTTCGTAACATCGGCATCATGGCTCACATCGATGCTGGTAAGACGACGACCACCGAGCGTATCCTTTTCTACACCGGTATCACCTACAAGATCGGTGAGGTGCATGAGGGCGCGGCTACCATGGACTACATGGAGCTTGAGCAGGAGCGTGGAATCACGATTACCTCCGCAGCCACCACATGTAAGTGGAGTGGCTCGAACGGTGATCTCCCTGAGCACCAGGTAAACGTAATTGATACCCCAGGCCACGTAGACTTCACTATCGAAGTAGAGCGTTCGCTTCGCGTTCTTGACGGCGCAGTAGCGGTGTTCGACGCGGTGAGCGGAGTAGAGCCACAGTCTGAGACCGTATGGCGACAAGCTAACAAGTTCAGCGTTCCCCGTTTCTGCTTCATCAACAAGATGGACCGAATGGGCGCGAGCTTCGAGAAGTGTGTCGCTTCTATCCGTGAGCGTCTCGGCGCTAAGGCACTCCCAATTCAGCTCCCAATCGGCGCTGAGAGCGAGTTCCTTGGAGTTGTTGACCTCGTTGAGATGAAGGCGATCCTTTACAAGGATGAGACCAAGGGCGCTAAGTTCGAGGTTACCGAAATCCCAGAAGAGATGAAGGCCGAGGCCGCTAAGGCTCGTGAGTACCTCGTTGAGTGCATCTGCGAAGTGGATGACAAGCTCATGGAGAAGTACCTTGCCGGAGAGGAGCTTTCGCTTGAAGAAGTGAAGGCTGGTATCCGTAAGGGAACGCTCAAGATGGAGCACTTCCCAGTTCTTTGCGGAAGCGCGTTCAAGAACAAGGGTGTTCAACCTCTTCTCGACGCTGTTATCGATTACCTCCCAAGCCCACTCGACATCCCAGCTGTTAAGGGTACTGATCCAAACAGCAAGGAGCCAGTTGAGGTTGAGCGTCAACCTGACTCTGACGCTCCTATGGCAGCTCTCGCGTTCAAGATCGTTACGGACCCATACGTTGGAGTTCTTACGTTCTTCCGCGTGTACTCGGGTACCGTATCCGCTGGCTCGACTGTTCTTAACTCCACTCGTGACAAGAAGGAGCGTATCGGACGTGTAGTTCGTATGCACGCTGACAAACGAGAGGAAGTTTCGGAGGTATTGGCCG
>JBIJBE010000053.1:0-20604 GCA_044345405.1 Bdellovibrionota bacterium
ACCTCGACGCCATTTCGCGTGGAGAGAAGGACAACCTTGAGAAGCTTCGTTCCTTCTACTTCGGCGATGAGAGCATCACCAAGGGCTTGAAGGATCTCGTAACGCAGGGAGAGGAGACGATCGATCCCCGCGAGGTTTGCGGCATTAACCTCGGCGTTGATAGCCAAGGCCGTAAAGTTGAGATCCGTATCGGTCGATGGGGACCATTCCTCGCTAACGGAGAAACTCGCGCGAGCCTTCCTGAGGGCGTCACGTTTGATGAGCTTAATGCTGAGAAGGCTGAAGCGCTCCTCGCTGAGGCAGCGAAGGGCCCAGCGTCCCTTGGAAACGATCCAGAGACAAACGAGCCGATCTATCTGAAGAAGGGACGATTCGGTCCATACGTTCAACGCGGCGACATGGTTGAAGGTGGCGAGAAGCCGAAGATGGCATCCCTCCTTCCTGGCATGGCGCCTGATTCCGTAACGCTTGATACAGCCTTGATGCTTCTCTCGCTTCCACGCACTGTCGGCAAGAATCCTGAGAACGAAGCTGACATTACGATCCAGAACGGTCGCTTCGGTCCGTACATTAAGTGCGGCACTGAGAGTCGAACGATCCCAGCGGACGAGTCGCCGTTCACGATGACCCTTGAGCGATCGATTGAGATCTTGAAGCAACCTCGCACTCGTGGTCGCGCCTCAAATCAACCGAAGACCTTGAAGGAGGTGGGCAAGCACCCACGCTCAGGCGAAACCGTTTCCATCAAGAGCGGACGCTACGGTCCGTACGTTACAGACGGGACTGTTAACGCATCCCTCCCACAGGGTGCGGAGCCTGAGGCATTGACGATGGAGCAAGCTGTAGAGCTTCTCGACGCTCGAGCCGCCAAGGGGCCATCCAAGGGACGTAAGCGAGCAGCGAAAGCTAAGCCAGCGGCGGAGCCAAAGAAGAAGGCCGCGGCACCGAAGAAGCCTCGCGCGAAGGCCACGAAGAAGAAGGCGGCTGAGGAGTAGCCGATTAAGACGACGTGCGGCGCTCCAAGGCGTGCCCCGGCATCTGGGAGGGCGGTCAGCCTGTCCCTCGTAGCGCAGCGAAGTGGGATCCTGACCGCCGCGTTTCATGAGGCGAAGGTCATAGGCGATACGCGGCATCTCGGCGACCAGGAATGGTCGCCCTCCCGCTGTGCGACCATGGCCTTAGAGCAAAGCCGAACACCGAAAATAGCACACCGTTAACCTGCTCACCGTCCGCGATCCCCACTATGCAAATTTTTTACACCGTATTACCTAATTGCGGAATCAAACACTACAAGGCGCTCTATGCAGACGATCGTGTACCTCACACTGCTCTATTTCCTTTTCGGATCCATCATCGGGAGCTTCCTCGGCGTGTGCGCCTATCGGATCCCGATGGGGAAATACGAGCCGATTCATGGGGGTGTAAGGGAGCTCAATCGTACGCTCTCGCTCGTGAGCCCGGCCCGCTCCTTCTGTCCGTCATGTGAGCAAACGCTTGCGTGGTGGCATACCATTCCTCTCGTTTCGTGGCTCATCCTACGAGGTCGGTGCGGACACTGCGGCGCCAAGATTCCCTTTCGCTATTTCTTCATCGAGCTCCTCACAGGAACGTTGTGCGCACTCACCTTCCTTCGCTTCGGACCAACGGCCACCGGCCTCGTAGCGTTCGGCTTCATCTGCCTTTGCGTTATCATCACCTTTATCGACCTCGACTACATGATCATCCCAGATGTGATCACCTATCCGGCAACCGCGATCGGAATCGCGGTAGGAATAGCGAATCGATACATGCCAGCTCCAATACTCGGGCGTCCGTTTGTATCATCGCCATGGGAATCGTTTTACGGACTTCTTATGGGCCCCGGTCTCTTGATGGCGGTATGGTGGCTCTATCTTAAAATAAGAAAGCGAGAGGGGCTCGGGCTTGGAGATGTTAAGTTCCTCGCCATGGTCGGCGCCACATTCGGCATGGAGAGCGCCTGGTTCACGATCTTTTTCGGTTCGATTTTGGGATCGATTATAGCGATCGCCGCGTTGCTCGCGCGCAAAGGATCTTTTGGAAGCTACTTCCCCTTCGGACCATACCTTGTGCTCGCCGCGGTGGGGTACCTCCTCGATCTCCATCTGCTCATCGGGCATCTGATCAATCCAACGATACCTCTTACATGGTGGATAACCACACAACTATGACAGCTGCAGCCAAAGCCGATCCTGTTCAACTGCATATCCTCATCATCGATGATGACCAGGAGGTTCGCACCTCTCTGCAGACCGTTCTTGAGACCCTTGGCTATTCAACCCAAACCGCCGCCACCGGCGAGGAAGGGCTCCGAGCTATCGAGCGAAACTCATTCGATCTGGTGTTATGCGATCTCCGCTTGCCGGGAGCCTCAGGGCTAGATGTTCTTAAGCATAAAGCGACACCGGTGCCGCTCATCCTGATGACGGCGTATGGAAACGCCGACATCGCGACACAGGCCGCGCACGCCGGTGCCTTCAACTACATCTCAAAGCCCATCAACCCGGACGACCTCATCTTTATTCTGCGAAAGTTCGAGGATTTTGAGCGCCTCAAGCGAGAGAACGAACAGCTCAAGGCGAACCTCTCCGAGAAATACTCGTTCAAAAACATCGTGGCACAGAGCGAAAGTTTTAAAGAGGTGTTCGAAACGATTAAACGCCTCTCGCCTTTCAACACGACGGTCATGATTACCGGGGAATCTGGCACGGGCAAAGAGCTACTCGCTCGAGCTATTCATGAAAGTTCCCCCCGTCGCGGAAAGCCCTTTGTCGCGATCAACTGTGGCGCTATTCCCGAGAACTTGATGGAGTCCGAGCTGTTCGGACACAAGAAGGGAGCCTTCACTGACGCGAGTAGGGACAAGAAAGGACTTTTCGAGGAAGCAAGCGGTGGCACCCTCTTTCTCGACGAGGTCGGAGAGCTTCCCCTTCATCTTCAGGTGAAGCTCTTGCGAGCGCTGCAGGAGCAAACGATCCGTCGAGTCGGTGACGAACAGAGCATTCCGATCGATGTTCGGCTCGTATCCGCGACGCTGCGCAATCTTGAGAACGACGCTCTTGAGGGGCGGTTTCGAGAGGACCTTCTCTACCGACTCAATGTAGTGTCGGTACACCTGCCTCCCCTGCGAGAGCGCGTTGAGGACATCTCTCTCCTTATCGAACACTTTCTAAAAAAGCACTCAAAGCGGCTCGGCATTCCGGCTAAGAGGGTCGGAGCGGACGTGATGAAAGTTCTTCTTGAGTATGAATGGCGTGGCAACGCTCGCGAGCTTGAGAACTGCATGGAGCGGTCGCTCGTACTTTCTCAAGGTGAAGAGATCGGGGTTGATTCCCTTCCTGAGCAAGTCACTCGTGCACAGGCCAAGCGCCTTCAGAAGGCGTCAGGCGCTCAAGAGCATCAGGACGACAACCTGTCGATCAAACAGAAGACAGCCGCCCTTGAGCTCGATCTCATTCAACGAGCGCTCGCGAAAACCGGAGGGAACCGAACCCATGCGGCAAAGATCTTAGAGATCAGCCACCGTGCTCTGCTCTATAAGTTAAAGGAATACGGACTCTCCGGAGGGGATTCCAGCACCAAAGAGGGCTAACCTCTCATGTAGTCTATAATCAACAAACGCGGCTACCTCCAGGCTGCCCAAATAGGGGGATATTCACTAACTACCTGTTTGTTGAAAACCTGTGGATAACTCTCATCCAACGGGCACTCAAACACCCTCCAAACGACCAAAAAAACAGTCAAAAATTTTGTACTTTTTTTGTGGTCGTAAGCACCTTTTTCGTCATTTAACCGATTAATATAATTAGTTTTATTGCTAAGTCCGGGCATTTGGTGGAAAGCACCAGAGTGCCTTAATCTAGATCTATGCTTTCACAACGAACCATCGAGCAGCTTATTCCGATCCTGAAGAAGGACGCTCGTCGTGCACTCAAGATGAGGGTCCGCGGTTTCGTACACCCATACTACTGCGCCTTTTTGTTGAAGGATGTCCACTGGTTTAACACCTGGGCGAGCAGCGGATCCACGTGTCGCTCTCAGACCGATCGCTCTCGCAACGTCAACTGCGACCTCCGCGTTGGGTCCTACGATTACGATCAAGTCCTCGACGGTGGGCTGCGAGAAATGGATGAAGATCTTGAGTCACTCGCTCACTCAACCGTTCCGATCGATGACAACAATTTCGATGGGTTGCGTATCACCGTGTGGAAGCTCCTCGAGAGCAAGTTCAGAGAAGCTCTTACGGAATACAACACCAAAGAGGCGAGCCGTATCTCTACCCGCGACCCCAATAACGGACTTCCTTCATTCACCAGAGGGAAGAGAGCGTCATACCGTCACCTCACACGCATGGAGGCGGTCGATCACGAAGCGTGGGATAAATTCTGCAAAAAGGCCTCGCTCTGGATGTCTACCCTTCCCCGCCTCTCCGGTAGTTGGGTCGAATTCGACGCGTCACAGGAGACCCGCATCTTTGTGAACACCGAGGGGAGCGTTATAGCGCAGAACGCTCAAGTCTTTTCCCTCTCCGCTAATTTTCACAAGCTCACTAAAGAGGGCTCACGGCTCGAGCAGGAGCTCGTTATTAACTGCGGGTCGCTCAAAGAGCTACCTGACTTGGCGACCTTTAAGAAGCTCGCCCTTGAGAAGTACGAGAAGTTGATGCGGATGGCGCGAGCGAAGAAGATTCACGCGTTTTCCGGTCCCGTGCTTCTACATCCGGGGCCAGCCGGACTGCTGTTTCACGAGGCCGTTGGTCACCGACTTGAGGGAAGTCGGCTTTTGTCGAGCGGCGAGGGACAAACCTTCCGTGGTCAAGAGGGCAAGCAGGTCCTCAAGGTTCCTATTACCGTGAGAGACAACCCGAACTTAAAAGAGTTCAATGGACAGAGATGTATTGGCTCCTACGACTATGATGACGAGGGAGTCAAAGCATCAGACACCGTGCTGATTGAGGATGGAGTTTTAAAGAACTACCTCACGACACGCTCGGCGATCACAGAGGGGAGGTATCAATCCAACGGTCACGCTCGCACGAAGTCGAATCAACGACCGATCAGTCGTATGGCGGTCACGATCGTTGAGGGTAAGGGCGGTATCCCAATCGACCGACTCAAGGTTCGCCTTGTTCAGGAGATCAAACGGCAAAAGAAACCGTACGGTTTGATAGTGTATGAGACCTCCGGTGGCGAAACCGACACCACGAACTACGACTTCCAAGCGTTCTCGGGGGACATATCCTACGCGACCCTCGTCTATCCAAATGGACGAGAGGTTCCGGTACGAGGGGTCAACTTCGTGGGGACGCCGCTTCAATCTCTCAACAACATCATCGCGATGGGAGACACACCGATCGTAGATAACGGATTCTGCGGCGCGGAATCGGGACTTCTTCCTATCACCACGATCTCTCCAGCGGCGTTGATTAGCAATCTGGAGCTTCAGGGGAAGGACGAAGAGCTCGTGACCCCAAGTATTCTTCAACGTCCCAAGAGCCTCCATCGGAAGCGTAAGCGCACAAAGCAGCGCAGAAGGAAGCGGAGCGGATAGGGCTGGCGCTGTTGTACATACAGCTTCAATCGTTTCTCACCTGAACCTGCTCGTAAACGTGAACGTGAACGTACCCGTGCCCGGGGCGGCCCTAGCTCCACATGTTAGGCGAAAGGCTTACCACCCCGTCATGCCTCTAACGCTCTCAGAGGCCATGCAAAAATCTCTTTTGGGGTCCGTGTACCTTTACGAGCACGTGCACGTTCACGGGTACGGGTTGGGTATGCGGACCGGCGCCACAAACACCGTTCAACACATATAAAAATATCCCTCCCCTACCGCACCTATCCCCCTGCGAGGGTCATCCTAACCAATACGTTAGGAGTAACTATGTCCAGTGGTACGGTTGAACCCCGTCTGAACCGCCGAACGGTGACGATGGATGACAGAAAGGTTGTAAAGGAGGTCGTTCAAGAGTCGACGCTCCAACCTATTACCCCTACTCGCTCCGAGCAGATCTACGTCCCTACCCCGCAAGCCGAACCGAAGCCCCAGGGCTATGCGGCGTTGACCGCTCAGCACATTCAGAATTCCGCTTCCATCCCGGAGCCTACGTTCCAGGCACCTAAGCAAGAGCAGCCATATCAGCCCCGTGTTGAACAATCTAACTTAAAGCCCCTCCTTCCAACGCAAGCGCCTGTTATAGCGCCTGCTGGATGCACAGTCCTCGTTATCAACGCCAGCCAAAGCATGGCGCATGAGATAACGCTCGAACTCTCCCGCACACTCCCGGGCTCGACTATCCTTTTCGCGCCGACCTTGAGTCTCGCGTTGTGGATCCTGAAGCGACGGCAGATCAACCTTATCCTCTCGAGCGCAATCCTCCCTGACGGCGCGCTCGGTACCCTTCATCAGTTTATCGAGCTCATGTCCCCTCCACCTGAATTGGTGGTTATCAGCGATCTACACTCGACTCGCGCCGAGCTAGGCTCACACCCGGGGTACCGTTTTGTGGAGCTTCGCCGAGTATCGACTCGACAGGGCGAGGAGCGTCAGGTCATACAGAGCAGGATCTCAGAGCTCGGCGCCAATATTCGTAACGACCTCAACAACCCACTCCAAGAGATCGTGGCGATGGCGTTCGTTGCGCACTCAAGTCAAGGGCTCTCCCCTATGGCCGAGGAAGCGCTCTCAGCGATTCAACGCGCGGCTGGCAATATGGCCGATGTGGTGAATATGCTGGAGGATAAGATCCGCGTCGTCGTGTCGGAATCATCGGCCGCTTAGAGCTACCGACTCTAATCCTCATTTGCAAACCCCTTATTGCTGGCTATTGTGGCTACTCATGAGCTTATCAATCGACCAAGCACCGCGTAAAAATACAGAGGCTTGGAAGCCTTACACGGTCATCATTGGAGCTCTCGCGATAATTCTCTATTTCCTACCTTTTGATACAGGGTCGTTCGGAACTATTGATTTCGTGCAGTACTGGTCAGCCTGGAAGCTTATGGCGCAAGGTCAAAATCCTTACGATCCATTCCTTCTTCACAACATTCAATCAGCCCTGAGCTCCGCGCCGTCGCCCCTCATTTACTCATGGAATCCTCCGTGGACCTTTACACTTCTCGCTCCCTTTCATCTGCCTTCATTCCTAGGCGCCGCCAAATTATGGTGCTTGTTTCAGGTCTGTTCACTCCTCTTCATAGCCAGCAAAGCCCCTAAAGCGCTCAACGTTCCAAACATCGGCGTGGTTGGAGGGGCTTGCGTTGCCCTGGCTTTTCTTCCGTCACTCTACACCATTTTTTATGGTCAATTGGGGACCCTCTTCGCTCTTGCATGCACATGTTTTCTACTCGCCCTGAGAAGACATAGCTACGCACTCGCTGGGGTTTCGTTACTTCCCCTCACCTTGAAGCCCCATCTCTTCATTCTCTTAGCGATTCCAGGAATAGTGTGGCTTACGCAGATTCCCCGCGCTGCGGCAGTCCGCTTCCTATTGGGAAGCATGGGCGGATTTGCGCTACTTGTTGGCGTCACGTACGCCATTGAGCCCTCATCCATCTCCTGGTGGCTCAACGCGATGCTTGGTCCATACATCGCTCATCCCCAACGCATTCATTATCAGCAATGGATGACTCATACTCCAGCGACCGCCTTGCGCCTTGCGCTACTCCACATATACGGAGTCAATCCAACATGGCCCCTACTCGTTATCCCCGCGGGAGGGTTCGTTCTAACGGCCTTATACTTTTTCATCAGAAGGCCTTTCATAAACTGGACCACACTTTTGCCGTCTATGCTTTGCCTTTCTTTCGCGAGTTCGAGCTACGCTTGGGTGTACGACCAGCCACCTCTCGTACTCTGCCAGTACCTACTTATAAGCCATGCGTTGAATGGCCGACGAGACGCGATCTCATCTAGCATCCTGATTGGGTGCGTCGGGATCCAACTTGCGCCTCTCCTGTTAGCCGCCACTAACAACCTTCCGGGCTACGCTTTTTTCCTGATGCCATGGGCCCTTCTTGCGCTATCGCTTTGGGCTAATCGCCGCGAGAGGATCACTCCGAGATCCTATTGAGGTAGGTAAACGCACCGTCACGGGTAATGACGACAGGACGGTCTCGCGGTTTCGATTACACCACCCGATCCTGAGAAACCTCGATCGCCTGCAAGTTGGCCTGCAACTCGGTCGTTCCTTGATAGGTACTCACCTCTGGCCGAAACACAATGTCGACATACGAGTTCGGAGTAAGGGCGGGATGAGATGTTTGCCGCCACATCACGCCAGAGATAAATCGCTTGCCATCACTGAGGAGGGTCTTCAGATGGGCCCCTTTAATATCTCGAACCTCCACTACCCGAAGATTACGAACGAGAACGTGTGGATTCGGATTTCCGACACCAAAAGGCGCGAGATTCTTGAGCTCCGAAACGAGGGGAATCGTTATCTCTGATAGCTCCGCTTCGGTATCCGCGTCTACGAATGGAACCGTTTCGATCTCTTTCAGTCGTCGCTCGCACTCCTCGTTGAAGGCCTCTTTGAAGTTGAGGAGATCTTGCTCCTTCACCGAGAAGCCACCCGCTCCGGTATGGCCGCCATATTTGATAAGGTACTTGCCACACGCCGCGAGCGCGTCAACGACGCTGAATCCCTTGATGCCACGAACGGAGCCTTTAAACACTCCGGGTACGTCCATGCCCATCACTGCCGCGGGTCGATAGAAATGCTCGACCAGACGTTGCGCCACGATACCGATAACGCCGGTGTGGAATTCCTGATTCCACGCGACGAGCCCCCAACGATGCTCTGTGTCCTTCTCGACCTGCGCTATCGCCTCCGCCTTCACGGCGCCCTCGATATCTTGGCGCTGCACGTTCAGATCGTTTAGCTGGCGGGCGAGCTTTTCGGCTTTGCCCGAGTCGTTCGTTGTTAACAACTCAACGACAAGCTCCCCGTGTACGATGCGGCCAGCGGCATTAAGGCGTGGGCCTATACCGAAGGAGACGTCGGTGCATCCGACCGCGCCACGAATACCAATTACATTTCGCAGAGCTTTCAGTCCCGCCCGATGAGTATCGGTCAGACGCTCCAATCCTCGCTTCGCGATGACGCGATTCATCCCGATCAGGGGCACCATGTCGCAGATAGTTCCGAGACACGCGAGATCGAGTGAGTGACGAGGGTCGATGCCGTCGAGACCGAACTCGCGACGCAAGCCGAGTACGAGGTACCACGCCAATCCAGCGGCACACGCGGTAGCTGAAGCGAAGCCACACCCGCTCTGATGAGGATTGATGAAAACATCAACCGGCGGAGCGTCGGTACTCATGTGGTGATGGTCAACGACTATAGTTTTTAAACCAAGTTCGCGAGCTACGGAGAGCTCCTTCGCGTTCGTTGTTCCGAAATCGATCGTCAGCAAAAGACCGTATCCGTCCTTCGCGATCTGTCGAACGACCTTCTCGTTGAGACCGTACCCATCCACAAATCGGTCCGGAACGAAAACCCGGGAGGCGACCTTCGCGTTATTGAAAAAGTCGTGAACGATCGAGCCACCGGAGAGGCCATCCACATCGAAGTCACAGCAGATAGCTATCCCCTGCCCCGCTTTATGCACCTCATGAATTAAGGCGCACGCTTCGGCGAGATTCTTGAGCTTCGACGGGTCGGGGAGTCCCTCTTTGAGCGTTGGAGATATGAAGTGCTTCAGGTCCTCGTTCGGCTGAAAGCCGCGGGCGGCGAGGATCCGGCCGATGACCGGGTCTAGGCGCATCTGTTCCGTGATCTTGCGGGCGGTACTGTCGTCCTGTTTCTTCAGACGAATCCGTTTATGGGCCTTTGATGAAGCCGTTCTATCGCTGGGAATAGCCATGTGCTGCCTTTTTGCTGACGGCTTTACTTTACGTTGCATTCCTACGCCAAGCCAAGGGGGAACGGCCCCTCAGTCCCTCCATTTAAGCCTCGTCTTCACAGCGTGAGTTCTTTGCGGCATCTTCCTGTCTCTTTCTGATGCCGGAATGATGAGATTTATGCTCGAGCGCCCTTCCGACGACCCTCTTTTTTTAGAGCGCTCGCCCCTCTCTTCGATCGCTTGAACTCTAAAAATTCCCTTAACGGCCCCCGATATCCCGCGCGTCGAGAAGTAGCGGCTCGGCGCTTCACCTCTGTGGCTGAGCACCAGCGCCACGTGGCGAATTCACGTTCTTTATGCCTGGTAAGATCAATATCACTATCTGTCCCAACAAACTCTACTAACCAGAAGGTCTGCTTCTGACCACGCCACTTGTTACGAGCGTACCGCGGAGGAGTTCGCCACTCATACTCGTGCGTTGAGTTGAGCTTCGTTACCTTTCCGATGGAGCGCTTTTTTAAGCCAAGCTCCTCTCGGAGCTCTCGCATAACGTTTTGTCGAGGGGTGTACCGCGGTTCAGCTCCCCCTTGCGGAAACTGCCAGTGCCCGGGCTCACCGAAGCGTTCACCTAAGAAGAGACGCCCATCGCGGTTGTACACCAACATACAAACGTTCGGCCTGAGAGGGAGTTTTTTTGGTGGCATGGGATGGCTCCTAATGAGACCCACTTTGAGTACCACATGTAGCCGTCTCGGGCACCGGCTTGTTGATTCAATCGGGCGACATCTCCTCATCCACAAATTCTTGAACCTGTCGAGCGGACATATGCCCCCGGCTGAGGTGATACTCAAGAGCTCGCGTCCACGGGACAAACGCCGACGATGGAATTGCGTTCATCGCCTCCCTGGTGGTCTCCGCGCGAGCGTAGGCGTCCTTAATAAGAGGGGCTAGGAGATCAAGGGCTTCAGTTATAAGAACCCGCCCATCGAATCCGGTCCCACCGCATGTTGAACACCCGACCGGTTGGTAGACTGTGCGTTTAAATTTCTCAGAGCCAGTTCTATCTACCTCCCTACACCGCGCACAGAGACGGGGACTGAGACGTTGATTGAGCACGAGAGAGACTCCCTGGACACACTCCCTCGCGGAGAGGTCGAATGAGCGCAATCGATCGAGAGCTTGAAGGGCAGAGCCCATGTGGAGAGATGAGATTGTGAGATGCCCCGTCAGAGCTGCGGTCAGCCCGATCCTAGCGCTCACAGGGTCTCGCATCTCGCCGATTACGATGACGTCGGGGTCATGACGCAACACGGATCGAATCGCCCGAGGATAATCCAGTCCATGTGGATCCCTTACCTGAACCTGCACCATACCCGGAAGGGGCGCCTCGACGGGGTCCTCAACGGTAACCACATTGCGTCCGTGATGCTGTAACTCGAGGGCGAGCGAGTACATAGTGGTGGTTTTTCCACTTCCGGTCGGACCGGTAAGTAGGACGACTCCGTTGGTTCGGTTGATCGCTTTGCGAACTAATGCGAGGGTCGTTGGCTCCATGTCGAGCGCGGAGAGTCGAGGTAGCCGACGGGAGTACAGGAAACGGATTACCACACTCTCCCCATGAACTGTGGGAAGGGTGCTCACTCGAATGCTCTTCGCCGTATTGCCAATCGTGACCACACAAGCTCCATCTTGAGGGAGATGCTTGCACGCGATATCCAGACCAGCTAACACCTTAAGACGCGAGACCATCTGCTCCTGTGTTTCTCGCGGGTAGTGGTGCTGCTCCTGCGTTAAGAGCTCGCCATCGATCCGAAGTCGGAGGAATGCGCCCTGAGAGGATGGGCAAAGATGAAGATCAGAGGCACCTCGAGCTACGGCGAATTCTAAGACCGTATTGAGAAATTGAGCGGAGTCCCCCTTAGGTTGAGGTGGGGAGAGCCTTTCGGCGGGAGGGTTTGTCGAGATACTGGCGGCGAGTTTTTCGATAGTTTGTCGTATCCCACGCTCCTGGCCGCGATACGCTCTCACAATAGCCTCATCGATGACCTCCCCATCGCAGAGCGAACAAAGAGGAACAAGGTCTGTCAGAAAGCGAAGACTTCGGACTACGTCATCCGACCGCTCCGCAAGGGCGCACTGCAAGCGAGCCGAGGTTCCTTGACCCACGATGGCAATCGGCAACACCCGCATCCGCACGGCGTTTTCATACGGCAGAAGCGCGCGCGCCTCATCCGTTGAACACAACGCCAGGTCGTGAGGCGAGTATGCGTTCCCTTCGAGATCAAGCGGTAGGGCCGTGTCCTGCATTTCAATGAGAGCTGTATCCATAGACCCGCTACATCGAATGGATTTCGGAGATGTTGCGGATTGATGCTTATTTTCGCTCCGGGGAGCCTATCGGATTCAGCGCTAATCGGCGGCTCCCCTCGCCCGCTCTGGAATTACGGACGTTGCGAGAGATGAGAACTCGCGCCGCTTAAAAAGCTACTTCGTCTGAATGAAATCGGCCGCGTCAGGGCAGGGAAACGCGCCTATAACCACTGCCGTCCTTGGGGAATGTAGTGCTTAGGTAGATCTGGTGAGAGGTAATCTTGAGGCTTACGGAGGAAGTTGAAGGTTATTATGTGGCCGAGAGCCGCGATGCCGTCCTTCCAAGTGATCTTTTTGCCCTCAAGATAGTTTCGAGGAAAGTACCAGATCGGCACCTCGATTATCTTGAGTTTGAGGCAGGCGATCTTCGCGGTGACCTCCGGCTCAAAACCGAATCGATTCGATTCAAGTTGAACGTTCTTGATGACATCAGCGCGGAAGAACTTGTAGCAGGTCTCCATGTCGGTCAAATACAGCCCCGAACAAAGATTACTCAGGGTCGTAAGAAGTCTGTTCACCAGATAGTGGAACGTGCGGTGTACCTGAACCACCGTCGCTTTGAATCGAGATCCGAAGACAACATCAGCTTTACCCGCCACGATGGGCGCTATAATCGCTGGAATGTCATCCATAGAATATTCGAAATCCGCGTCTTGAATTCCAATGATATCGCCGGTCGCGAACTGTATTCCTTTGCGAATAGCCGCGCCCTTCCCCTGATTCGTTTCCTGAAAATGAAGCTGCGCAACCGACGAAAATTTGAAGTTTTGAAGGATACTTCTGCTTTCATCCCGTGAGCAGTCATCGATAATTACCAACTCCTTCTCAACGCCATCGAGGGTAAGCGCATCGACCTGGCGCAAAAACTCCACCAGGTGTCCTGCTTCATTGTACACGGGGATAACGAGAGACACCTTCATCATGGCGAGAAGACCTAAGCGGGCTAACTTACAAAAAAATCCTAGCTTTTTTACCCTGAATGGCCCCCCGGCGTCCACCTCGTTCCTGGTGAATCAGGTCGGAAGAGGATACTCTTGCTGCCACTGGGAAGAATTGCTCCCCATAATTCATGACGCATTCATCTAGATGGGATAAAATTCAATCCCTTTAAGTGTTTACAAAATCTCCTGAGGGCCTTACACCAGTATCTACCGATGGACATCATGAAACACCTCTTCTTACGATTCCTCTCCACCCAGTCGACCCGCGGTCAGGTCGCTCGTTACCTCGTAGCAGGTGGCAGCGCGGTTGTTGTCGACTTCATCTTCTATCGCGGCATCATGTGGATGCTCGACATGAAACTTCTCGCTAAGGCAGTGGGGTATGTCAGTGGGACGGTCTACTCTTTCTACGTAAACCGTTCCTTTACCTTTAAACGTGACAGCTCGAATCGAGAGCAAGTCATCTCGTACCTCTTCATCTACGTTGTCTCAATGCTCCTCAACACGGGAATAAATCACGCGGGGCTCACCCTTTTGGGGACAGGCGAGATAGGGATAAACGCAAGCTTCGTGACGGCCGCCGTCGCGTCAGCGGCGTTTAACTTTGTGTGCATGAAGCGGTTCGTGTTTAAGCGAGCGTAGGTACATTCTGCGCGACGAATTCTCGCGTCTCTCTCCAGCTGTTCTTTGCATGGGCAACGGCTGAGAGGAGGATCGGAGAGACCTTAAGCAGCCTCGCTCAGGCCCCACGGGGCGCGATTGTGCCTCCCAAAAACTCATAGAACGGTAAATATCCCTATTTCCCGGCCTCTTTTCAGGTGCTTAAGCTTCTAAGGCTCTGAAAATCCCTGCTTTTATACCTTCAGGAAGCTGCCATCCCGACCGACTCTGTCTGTATCCCCTCAAAGGTGCTGGGGATATCACATATGACAGACCGACCTTACGAAATAAGGCTTCCTCTGCTTCGAATCGGAGCATCGCTCCGTGCGGCCGTATGCCTGCTCGTCCTTGCAGTAAACCTGTTGATATTCCAGCGCACCTCCTTCGCGGATTTCAACTCCATAGGCGATCACTACAAGCAAACGCTCATAGCCACATCTCGTTTTCACACCTGCGCACTCACCAAGACGACTGACGCTGGCTTGCGATGTTGGGGAGCAAATAACTCTGGCCAGCTCGGGGATGGCACGACTGTCAGCAAGACCTCCCCGGTCGACGTGGTAGGACTCTCCAGTGGCGTGGTTGCTGTGGGCGTCGGTGACACGTTCAGTTGCGCGCTACTCTCGACCGGCGAGGTGAAGTGTTGGGGAAGTAATTCCGTGGGACAACTTGGCAATAGTTCTGCCAACCCCACCCAGGTAACTCCTGTGAGCGTTTTAGATGGAGCCTCTCCTCTTAGTGGTGTCCAAGTACTCGCCGTCGGAAGAATGCACGCCTGCGTTGTTTTAACTTCAGGCGCGGCCAAATGTTGGGGAGGGAACAGCTCAGGGCAGCTCGGAGATGGGACAAACTTTAACAGCATCGTCCCCAAGACCGTGACCGGCTACTCATCGGGGGTGAAGATGATCGACGCTGGAGGGCTTCACACATGCCTTGTAACCCAACCGTTTAATGAGGTCTTTTGCTTCGGCAATAACTTTTATGGCCAACTCGGAAATTACAGCACCGCAAACTCCTCTGTTCCGGTTCAAGCGTACGGAATCATTAGCGGTGTCGGAGTGAGCGCTGGAGAGGACCATTCCTGCGCCCGTCTCAGTACCGGCGATATAGAATGTTGGGGAAGGAACGCCGAAGGGACCCTTGGAAATGGTGGCACGAGTGACAGTTACGTTCCTGTCTCCATAGTCGGAATCAGCGGAGAATTCCGAAGAGTTTCGGCGGGACGCGACCATACCTGCGCGACGAGAGCCAGCGATGGCGAGGTGATGTGTTGGGGCCGGGGCCAAGAGGGACAGGTAGGCGACAACACCGCCACGCAGCGGAATGTTCCGACATCGACAAATCCAGCTCTCAAACAAGCCTACGATATCTCAGCGAGAGGAAGTCACACGTGCGCGTGGATGGGAACCTGCAGCGCAAAGTGTTGGGGAGATAACACAGACGGACAATTGGGTAACGGGACAACCTCGAATGCATTTGCCCCTGTTTCAATTACCTTCTGCTCCTTTACGGATCCGACGCCAACGCCCACACCAACATCAACTCCAACGCCAATTTTTACCCCGACCTTCACCCCTACTCCCCAACCGGACGCCTGCGCCTCCGAATCGGCCTGCGTTCCTGACGATCGATTAACGACAGCGCTCGATCCTAAGCCCCCCGCAATCAGCGTCTCCTCTTCGACGTCACAAAGAGCTGTAGCGTTAAACTTCAGCTCGGTACGAATTGGAATTCCCACCGATCCGGCCAAGCGGCAAGCATTACGGACTAAGCTCTCTAAATTTTTCAAGCGCAACATTACAAGCATTGCCGGCGCGATTAAACTGCTAGAGGTCCACCTGCTCGTTTCGATCACGAAAGCGCCGGCGATATCAGCGAGCTCTCTTGAGGCATTCGCGGTGCCCAGCAAATATAAAGTCGAAACGAGAAAGCGACGTGTTACTACTCGCCTCGCCGCGGGCACCTACGTCGCAAGGGTCACCGTTCGTCTTAAGGACGCTAGGGGACGAACGTTCGTTACGGGAAGTAACACCGGTCAGGCCCGCTTCACCGTGCGCTAAACGCTCATTACCGGGATTCGTAGATCTTAACGGCGAGACGCCGTGTGTCACTACTTTCACGCCACATCAGCTTGGGAACAAACGACGCAGTCACATCTAATCGCACGAGCGCATAACCGCGGGTTTGAGATGAGGCGGTCACGGGCACGGTTACCGTAAGTTCTTCCCCCGGAGCAAGGGCGGAGTACACGGAACTCCCCCCCTCGTCATGAAGCGTAATCGTGACCGGCACTGGCCCCGCCTCTACCGTTAAATCGAGTGTCGCCACGCTCGTTGATACTGGCCGTTCAATGACCGCTCGCTCACCACACCACCGATATGTCGTGCCGTTGGGTGGAGTCTCCGCCGAAAAGCAGCCAAACCGCCGCGTCTCAGCATAGAAAGCCCGGGCGTCTCCGGGCATCACAAATTCCCAAACAAGATGCAGGGCAAAGAGCCCCACAACGACCACGGGGGAGACAAGAACTTTTCGTGAGGAGAGGTCAGAACCGCGATACGCGACAGCGGCAACGATCCCAAGGATGGCGAAGAAAAGGAACTGTAACACCTGTACGTAGAAAACCTCCTGAACGTTCCCGTAGATCAAGAAGGCGCACCCGTAGCAGGCGCCGATCAACACGATGAGCTTATCAGAGATCGAACGACGAGCGTCTCGAAGCACACGTGGCGCTGCGGCAAGCATACAGAGCGGTATCGCCAGCAATGCAAGAAGACCGCAGATCCCCTTTCCGGAAAAAGTCTGCGCATAGACGTTGTGAGCCGAACCGTGAAGGGGCAGAACGAAACGTCCCGGGAAACGACCACGAGGAGACTCAATCTCTCGCTCGAATTGCCACGCGAACGAATCCGCCCCTCCCCCCAACACAGGATGGAGGGAGCCGATCAAGGCACCAGCTTTAAGGAAATCAGTCCGGTCACCCGTACGTTGAATATCCTTAAACCGAGACACATACGGTGACATCGCGTCTTCAACTGAGCTCTTTCCTTGAATAACAAACACAAGAAGGAGGCTCACCACGACCGTGAGAGGAAGGGAGATGAGAACCTTAACGAAAGAGCGCCGGAGCGCTCGGATTATGTCGGTCTCGTTTCGTTCCAGGAGCCTCACGACGTAGATAGCTCCCCACACGGCGACGAGGGTTAGAGGATACGAAAGCCATCCGCCTCTCTGGTACGTAAGAATCAGAACGAATTCGCCGAGCGCGAGTGCGAGAAGGATGCATACCGCTCGTGTCCAAAATGGAAGCTTGATGGCGAGGATGATGAGACACGTTGGAATAGCGAGGGTGAGGTACTCGGCGTACCAGCCAGAATGCCCGAAGAGTGACTGCAGCCGAAATTGCTTGCCGCCAGGATTAACGATCGGATCAAGCCCGCGAAGCCACTGGAGGTCAATCAACCCATAGTAATCAAACACACCGAGAACGAGGGAGGCGACCAGCCCCAAGAAGGCCGCGCCGAGAAAGAGATTGGGAAGCCTCTCACTATCGGACACGCACATGCGGTATATCGCGACCCCCAACAGAAACGCCAGGGAGGTGTAGTACACCGATAGTACGCTGTAGAGTACGGTGTGCTCGCTCGTAAACACGAGTGAGTAGAAGGAGACCGCGATTGCGGCAAGACTTTCCCGACTCGAAATATTCCTTAGATCCTCGATGACGTGTGTGACTGGAATGGAGATGAGGCTCGCAATCGAAAAAATGCAATAGAGCAGTCCCAGAAGGATAAGGGGATTGCGAAGCTCTTCCGATGTCGGCGAGGAAAGCGAGAGGCGTTGGCCTCGACTACCTCGAACGGCGATTCCCAGAAAGAGGGAGGATCCTGCGAGGATAGAGAGAAAAGCCTGGCTCGTCCCAGGGCGATTTCCGCCGAGAGGCAGTAGAAAGAGCGAAAGGGCGCATCCTAGAGCAGGAGCGAAAAATCCGAGAGCGCCCCCTACAAGCACAACCATGACGCCGAACGGCATATAGAGATCGTAGCAAACCCCGGCGAGCGCAAAGAACACCGACCCAAGCGCGCAGAGCCAAAAGAGAAGCTGATACAGAACGGAGAAGAAACCCATAAATACACCTCGGTCGATGCTACAAGTAATTCCGTGAGGTGGCGAGAGGGAGAGGGCGAACACCCCTCCGCTGCGATTCGCGGCTTCAACGAATCAGCATGGGAGTGGCCCTAGGAACGGAAATCACCAACCCTTTCCGTTGCTTTGAGGCTACCTTGTTTAACAATCAAACTAATTTGAACTCGTGTAGCCTCCTCCCTACCCCAAAAGAGGTTGGCTATGTTTGTGGTTCCGGTACTCTCCTCGCATGAAACCTGAGTCCATTACCACGAACCTACGCGCCCCCTGGACGCCGATATCATTTCCTACGGCAACGCCTGCGCTTCCTCCAGCTGCGGCGTTCGGCATGGAAGCGCTCGTCGCCCCGACAGCTCGCGTTGGCGGGTTTCATTCGGCTAAATCTCTTCAAAGGTCTCGGAACACGGGAACCCCGGAGGGGGAGCTACACCTCATGGCCGACCGCGAGGCGGAATCCCTTCTGGCGTGGAATCAACTAACACCAGCTTTCGCAATTCGTGTGTCTCACCATCAACTTAACTTTCTTGGACGGGCCTTCGGCGGAAATATCGTGGAGTGGCACATGAGAGGCGCTCTAGCGGCGGCTCGCGTCGTGGCGGCCTCAAGTGCACAGCTCACCTCGGTGCGGCTAAGGAAGGGCACCGTGAGCTTTACAACCCCGTTGTTTGCAGGAGACGAGGTTCGCGCCTTCGTGGACCTCGTCCCTTCGAAGCCTTTCCCCCTGCTCCAATGTCAACCCGTTACATCCACCTACCGGGTTCATCTCGTAGCGAGGCGTCCGCAAGGCTTCTCTGAGGCGCCCCTCACGATTTTGGAGGTCGGCACATCAGAGTTTGAGGTTACACATACCCCTATCCGTCAGGATCGCCTGAGCCGCTATAAGACGTTACGTGGCTTCGATATCGGTGGAATTGTTCGGAATGATGTAGAGTCGTGCCATCACAATCCGTTCTACACAGCCCCGGCGGACGAAGGGAGCGTTCGTCGCTCGAGTCAATTAACGGCCGCGGCGGACGTTCGATTTTACATCCTCGCGCGCGAGCTTTTGGGAGGCCATCGTGAGCACGATCCGATAGTTACCAGGAGCCTCTCATTTGAGTTTCTGGATCGAGCTTTCGAGCAGACGCCGGCCAGGGCCCCACTTAATTTTCACCTCCCCCATTCGGGCGAGATTAAGGCCGTCCATTCGAATCGGTTTATTAAACTAGGTGGAGAGATCAGGGCGGGACATGAGAACCTCGCCGCGGTGCAGGCAACGATGGTTCAACTCGGTCGCGCCTCCTAGTCCGCCGCCGCAAACACTCATCAAGCAAAAAGCCCGGCGGTATTGCTACCGGCCGGGCTCTTCGCGAGAGAACTCAGATTCCCTGCTTAGTGCGTCAACGTTTTCAGGGCCTGTAAGCGAGAGACCTTTTGAGAGAGAACCTCCCACGCTGGGTCGTAGAGGCTAAGTTGCTCAAGTTCCGCCTCAAGCAACGCAAGCTCATCATCCGAGACCTTGGTGACAGCGATCTCCTCAGGCTTATCTACCGTATCAGCAAGCAACGTAAGAACGTTGTTGTTGAAGGTGCAGATACCTCCCGACACGAGACACTTCTTGGCGGAGGAGTCACCGGCATCGGTATACTGAGTAATACCCGTCGCGATCAATCCGACATAGTCGCAGTGATTTTGGAGGAACCCAAGCTCTCCTGACTCGGAGGGAACTGTTACGTCGGAGACCATAGCCTCGACCTCAAGTCCTCGTCCGGAGAATACCTTTAATTGAAATGTACCGTCTGACATCCCCTACCCCTTTACGCAGCTTGCGCGAACTCAGCAGCCAACTTCTCTGCCTTAGCGCGTACTGAATCAAGCCCGCCTACCATGTAGAACGCCTGCTCTGGAAGATCATCAAGCTTACCGTCTACAAGTTCGCCGAAGCTCTTGATGGTGTCCTCAAGCTTGCAGTACACGCCTGGAGTACCTGTGAAGGTCTCAGCTACGTGGAACGGCTGCGAGAAGAAACGCTCGATCTTACGAGCACGGCCTACGATAAGCTTATCGTCCTCAGACAACTCGTCCATTCCGAGAATCGCGATGATGTCCTGAAGATCCTTGTAACGCTGCAAGGTCTGTTGAACCTTACGAGCTACACGATAGTGCTCATCTCCTACAACGCTCGCCTCAAGAACCGTCGAGCTCGAGGTAAGAGGATCTACCGCTGGGTAGATTCCCTTCTCCGCGATTGAACGCTCAAGAGCGATCGTAGCATCAAGATGCGCGAAAGTTGTCGCTGGAGCTGGGTCGGTGTAGTCGTCCGCTGGTACGTATACCGCTTGGATCGAGGTGATCGAACCCTTCTTCGTTGAGGTAATTCGCTCTTGGAGCTGACCCATGTCAGTTGCGAGGGTCGGCTGGTAACCTACCGCGCTCGGCATACGTCCGAGGAGCGACGATACCTCTGAACCCGCTTGGAGGAATCGGAAGATGTTATCTACGAAGAGAAGAACGTCTCGGCCCTCTTCATCACGGAAGTACTCAGCTGTTGTAAGAGCTGAGAGAGCTACTCGGAAACGAGCTCCTGGAGGCTCACTCATCTGTCCGTACACAAGGCACGCCTTGTCGATAACGCCGGAATCCTTCATCTC
>JBIJBE010000054.1:0-20112 GCA_044345405.1 Bdellovibrionota bacterium
GTGTTGGTTATCGTCGGGCTCACTGTTGGGGTGGTCGTGGCGGTGGTCGTCGCTGTTTGAGTCGCGGTTTGCGTGACCGTAGGGGTTGTAGTCGGCGTCATCGTCGCGGTCGATGTACTGGTGGCTGTCGGCGTCATCGTTTGCGTTTGAGTGACTGTTGGAGTTACCGTCGGCGTTGTTGTCGCCGTAGCCGTATTGGTTATCGTCGGGCTCGTTGTTGGGGTGGTCGTGGCGGTGGACGTGGCGGTGGTCGTCGCTGTTTGAGTCGCGGTTTGCGTGACCGTAGGCGTTGTAGTCGGCGTGATCGTCGCGGTCGATGTGCTGGTAGCTGTCGGCGTCATCGTTTGCGTTTGAGTGACTGTTGGAGTTACCGTCGGCGTTGTTGTCGCGGTAGCCGTGTTGGTTATCGTCGGGCTCGTTGTTGGGGTGGTCGTGGCGGTGGTCGTAGCGGTTGTAGTCGCTGTTTGAGTGGCCGTTTGCGTGACCGTAGGCGTTGTAGTCGGCGTCATCGTCGCGGTCGATGTGCTGGTAGGTGTCGGCGTCATCGTTCGCGTTTGAGTGACTGTTGGAGTTACCGTCGGCGTTGTTGTCCCCGTCGCCGTGTTGGTTATCGTCGGGCTCAATGTTGGGGTGGTCGTGGCGGTGGTCGTAGCGGTTGTAGTCGCTGTTTGAGTGGCCGTTTGCGTGACGGTAGGCGTTGTAGTCGGCGTCATCGTTCGCGTTTGAGTGACTGTTGGAGTTACCGTCGGCGTTGTTGTCCCCGTCGCCGTGTTGGTTATCGTCGGGCTCGTTGTTGGGGTTTGCGTCATCGTTGGGGTCACGGTCGGAGTTGTCGTTGCCGTCGGGGTGACGGTCACCGTCGCGGTTGTTGTCGCGGTTTGAGTAACCGTAGGCGTTAGAGTCGGTGTGTTCGTCGCCGTCGATGTACTAGTCGCCGTCGGCGTTTGCGTTCGCGTTTGAGTCACCGTTGGAGTGACCGTTGGGCTTTGAGTGGGCGTTGTGGTTGGAGTTTGAGTTGCGGTGAGTGTTGTTGTCGGTGTAGCCGTTGCGGTCTGCGTCGCCGTTGCGGTAGAGGTCGCGGTCGGCGTTCGCGTAGAAGTTGCTGTCGGCGTGGGAGTCGGCGTTGGGAACCAATTGACGTTGCCGCCTGAGTCAACTGAATTAGTCGGAGAGATTCCTGTCGCCGCGATATTGGTGCTGTCTTGCACATCAACATAGGAGATAGCGCGTGAGCCCTGCGGATCAATGGACCAGGTAGAACCTCCAACGCTAGAACGAAGCGAGAGAGGCTGTCCAGCCGCGCCCTGGAGTGTCAGTGTTCCTGTTGTCGTCTGTGTTGTGCCGGCGGTGAAATAGAGCGTATCAGCCGACACGACGCTCTTCGTTAAGTTGTAGAAACTGGTCGACCCCGCGATCGTCTTGCCCGCGCCCACAAGCGACACGGTGCCTGAGTTTGACTGAAATGTACCGCCAGTGCGTGAGAAATTACCCGCTACGCTAAGGGTCGTTGGCGCTGAAAACGTTCCACTGCTGAGGGTAAAGTTTCCACCAAGGGTGAGCGTGCCACTCGCCGAGAGTGTGTCGTTTGAGTCGGTCATGGCGACATTGATATCGGTATACGACGAGGCAAAGGAGAGCGAGTAGGTATCCGCCGCTCCATCTCCATCACCTATAAATGTGACCGGCCCCTGAGCGTTAAACGCGCCGCCGTAGGTGTTGGTTCGCGTCGCGGTTTTCGTTGTGATTGGTCCATCGCTAGTAAATGTTCCGTCGATATTAGCCACCAAGGTGCCTGTGCCAAACGTAGTAGTGCCATAATAATCAATAATCGATAAGTTATAGCTACCAGACCCGCTATTGTTGAGCGTAATGTTTGGTGAATCACCGAAGGGAACCGTAGCCCCCACTATCGAGAGTGTGCGGGTCGTAGCGCTATTGATCGTTCGATTGATGACGATTCGCGATACGTTGGCGCTCCCCTTAAAAATGTCTACGCTTGTATCTGCGTCTAAGGAGCCGTCTAATGTGAGTGTGCCTACTGACCCATAATCAAGATTATCGGGAGTAAAAGAGCCCTCAACATAAAAATCAGTACTCGACGCGAGAACTATTGGGGATCCACCTTCAGTATCGAGACTCCCATTAACATCCCAGGAAGTGGCATTTGGGAAACCACAAACACTAGAGCAGATTACATCACCATTAAATACAGCGCTCGTAATATAGGGCATATCGAAACTCATTGCTCCGACGGTAACTTCAGTCGACGCGGCATTAATAGTTAATGTGCCTGATCCTGAGTTTGCTAGTCCTGCATAAAATGAAACCGTGAGGGTAGCACCAGGTACATTGACCGTCGGACTATTGCCGACAAGAGAGTAGGTCCCATTTTCAAGCGTTAGGTTGCTACAACCAGAGCCTCGGTTGATTGTTGTGTCAAAAGAATTCCCACTACCTATACTGACTGTTGTGGCCGCCCCGGAGTACGAGCCATCGAGTACAAGGGTTCCTGGAGTAGAAAGGAGTATTCCCGAAATCGATACATTCCGCTCAACAGACAATGTGTCCGAGGTGGTAAAGAATGATGCGCCACTAGATACCGATATAGATCCGTTGATATCGATAGTAGAGTCTCCACCGACGAAGGTTCCGTCATCCTGCGTGAAACCTGATGATCCAACGGTAATAGAGATGCCTGAGCTTTGTGTCACCGTGCCTGTATAGCCCGACTCGATGACTATGCCCTTAACGGAGAGATTGGAGTTAACAGTGGCGTCGTTGGTACACGACGAGGTGAAGAACGCGACATCACCTGTCGAGGGAACCCCGATACCGCCGCCACTGCCGCAACTTGCCGGGCTTGACGACCAGTTGGAGGCGTCTGATGTATTTCCGCCGGCGCTTCCGACCCAATAATAGTTACCTGAGGGAGTAGCTGTGGCTGTCGCGGTTGCCATCGGTGACGAGGTCGCTGTCGTCGTCGCGGTCAATGTGCTCGTAGCTGTCGGTGTCCTCGTAGGACTCGCGGTCGCGGTTAACGTTGGGGTTGAGGTTATCGTGCTCGTCGCGAACGCTGTCGCTGTTGGGGCTGTTGTCGGCGTCGCGCTGGACAGAGGAGTCGCAGTCGCCGTGACAACCGCTGTCGGGGTGGCCGTTGCCATGACAGTAGCTGTCGCCGTCGTAATCGGCGACGAGGTCACAGTTACCGTCGATGTCATCGTCGGGATTGCCGTGAATGTCCGAGTCGGCGTTGCGGTTGCTGTCGAAAGCGTAGCAGTGGCGGTGACTATTGTGGTCGGTGTAGCTGTCGCTAGCGCAGGTGTCGATGTCGCAGTCGTTAATGCTGTCGCTGTTGGCGCTGGTGTCGGCGTCGCGCTGGACAGAGGGGTCGCTGTCGCCGTCGACACTGCGGTCGACGTCCTCGTCGCGGTCTGCGCCAACGTCCCCGTTGGCACCAACAACACGATCATCACCAACAGGAGCATCGCTCCACGCCACGCGCGCTTTTCATTTTTTGCGCAGGTATGATCTGAAGCACTTAGGGTATTAAGTGCGATGAGAGAAAAGAAAATTTTTATGGCTCGAAGCCACGCAGCCGCTCTGCTGTCGCGTTCACCCTTGCGTGTAATAAGGGAGTGAGCCAAAAAATTCTCCGACAAAAACCTTCTCGAGTTGCCTGCGAGAAACGCGGGAAAAAAACCTCTGCTTTCCGTTGCTACGACTGAGAGCACACCGTCCGGTTTCGGTGTGATGGATCCGCGGCGGTAGTTGGAGCTTGTGGCCGCACTAACTAGGTCGGCCTACTTTTTGAAATCATTGAGCTTTCAACGACCAAAAACTGAGTTTTCCGGCTCCCCAAAGACCCACTTTTTAAGACGCGAAATGTGGTACTTAGGGGGCATCTTTGAGCGGTCAAAACCCCTAGTTTTTGGTCGGTAAAACGGCGCCTCATTCGGGCTTTCTGACACCAAATTGGAGGGCAGCCAGGGAAGCTTCCGCAGAGCGGCTGCCAGGGGTCGCTTGAGTGCCGACTCGACGCTCGGCGCCCCCCGCAAGCGCCTGTAATTATTTGGCATTGCCTCTTAGATCACGCTTTGTACCCGTTTGAGCACGGAGAGTTTGCCGAGGTTCAAAAATGGAATCGCAAACTACGCAAAACCTGCATAGGGACACAAAAAGTGGAAGCGGCTCTTGGAAAATGGGTCGAAGGGGGCTCGATACAAACACCATCCCACCCTCAAAGGAGGTGCGGGGCACAGAGGGGATTCTCTCACGACAGGCCGATGATGGCGTGATGGGGAAATGTTCGACGCGAGACGATCAGCGATCAGCGATTAGCGATCAGCGATCAGCGATCAGCGATCAGCGATCAGCGATCAGCGATCAGCGATCAGCGATCAGCGATCAGCGATCAGCGATCAGCGATCACAACACTACATCCTTTCAACTGTTTCAATACCGAGGAGCGAGAGCCCGTGCTGGATCACAAGACCCGTCGCGTTCACCAACGCCGCTCGCGCGAGTTTCAGCTCCGCGGTCTCAGCATGCAGCACTGAACAGTTCTGATACATTCGACTGAACCGTTTCGCGAGATCATACACGTACGCGCAGAGCATGTGCGGACTGTATCGTTCACACGCCGACTCAAGGACGGTGTGATACTCATTGATCAATCGCAGCACATCGACCTCAGTTTCATCGGTGAGAAGTTCCCACTTCGCGTCACCGAGGTTAAGGTCGTTCATGCCGAGCTCTCGCAAGATCGACCGAGTTCGAGCGTAGGCGTACATCATGTAAGGACCGGTGTTGCCGGTCTTCGATGTCCAGGCCTCCATATCGAACACAACGAGCGAGTTATTGTCGACATTCAACATTCCGTAGCGCATCGTCGCGAGAGCGATACGCCGAGCCGCTTCATGACGCTCCGCGTCTGGCCACTCCCCGATGTACTTGTCGAGGAACTCAGAGTTGATCTTACTCAGCAGTCGCTCCTTGAGAGCTGACATCAAGATGACCGTACCTTTTCGGCTACTCATCTTCCCTTCGGGCGTGACAACTTGCGCGTACGAACAGTGGAAGCACTTCTTCACCTGCTCGTAGCCCATGAGCTCAAGACACCTGAAAACCTGTTGAAAATGAAGGGTTTGAGCCGCGTCGACGACGTAGACCGATCGGTCAACTTTGAACTCCTCAAACTTTCGCTGCGCGAGAGCGAGGTCTCGAGTCGCGTAAAGCGCGGTGCCGTCCCGCTTAATCAAAACACAGAAGCCGAGACCATCTTTCGAGAGATCAGCGCCAACGGCGCCCTGTGACTCAATGAAAACTCCCTTCTTCTGAAATTCACGAACGAGCTCCTTGCTCGTCTCTCCATACTCAGACTCATAGAAGAAATGATCGAAGGAGCAGTTGAGCCACGCAAAGGTTTCTTTAAGTTCATCGATCGACCACTGACGAGTTTTGACCCAGAAATCCTTCATCTCTGGATCTTGAGACTCAAGCTTTTGAAGAACCGCCGAGACCTCGCCGTTCCACTTCTGCAACGTCGGAAGGATAAGCTGTCCATCCGGCAACGACCCCGGAATCTTGAACACCTCTATGAGATCAATTCCGATGCCATGCTCGTTTATCTTCAAGAGATCCGCGGGAACCTCGACGCGAAAAACGGTCTTCCCCTCCCCTACTCCGAGCTCATCCTCCGCGAGCATCAAGCCGACGCTCTGTACACCCTTCCGATCCGCGGCGGTGATCTGACGAGAACCGAGTGCGACGCCGGGAGCGGCGTGCGCCACGATCCATCCGGGCTGCACGTTCGAGGCGGTCTTCTTTTGCGACACGACCTGGACAGGACCATCAACGGTGGTGAGCGTCACTACAAACCACTCACTCTCACTCGGATGAGTCTCAACCTTCTCGACACGAGCGGTCTTCACACCCTTGATCTCGCACCGGGAATAGCTGCCAATGTCGAGTTGCGAGGTGGCGCTAACGTACGCTTCTCCTAGGAATTCCAAGCGGTTAGACGCTGGCATCTTCCTCTCTGGATGGCTCAGAAGGTACCAAAGACATTTCGCGACATGCGTGCCTTCGTCTCCGAGATAATTGACGGGCATCGTGCTGAATCCGTTCCACGCGAACAGCCGTGCGATTGAATCACCCAACGATGCGTTGCGAATATGCCCAACGTGAAACGATTTGTGCGTGTTCACGTTTCCGTATTCCACCATCACTCGATCCGTCTTCGCGGAGCGATTCTTGAGGAATTCGCCATTAAGGATCGCGGGTACAAGGGCGGCCGCAAGCGACGCCTTGTTCAGAATGAAATTAATGTATGGCCCGATCGCGACAGCTTTTTGAATCTCCTTCTCGGCGTCCAACAGCGGCGTAATCTTCGCGACAAGATCAGCGGCGATCGCTGGCGGTGCCTTCTTAAGCGCGCGAGCGAGTTGAAAACATGGAAACGCGATATCTCCATGATTCGAGTCCTTCGGAGTCTCTAGAAGATTCTCGATCTCAGTCGCTGTAAGCGACACACCCTCGATACCACCTACAACTTGAGCGAGAACACGCGCTACCGTCGACTGACCGATCATACTATCTCCGAACTACTTTCCAGATTTTTTCTCTTGAACCAGCAGATTGTGCAGATACTGGCCGTAGGAGCTCTTCTTTTGCCCCTCGATGATCTTTTCCAACTGAGCCGCGTCGATAAAGCCCATCGAGTACGCGATCTCCTCGATACACGCCACCATCAATCCCTGCCGCTCTTGGAGCGTTTGAATGAAATTGCACGCCTGTAAGAGCGATTCGTGCGTTCCCGTGTCCAGCCACGCCATTCCTCGGCCGAGGACCTCAACGTTGAGCTTCCTGTTCTTGAGGTATTCCCGATTGACGTCCGTAATCTCGAGCTCTCCTCGAGGAGAGGGCTTGAGGTTCGCCGCGATATCGAGCACATCGTTGTCGTAGAAGTAGAGGCCCGTTACGGCGTATGGAGACTTCGGGTTGGTTGGCTTCTCGACTAGATCAATGGCGCGGCCCTCTTGATCAAACTCCACCACACCATAACGTTCCGGATCCTTCACTCGGTAGCCAAATACTGTGGCGCCATCCTTCCGAGCAGCCGCTTTGCGGAGCGCCTCAGGAAACCCATGTCCGAAGAAGATATTGTCTCCGAGAGCGAGGGCGACAGTATCGTTCCCCACAAACTCACGACCGATGATGAACGCTTGCGCGAGACCATCGGGGCTCGGCTGTTCAGCGTATTGGAATGAAACTCCCCACTGAGAACCATCTCCCAGCAATCGTCGAAACCCCGGAAGGTCGTGAGGCGTCGAGATAACGAGAATCTCACGAATCCCGGAAAGGAGCAGGGTCGACAACGGGTAGTACACCATCGGCTTGTCGTAGATCGGCAGGAGCTGCTTACTAACAGCCAAAGTTACTGGATGAAGGCGAGTCCCTGACCCACCAGCTAAGATTATACCCTTCATGCGTCGACCTCTTCGGATAATGAACGCTCGCCCTCCCCGTCACTGAGGAAGGCCACCCGGTGCAGCCTAGCAGGAACCGTTTCTTTTTTCACTACAGGGCCCCCTTGGACTGGGCGAAGCCTTCAGCCGAGAAAAACCCAATAAATCTGGCATCTACCCCAGGCCATTACGTTAAAACGCACTTCGGAGCCGTCGCGTAGGCCAGTGAGCGGATAGGGCCTCAGATACACGATAGAGACGATGATTTCGACCGCAAAGGACGCGAAGGACACAACGATCGGACCAAGATGTGCCCCTATCCTCATGGCATTGAGGAGCCCCGACCGTCTTGAACCTTTCTCATCGCCACGGTTTGTGGTCAGATCGAGGGATGAGATCTATTCGCGCGACGGCCGCACCCCTCCTCCTCTCCCTCCTTGTCGGATTTTGTCAGGAGGTCCACGCCCTCGACCTCAAGGCGCTCCTCAAAAACGGTGGCACACGGGTCGAGAGAGAGGACGGCACTCCACTCATTCAGTATCGCGACACCGAACACTTCGTTCCGGCATCCATTCTCAAAGTAGCGACCACCTTCTGCGCGCTTGAGGCGCTCGGCCCGGAGTTTCGATTCACAACTACCTTTTATCGTGGCCCCAACAGCACCCTCTATATCAAGGGCTCAGGGGATCCCTCACTCGTGTCCGAGGAGCTCAACGCGATAGCGCAGAAACTCGCGATCCTGATGCCACGAATCAATCGAATCGTAATCGACCCCTCGCTCTTTAGTCCCGACATCGACATCGATGGAAGCTCCGCGAGCCTCAATCCCTACGACTCCAAGGTAGCGGCTTTCGTTGGGAACTTTAGCAGCGCCGCTCTCACACGACGCAAGGACGGCACGATCGTGAGCGCGGAACCCCAAACTCCCCTCACCCCCCTTTCGCGCCAAGCCGGCATGAAGCTCAATCGTGGAGCATCAGAGCGAATAAATCTCGGTCATACGTGGCAGGTCGGCACACAGTACGGCGGGGAGCTCTTAGGTGAGTTCCTCAAGAGAGCCGGAGCGTCTGGAGCACTTGAGGTGGCGACGGGAAGGGTCCCATCCGAGGCGACGAAGATCTACGACCACAAGTCCTCGAAGGACCTCGCGGAGATATCACAAGGACTCCTCAAATACTCGACGAATTTCACGGCGAATCAAATCTTTCTCACCCTCGGAATTCAAAAGTACGGTGCTCCAGCGACCGTTGAGAAGGGTCAACTCGCGATGACAGAGTGTCTGAAAAATAAAGTGGGCTGGAAGGACTTCCACATCGAAGAGGGCTCAGGCCTTTCTCGTAGAAACCAAGTAACTCCGACCCAGATGACCAAACTCCTTCAAAGCTTTGAGCCGTACAAAGATCTCCTTAACGTGGAAGACGACTTTACCGCTAAGACGGGGAGCCTTCGAGGCGTTAATACCCTCGCTGGATACTTTGAGCTCTCACCAACGGAACAGGTCCGCTTTGCTATTCTTGTGAATAGTGACGTCGCGCATGCACACAAATACAAGGTCGCTCGCGCGCTTCGTGATTACTTACTGCGAAATCCATCCGGACGGTAATACCTGAACACGTTAGGTGTGCGAGACCAACCCCAAGAAGCGACGAATCCTCTCTCCCAGCGCCACCGTATCGTTGGTTCCGCTCGGAGCGCGCTCAATCTGAGTATCAACGACGCGGGCTTCATTGATCGCTTTAGCTTTCTCCGCGGCGTAGCGCGCGAGGCTCTGCAGCAGGTCAGGACGAAGCTCTAACAGATTCGTCAAAGCTTCCTTCCCGATACGCGCGGCGAGAACCTCGGTCGCCGCGCGAACCGTAGCGGTACGTCGCGCGCCAGCCAAAAGCGCCATCTCGCCCACTACCGCGGCCGGCCCAATTGAAGCAACCGTAATCGGAGCACCAGAGGCACCATTCACTAAAACAGAACAGGTTCCCTCGAGGATTAAAAAGAAGTGGTCGCCTCCCTCTCCCTCGCGCAGAAGATCCTCGCCAAAGCCAAAACGCTGAATAAAAACGGCTCTTACTATGACGCGGGCCTCGGCCTCCGAGAGATCCTTAAACAACTCAGTTCTCGGAAGCGCCTCCAAGAGCCGCGCCTCGTCATCGCGCTGCTCTTGAAGATACGGCATCTCCGTCTTGTAGACCGTACGTATCGGATACGGAATCTGAATCCCCGCGCGCCGCGCGGCGTACCAGATCCGTGACATGAGATCGTTTCTCACATCGGTCAGCATCTCATAGTCATCGATAAAAACACGGAGCTCGTAATTTACCGATGAGGCGGCGAAATCGATCGTCCGCGCGTCAGGCGCGGGGGAGGCCGAGACCCCCGGCGTCTCAAGCGCCGTCGTTCTCAACATCTCCTTCACGATGCTCGGCGGAGCGTCATAGGAAAACCCAACCGTTACTTTGAATCCGTGCAACCGTGTGGGACTAGAAAAGTTAAGGATTCGATCCTTTCCGATCGCCGAATTTGGGATCGTTATCTCATTTAACTCACGAGTCACGATGCGAACCGACCGCCACGTAATCTGACGAACCTTTCCGATCGTATCACCGAGTTGGATCCAATCACCCACGGCGACAGGCCGCTCAAACACCAGGGAGAGCCCAGAGAAAAGATTTCCCAGCGTATCCTGTAACGCGAGACCTACAACAAGGGAGCCCACACCAAAGGTAGTCAGAAGGGGTGAGACATCCTTGTGCCACACACCGCTGTAGACCATAACCATCCCCACAACGACGAAGCAGAGACGCACGATGTCGACCAGCAATCTGGGCGTGCGAGAACGCAAGGTACTTGCGTGAGCATCGGCGAGGAAGATCGCTTGAAGGGTACTCGCCACGAACCACACAAGGGCGAACCCTACAACTGTCTCAACAAGCTTGAATTCCGCGGTGTCACGACCATATCCACCGACTAGTTCCACCGCCCACAGAGCGGCGAAACACGGAAGGAGCAGCGCCCGAATCATTCGAACGAGGTCTTTAAAACGAATCCCGATTCGTCGCTCTAAAATAAAGGACGCCATCCACAGACCAAAAAAGACACTAAGACTTATGAGGCTGGTAAGGGCGACTTTCATTACTCCTGCTCCTTTGATACTGGCGGAGGCTTCATCAAGGAGAGCGCGATCGATCCTACGATAATCCCGAGCACTACGATGAGTGAGATCTCGGTGGGCACATGATAATCGAGGATTACGTCAACCAACGACATCTTGATACCGATGAACATGAGAACGAACGAGAGGCCGACACCCAAATAATGGAAACGTCCGATGAAGGCGAGCAGCAAGAAGTAGAGCGCTCGCAGGTCGATCACGGCGAAGATATTAGAGGTAAACACCACGAGCGGCTCCTTGGTGAGCCCAAAGATCGCTGGCACGGAGTCGAACGCGAACATTATGTCGGTGAACTCAACGAATATCAGCGCGAGAAAGAGCGGCGTCGCCATCAACTTCCCATTCACCTTAGTGAAAAACTTTTGACCATCAAGGTTCGGGGTGAGCGGAATGTACTTCCGAAGAAATTTGAGGAGTCGATTGTTCTCGGGATGAATCTCAGGCTCTTTTCCTCGAAGCACCGAGATACCTTGGTACACAAGGAAGATTCCAAACGCCACCACAATCCAATCGATCTCCATGACGAGCGAACCCATCGCGATAAAGATCGCCCGTAAAACGAGCGCTCCGAAGAGGCCGTAGAACAGCACTCGGAATTGGTTCTCTTTTGGAATCGAGAAGAACTGAAAGATGACGATGAACACGAATAGGTTATCGACGGCGAGCGACTTCTCGAGGAGGTATCCAGAAAGAAACTCAAGGGCCGTTTGGCGAGACAACGAGTCAACCGTCCCACCAAGGGCCGCCACCAGGTCGGGCCGATGCGAGAGGTGCCAGTAGGTCAAAATGTAGAGCGCGACGTTGAACAACAACGCTAAGCCGAACCAGTTCAACGCTGATATCGACGCTTTACGAATTGATATCTCCTCAGGTTGTCGATGGAACGCTCGCAATGAGGTCAGCAGAATACCAGCGACAACAAGGCTGAAGAGAAGGTAGATCGGCCAGAATTCGGAGAAGGTGAAGATATGTGTCATGAATGTTGCGTATCCTGTTGTAACTCGCGTTCCACTATGAGTTGTCCTATCGAAACCATCGTGAGGGGAGAATTTCCCTCCGCTTTGTTATTCGCCGTCACAAACGCTCGTTTATGTGTCGAAAGAGCTCGACGCACGAGTCGCAACACGTCGCCCCGCATCTGAGCGTTCGGCGCTTGCACGCGGTCGTACGGCTCAAACAGCTCCTCGGCGCTCTGATAACTTGTCCCAAGTGGTGTAAGCAGTCTCGCAATGTAAAAATCAGCCGTCAATCCGCCCGCTTCCGCCGCGGCGCGCATTTGTTGGTGAAGCGGGACCATCGAGTTCCAATGGTTGAAACAATGCGCCACTCGCGCCTCGTTGAGCGCTTGAAAGTATCCCAGCTCGAGAAGCTCAGGATTTCGCACCTCCACAGCGTACTGGAAATCCCGGGGGAGGTGGCGAAGAAACTCAGACAAACGGTCAATAAAGTCGCGGTAGCGCATCGTCCGCTCTGAGAATGGGGCGAATTGGAGAACGAGGGGGCCTGTTCGAGCCATCACGCTAGGGTCTTGGTACGCGGAGAGCACCGCGTCTTTCAGGAGATCTATGTTCAAGAAGTCCGGATTCTCCCGTCCAGCGTGGGCTCCGTACCGTGGATGTTTCGGATAGGTCGCGATGGTGAGCCGCTCCCACACCTTAGAAACCCACCGGAAGCTCTCCGGAACAAGCGAGGCATAGTGAAGCAACGTTTCTGGCTTGGGAGGATTATAAAAGAAGCTATCGATACACGCCGTCCGAAACCAGGGGATCGTCGCATACTCACCGAGGCTATTGGCGGTGAAATCCTTTTGGCTCTTGTACGTTTGGTGGTACACGAGCCCCTTCCATCCCGGGAAGGCCCAGGTGCTCGTTCCAAGGTAGATGTTCGGTGGCAACCGCTCCCCTTCAGGACTCCAGATATCCTCGGCGGTCGCCGTTGTGGTCAACTCCCTCATCGGGACGACTCTCTCATACCCCACCACTCAGGGTCTATGAGAACCCTCCTCGGGGGAAGAAATGGGAGAGAAAACTGGGGTCCTATTCCGGACGTGAACGTGAACGAGAAGGTAGGTTGCCTGGCGACCGCAGCGAGAGCGCCCTTCCGGCGCACGGGTGCGTTCACGTTTACGTTTACGTGCAGGTTCACGTGGGGATGGGTCGTGGATACCCGACAACAACTAGTTGGGCTCTTACCCCCCGGTATCGCCGAACTTTCCCATAGGCGACACAACAAGCTCGTAGTATAGTGTTGTATGGCTCACGTCACTATCGAGCACCCCTTGGATTGGGGTTATCATTACCAACTGATCTTCGTATATACCCCCGGTACGCGGCACTTTGCCGGACGAATCGTTGGCCCCGTTAACACTACCGGTCGCGTTGAGCACCACCTCGTTACCCTCGTTCACCTTAAGGTTGCCGGGGAGACCCTCTCCTTCTCTCGCCGTCCCGATTCCGCCCCCGCTCTCGCGGTAACGCTACCACCGACCGCGAGCGCGGTGTTCGAGATCGACATCAGGCTCGGCGGCGCCCATGCGGAGGAGGGTGAGCTATTCGGCCGATATCGCGTGACCTCCCGAGGAGTCGAGTACGCTGAGGTGTTTCAGAAGCTCACCGTCTTCGAGACGCGCATGCTCGCGAATGAGAAGCTCTATCGACGGCTCCCCTACCCTCGCACCGCGCTGAAGCCCCCCGCCCTTCGAACCGACCTTCACACCCACAGCTCAGGCCAAGTCTCCGCTGAGGGGTTGATGGAGATCGCGGTTGAGAAACACGTTCCCTATCCCACCCGGTTACTCGACGCGCTCGGCATCCCGTATTCGCTCGAGCACGTTCAAACCACTAAACGCTTCTTCTATCCTCCAACAGATGGACCTGAGATCGGACGAATACCGGCCGAAGAGGACGCGGTACCGATCGACACCCTCTCCACGCAAAGTCGAAAGATCCTCTCGGCCGCGATGTCCGTTCCCGCCGATAGGCAGGTTACCTTCGGGGACCTTGAGGTCTCGGTTTACCGATTCCGAACGCCGATCACCAAATCACCCAAGATAGCTCTCGAGTTACTCCAGAAATACGCTGAAGAATACGCGCAGCAGGGTGTGCGCTACGCGGAAATCACCGCCACAACGAGCGGCCTTCTCCTCCCAGAGTACATGGCGATGGTGCATGAACACCTCCCCCGGCTTGAGGAGGAAACCGGTGTAAAACTACGCTTCCTCGCCGGACTTCCGAGAAATCTCCCTGAGGTCATCCTCGCCCGAGAGGTTGAGAAGCTTAAGATCATGGGTGCGAGCCCCTACCTTGTGGGGGTCGATTTCGTGGGGTTTGAGGACAACAAGATCGGCAACCTTGAGCCACACATCAAGAGCATCGCCGAGTGGGCGCAAGATAACGATCCGGAGTTCACCCTCCGTATTCACGCGGGCGAGAACCGAAAAAACTTTGGGAATGTGCGGGAATCGCTTCGACTCGCGCAGAAATACAAGATGCGCGTGCGAATAGGTCACGCCGCTCACGGTCTCGACAAAGAGGCGCTCGACATAGCCGAGGCACTCGGGAAGGACGACCTCGTCATCATCGAATTCAACCCTGACTCAAACCTCGCGCTCAACAACATCGACACGGCGGAGGAGCTTGAAATGGTGAAGTGTCTCGATCGGGAGATCCCGTTCGTACTCTGCTCAGATGGCGGAGGACTCTTCCAAACCGATATCTGGCAGCTCGATGATACAGCCTCCTTCGCCGGACTTAAGGATCATCACATCGACATCATCGTCCGACACGAAGAGCACCACATGCGTCGAGAAGCCGCGCGCTTCGCTCGAAAGATGCTCAAATTACCGAAGGATTACGTTGAACAGGTTGAAAAAGCGCTCGGCGCTCTCCCGCCGGTAACCTTCACCCCTCGACGGGATGATGACGCGACGGCGCAAGCCTTTGAGAGACACCTCGTCACGCACGGGATCCAATTCTCACCCGAGAGCATTCAGGAAGCGACCGGCGGCAAACGACCGATCCTTATCCTTGGCGCTTCGGGGACCCGGTGGTGGGATCGGGTATCGAAACTCCAGCAAGCCGTCATAACCGACCTCTTGCAGGGATTAGTGCAATCGATAGACGCGCAAAAAGCGTACCTCCTGATCGGGCGTCCGAAAAACGCCGGCATTACGACCGTTCTCTCCTCATCGGTACTGGCGAGAAACGCCTCAAAGCCCGCCGGCGAACATCTCGCCCTGATCAGCGCGACCGTTCAAGCGGATCAAACCACTCAGTCATTTAGCCCCGGCTTGACCCATGTACTGCCACTGCGAGGAGGACTCTTCACCGTGCCACACCAGTTAGTGGACTACGTGGCGCACCACAACGGACTCGTCGTCTTTATAGGTGGCGGTACCTTCGTGCGAGACGCGGTCCTCGTCGCTAGAGAGCGTGGGGTTGGGTTCGCGCTGATGAAGGGACCTGAGGGCGCCTCCACAGATAAGTGCGTTATGTTCGACGCGAAACGTCAATTTAGCGACCTTGACGGACTCCTCGAGATTCTTAACCGCTATATGCCTGACGCGTTACGAAATAGGCGGTAGAGTCCCCTACTCTACTTTGCACGCGGCATTACAACGACGACCAGCTGGAGCGTTGCTCGGCATCGCGGCCCCATCGCACTGCTCATCGCGATTGATCACTCCGTCTCCGCAGAATTCAAGTTTGCACGTCGTAACGTTGCACGCATACTTCGGGAAGGTCGCGCTCGAAACAACCAGATCTCGAAACGCCGCTGGCAAAAGGTTGGAAGCTCCCAGCACAAGGGGGCCGTCAGCGCACTCCGCGTTCGCCGCTACCTGTCTCGCGGCCTCGCACGTGCCCGTCGCTGAACACAGGTAACTCGTGGTTCGACACCCCTCTGTTTGTGAATCTCCGCACGACGTTCCCTGCCTCTTGGGATCGGGCACAGCCTGGCACGCGCCATTACGGCATGCCCGCTTCTCACATGCGGTAACCGCGACATTGGCGTCCGGACATCCCGCATCGTCATTTGGCTCGTGCGCGCACACCTTGTTGCGACACACCGGTTTCAGACACGTATTATTGGACGCGACCGAAGGAATGCAGTGAAGACCCTCTCGAACGGCGATTAATCGAGAGCTCTCGGTAACCACCACCGCTTTTCCCCCTCCGTCGCACACGAGGGGCGCTGAGAAGCACGCAAACTCTCCTCCAGAGACGACCCCATCTAATGCGTGACCCACCCGTGCCTTGGTCGCGCAGAGACCCTTATGACACACCGATTCAAGACATCGAGGATCTTGTCCTCGACGAGGAATCGGAGGGGGGCAATCAATGGGAGTTGCGCATTTGGCGGCATCCACCGCGAAGACCGGCGCTTGCGCCACCGCAGTCGCGCCAAGCGACACCACCGATACCATGAGCGCTGCCACTACCGAATACGCGTGAGCCCCTTCCAAGACACGAGTTGCAAATCTTTTTGTCATAGCTCCCTAGCACTCCGGCGACCGTCACGAGGGCTCGATAGTTTGCTTGATTTAAGGCAGTTACGGTCCTACCTCACCCGAGTCCGGCTCGGGGCTAGGATACTCTTCATTGAGGGAAAGGGACAAGCGGAAGAGGCACAGTCACTTTTTCATTTGGTTGTGGCTCTGAATGTTACTACCCTTAAAGATATACTCGAGGAGGATCTCGTGGTGAAGCTAGCCCCTAACGCCAAGCCCAACGATTCCGACGCAGCGGTCGATCATCCTACCCACGCGCCCGAGCCGAGAGCAGAACTCCGATCCCTCCGACTACCCAACCGTAGCGAGGCTCATCAAAGCTGCGGAGGGTTTACCTCCATTGATGGAGCGCAGCGACCCTTCTTTCCTGAGATAAAAGCCCATACCAATCTCGGCCTGCCGCTACGGGCACTCTCCCAAACGCAGATCCATTTCGCCTCGAGGGACTATCGATTGCGGAGTGACCACCTCGCGCAAACATTGCGACTTTTCGGGCACAAGGTATCTCAATGTCTGCCTGAGGGATTTTGCGTACAGGTAGACCTCTCCCCTTTTGGGGGAAACGCGGCATGCGATACGGTTACCCTGATTCATCAAGCGGCGAAGGGAGGTCCTCAAGCGATCCTGGAGCACCACTATCTCCCGTTTAATGGAGGGGGCATCGGATGGATGGTTCCAACGGACGAGGCTAAGAACACCGTCCTGAAACTTGAGGAGCGGCTGTTCTACTACAAAGCCCTCCTCGCGATCAGAACCGCTATTCATAATCGGCTCTCCTACCTCTCCACGCCGGCGTGAGATCCCCACCCGATCGGCCACCGGAATGCCGTCGCAACCCACTGAAATCAAACGCTTCTTTAGCTACAACCAGGACTGCTTAAGTACCTCGTTCCCACAGCCGAGTTTATACGTAGGAACGAAGTGGCAACCAAGCGGGAGGCCCCATGAGCACATATCTGGAAGAGCCACAGGTCATGATTATCGATGACATGTTGGCGAGCCGAGCAATCGTAAAAGACATGCTCGCCGAGATGGGAATCACCCGAGTTGCTGAAGCTGCCGATGGACGCGAGGCGCTGGTGAAATTACAACAACACCGCGCTCAATTAATCATCTGCGACCTCATAATGGATGAGATGCACGGAGCATCCCTCCTGTCTCAGCTCAAGAAACATGCGACGCTTCATAAGATCCCCTTTATGATGATGAGTAGCTGCTCGGAGGAGCCGATCATCAAGGCGGCGCTCCTGATGGGAGCAAAAGACTTTCTCGTAAAGCCGCTCGCGTTTAAAACTTTTCGCGAAAGGGTCCTCAAGGTAGTGCGAGGGGGAGATAGCTGGTAAAGGGACCAGCTACCGCCCAAACAACCATACCACTAATGCGCGGCCATCTTACGGCAACTTTCGGCGCATCGTTTACACACCTCCGCGCACCGTTTCATGAACTCCTCTGAACCGGTCTGATAGCAATCGTCCGAACACTCCTTGCATACCTCAGCGCACGCGCCACATGTATACACATGTTGTTTTGAGCCACTCAGAAGAAACTCCGCGCTCGTGCCACAGATCCGCGCGCAGTTTATCAACATCATGATGTGGTCGGGAGCGGCGTGCTTCCCTCCAGCCTGAAGACATTGAGGTATCGTCTCAAGACACACACCGGCGCACTCAAGACAATTCCTCATGCACTCCTCCATCTCGCTATTTCGGCGTTTACCAACAACACTTCCCATCGACGCTCCAGTTGAACCCGTTTGCATACCTTTCTCCTTACATGCGTTATGCGACTTAGTTGTGCCGATTGGAGCGAGAGGTCGATATGGGACCTATCATGGGCGCGCTCCCGACGTGTGGAGCTGGCCGCTACCGCCCTGTTCCCCCTTGCTCAACGCGGCACTGGCCGAGGTTGGTGCTCCTCGGCGCGACCAACAGGGCCTTCAGACTGGACGTAAGCCCCCTCAACAAGGGAACTCCTCCTCACAGCCCCTAATCCGTTGGGCACGCCTGTAGACAAGGCGGTCAGGTTGTTCAAAACTGCCAGTGGTTTAGAGACACCGATCCGGTCCCTGCGGGGCCCGTCGTTCGGATTTTTTGTGTTCCGCTCTGTGTCTTCGAGTTCTCACACAACACACTCCTCTGCCAAAAGAACCCAGGTCGCGCTTATGCTCGCGATCCTGCTCTTCGCCGTTGCCGCGTTTCCACGCATGTCGGGAGTTGGCACCGCCCCGATGCAGGCGGATGAGAAGCATTGGATCATGCGCGCTCATGTTATGAAGCAGCGCATCGCGAAGCACTGGCAGCACTACTCGACTCACCTTGCCCATCCGGGAGTTTTCCCCGCCGCTGTGCTGATGTCAGGCCAGATCGGCGCCAAGGTGTACAGCAAAGCGCACGAGGCGATAACCGGGGCTCCAGCCACGGTTCGTCCCCTCACGGCTTCACGTTCCGCGAACGCGCTTTTCTCAAGCCTCCTTGCCCCTCTCATATTCCTCTTCCTCATTCCGTGGACATCTCGATCGGTCGCGTTCTGCGTGGGGTTCCTCCTCGCCTTAGGGCCGCGAATGATCGACCTCAGCACGCTCGCCCACGTCGATACGAGCTTCGCGGTAGTCACAACGATTACCATCATGGTCTACCTAACCGCTTTGCGACGCGCGAGCGTCCCCCTCAAACTTGTGGCGGGTTTCTTTTTCGGTCTCTGTATCCTCTCCAAACCTACCTCCATAGCGCTTATTCCCGCGTTCATCCTCGCGAAAGCGATCCTGCGATTCCGATGGCCTGAGGCCTATAAAGAAGCGCCGGTCGCGTGGTCTGACGTATGGGTAGGACTAGTGAGCTTGCTCGTTTTTGTAGGTGGGTACACAAGACTCTGGTATCACCATAAACCCTATCCCGAGTGGGAGGGTATCGATCGGACTATCCCCGAGTTGCTGTACACGATCGGAACGGAGCTTCAGTCTGGTACAGCGTCCATCGCGTTGGTCATGCTGGTCGGGTCGATCGCAATACTCCTCGCAAAAAAGTTGTTTACTCGCACGCCACTTACGTGGGTGTACCATGTCTTGGCTATCGGATGCGCTATCTCCCTAGCGTGGGCTCTAATGCCCGTGGCGTTTGAGAACCTCACCATCTACTACATGCGGGTCTTCGCCCTCACCGGTGTGGAGCACCGCTCGTTCCACGGTTCAACACCTCCTATTCCCGGCGGCTATCTTACGCTCGCATTAGTGGATGTCCCTCCCCTTGTGGTGATCTCGACCTTGCTCACGCCGCTGCTGCTCATCCCGCGGATTCGACGGGCGCTCACTGAGAAGGAGCAGCAACTCTGGATTATGGCGTGCTGCACCGGCTTCGTGTGGATACTTTTTCTCTCGACCTCGTCGAAGCAGGCGTGGAGATACGCTATCCCTGTCGCGCCGCAACTCTACATCATCGGAACCCTTACACTCTGCGCGCTTGGACGTTTCATAGAGACCCCGCGGCTTCCCTTCGTTCTGCTGATCTTAGGACAACTGAAAGCCGTGTACCGTGGGTATCCTGATTGGGACCTCTACCAAAGTCTTTTCGCTCCTCCCCCTCAGTTAGCCTACGAGATCGGCGCGTTCCATCCCCGAACCGGGCAGGTTGAGGCGCTTCGCTTCTTCGCCGAACAATCTCGACAACGCGCGAAGAAGATCTACGTGACCGTCTTCGGAGATGGAAAAACGCTTTCCACTGAGGCGGATCGATGGCTTGGCGAACGCGCGAACCACCTCTTCTTTGGATACTACCGGGAGGACCGGGCCGATTACGTTCTCGTGCAAGGGAATCTAAAAGTCACGGACGTGCGCTTTGAGAGACACCTGACGAAACAGCCGGTCTACGTTGCGCAGGCAAAGGGAGTGCCCTTCATCTCCATCTATGAGGTTACGCACGAGGCAACGCCAGTCATCACGGGTGAGGCTCCATCATCGAGCTCGGACGAACGTGGTAATC
>JBIJBE010000022.1:0-56986 GCA_044345405.1 Bdellovibrionota bacterium
AAATGTTGGACCTGTTGATGCACGTAACGCGGCGGTCAGGAATGACCGCCCTCCCTAATACCGGGTCGGCACGCGGGAGGGCGACGATTCCTCGTCGCCGAAATGTTGGACCTGTTGATGTACGTAACGCGGCGGTCAGGAATGACCGCCCTCCCTAATACCGGGTCGGTCCGTGGGAGGGCGACCGTCCTCCCGCGACGGTGCTCGGGACAGGTCGGTTGCCGAAAGGTCGCGAGCCCTCAATCAACATCCGTGTTTTAGGTGCGTTTTCCAATAAGTATGCTAGCCTAGCGCCGTGATTTCCCAAGAGAGTATCGAGCGCGTCAAAGCGTCAGCCAACATCGTTGAGGTCGTCTCTGAGACGGTAAAGCTCCGTCGCTCGGGGATGCACTACTCGGGACTCTGTCCATTTCACTCTGAGCGCTCCCCATCGTTTCATGTTCGAGAATCAACGAACAGTTATCACTGCTTCGGCTGCGGCGCGTCAGGAAATGTGATCTCCTACGTCATGGCGATGCGAGCGATGACCTTTCCCGACGCGGTTGAGTACCTGGCTGGTCGATACGGTATCGAGCTCAAATTTGAGAATAGTAAACGCCAGGGTCCAACGGTGGACCGGGAGAAGCTCTTTGATGTCTGTCGCCTCGCGCATCTGTACTTCCGCAAATCGTTACTCAACGTAAAAGGCGGCGAGGGTGAATTCAAGAAGGTTGGTGACTACCTCAAGAAGCGGCTGTTGACCGCTGACGCTATTAATCATTTCGGTATCGGCTACAGCCCCAATCAACGTGGCGCGCTGATCGAAGTCTTAAAGCAGAACGGTGTCAATGAGGAGACGATGCTGCAGTCGGGGCTCGTTCGTCGAAGCGCCGCCGGTGATCTCTACGAACTCTTCCGTGGACGACTGATCTTTCCGATCTTTGTCGACGCGAAGCGGATAGCTGGATTTGGTGGTCGAATCATTCCGGGCATCCAAGAGCCGGCGTACGAGGCTCAGTCCCCGAAATACGTTAATTCCCCTGAAACCCCGATTTATCAGAAGAGTCGCACGATCTTTGGATTGCCTCAGGCGATGGGCGCGATACGAGACTCGAAAGAGGTCTACATCGTTGAGGGATACATGGACGTCATCGGTCTCGCGATGCGGGGCGTGCACAACGTTGTGGCGTGTTGCGGCACGGCGATGACCGAGGCTCATGTGAAACGCCTCGCCGGCGTATGCAATCGAATCCATCTTCTCTTCGATGGAGACTCCGCGGGGCGTAACGCCGCGGCGAAATCATTTCCTGTGGCGAAGAACGCTGAAGTCGATATAACCGCGTGCTTCCTTCCCGAGGAGGTGGATCCTGACGATTTCGCGAAGCAGCACGGTGCCGGCACAGCGGAGGCGCTTAAGGCTCTTCCGAAGTCTGAGCCGATCGATGTGTATATCGATGGTCTCTTACAGAAGGCGGGATGTTCGGAGAACGAGCGGCCCGGTCCGAACCTCTTGGGTAAGTTGTGTGATGAGGTCGCCAAGACCTTGAGCGGTGTGGAGCGAGAGGTCGTTCGCTCCACGTTGATCACGCGAGCGGCGCGTCGACTCGGGGTCGAGATGAAGCATCTTGAGAAGATGATGGGGGGAGGTGGCGCTTCGGCTCCCCAGAAACAGCCAGCGTCGGCGTCTGCTCCGGTCGCTCCTCGTGTGGATACCCCTGGGGCCGCCGCCACGACATCCCGAGCGGTAGCTCGTAGGCTTGAGAGCCTTCCACGGATAGACCTCGACGTGCTTCGAGCGATCATGGTTCTCAAGGGCGAGGTCGTCGATGAGCTTCTTAAGAGCCCAGAGATGTGTGAGGAGCTCCAACCGGAGACCCTCCGCTTCGTATCCGTCTTTAGCGAGCTCCTCCACGATGATTCGGAGGATGAGGAGCGTCAGCGTCTAGCCACCAAGGAGCTTCTACAGTCCCTCGGGTCTGATTGGGTTGCCCTCTGGAAGGAGGCATACAAGATGGTCAAAGCGGGTGTAAGTATGCGAGACCTGTACCAAGGTTGCCGCGTCGCGCTCCGTCGGGAGAAGCTCAAGCGGTTGCTTGAGGAGAGCAAAAGGGAGCTGATTGAGGGGGGGTTAAGCTCCGATGAACAGTTGGAGGTCTCAGAGCGAATCCGAGCCCTCAAGAGTCAGATGGATAGCTTCGCCCGGGGGGTGGACCTCTAACCCTTAAATAGTTAGTATCCCACGATCTCTTTCCAGTGGGCGGGGGCAGGGTGCATACTCTCGCCGTTACCCGTCGGGAGAGTGGTTGTCGGAACATACTCTCTCACACACGTTGAGAGATGGTGTAACGCGCGGAGTGCGAGTGTAGTTGTCATCACGTTGTGCGCTCAGCGTCACATCCGCGCGTCGCGCATAGCGGTGATCCGAGTCGGAAAATTTCATTGTTAATCGTTCGTGGCTAGTCCAAGTGGAGTTGCGGTGGTGGTTCGAAAGAAAAGTGGAGCAGGTCGAGGCAAGATTCTTCGCAAAAGCGGAGTCAAGCAGAAGTCCAAAGGCGCACCCAAGAAGGGCACGAGCAAGAAGACAATTTCAAAGAGAGAAAAAGTTAGAAAAGTAGCGGTGACGTTGAAGAAGAACTCAACGTTGAAAGCCGCGGCCCGTGAGCGATTGAAGAAAGCGCGGACTGAACCCGCGTCCGCCACACCGATTAAGAAGACCGCGAAAGATCTCAAGGAGAAAACGATCGCCCCTGTTGTTTCGACAGGCTCCGCCGCGAAGAAACTCCAGCCTGAGGTTGTGACCGCGCAGGTTAAGCCTCTCGTTAAGCCGCTGACTAAAGAGCCTCGCAAAGGCCGTGACTCTGAGAAGGATGCCTCGGGTGGGCAGATTGATCGCGATCTCGGTGTGGCGGACCTTGATGACGGTTTGCAGGAACTCACAGGCTTTGAGGTCAGCGTTGAGGCTGACATGGGCGATATCGACAGCTCCCTTGACCTGAAGGAGCGCGGTGATATCGAGAGCCGAATCAACCGCCTCTTGGAGGTAGGAAAGGAGAAGGGATACCTCACGATGGATGAGGTGAACGAGGCCCTCGCCGGTGAAGTTATGTCTGAGGATCAGGTCGATGAGGTGATCGCCAACTTCGGTGAGCACGATATCGACATCATCGAGGCCCCGGCGGACGCTCGCGAGGATGACGCCGAGGCGCCCGCGGGAATCGAGCCTCCAGCTGAGGTGATCGACGCCGGTTCGCTCGGACGCAGCACCGACCCTGTTCGACAATATCTTCGAGAGATGGGTAACGTGAGTCTTCTTACCCGTGAGGGTGAGGTTGAGATCGCGAAGAGAATTGAGTCCGGACTCCTGGCGGTGCGTGAGCAACTTCTCAAGCAACCGCTCTCGCTCGATTACGTTGTGACCCTCTTCGACATGGTTCGCGACGATCAGATCCGTTTGCGTGACCTCTTCGCCGAGGATGACGCTGAGGCCGAAGCCCAAAAAGAGGCGGAGGAAGAGGAGGAAGAGGAGCCTAAGTTCGATGAGGACGGTCAGGAGATCGCCCCGAAGCCCACTCCTCAAAGTGAGGAGGATGAGGCTCAGAAGAAGAAGTTCCTCGCCAAGGCCCTTCCGTACAAGAAGGCGCTCAAAGAAACTCGCTCTCTCTATGAGCAGCTCTTAGAGCTCCCCGTCGAGAAGCGCGCTGATTCTGATCGCGAGAAGAAGTTCGCTCGTATGCTCACAAAGAACGCCGCTCGCATCGAGGAGCTGAACCTCAATCAGAAGCAGTTCCACAAGATGATTCAGCTCGTCAAAGACGGTGATGAGGAGAGCCGACAACTTCTGCGTGGTATTGATACCGCGGCTCGCAAGCTCGGTACTACCGCTGACCAGTTGATCGATTCACTCGCTGACCTGCTCTCTGAGGACCAGGTAGCCGTGAAACGCGCTGGCAAGCGACTCAAGTTGAAGAGCACAGACCTTAAGCACTGGGAGGAGCCGCTACGACGCGCGCTTGGAACAGCTAAGGCCCTTGAGGAGCGGGTGATGATGAGCGTGTCAGGTTTCTCTGACAGCGTTCGTATCTTGAAGGATGGCGAGGTAAGAGCCCGTCTCGCGAAGGATCAGCTCATTGAGGCTAACCTTCGTCTCGTGGTTTCTATAGCGAAGAAGTACACGAACCGTGGTCTCCAGTTCTTGGATCTGATCCAAGAGGGAAATATCGGTTTGATGAAGGCGGTTGATAAGTTCGAGTATCAACGTGGATACAAGTTCTCAACGTACGCCACATGGTGGATCCGTCAGGCTATTACCCGAGCGATCGCTGACCAGGCGCGAATCATTCGTATCCCGGTTCACATGATCGAGACGATCAATAAGCTCGTGAGAACCTCTCGACAGCTGGTTCAGGAACTTGGTCGTGAGCCAACGCCGGAGGAGATCGCCGAGAAGATGGAGATCCCGATCGATAAGGTTCGCAAGGTCTTGAAGATCGCCAAAGAGCCGATCTCCCTTGAGACACCGATCGGCGAGGAGGAGGATTCTCATCTCGGTGACTTCATCGAGGATAAGCGGGTTGTTTCGCCAGCGAACGCTGTCGTTAACATGAATCTGCAAGAGCAGACTCGTAAAGTTCTCGCGACCCTTACCCCTCGAGAGGAGAAGGTATTGCGTATGCGTTTCGGTATCGGCGAGAAGAGCGATCACACCTTGGAAGAGGTGGGGCAGAACTTCGACGTTACTCGAGAGCGTATCCGTCAGATTGAGGCGAAGGCGCTCCGTAAGTTGCGTCACCCAAGCCGAAGCAAGAGACTTCGTGGTTTCATGGATAAGTAGGAATTCGAGCTGATGAAGCGTATCGCGTTGGTTCTTTCGGTCGCGGCGGTTGTCTTTGGTTCTAGTTGCGTTACCGGGTGCGGGCGCTACAAGCCGGCGCTCCCTCCTGAGATGTTTGCCCCGAAGGCGGTGGACGCGCTGACCGTAACCGCCGCTGAAGGTGGGGTGTTCTTCGCGTGGACCGCGCCGGATGAGGATCGCCGAGGGAAGGAATTAAAGTCCATCGATGGATACGCGATTCAGCGCAAGGTCATCGCGCAGAAGGGTGATGAGACCAATCCGAAAGTTCGCTTCGAGACTATCGGTTTTGTGAGGGACCAGCACGTTATCGTGCGTGAGAACCTACGAAAGGAGGCTCGTGCCCAGGGCAAGATCGGCCGCACCGTCGAGAGCCCAGAGGAGTACACGAAGTTCTCCTTTGTAGACACGACAGCACAGCCATCAACAACGTACATGTACCAGGTCGTTCCGCGAAATGAGGGAGGAACAGACGGGGCGGTCCGTCAGGTTGCCCGTGTGACCTTCAAGGGAAGCGCAAGTGATATCGCGATGGTGTCCGCTACCGAGGTTGTTGAGGACGATACCTCTCTTGATGATCGTGGCGCGCTTTCTTAGCGCGGCCTGATTCTTATCCTGAATAGATGGCGAGGCCCCGTCGCTTGCAATGACGTGGAGGTAGTCGTGGTTCGTAAACCGTCTACGGTTATCGGTTGACGCCGTTTCCCTCATCGGAATTCGTCCTCGTCTGAATGTGTGGGAATCCAAAAGTTTCTTTGATTTTTGCCGTGGCGCGGAGTACCGTCATACTTGTGCTTACACACAATTTTCAGCGAGGTTAGTGTCATGACTACTTCCCCGTCCCTTACGCTGCGCGGAGTTCTTCCCGCCCTTGTCACACCGTTTACGAAAGACGGCTCTCGCGTCGACACTAAGTCTCTTGGCGCGCTGATTGAGAAACAGATCGCGGGGAAGGTTCATGGCGTCGTGGCGTGTGGCTCGACAGGAGAGGCATCAACCCTCTCAGAGGCTGAGTATGTTGAGGTGGTCAAGTTCGCTCGCGAGGTGACTCAAGGAAAGCTCCCGTGTGTCGCCGGTATCTCGGTAAGCTCAACGCATCGCGCGGTTCAGATGGCTCGGAGCATTAAAGAGCTCGGGTGTGACGCTATCCTTGTGGCGACACCTCCCTACAATAAGCCTTCGCAGGCTGGCATCATCGAGCACTTCAAAGCGATTCAAGCGGCGAGTGGGTTGCCTCTTATCGCGTATAACGTGCCGGGACGAAGTGGTGTGGCGATAACGCCGGCGACCCTTGGAGCGTTAAGTCAGCAGGGCATCATCTCCGCTATTAAGGAGGCGAGTGGATCTGTGGATCTTCTTGCGGATACGATGCTCACGGTCCGACGGGATTGTCAGGTGCTCTCTGGTGATGATTCTCTGTTTTTGGCGACCCTCGCGTATGGCGGTCGGGGAATTATATCCGTTGTCGCGAACGCTTTTCCTGGGGAGATGGTCGCGCTCTACGACGCGTTTGAGCGTGGCGATAACGCGGAGGCCTGCCGATTGCAGCTCGGTTTGTTGCCTCGGATACGAGCGGCTTTCATTGAAGCTAACCCGGTGCCCATAAAGGCCGCATTGGCACGGATGGGTGTGATAGAGAATGACGCGGTCCGCTTGCCGCTCACACCTCTTGCTCCAGGGAACTTTGAGCGGGTGTGTAAGGAGTATGTAGGATGAATCGGATCGGGGTTGTTGGCGCGAGCGGTAGAACAGGTCACCACGTCGTAGAGGCGTTGCTTTCGAGTTCGTCGAATGCGCTCCACGCCGCGTTGGTTTCCTCAAGCTCTTCCCGACTCGGAGAAGCGGTAGGCTCCTCCGGGGTCGCGTATTCCTCAGACATTACCGCCCTCATTGAGTGTGATGGCGTTATCGATTTCTCAACTCCTACGACCTCTGTAGCTGTCGCCCGCGTGTGCGCTGAGCACAGGAAGCCTCTTCTTGTCGCTACCACCGGGTTGAGCGCTGATGATACGCGGGTCATCGATGAGTGCGCGCGGGTTGCCCCTGTTTGTATCGCCCCAAATACATCGCTTGCTGCCACCGCGTTGAAGATGGCCGCTCGGTACCTGCAAGGAATTCTTGGGTCATCCTTCGATATCGAGGTCATGGAGATTCATCATCGAATGAAGAAAGACGCTCCCTCAGGGACAGCGCTCAACGTGATCTCCGGGTTGACCGGCTCGAGCGAGAGCGTTGTTTTTGGGCGCGAGGGGCTTCGGAAGGATGGGGAGATCGGGGTAGTTTCTCTTCGAGGAGGGGACGTTCCTGGTGACCATACGGTGTACTTCCTTGGTAACGGGGAGCGCATTGAGCTTACTCAGCGGGCACAGAATCGGGCCATTTTCGGCACCGGGGCGGTCGTGCTTATCGAGCGTTTGATTGGAAAACCTGCCGGACTCTACCTCGTGGAGGACCTCCTTCAAGCGGGCACGACTTGCTAGGTTTCTCTCGTCAAGGGGCTTTCTGCGTTGAAGGCCCCCCACGGAGAAGATGAAAACCCATTAAAAATAGTACGTTGCGCTGCGGGGATCCCCCTGTTATATCTCAAACCAAGGGCTCTAAAACGTTATTGTGCTCAGGGGCGCATCTCGGTTAAAAGCCACTGCATACGGTGATAAAGCGTTTGTTTTAGCTTTCCCGGGCGGAATTTAGTCTGTAAGCCTTAGGTGAAAAACCTTGGGAAAAATTTGGGTAAAAACGAAGTCAGGAATTAGCAACTTATGAAGCGCGAGAAATCGAATTACATGATCCAGTCCGTATCTCATGCTCTTGATGTGCTTGAGGAGCTCTGCAAAGCGGCAGGAGAGGTTGGAGTGACTGAGCTCTCCAAGCGTCTCAAGTTGCACAAGAACAACGTGTTCCGTCTCCTCGCCACCCTTGAGTTGCGTGGCTACGTCGATCAGAACAAAGAGACCGAGGACTATCGTCTTGGTGTGAAGGCTCTTCAGATGGGGCAAGCATACCTCACCCAGAGCTCGCTCGTGGGTCGCGGTCTTCCGATCGTGAAGGCTCTTTCTGAGGCTATTGGGGAGACCGTAAGCATCGCGGTTCTTCAGGCTGGTAACGTTCAGTTCCCAATCAGCATCGAGTCGAAGCGTCCAGTTAAGGCCTCGCCTCGAATCGCGGTATCGTTCCCAGCTAAGCTCAGCGCCGCTGGACGCCTCCTTACCGCGCAGCTCCCAGACGCTACCCTCAACGAGCTTCTCGCTGGGAATACCGTTCAGGACGTCGCTATCCGCAATCAGTTGACGGAGCTTCGCTCGACCGGTCAGATCGTTGATCGCGGCGCGATTGAGGCTGATGTCGTTTCGATCTGCAAGATCGTTCGTGGAAACAACAACGAAGTTGTTGGAGCGATCGAGGTTCTCGTGCCTCAGTACCGCGCTAAGCTCGACCTCATAACACCAAAGATCGAGGAGGCGGCAGTCGCTCTCTCAACGGCTCTTGGTGCTTCGAAGTCGGGTCTCACAACTTCGCTTGAGAAGGAGGTCAGTGCGCCTCCGGCGACGCAGCCGCCAACCACTCCCGCCACAACGGGGGGACAGCCGCAGCCAGCGGTTGGGGCGACGGCTCGAATCATGAAGTAAGTCAAAGGCCCCTTAACAAGGGGCCTTATCATTTATAGCGTACTAGGTTGATGTAGGAGTAGGTGATGTTGCCTCTCAGCGCTTTGTCATCCGAGCAAGAGTCTCTTCGAGAGATCGCTTCTCGTTTCGCCACAGAAAAAATTCGCCCCGTAGCCGCGGCTCTTGATGAGCGCGCGGAGTTTCCGAAAGCTATCATTCAAGAGGGGCATGCCCTTGGATTGATCAACCTGACCATCCCGCCCGAGTACGGTGGGAGTGGGCTCGGCATCTTCGACGCGTGCCTCGTCATCGAGGAGATCGCGTGGGGATGCTCCGGATTTGGCACCTCGATGGTCGCCAATGACTTGGCATTGACGCCGATCCGAATCGGCGCGACGGAGGAGCAGAAGAAGCGTTTCCTCGAGCCCGTCGTTTCGAGCGGCCAATTCGCCTCGTTCTGCTTGACTGAGCCCGGCGCGGGTTCTGACGCCGCCGGTCTCCAAACCACTATTGAGGACGGTGGGGACGCCTGGATTATCAACGGATCGAAACAGTGGATCACGAACGCTGGCTATGCGTCGCAGTTTACTGTGTTCGCGTCCTACGATCGAACGAAGCGTCACAAGGGGATCTGCTGCGTCGTTGTTCCGCGCGCTACTCCCGGTGTTTCCGTAGGTCACCACGAGAACAAGATGGGGCAGCGGTGTTCAGATACCTGCGTAGTGACCTTCGATAACGTCCGAGTGCCGAAGGACCACCTCATTGGTGGGCTTGGCGATGGATTTAAGATCGCGATGCAAACCCTGGACGCGAGCCGGCCGATGACCGCGGCTATCGCTGTTGGTATCGGGCGAGCGGCGTTTGAACACGCGCTCGCGTATTCCAAGGAGCGAAAGCAATTTGGAGCCGCGATTAGCACCTTTCAAGGTATACAATTCCTGTTGGCTGATATGGCGACCGCCGTTGACGCCTCCCGTTTGCTCACCTGGCGTTCGGCGTGGCTCCTTGATCAGGGAGCTTCGGCGTCGGTTGAGTCGAGTATGGCCAAGCGGATGAGCGCCGATACCGCGATGCAGGTGGCGACCGATGCTGTGCAGATCTTCGGTGGATACGGCTATACTAAGGATTATCCCGTTGAAAAGCTGATGCGCGACGCCAAGCTCTTGCAGATTTACGAGGGAACGAGCCAGATTCAACGGATCGTTATCGCTCGAGAGCTGCTGAAGGGGTAGCTCTCCCGTATGGCGGAGATCTTTGATAAAGCGGGGGCCTTAGAGCGGGTAGGGGACGATCTCGTGCTCCTCAAGGACCTCATCCGCTTGTGTCATGAACAGTGTGATTCCCGGATGATGGTGCTCATGCACGATGTGCGGCACAAGGATCTCCCGGCGGTAAAGCGTCACGCTCACCTCCTCAAAGGATCGCTTGGAAATGTTGGGGCGACCCAGGCCTACAACGCCGCTCTCTCGTTGGAGCAGGCGGCGGTAGCCGAGGAGGTTGGACGTGTTGAGCCACTCGCTGAGGCTCTTATTGAGGCTATCAATCGATACTTTGAAGTGGTCGCCAGCGCACTGGGGGAGGAGCAATAAAAAAGCAGGCTCGGGGCCTGCTTTTTTGTGTCTCTCGCATGAGGTGGCTTACACCATAACGGCAGAGATCTGCTTGAGGGTCTGAACGCCCTGATTTGTGATCTGCCAGGTCTTTGATGTGAAGTCCCCCTCTGGGAACGGCGAAACCAGCTTCTGTCCCTCAAGGATGAAGAGGAACCGTTGGGTCTCCTTCTCATCGCGAAGTCCGCTCAGCTCAGCTATCTCGTCAATCTGAAGTCGACGAGGCTCGATAGCGGTAACGGCTTGATGTGGAGCGAGGGCGTTTAAGATCTGGATTTGGCTTACGGATGAGGGTGAGAGACGCTTCTTCTTTCCACCTTGATTTGACTCCATGCTCAATCCTCCTTACTGCGTTAATGTCCGACGTGATCCGGTCCTAGAGTATACGGCCGACGGCCCGAATACGCAAATCGGGCGCCTCGCCCAAAACGGCCTCCAGAAGAGGATCGATAGCCTCCGTACCTATGCCGGGCTAGGGGGTCCAAGCTATCGATTAAAGGGAGCTTTTATCCCCCCAAGGGAGCCTTTGTGCCGTTGCTACTTAGCTATGCTTACGATACAACCAAGGCCGTATGGTCGACACAAAAAGTAGAAGTAGCGAGCTCCTCGAAACCCTTCAAAAAGAGTGTGGTGAGTTGCTCCAAAATTCAGCCATTGAGCTCGGTGACCTCGTCGTTACGGTGGTCCCCGAGAACCTCACTAAGGTGCTCACAACGTGCAAGAATTCACCGTCGCTCGCCTTTAATCTTCTCTCGGATATCACCGCCGTTGACTGGATGGATAATCGGGATGATCGCTTCGAGGTTGTGTACCAGCTTTTGAGTATCTCAAAGCTCTGGCGAGTCACCGTTAAGGTTCCAGTTTCAGAGAGCAATCCAGAGGTGTCCTCCGTGGTGTCTTTGTGGGCTGGCGCGAGCTTCCTGGAGCGCGAGGTGTGGGACATGTTCGGAATCAAATTCACAGGACATCCCGATCTGCGCCGTATTCTTATGTACGAGGAGTTCGTCGGGCATCCGTTACGCAAAGATTATCCTGTTCAGGGCAAACAGCCACGAATACCGTTACGCGCTCCTGAGGTAGAGAATACCGCCCGCAACATGAGTCGTCCTGATCTCGTGACTATTCGGACAAAGTCTCGCTCGCAAGGGGTGGAAGGGCAGAGCTCTACGAAGTAAGCGCGCGATACGATTCGCGCGACTAGAAGGTACGTTATGAATGATGGAAAGCTTCTTGAGGTTGATTTTGGTGTAGGTGGGATCTCCACGAGTGTGCGGCCCCGCGCGCTCGGTGATGATCTTCACTCAGAGACGATGGTGGTAAACCTCGGTCCAGCGCATCCAGCTACACACGGCACTATTCGAATCGTGGCGGAGCTCTCGGGAGAGAAGATCGTAGACGCTGATGTTGATGTTGGATACCTCCACCGTGGCTTCGAGAAGATGTCGGAGAACGTCGACTACAATCAGGTGATGCCGTACACGGATCGCCTCAACTACGTTTCTCCAGCGATTAACAATTTCGGGTGGTGTCTTACGATTGAGAAGCTTCTTGAAGTTGAGGTTCCGAAGCGAGCTCAGTACATCCGCGTGATCCTCTCGGAGATATCGCGTGTGGCGGATCACCTTACCTGCCTCGGCGCCTCGGCCATGGAGCTCGGCGCGTTCACGGTGATGCTCTACATGATGGAGGCGCGAGAGGACCTGTGGGATCTGATTGAAGAGGTCACGGGCGCTCGACTTACGGTCTCGTATGGACGTGTCGGTGGAGTTAAAGACGACCTGACACCAGGATTCGGTGATCGGGCGAAGGCGGCCTTCGCGAAGGTGCGAGCGCATCTGGTAAACTGCGATCGGCTCCTCACCCGCAATCGAATCTTTATCGATCGTATGTGCGACATCGCTGTCATCTCAGCGGAAGAGGCGATCAACATGAGCCTGACCGGACCAATGCTTCGAGGCTCCGGTGTGAAGCACGATCTCCGTAAAGCGACACCGTACTCAAGCTATGAGGATTTCGAGTTCGATGTTCCCGTCGGGTCCAAGGGCGATAACTACGATCGCTTCCTCGTTCGTTTCGCTGAGATGGAGGAATCGCTCAAGATCTGTGAGCAAGCGCTCGCGAAGCTCCCCGAGGGGCCGATCGCGATCAGCGATCCTCACGTGGTGCTCGTTCCCAAGGATGAGGTGTACAACTCGATCGACGGCATGATTAACCACTTCGAGTTAGTGATGTATGGCGTGAAGCCACCAAAGGGCTCCGTCTACAACGCCATCGAGGGCGCGAACGGAGAGCTCGGTTTCTACGTTGTCTCAGATGGCACTGGCCGACCTTACCGGGCGCACGTTCGCTCGCCGAGCTTTATTCACATGGGTGCTATGAGGAAGATGATCCTGGGAGCCAACATCTCGGACATCGTCCCCACGTTTGGCATGATCAATATGATAGGTGGTGAGTGTGACCGATAACGTACAAGTTTTTCACATCAATACTCGATTGACTTCAGCTCAGGCTGAGCCGCTCACGGTGTCCGCCGAGGCGCAGAAGCGCGCGCAGGAGATCATCGCGCGGTATCCGCAGAAGCGTTCCGCGGTGATGCCGTTGCTCTACATCGCGCAGGAGCACACGAAGTACATCACGCAGAGCGCTGTTGAGTGGGTAGCCGCTCAACTGGGGATGCCTCCAGTTCAGATCTGGGAGGTCGCGACCTTCTACACCATGTACTACAAGAAGCCGATTGGTCAGTACCACGTGCAGGTGTGCCGAACCTTACCGTGCGCGCTTCGTGGCGCTCGCAAGGTATCAGAGTATTTCCACAAGAAGTTCGGTGTACAGCCGGGCGAGGTGACGAAGGATGGGATGTGGAGCTTTGAGGAGGTTGAGTGCCTCGGCTCGTGCGGAACCGCTCCGATGTGTCAGATCAACGATGTGTTCTTTGAGAATCTGACCGACGAGAAACTCGATCAGCTCGTCGCTCGAATCGAGCAAGAGAAGCCTGACCTCAGGTACTCAACGGTGAAAGATGAATTGGGCGCCGGGCTCGCTGGCTGTCCGAAATCTGAGATTATGAAATCGTAGAGCGGTGCAATGAGTGACGCAGCGACCCCAAAACAAGTTGAAGTTGTAAACGTAACGATCGACGGCAAAGCGACCCAGGTGCCGAAGGGAACGAACATCATCGAGGCCGCAAAGACCATCGGTGTTGATATCCCTCACTACTGCTACCACCCGCACCTCTCTATCGCGGGTAACTGCCGTATGTGTCAGATCTCCGTGAAGGGGATGCCGAAGATGACGATCGCCTGCAACACGGGCGCTACTGAGGGGATGGAGGTCTCGACCCATCACACGAGCAAGGATGTCGCTGACGCGCAGGCCGCGACCCTTGAGTTCATTCTCATCAACCATCCGCTCGATTGCACGGTGTGCGACCAGGCGGGGCACTGCAAGTTGCAGGACTACCACTTCGAGTACAACGCTCGTCCAAGCCGCTTCGTGGAGGAGAAGGTTCACAAGATCAAGGCGCTTCCACTCGGGCCAACCGTTATGTTGGATGGTGAGCGGTGCATCATGTGTACCCGATGCGTTCGTTTCTGTGATGAGATCACGAAGACCTCCGAGCTCGGTATGCTCAACCGTGGAGACCAGTCGGTTATCGCGGTGAGTCCAGGACGTGAGCTCGACAACCCGCTCTCCGGTTCCGTGGTTGATCTCTGTCCGGTCGGCGCGTTAACGCACCGTCAGTGGCGATTCAATACCCGTATCTGGTTCACGAACCAGACCGAGTCGATCTGCCCAGGGTGCTCAACAGGATGTAACGTCAAGGTCGGTGAGCGTGACGGTAAGATCGTAAACGTCAAAGCTCGTCGCAATGACGCCGTGAATAAGGAATGGTTGTGTGACGAAGGTCGATACGGCTTTGAGAGATTCCTTCCAACTAACCGAATCACCGGCGCGTATCGAAACGTCGCGAGCGGTGGACGGGAGACCGTTCAGCTCGGTGATGTGATCAACGCACTTAAAGGAACGCTTAAGACCCTTACGGTGTTGTTGAGCCCAGATCTCCTCGTTGAGGAGTACTACCTCCTGAGGCAGCTCCTCAATCGCGCGACCTCGGTGGGGCGCGGCGTGATGTCGAGCTACAAGCGTTCGATAACCCCGCTTGAGCAGATTCTGGTTAGTCCTGACTACGCGAGCAACCTCAACGGTGCCCGCGTCGTGGGCTTGGTAGGAGAGGAGAGCGATGGTGACTACCGAGATATCCTCCAGAAGATCCGACGTAAGGAGATCGAGAACATATTGATCCTCGGCGATAGAGCTATCGCGCCGCAAGATATCGATGACGCGCTTGTCGAGGGGCTCGCGGCCGCTCGTGTGTCGGTGGGTGTGTTGACCGACGGTGATTCTAAGCTCGCCTCCTCACTCAGTATGGTTGTTGGAGGTCGCAGCGTTCTTGAGAAGTCAGGTCTGCTTGTGAACGCCACCCGTCGATTACAGTACGCTCAGGCGGTTGTGCAGTTCCCGGAAACCACACTGCCTGAGTGGAGACTCCTCGGTCTTGTTGGCGAAGCCGCTGGGTACAAGATGCTTCCGGTGAACCTCATGCATGTGGGAGACCGTGAGCTTACTCGGTGGTATCTCGGAAGTGATCCGGTGATGTCCGCTCAAGGGATAACGATCGCCAAGATCAAAGATGGAGGTGTTCAACTGAGCGCGGCCGGGAAGGACGCCTCAGTCGGAACGCAGAGTGGACTTTCGATGGGAGCCGCCCCAGCGGCGTAACGAACTATGGTTGAACTTCTGATACTTCTCCTTAAGGTTTTTGTTGTCATGAATCTCGCTCTTGTGCTCGGTTCGACCTGCACATGGCTTGAGCGGAAGGGCTCAGCGTTGATTCAAGATCGGGTAGGGGCGAACCGCGCTGGTGCCTTCATCTATTCGGAGAACCGTTTCGTAAACATCCTCCTCGTTCCGCTTCGAATGGCGGGCTGGCTCGGGTTGATCAACACGCTGCTCTGCGACTCCCTTAAGGGGATCGCGAAAGAGGACTTCATCCCAGAAGGATCCTCTAAGTTCCTGCACGCGATGGCTCCCGTGGTCGCGGTACTTCCGATCATGTTGGCGTTCGCGGTGTTACCTCTCGCGCCTGACTTCTACGCGTGGGATTACTTCGTGCACGCGCGCGTCGCCCCGATAGACGCGGGGATCCTCTTCGTATTGGCGATGGGGTCGGTGGCGGTATACGGTATCGCGCTCGCGGGATGGACCGGTAATAACAAGTTCTCAATCCTTGGCTCACTCCGCGCGGTCGCTCAAATGATCTCGTACGAGTTGCCGATGGGATTGGTCTTCGTCTCTCTCATCGTCATCTACGGTTCTCTCGATGTGTACACAATGGTCGAGAAACAGCAGGAGCTCCTGTGGGGGGTCGTTCCCGCGTGGGGCGTTGTCTACCAGCCGGTAGGTTTCATCGTTCTTCTCTTGGCTGGAATGGCTGAGACGAAGCGCGGACCGTTCGACCTTCCCGAGGCTGAGTCCGAGCTGACCGCTGGATACTTCACCGAGTACTCAGGGATGAAGTTCCTTCTCTTCTGGTTGGGTGAGTTCTGTGAGATAGCACTCTTCGCGCTCCTCCTCGCGCTTCTCTTCTTCGGTGGATGGGATATTCCATGGGTAACCTTGCCAAAGGGTGTGTGGTGGGCTGCGCTCATCGGACACGCCGTGCTTATGGCGAAGGTTATCTTTTTCTGCGTCCTTCAGATCGTTATCCGATGGACCCTTCCCCGATTTAGGTACGACCAGCTCATGAACTTGGGGTGGAAGATGTTGCTTCCGGTCGCTCTCATTAATCTCGTCGTTACAGCAGTCGCTAAGGTGCTTCTATGAGTTTTATGGAATTTGTAATCGCGGCGATCGGTATCGCGTCGGCCATCGGAGTGGTGGGCTTTCGTAACCCACTCTCGAGCGCCTTCTCCCTGATCGTTCACCTCCTCTCGATAGCTGGACTCTACGCGCTCTTAGGAGCGCACTTCCTCGCGGTGTCGCAAGTAGTTGTGTACGCGGGCGCTATCATGGTGTTGGTGCTCTTCGTTCTTATGTTGCTCAACCTCAAGAGTGAGTCGGGGCGTCGTATCGGGATCGTTCGAAGCGCCATCACCGTGGGGATCGGGCTCGTGATCTTCCTTTCCGTGTCGGCGCCGATGTTGGCCCAATTCGATACCATCCCCCAGGCGACCCTGGAGCAGAACATCAAAGCTTCAGAGGGTGGAGTTAAGGCTATCGGTGAGCTTCTCTACGGCCGGTACATGGTTCAGTTTGAGTTGTCGTCCCTCGTGCTCCTCGTTGGAGTCGTTGGGGCTGTGATGCTCGCGAAGCGAAAGAACGTTCAATTGACACCCCGTGAAGGTGGTATGGGAGGAGCGAAGTAAATGGACCCAATTACCTCATATCTTGGAGTCGCCTGCCTTCTCTTCACCATTGGTGGGATAGGTCTCTGTCTCCGTCGTAACGCGATCGTGCTCTTTATGTGTGTTGAGATGATGCTCAACGCCGTGAATCTCGCCTTCGTAGCCTTCAGCAAGATTCATGGTAATTTAGATGGTCAGGTAGCGGTGTTCTTCGTTATGGTTATCGCCGCCGCTGAGTCCGCTATCGGACTCGCGATTATCTTGTCGGTTTTTCGCAGCGTCGCCTCGATTGAGACAACGGACGCGGCTGAGCTTAAGTGGTAGGGCAATCGGTTATGGAAGATACTCGTTTAGCGCTCGTTGTTCTTATTCCCCTCATAGGCGCGATCGTTTCGTACGTGCTCGGTCGAGCCGCTCCGAAACTCGCGGGTGTTCTCGCGACCGCGGCCGTCGCCACATCTTTCCTCCTTGTGGTTTCACTGTGGCAGGCGCTTGAGGGGGCACAGAGCTTCTCCTTCACCTTGAGCTCATGGTTATCCTTCGCGGACGTAAAGCTTCCCCTGGAGATCTACTTTGATAAGCTCTCCGCCGTGATGTGTTTGGTGGTGACCGGTGTTGGTTCACTGATCCACATTTATTCGATCGGGTACATGGCTGAAGATGAAAGCCGTCCCCGTTTCTTCTCCTACCTGAACCTCTTTATCGCCTCGATGCTCATCCTTGTTTTGGGTAAGTCGTTGCCCGTCATCTTTATCGGGTGGGAGGGGGTAGGGTTGTGCTCGTACCTCTTGATCGGTTTCTGGTACACCAATCCTGACTTCGCCTCCGCTGGACGCAAAGCGTTCGTGATGAACCGAATCGGAGACCTTGGATTTATCGTCGCGATGGCGATCCTCTACCACTCCTGTGGGTCGCTGGACATCACGGTTCTCAATCGACCTGAGGTGCTCGCTCGTATCCCATCTGAGATGGGGTATATCGCGGGTATCGCGCTCTTCCTCGCCGCGACCGGTAAGTCAGCGCAGCTTCCGCTCTTCACCTGGCTCCCTGACGCTATGGCCGGACCCACGCCCGTTTCAGCGCTGATCCACGCCGCGACGATGGTAACTGCGGGTATCTACCTTATGGCTCGGATGTACGGCGTGATTGAACTTGATCCGATCGTTCCGGCCATCATCCTCTGGACGGCCTTCGCGACATCAGCCATCGCGGCTATCATCGCCATCTCTCAGACCGATATAAAGAAGGTCCTCGCGTACTCCACGGTAAGCCAGCTCGGCTTTATGTTCCTTGCCGTTGGGGTAGGGGCGTATAGCGTGGCTCTCTTCCACGTCGTGACACACGCCTTCTTTAAAGCGTGTCTCTTCATGAGCGCGGGCTCCGTTATTCATGGATGTCACCACGAGCAGGATATGCGTCGTATGGGTGGTCTCGCGAAGTCGATGCCGCTTACCTGCCTCAGCTATGGCGCTGCGACCCTCGCCATCGCGGGTATCGCGCCGTTCGCGGGGTACTTCTCGAAGCACGCCATCCTTGAGTCGTTAGCGCACGCGCACAATCCGTATCTCCACTCATACAGTGAGCTGATCGGTTTGGGTGCTACCGCAATCGCCATCTGTACCGCGTTTTATATGACCCGTTCCTTCATCCTCACCTTCCTCGGTTCGTACCGAGGAGAGGGGCATCCGCATGAGGCGCCGATGGTTATGACCGCCCCAGTGCTTGTTCTGGCGGGTCTCTCCGTTGTTGGTGGGATTGTGTTGAATCACAGCTTCTTCTCGTATCTCCAGGGGCCACTTCCTCCGGTTGCGGAGCATTCAGGTGGTGGGATCCTTGGATATGTCCTTGGCTCGGTGCCGGGGCTTATCGGTATCGCCGCCGCCTACGCGCTCTTTGTCGTTGCGCCAGCGGTGAAGGATCAGATCCGAAAGGCGCTCTGGATCGGTGAGAAGCTCTCCTCAGGGAAGTTTTACTTGGACGAAGTTCTGGGTCTCTTGGTCATCGCGCCGATTCGAGCGCTCTCCGGTGTGACCTCCCGTGTCCTTGATCAGTCTGTATCGATCGGCACCGGGAACGCTATCGGGGGTATCAGCCGAGCGGTTGGTGAGCTTACGTGTCGCGTCACAACGGGGCAGGTGAGTACGTACGTTCTCTGGATGTTCGCCTCAGCGGCGTTCCTTTTGTATTGTTTTCTTCCGGTGAGGTAGTTTCATGACGATCGCGTGGCCGCCACTCTCTTCCCTTATCGTTGTGCCTGCGCTTGGTGCCCTCGGGTGCCTGGCTCCATGGTTCTCCTCAAAGATCGACACGAAAGCCCGCTTCGTTCGTCTCTGGGCGCTCGGTTGCTCCATTCTGACCTTGGTTATCCTCGCGGCTATCGCGCGCGCGGCAACGATGTCGCACGGCGCTGTGTTGGGGCTTGAAGAGGCTCACCAATGGATTCCATCGCTCGGGATTACCTACCACTTGGAGCTCGATGGTCTCTCGTTCGCTTTCTGTCTTTTGACAGCGATTATCTCCCTCGCCGTTATCGCGTGGTCCGCGAAGCCAGCGAGCGCGGGGGCAGGGTGGTACGCGTTGCTTTTGCTCGGTGAAGCAACGGTGATGGGAGCCTTCCTCGCGACCGATCTCGTACTCTTCTATATCTTCTTTGAGGCGATGTTGTTGCCAGTGCTTGGAGCCATGGCGCTCTGGGGCGGGGCTCAACGACTGAACGCATCGTTGAAGTTCCTTATCTACACGATGGCGGGTTCGGCGCTGATGTTCCTCGCAATCCTCTATCTCGGGTGGAACGCACAGGCGATGGGTCATACGCTCAACGGTAACTTCGCCTTTGAGATTACGACCCTGGCAAGCATGAAGATGCTTACTCCAACGGAGGAGCTTGTACTCGGTCTCGCCTTCCTTTTGGCGTTCGCGATTAAGATTCCGATGGTTCCCTTCCATGGATGGTTGCCCGATACCTATCGTGAGGCGCCTCACGGTGTCGCGGCGTTTACCGCGGCGCTCCTCGGTAAGGTTGGTATCTACGCTATTATCCGGTTTATGTGGCCGCTCTTCCCGACCTTTATGGTGCAGGCTGGCCCATATCTGGCTGCTGCTGGCGCAATCGCTATCGTGTTCGGCGCGCTCGTCGCTATGACACAGAAGGACCTCCGATCGCTTCTCGCATACTCCTCGATCTCACACCTTGGTTTCTGCGTGCTCGGCATCGCGGGTGTCTCCACGATGGCGATGACCGGAGCGGTGTTCCAAGCGGTCAGTCACGGTCTTATCACCGCGGCGCTCTTCTTAACGGTTGGCGCGGTCATTGACCGACAGGGCTCACGAGAGTTCGACCGTCTCGGTGGTTTGGCTCGCTCGATTCCGCTGACGGCCTTCTTTCTTATGATCTTTAGTGTGGCGGCCGTCGCGCTTCCACTTACGAGCAGCTTCGTTGGTGAGTTCCTTATCATCGTTGGCTCGTGGAAGCTCTTCCCCGCATGGACAACGGTGGCGCTCCTTGGCGTGGTGTTAGGAGCTGTCTATACGTTGACCGCGTACCTTCGGACGATGTTCGGGCCGCTCCATGAGACGGACCCTCGAACGGGGGGTGATATTCGTGGATTTGATGTTGTTGTTCTCGCTGGTCTCGCCGCCGCGATTATCGCGCTCGGTATCTTCCCAGCGGATCTTCTCGGCATGATCAGCCCAGCTGTTGAGGTGAGCGCGGTTCCATCGGTCGTCGCCGATAGCAGCATCGCGTTGGGGTTTTCTCGGTAAAGGATTGTAGAGGTAGGTATCTATGAACGCGCTCGTTCCATTCGCTCCGGTTCTCGCTCTCTCGATAGGGAGTCTTGGATATCTTCTCTCGGGACAGTTTCTTGAGCGGGCGCGTTTAACCTCGCTCTTCGCGCTCGGCCTCATCGGCGCGGCCGCGTACCTTATCGTTGGATTAGTGCCGATGTCCCCGACGGTACCCCATGGTTTCATCATTAACGACTTCTCTAAGTTCTTCGCGGTGCTCGCGTGCCTCGGCGCCTTCGTGAGCGTTATTGGAACCGCAAGCTCCCTCGCTGAGGAGAAGATAGGGATGCTTAGTGAGTACTACTTCCTGATGCTTACCTCGTTGTGTGGCGCGCTCGTGATGATCTTCGCGTCGGACTTCCTTACGCTATTCATCGGAGTTGAGGTCGCCTCGCTCGCGCTCTACTGCTTGTGTGGCGCTCGTGTAACGAAGGAGGCCTCATCAGAGGCGGCTCTTAAGTACTTCCTCCTTGGGTGTGTGAGTTCGGCGTTCATGTTATTCGGAATCGCGCTCTGGTACGGAGCTACCGGTGGTTTAGCGATATCGGCGGTGCAGGTATCCGGACCACTCGTTATCCTCTCCTTCGCGTTGATGTTGGTTGGGCTCGCGTTCAAGATCGGTCTCGCGCCGTTCCACCTTTGGGTTCCCGATGTCTATCAGGGCGCTCCAACCTCTGTAACGACCTATATGAGCTGTGTCGTAAAGGTCGCGGCGTTCGCGGCGCTCTTTAAGATAGCCCTCAACGCGTTTGTACTTCCAACAGAGTGGGCGGTTGGAATGTTGTGGTTCATCTCTGTGCTCGCGATGACCGTGGGTAACTTGGCTGCGCTTCAGCAGCGGAGTGTGAAGCGCATGCTTGCCTACTCAAGTGTCGCGCAAGCGGGATACATGTTAATCGGGCTCGTTGTGCTTGGTGATACGACGAGCGTTCTCGCTTCGTCGGTCTTCTACCTTACCGGCTACTGCGCGATGACTATCGGCGCCTTCACCGTGTTGTCGGTGCTCGGCCCTGACGCTGATAGCGTTGATGACCTTAAAGGTCTTGTGAAGCGTAGCCCGTTCCTCGCTATCTCGATGACCCTCTTTTTCCTCGCGCTCGCTGGATTGCCTCCAAGCATGGCTGGCTTGATGGGGAAGGTATACCTCTTCACCGGAGCGCTCTCGGCTAAGTTCTACGGATTGGCGATAATCGCGGTGCTGAACTCAGCGCTTGCGTGCGCGTACTACTTCCGTGTTCCCGCGGCGATGCTCTTCCAGGCACCTCCAACGAATGAGCCGGTGAAGGTATCGGTATTCTCAACCTTCGCGCTTACGTTCTGTGTCGCGGCTGTGGTGGGAATCGGTATCTATCCTGAGCCGCTTGTTGAGCTTTGTGAGGCGGTTGCCGCGGTTGTGGCGCGGTAGTGCTGGAAACTCGTGTCGGAAACTCGTGTCAGTCATGACTTTCCGCCTTTTTTATCCCTGCGTTATTTGCTCTGTGCGTTGTTTCCGTTGTCTTGTTTCGCGTATCGCGACTAGCACGTTACCTAGCGCTTCGGGTCAGCTACAAATCCATTCGCGTAGGGGGCGACAATAATCTCGAGGGGAAAAACTCGGGAAAGTCATGACTGACACGAGTTTCCGTAGAAAAAGAGCTAAAGCAACGCTGGCAATGGGGCGATAGACCATAGAGTTTAAATGTTCACGAGCAAGGGGATGCTCATGAAGTCTTGGCGAATTGGTTGGCTGGTCGGGTTATGTCTGTTGCAGTTGACTGCCGCGCATTGCGCGCGAGCTCAGGCCAAGCCGACGGCTATTGCGACAGCTACAATTTCACCCTCGGCGGCTCCAGACTGCCCTTCTTCCGAATCTTTGAAAAAGCAAGCTCCAAGCGAGCCATCCATAATTTTTGATAGCGGTAAATTGCCTGGTCACGGAAGCAGGCTAGGAGCGGATGACTACGAGCATTTTGGCAAGAATTGTCATAATGCCGCAAACGCCTTTGCGCGAAGGGACTTTACAAGGAATGGCATAGTTCTGTGTGACACATACGGCGATCATCGAAACGATCCCAACAACCCTGGTGGCCATACATTTAATTGGAGGGTCTCCGAACCGGATATTTGTGGGATCGTTGAGGTGTGCCTCTACAACTGGACGACACCTTGTTGTTATAAGACCAAAGCTTTTGGTCAAGGAGAAGCTCCAAACCTTGGGGAGTTTGACGCCGCGCAGGCGTGTGTCCAAGCGTTCTGTGGCGATGGTTGGGTTCCTGGGAACCCCGTAGCCTTTCCGCCGGGGAAGCTTGTCGAAGATGCCGGATGGATAGGTTGTGTAAAGATAGCGGCAGGGGGGCTGCCTAATTTACCTACCGGTAATTTAGACTTCGCTCCGAGCCGCGTTAAGGCGCTTTCGTGCAGAAAGTGCTGCGAAGAGAAAGCAGCTATCGTTCGCGATTACTGGACCCCTCCGGTTAATTGCATCGACGATGGTTTGAGGGAGAGGATCATAAAGCAGACCGACAGAGCTCTCCGAGATTGTCAGCAGGAATGTCAGAAATATTTTCAACCCCCAGTGCCTCCAACGAGGACCGCCGTTGCTTCGCGTACCCCTACTTCGGCGCGATAGGGAATCACCTACGAATTCGCTGGTACCCTGTACCTTGTAACTACTCGCTGAATATCTGATTTTCCGAGCTTTACTGGGCATGTAGTAGCGTTCGATTGAGTTTGAATCAAGGAACAGGGTACCAATGGATTGGGCTTTTGGTATTCTTCGCGATGACGGGATTCTGGACTTGCGAATAGAGTCCCTGAGAGCAAGATAACAACCACGTGGATTTGAAGCGGTAGATCCGCGCAAATCAGGGAAGCGTTATCTCCACCAATCATCCGGACATTTTTTGAACCACAAAGGACGCGAAGGACGCAAAGGAGTGGCGCGTTGTAGTGCGAACGATTCCGCGCCCGCGCATTCTTCCGTCATTCCGTAAGAAGTCTACTCCCTGGCGTCGTGTGCATATGGCTGGTACCCTGTACCTTGTAACTACTCGCTGAATATCTGATTTTCCGAGCTTTACTGGGCATGTAGTAGCGTTCGATTGACTTTGAATCAAGGTACAGGGTACCAATGGATTAGGTGCAAGTATGAATGAGATCGGTCAGACTGAGATTCCCGTTATATATAGCGAAGTGACCTACCTTGAAATGGTCAAGGATCCGCAAGTTCAACCGGCGGATCTAGGGCGGTTTTCGATGCGACGCGTTGAGAATATCAGCGTATCTGACTACATGGATATTTATACAGAAGTTGGCCGAGATTACCTGTGGAATTACCGACCGGGTCAGAGCGACGAGGAAATTAGAGCTATTCTTAGTTCGCCCACCACCTGGATGTACGTACTATTTACTATTTGAAGATGGGCAAGCCGTCGGCATGGCCGAGCTAGATGCCAGCAAGACCGACGATGTAGAGTTAGTACATTTCGGTTTTATTCCGCGTTTTCTTAATCAAGGTATCGGCAAGTTGTTTCTGCGAAATATCATCTCCCTTGTGTGGAAAACCGGTGTTCGCCGTATGTGGCTCAGTACCTGTGGGATGGACCATCCTAAAGCAATCCGCTTTTACGAGGCCGCTGGCTTCATTCCATTCAAAACAAGGATGGGTGAGTTTAAAGATTGGCGGTTCACTGGTTTCTACAACATGGGGGATGCGCCTAGGATCCCATATGGCGTGAGGGTATCTACGGGGACACCACAAAAGGGGTAACACGGTATCCGAGCGGACCGCCTGGGCGCCCGCTCACTGAAACGTTATGGCTGCTCACTAAACTCACCTCATTTTACCGGCAAATCTCACCAGCGATGAAATCCCCACCGGTAGGTTGGCCTGGACGAAGGTAATAGAGCTCGCCTCTACCTTTGATCCGAGGTCGGAGACGGTGGAAGGAGGCAGCGTCGCAGGTTTCGAAGATGTTGATGCCGCCTCAACGGTGTCCGATATGCGAAGGGCTCTTTATGCTGAATGGCGACGGTGGAATCATCTCGGCGTAGATCCGGAACCGGCGATTGTAGAGAGAGTAATCCAAATAGTGAGCTGGATCCGCGACCAAGTTCCCCAGTCGTAAAAAAGCAAGATACCCGAGCGCGGTATCCAGTTGATCTTGAGTCTTGCCTCTTACAAGCATGACCCGCGAGGGCTTTAGTGCCAAGCCGTCGACGTCAGGTATCCCCGCCATCACCGAAGCCAATTCGCCTCCTTTTCGGCGGTTCCGCCGGTGACATCAGCTCGCGAATAGCATCGAAAACTACCTTGAACTGCCGATCGTAGCGCTGTTCGAGTTCCGCAAGTTTACGAGCGAGCTCCTGATTTGACGAAATGAATGCTCGAAGTTTTACGAAGGCGCGCATGATTTCGATGTTTACCCGTACCGCTTTCTTGCTTCGTAAAACGGTGGATAGCATGGCAATCCCCTGTTCGGTGAAAACCAGGGGGCGGTAACGGCGTCCACCATAGGAAGAACTTGAGATCCCAATTTGGGATCTCAAGTTTGCAACCTCCTGTTCTGATAACTGAAACATAAAGTCAGGGGGAAAGCGATCCGCATTACGCCTCACGGCCCGGGTTAGAATTCTCGTCTCAACGTCGTAAAGTCGAGCTAGGTCTTGGTCCAGCATCACTTTGTGACCGCGGACCAGGTAGATCAGATTTTCAACATTCATCGGTAAAAGGGAATTGTCAGCCATAGCACCTCCAACGAGCCTATCGACGGAAATGACGCTAAGTTGCCTGGAGCCATAACAAAAACGACGACAGGACGGGCCGTGGGTCTTTTTTGTCCGGAAAACGAGCCGTTTGGTGTAAGACTGGTGAGCGGCCTGTCTCCCGAAACGTTATGGCACTAACAAAAAAATCCTATCTCTGCCAATTAGTGGTTACGTGATTTCAGCAACGCCTTTCTTTCTCTCTCTCTCTCTCTCTCTCTCTCTCTCTCTCAAGCGTTTGCTTCAGAAGCGGATCCGCTACTTGGAGCTTGGAGATGCAGGAATGAAACAGGAAAAGTTGTTTCTATGGTACTTGCGGCCCCTGTAGCCGGGCTACTTCCCCTGCAACCGGGCTACTTGTCCCGTAAAAGAATAACCACCTGGATTTGCGAGCTGTTTTGGATTGATTTGAATCGATGCGAGGCTTCATTCTTTAAAGACTTTCTTTTCGAAAGAGGGGGCAAGAGAGCAGACGTGTTGTGTCACGTGAACCCCTAAAATGCCCATATTCAGAGGAGGGAGCTGATCGGTAGCCTTTGTGGTCAGCGGTTATGGGGGATAATGGCTCAGTATCAAAAAGTACCCACGACGGAAGATCGTCGTTCTTCTGCTGATGCGCCAACGCGTGCATCAATGATTGGTCGTTTAACGGCTCCACTTGCGATGGCGTATGCCGCGATACTTCACGCTGAGGAGAAAGTTCTGGCTCCTGAGCCTCCGGTCATGACGGCGACCGCTGGAGATGTAGATGCGGAAAAGCAGTCCGAGGCGGCTGAGGTGCAGTGGAGGCAATGGCGCCAAAAATTTCGGGGACAGATCCCAACGGCGGTAGCCGGGGCGGATCAATTTGCCGAAATGGTTCGCGACCTTCGGTTTCGAGTAAGTGAGGCCGCAACACTTGAGCTCCCTTTATCGTTCATTGTCCAAGAGACATCCGACGGCCGGCTCTCGGTGAATGAAGAGCGCCTTGCGCCACTTGTGCGCCACTCCCACCTTTCTCGGGAGGAGATACTCAAACTCGCGACAGCTGCTCATCAGGCGGTCCACGATATTGAACTACAGGAGAAGAGGCTACTGGACTTAGAGCGTAGCCAAGAGTCGCTCACACCGATTATGGAGAATTATAAACGCCTCGGAAGGGGCATAGACTACCATTACGGTGTAATCCGGGATGCAGAAGCCGAGCAGTCGAAGCTCGACCCAACGCTTAAAGAGCTCTGTGAGCTGGAAGCTCTGCACGTGGCGAAGTCTCGAGGTGGTTCGCATGACGCAGGCCGATTCAAGCAACTCTCGCGTAGAATTGGGCTTCACTCAGCGGCTGAGGTCTCTGAGGCTCGCTGTGATCTTGAGCGTATTAAGGCGCGACACGAGGGCCCGATTACCAAAGCGCGTCAAGCCATCGTCGAACTCACGACTGAGAGGGAGCAGATTGCTGAAGCCGCATTTCATGAAGCGTGTGAACGGTATGATTCAATAGAAAAATACACCGCTACGATCGAGGAGACCTCTGCTCGCACCAGTAAACTCGCTCGAGAGACAAGCACCATACGGAATAAAACGTTCGGTGACTTGGTCAAAGTGGGGGAACGCGAGGCGCTCCAATTTGAGCTGGCGAAAGTTGAAACCTCTCTCACGAGAAGGGAGTACACGACCTTCACGACGCTCGGTAATACTTCGACAGCATTCATATTTGATAGGGATCGGAGAAACGGTCCGGTACTCTCCATTGCGACCAATGAGCCCAACACCACGATCAAAGCGACTGAGCAAGGCGAAAACGTTTTGCTTACCCTTGGGCAGCCAGCCCCGTTTCATCTTCGCGTTATTAACCCGGAGCAGACCGTGCGCAACTATCTTGATAACAATGAGGAGGTCGCGTTCGATGACAAAGGAACGGTTAACGCTTTAGATCCTCTCCATGACCTTAATGGTCCGAAAATAGTGCTACATCTCTGCCCAGGCTCACGCTTTGACCTCACCGGAGTCAAATCATCGAGGCGTGATATCACGTGCGAGGGAAGCGGCTCCATTATCCTTGGCGCTCGTGGTCAAACCCCACCGGATGGACGGACGCCGCGCATAGAGATACAAACGAATCGTATGCCGGAACCGCTTGTTCTCTCGATTCCCAGCAACCAAGGCCTAGACGAACGACATATCTCGTACGACTCCTTCGGCATCAAACTCTCGCTTCAAGCCGATGTCACGATTGCCACGAAAACATCCAGGTTCGGTAGCCTCTTCGATAAGCCTGGCGCTGACGTCGATATTCAGGTGCGTGGCACCAAGGGTGACGTGATCGTCCCGGTTGTGAGGGATGGTAGACCGGTTTTTGATGATCCGCGCAAGGTCCTCGCGCGGATCAATGCCGTCGAATAATCACATATTCAGTTTTTTGCCTTGCAAAGAGCGACCGTCGTGACTCCTTACTATTTTTGGTCTGTACCCGGGCTACTATTTCTCTGGCCCCGTTGTCTGAGGCGTTGCTCCCTCGCGTGAGAGCCACTGCAACGCAGCTTTCCCCTCAGCCGATAGCTCGGTGGGGTCGATGGCTTTCAAGATATCGAGTGCGCGGACCTTCTCTCCTACAAGAACAAACGCCGCAGACCGTTCCTCTTCAACTCGTGCGGCCTTCGGGGTGAGTTCGTGCGCTTGGTCAAGGAGGTCAAGGGCAGACGCACCGTCCCCTCGACGCAAAAAACACCGACCTAGCTCAAAGAGAGCGGTAGCGTGGTAGTGGGAGTTTTTTGGAGCTAGCGCAAGTAAGGCTTGCGCCTCGGCATACGCGGTCGCTACGTCATTGACGACCAGACTCTTTGAGGTGAGTAACGCTCGTCCCTGCATCCAGTAGGGAAAGCGACGAATGAGGGCGCGGAGCTCCTCTAACTCAACGGCTTCCGTTGCTGTCTCTTGAGGTGAAAGCGGGGAAGGAGAGGGGCGGTTCAAGCGACCGGCATATGCCCGCAGTCGCCACAATGTGCTAGCGCAGAAACTACCTACGACGTGAGAGATTCGACGCACGGTCAAAGAACTACCACGGCCAAAGAGAACTACCACGGCCAAAGAGGACTACTTCGTCCCTGTGCCACCCTGTGCCTCAGCCTCGATCTCGAGGGGGAGGATTTGGCGTTCATCGGTTACACCGGATGGAAGTCCGGCCTGAGCGACACGGAGCTCTCGAAGCTGGACGTTGTGAGCGATGTCACGCTCCTTAGCCTTGCCCATAACGGAGTCATCAGCCCAGAAGAGCGCGAGGCTCAAGCCGATTGCGGCAGCTCCCGCTCCAATAAGCCATCTGAAAGCACCGTTCACTTCGCTAGTTTTGAGTTCCATAGTTACCTATCGTATTGAAAGTGTTGCGAGTGTATACCTGGTCACCGGCTTCGGGCAAGAGTGCTCGGTTGAGTTGACGTGGCCTCCTCATATGGGGGAAAATGTAGCAATAACAGCCCGTTGAGAATGCCTTTGCCTGCCATCATAGTTCGAAGTCAAGATTAAGGGATACGGCCTTGAGGATGTGCGGGTATCTGCGTAGTGTGGAGCGCTTAGTTGGTCGAGGGAGTGTGTCGTTATGATGTTGTCAGATGCTGATATTAAGCGGGTCATCGATAGTGGGGAGCTCAAGGTTTCTCCCTATTCCTCACAGTGGATTCGCTCCTCGGGTATCACGATGCACCTGGGCGCTGAGCTCTTGAAGCCTCAGTCGGGGCACGTTGTTGATGTTCGAACATCCGGTCCCCCACCGTACGATTCTATCATTATAACACCTGAGCAGCCGTACGCGCTTCAGCCCGGTGAGTTTATCCTTGGGCACACCTACCAGAATGTGACGGTAGGGAATTCCCTCGGTTTCATGATCGAGGGGCGGAGTACGTTGGCGCGAGTCGGTCTTACGATCGTCCAGACGGCGATGATGGTGTACCCAGGCCACAGCGATCGGCCGGTCACATTAGAGTTGGCGAACCACGGACCGAACCCGATCTTGCTCTACCCTAAGATGAAGATCGCTCGGGTGGTGCTCTTTGAGCTCAAGACCCCGAGCGCGGTGCGCTATGACGATAAGGGTAAGTATCGGTATCAGCAGTCTGTTGGCATTCCGATCTACAACAACGAGATCATGAGTGACGACGAGCTAGAGTAGAGTTTCTTCGCGTGTCGAATCCATCGCCTGAAAAATATGTCCCTCCAGGCTCAGTGCCTCTCCGCGTTGTAGTCGACGCGGCGATTCGTGTCGCCGAGGCTCGTGGTGAACGTGTCGTGATCGTTGGCGGCTTCGTGCGTGATCTCCTCATGCGGCGAACCGTGGGGGATTACGATCTCGATCTTGTGGTGGAAGGTGATGGGCTCGCGTTCTCCCTCGGGTTACAGAAGGAGCTCGGCGGTGAACGCCGCGAGCACGTGAGTTTTCTGACCTCGAAGCTCTTTTCGCCGTTCCGCTCAGAAAGCGGCGCCGCTCCGCACCTCTCTGAGGTGGATGTCGCGACCGCCCGCAGCGAAGAGTATGCCCGTCCCGGAGCTTTGCCAGTTGTGAAACCAACTACTATCGAGAGCGATCTGTGGCGACGTGATTTTTCAAGTAACGCGCTTGCCCTACCACTCTCCGCCTATCGAGATCTTCTTGCGGGTTCTATCTCGACGGCTGACCTCGCTCAGCGCGTTATCGATCCGTGCGCGGGATTGGCGGATATCAAAGCGGCAACCCTGCGAATTTTACATCCACAGAGTTTCATCGACGATCCAACGAGGCTCTTCCGCGCTGTGCGATACGTCGTGCGCCTCTCGTTCAACTTTGATCGCGCGACACTGGCGGGCTTTTATGAAGCGGTTCGTGGCGGCGCGCTAGCGACCTTGTCGCCGCGGCGGGTATGGAATGAGGTGCTCACCGCGCTTGGCGAAGACTCTCCTGCGGAGGTTATTCAGGAGTTTGTGGAGCGAGGACTCTTCTCTCATCTTCCGATTGTCGATGACGAGAGCGGGGAGGACGTTGTGGACGCTTTGCGCGCAATCGTTCCCCATCGAATCTCGGTAACGGAACAGGAATTTATTGAGGCGGGTAAGATTATCATCCTCGCGTTTCTCCTACAGCAAGGGCGCGACGATATCGCCCAAGCTACAAGTGAAGGGACCCGTATGATTCGACGAGCAAAGGCGGTGGTAGATGGACAGTACTCCTCCTCCATCCAATCGCGATCGGACGCTCTCGCGATCTACGGACTTCTTCGTGACGAGGATTGTTTAGCCCACCTCACAAAGGGGAGCGCCTCATGAGCACGCTCTCACGAGTTCTTTCAGAGTCGCTGCAGCGCCGGTTTCCGACCGTTGATGTGTCGCCAAGGGCGCGCTTCTTGCCGATGCTCGATCTCTCGAAAGGGGAGGTGAGCTCCACCGCGGCGATTGAGGTCGCTCGAACTCTTCGCGGCGACGCGCTCGCGATCGCGGCGGATATCGTCTCGGACCTTGAGCTACACGTCCCCGGCGCGTGGAGCGTGGTGGCGGGCTACATCATCCTCACCGAAACGCCGAATCATATTCTTCGTGAGGAGGCTAAGCTCCGACATGAGCTCTTTGATGGCGCTTCGGCGAAGGGGGAAACGCGAACGATCATCTGTCTCGTCCCTGATTCGACCACCCCGGTGTACGCCCGACTTCGATTGATTGCGTGTAGCGCCATGCAGGCGTTGCTCGCCGTGGGGTTTGAGGGGGGATGCCGGCTCGGATTTGAGCCCGAGGCTCCTCGTTTGGTGTCTACCCAGGATGAAGTCATCGACCTCGTTCAGGATGCTGTGACTCGGTGCTTTCAGAATGAGGGTGAGTCCCGCCTCTCGTATGGGGTTCCTCGTGAATTCATGAGTCGGGAGGCTCCCGTCGTCGTGTGGAGCGCGCACCACTACCATGACCGACTTTCCAAAGAGGTGAAGCAGTGGTTTGTGGAGACCCGAAACAGCGGCACCGCGATTCTCAAGATTCCATCGGATGGGTGGCTTCTTAGCCGAGAGCGCGCGCTCTCTGAGCTTCTCTCATCATCCGCCCTGGACAAGGTTGTCCGGCGTTTGAGTGGTCGAGAGGCGTGGCTTCGATGGATCCATCACCTTGCGTCCTCGATCCCATCAGGAGATCTCGACCCCGCCGTCGCGCTCTACGACGAGTGCGCCTCTCCCCGATGGAGCCTCCAGGTGCTGCATCAACGGGTGTGTCAGTTGATTTCCCCCTCAACCCGTGAAACCGAAGTGCAACTCCTCGATCGGGTCGTGTCGTCGCCCCTTGGTAATCGAGGATTGCTCCTGAGATCGTTGCTCCTGCCGGCGCTGACCGCTCGCGCCGTTCGAGAAGGGGAGGTGGTCGCGTGGAGTACCGTCGCTGAGCACTTCGCGGCTCAGGCGCATGCGGTGTTGAATGCCCCTCACTATCGCGCAGCCCTTCAAAGGGGAGAACTCTCTTCTCACGTCATGCAGATAAACGCTGGTCTAGTGCTCGGTGTTGCCGGTATACTACCGTCAATAACGGAGGGCTCATGCGCAGGTCTTCAGCAGAACAAGCTTCACAACAAAGTTCCGGAACCGGACGGGGAGTGACCCAAGGGTTCCGTGTACGTCCCACAGATGATAACGGGAGGCCGTCGATGACGACGAGACGTGGCAGTGGCCGTGGTTGGGAGATTCGCCTCGGGGCGCTCCAGGTAGTGGTGTGGCTCGGACTGGCGATCGGCGCGGTCTTTGGCGCCTATTTCATCGGATTCTTCTCTGGTCGGTATGTGGGCTTCGAAGCCGCTCGTACCGCTTCGGGGGTAGAGGCTCCTAAACTCGCTCTTAATGAGGAATTCCCCGAGAAGAACAAGAAGGGATGGGATGACGTGTACGGTCAGCTCGGCGGGTCCGCGGTGGTTGACTCTGAGGACAAGAAGCCAGCGGAGGCCGTGAAGCCACAGGTTCCCGATCAACGGATTGTGAAAGCGGTGCAGGAGAGTCGACAAGAGGTCGCTCAAAAGGCTCAGGAAGCTGAGTCGGCTGTCGTTGTGAAGCGAGACGCAATCTCCGATCAAGACGCCATATTCAACCAAGACCTTGGGGGCTCGCAGGCCGTAGTCGATGAATCTCCATCGAAGGAGATCTCCGGCAAAGGTGGCGAGGTGCGTGTTCTCGGTCGAGGTGCGGATGTCGTAGAGGGAACAGGCGCTGAGCTTGAGGATTCCGCGACCGCCAAGAGGGGCGCTGTTGTGGCTCCAGCGCAAGAGGTCGTGACCAAGAAGGCTCCTGTCGTCGAAGAGGAGGCTCCAGCCGCCAAGGTTGCCAAGCCGGTTGAAACGAAGAAGGAGAAGGTCAGCGTCGTGAAGCGTCTCCCTAAGGGGTACTTCGCGCAGGTCGCTGCTCCGAAGACCAAGGGGGAGGCCGAGGAGCTCGCTCGTAAACTCAGAAAATCTGGGTTCCCAGTGGTTCTTGAGGATAACAGCACGGGACGCTCGCCTTTCTATCGGGTTATGGTTGGCCCTGAGGATAATAAAGTTCAAGCAGATCGAATGCTTGGACAGCTTAAGCGCGAAAAATACCTAGATGGGAAGATCTTCGTTCGACAGGTTAAATAGCGCCGGTTGAGCCCACAGTTACCTCTATTTTGTTGAGTTGGTTGCTCTAATCTCCGATAGTAATTGGAAGGAGCGTCGCAGGGTTAGGCATCCCGTATGTCTCGCTGTCTCCGACCTGCCGGAAGCTTAAGTACAACCGCTCATGACAACGTCAGCGCAGCAAAGAGGATTGGATCTCTCGTCGTTACGGTGTGCCGCGGGCACCGACGTTGGTATGCGGCGTGAGGAGAATCAGGACTCCTTCGGCGTCGTACGCCACCCTGGCTTTCAAGGATTCTTCGTCGCGGATGGAATGGGGGGAGTTAAAGGTGGCGCTATCGCCTCGCGACTCGCTATCTCAGTTTTGGAGCAGGCTCTTCCACCCCTCGGTGCGGGTATTAAACCCGAGAGCCTCTCCTCGGTGGTTTTCACTATAAACTCCAAGATATTTGAACAGGGCACGGCGCAACCGGAGCTTGCTGGCATGGGAACGACCCTTGTCGGATTAGTGTTCACCCCGAGTGGGATGCTCGTGGTGAATGTTGGCGACTCCCGCGCCTACCGGATCCGAGGTGATTCGATCTCGCAGATATCTGAGGACCACACCCTCGTTCGCGAGTTGGTTCGTTCTGGTGCCATCTCAAGCCAGGAGGCCGAGCACCATCCGGTTTCTCACATGTTGACCCGCTCGCTGGGGCCTCTGGCTGAGGTGATCGTGGAGTGTCGACGAGAGAGCGATGAGCCACAGGAAGGAGATATCTACGTCCTGTGTTCCGATGGACTTTACAACTTCGTTCAAGACCACGAGATCCTTGATGTGGTGCGCCAGAATCCACTCGATGACGCCAATCAGATCTTGATCAATCTGGCTAATCGTCGTGGGGGTAGCGACAATATTACCGTTCTTGTCGTCTCGGTTGGTGAGGTGGGCGGGCGTCGCCGTGGGCAGGACTATCGCAAGGCGCGCGCTGTTTCGAGCGCCGTCGCGAGTGACCGGGGTAGCGATGAATCGATCTCCACTCCAGAGAACAGTACTGGCGACTCGGGAGCCCAAAATACCGCAACCGCATCCGTGGCTGAGAGCGCTCCTGTCGTCGCGCCCCGAGTTGAGGAACCGAAGGACTATCACGCCGAGCGCGAGAGTCTTAAAGAGCGAAAGCGTCGCATCTACTATCAGAGTCAGGGTGTTCCGGTTACGTTGATGCTTGGTGCCGCGGTGTTCTTTGGGCTCATCGTTGGCGATGTGGCTCGTCGGTGGGGTGGCTTCCCTGATTTCGTCTCGCTTTTCACCGGTAATTCGTGGCCTCAGAGAGAAGGAAGGGGCTCAGGTGCCAAATTTGATGACATCACCGAAGAGCTCGCCCTTACCCGTTCTCGCTCCGGGGGTCGGGAGGGTCTTCCTGATATCGCTCGCCGGGTCGGAGGGGGTGAGTTTAGCTCCCGAGGCAGGTCGGGTCAGTCGAACGGACTCTCGCTGAACAGATCTGCCCTTGAGAGCGCCGCCACGAAGATCGAGACGCAACTCACCATGCTCTCATCCGCTAACCCAGAGGTCGCCGGCGCGTCCCTGCAACGAGCGCGGTCGCAACGTGATGGATTCGCTCGCGAGCTGAAGGAGATCGAGTCTCAGATCGATATCGCCTCTCGTAAGCTCTCGTTGTGGTTTGGAAGAAAGAAAAAAGCTGAGAGTGGAGGGCAGGAGCTCTTTCAGTCCGGCGGCGATATGGAGCGGGTGGGCGCTGTGTCGGAGCGTGTGAAGCGCAAGGCCGCCGAGTGGACCGAAGCGACCTACCGGTTGCAAGCGAAGCAGGATGAGTTTGAATTGTATCCCTCTAACGACGATCTTCGTCGCGAGGTGGAGCGGCTATCAGAGGCCCGTTCGCAGCTTCAAGAGAAGCTGCGCGATGAGGTTGGCATCGCTATCGACGGGGTATTGGCTGAGACCTATCGCCAGCTCGAGGAGTTAAAGGCTCGTCGCGATATCGTGGCGGCACAGGCAGGTAACGCCGAGGAGGAGGTCGAATTCCTTGAAACGGTCGCTAATCCGGACGATGGGGCGCGTGGTGCCCTTCGCAAACGGCTCGAGGGTGAGCTCGCTGACATTCGTGAGGCGATAGCGGAGCTGAAGGGCTGATCGGCCACTTCGTTTTTGTAGAGATACCAAAAGCTTACGTGGGAAGCCCTAATTCGTTCCCATCGGGGTGTAGAGAGCGCCAAAGAGTGCCGTACCGCGTACTCTCTCACTGGAAAGGAACGGGGGGGCGGGGTATCCTTTCGGCGCAGTTCTAACGTGCGTCGTAAGCAGAGATTATCCCATGAAAAAATGTGCCCTTTTGAGCGTCTCCGACCGGACCGGTCTTCCTGAATTAGCCGCGGCCCTCGACGGAGCGGGGTATACCCTTCTCGCGACTTCCGGCACCGGCAAGGCGTTAGATGAGGCAAAGATCCCATGGACCTCAGTGGAGTCGTACACGGGACTCGCGGAGCTCCTTGATGGGCGTGTGAAGACCCTCCATCCAAAGATCCACGGAGGGATCCTAGCTCGACGAGATCAACCGCATCACCTCAAGCAGATGGAGGAGGCGCAGATCGGGCCGATCGATGTGGTGATTGTGAACCTCTATCCCTTCCTCAAGTACGTGCAGAGCGAGAAAGCATCGAAGCCCGAGGAGATGACCGAGCTTGTCGATGTTGGCGGTCCAACGATGATCCGCGCCGCGGCGAAGAATCACGCCTTCGTGCTGCCCCTGATCGATCCGGCTGATTATCCCGAAGTTGTGGAGGCGCTCTCCGCGAAGAAGGGTGGGGATCCGTTCTCACTTGAGATGCGGCGTCGTTTGGCGGCGAAGGTTTTCGCGACCCTCTCGCAGTACGATGGAGCTATCGCCAGATACTTTGGGGGGCTCGTATCCGGTGAGCAGACAAGCGCCGCGCAAGCGGAGCTTCCCGCGGAGTGTACCGTTACCCTCTCAAAGGTTTCAGACTTGCGATACGGAGAGAATCCTCATCAACGAGCGGCGCTCTATGAGGCGACCTCGAACTCGTTAACGCTCTTCTCGGGGCCGAAATGGGAGCAGTTAGGTGGAAAGGAGTTGTCGTACAACAATATGCTCGATCTCGACGCGGGATTGAGGCTCCTCTCAGATCTTCCGACCGAGCGCACTACCGTGGCGATTCTCAAGCACCTCAATCCGTGCGGTGTAGCGGTAGGAAAATCGGTGGTTGAGGCTATCGAGCGAGCGAAGGAGTGTGATCCTCGAAGCCATTTCGGAGGTGTGTTGGTTTGTAATCGTCCGGTTGATCGAGCCGCGGCTGAGGAGATTCGGGGCGATTTCGCGGAGCTCGTCCTCGCCCCTGATTTCGTTGATGGCGCGCTCGATGTCCTTCGCACGAGCAAGAATCTACGAATCCTTAAGGTCGATGTCTCAACGCTCAAGGGATTCGACGCGCGAACGATAGCGGGTGGAGTGCTCGTACAGGAGCCCGATATCGATCGCTCCCGCATCGCGCACGCGGCGCTCTCGTCCTCTCGTCCACCAAGTGATGAGGAGCTTGCGGATCTTGAGCTCGCGTGGCGCATCGTTGGTCACGTGAAGTCGAACGCCATCGTGCTCGTTCGTGATGGACTTCTGATCGGCGTGGGCGCTGGACAGATGAGCCGGATCGATTCCGTTGAGTTGGCTATCAGAAAGGCGAAAGCGCATGGTCACCTCCTGAACGGCGCTGTGGCCGCTTCTGATGCCTTCTTCCCATTCCCTGATTCCGTTGAGACGCTCGCCGGAGAGGGTATAACGTGCGTGATCGCTCCAGCTGGCGCACGTAAGGATGATGAGGTGAAGGCGACCGCGAGCGCGAAGAACGTCTCGCTCTTCTTCGCGAGCGATAGACACTTTAGACACTAGAAGGGATCTCCTATGAAAGTTCTTGTAGTTGGAAGCGGCGCGCGAGAGCACGCCATCTGTTGGCGCCTCGCGATGTCGAAGCAGGTCTCTCACGTGACATGCGCGCCCGGTAACGCCGGGATCGCCACGTGCGCTGAGGTTGTTCCGATCGCCGCTACGGCGGTCAACGATCTCCTCAAGCTCGCGCAAGAGAAGGGGATCGACCTTACGGTTGTGGGTCCTGAGGTCGCGCTTGAGGCGGGGATCGTGGATCTCTTCCAAGCTCACGGCAAAGCTATCGCTGGACCTTCACAAGCGGCGGCGCTCCTTGAGAGCTCGAAAGCGTTCGCTAAAGAGGTGATGGTGGCGGCTGGTGTTCCAACCGCGTCGTACGAGGTGTTTACCGCGGAGCGTGAGCTCCGTGACTACTGCCAAAAGAAAGGCGCTCCGCTCGTGTTGAAGACCGACGGTCTCGCGTCGGGTAAGGGCGTGTTCGTTGTGACGGACGCCAACGATTTCGAGCCCGCGTTTCAGCAGCTCTTTGGGCCACTCCACGCTGAACGGGTGGTGGTAGAGGAGTTTCTCGATGGCGTTGAGGTGAGTTGCATCTTCGCGTGCAATGGACGTGAGGTTATTCCTCTCGCTCCAGCGCACGACTATAAGCGTTTGCGAGATAACGATGAGGGGCCAAATACCGGTGGTATGGGTTCCGTGTGTCCTTCGCCCCGTATCTCTGGCGCTGAGCTTGAGTGGATTCAGGAGCGGTGCGCCGCGCCGATCCTTACGGAGATGGCGAAGCGGGGAACTCCGTTCTCGGGATTTCTTTATGCGGGACTTATGGTTCCCCGTGATCCGTCGCGACGCCCGGAAGGGATACGGGTTCTTGAGTACAACACCCGACTTGGTGACCCTGAGTGTCAGGCGATCTTAGTTCGTCTGGCGAGTGAGCCAACCGAGCTGTTTCAATGGATAGCTGGCGTGCGTAACGATAAGCCAACGCTCTCGTGGCGAAAGGAGGTAAGCACCTGTGTGGTTATCGCCTCCGATGGCTACCCTGAAGGGGTGTCGAAGGGAGATGAGATCGTAGGGGTTGACCTCGCCGTACTCGTTCCCGACGCGATTGTGTTTCACGCCGCGACCTCAGTGAATGAGAAGGGGCGCTTAGTATCCAATGGCGGGCGGACCGTAAGCGTGGTTGGATTAGGGAGTGATGTTGAGGGCGCTCGACGTGTGGCCTACAAGGGGGTCGACCTCATTCAATTGCGTGGACGTCGAGTTCGTAGAGATATTGGGAGCTAACCAGAGATGATAAAATTCGCGCTTGGATTTTTGATCGGTATCCTTGGTGTCTTGGCTATTCAGGAGCAGTCGGAGGCCGCGGACCTAAAGATCGTTGACTCGGCTGGTCTCATTCGAGGTGTTCGTGTGGTGCGAGATTCCTCCCAAGTCACCGTGTCGTTGGTCGATCCGAAAGGGGCTCGGGGTGAGTGCGTCGCGAGTAACGTTGATGGTATCGCCTCTGAGCGTCGCGAACCGATCTCTCCTAAGGGGGAGTGCGTCTTTAACGCGCTCGCCGCTGGCACTTGGCAGGTCACGGTAACTGGTGGCGCCCGATGGCGAGTGCGAATCGATGAGTAGCTCTTGGCTCTCGCTCTACTCCTCCGAAGGGTCGCATTCTCAAGGAGATGAAAAACCGTTCAGCAACCTCGTGAGTCGAAAGGAAGCTTTTCGGCTCATGGAGGGAGGGCATCGATTTGACCTCGTCGTCTTTGGATGCGGACTCTCGGGTGTGGCCGTGGCGCGAGAAGCGGCGCTCGAGGGAGCTCAGGTTCTTGTGATTGAACCGGGATACCCCGGTGACCACGCGTGCGCGTGGCGTGAGAGTATCCTGAGAGAGCTCTCACGAGCTCCGTGGGGTCTCGTCAGGGGAACGGGGATCCTGCGGGAGGCCGTGACCTCATTCGCCCCGCACTTGGCTCATGGGCGAGTGTGTGACCTCTCAAAATTTCATGGGCTTGGAGCTCGGCTCGCCTCACGATCACTGCGCTCGATAGCGAACTCTATCCCTCACTCTGGTCAACCGGCGGCTCTACCCGATATGGATGAGCGCTTGCTGATTCGCGAGCTTACCCTCGCGGCCCGACAAGAGGGGGTATTTGTCATGGTCGCGACGACCCCAGGTTTTGTGGAGCGAGATGTTGAAAGTGGCACCTTTCGCGTCGCGGTTCGAGACCTTCTGTCCGATGAGCAGGTGGTGGTTCGTGGTGGTGGGCTCTTTGTCGAACCAACATTCTCTCAACCGCTGGCGAGTCGGATCGGCACGCCGATAACCAAGATACTCCCGGTGAGTAGGCCTCATGTGATCATGGTGTGCTCAGTCGAGGGGAGTGTTGAGGTAGGTCGCTCGCTGCTTCTTGAGCTCCCTGATGAGGGCTTTGGTACGGTGTGTGAATTGCGGCCAGGAATAGTCGAGGTCTCCCTCCTCGATGCTGGAGCACGGGCTAACCATGACGCCCTTTCGCATCTCGCTCGCTACGTTTGTGAGGTGGCCGGGTATACCATGAGAGGTGAGATTAGTCGTCGGCGCGCGGGGGCTGTGTATGGTCCAAGCGTGACCGTCGATAATCGCCGCGGGATACTCCTTCCCCACGAATCCGCTCCCTGGAACGTTTTGACGGTGATCAAGAAAACCCTTGCGTTCGTTGAGAGCGATGGCGTGTCTCGGCGGGTGAGACGTCCCTTGCCGGGAGAGTGGCGTGGTTCCGAGCGGGAGAGCTTCATTCGATCGGCTCAGGGCGCTGGTGTCTCTGAGCGCGTTATCAGCGATGTTCTCACGCGATGGCAGGGGCGGGTGCGATATATTCCGGATATGGAGAGAGGGTTTGAAGCGGTGTGTCCCGGCGTGCTTCGGGGTGAGATCGCGCTCGCGGTAGCGAGTGATCAGGTGATCTCACTTGAGGATCTCATCTTCGGCTCGCTCGCGCTTCATACGACACCGGGGTGGCGAGATCTCGTGAAGCCTATCGCTGAGGCGTTAGGTGAGACCGGGGCTTTTGATGCGAATGGGCTTGATGTGGAGCGAGTAATGCTCGCACAGGGAGATGGCACTTTGTAGACCTTGACGAGCACCGTTGACGGTAAAACGTAAATCGTGGGCCGTCGACGGTTACCGTACTACGTCTTACGTCAACGTCATCGTAAGCGAGTTGAGTTCCTTTTTCCCCTCTGCCTTTCTGAAAGCCGCGCTCATGGAGAGCGGCGCGCTATCGGGTCCGATACATGTTCTGGGTTCGGGTGAGCCTGTAGCCGTGCGGCATCTTGAATAGTCGCTCGGGCTGCGCGTTTGGCTTGAGCAGTCGACGGAATACCGTCCGGGTCTCGTTTTGTGACCAGACGAGTCCGGCTGCCTGCTCGCCATCTTGGTTAGAGAAGTACCCTGTTCCTATCGTGGAGTTCCGGTCGACGTAGAACATCGGGAAGGAGAAGCTTCCAGCGAGAGATTCCACCCGCACTGGAATGCCCTTCCGGGACTCGCCCTGTACGAGAACTACGAGTGGCACCTCCGTATCAGACCGACGAACGACCAACCCCCGTGAGAATTCAGTCATACCGGTAAGCATCACGCGGCGCCCCGTGCTGGTGAAGGCGGCTATCGCGTCTGGTCCCTCGGAGGCGGGTACTTTGAATAGGATCTCATCGATACCATCGCCATCAGTGTCTCCACAACCAAGGAGATCCCCTTGGCCCACCGGGAGCACCACAGCGCGGGTCTTACCACTGACCCCTATCTCCCTCGCGTAGAGCTTGCGGGTGTGTCGACGGAAGGACACCGTGGACGCCCTCTCTGATGAAAGGAGCTTGCATCCGCTGAGGATCACATCCCCACGAGAGCCTAGCTCGACGGCCGAGGCAAGCCCCGAGCTCGAAGCCCGAACATTCCAGATTAGCTTACCCTCGCGCTCCTGAACCGCGGCGACATCAGTTACCCCATCACCGTCGTAATCGGCCGGCACCGCATACCGACCAGCCACCTCGTGCAACGTCCACCGGCCGCTTGATACCCGTCGGGTCTTGTACCTTACAGTTCCACCGGCTGCCCTTGATACCGTCACCGCCGTGTCACCTGCGCCGGTGAAGTCGAGAGGTGACGAGGAGAGCACCGTGAGCACGAGGGGAGCGGAAGGAGGGCTACGTACTCCCTCGGAGTCTATCGTCACCGCCGTGATCGAGCGACGTCCGATAGCGAGCGGTGGAAGTTTGAAAGTCCACAACGATTGATCGTTGACCTGAGAGGTGCCCACGACAACCTCATCAACGGAGACCTCGATACTATAACCTGGTGAGCCGAAGCCACGAAGTGTGAACGTTTCAGAGCCTACGATCTGACCGTTCCCGATAGTACCTCGCTCGGGGAGCAGCGGGGGGGGGACCGTTGATCGAAGCGGTGCCGGTGTGTTGCTTGGCACTGAGGTTGGAATGGCGGTTGCGGTTGCCGATGGGGTCAAGGTTGGTGTCGCCGTTGGGGTGAAGGTTGGTGTCGCCGTCGGGATAACTTCGCACACGCTTGGGGTTCCCGAGCACGAGTACCCGGTCTCTATCAGGCATCCGGCGGAACATCCGTCGTTGCTGGTCATATTCTCATCGTCACAGGTTTCGCCACTGCTCACGAAGCCATCGCCGCACACAGGGATAGTGCAGATTGAGGTACAGTTATCACCATCCGCGTTGTTGCCATCATCGCAAGCCTCAAGACGCCCAGTATGGATCTTGCCCGCTGACGCAACCGCCGCGAACTTTGTTCCGTCAGAGGAGAGGGTTACGGATCGCCAGCTTCTGGTGCTCTCTATCGGTGTCCATGAAGCCCCGCTATCGGTGGACGTGTAGATTCGACCGCTGGAGGGCGCCGCGGCCAGTGTCGCTCCGTCAGCTGATGAGGCTATAGTAAGCCATGAGCGATTGGTCTCTCGTGGTGTCCAGGTAACTCCACTGTCCGTCGAGGTGTAGATCTGGCCGTTCGAAACAACCGCCGCTAATTTTGTTCCGTCAGCGGAGGAGGTAATCGCACGCCACAGCCTGGCGCTCTCTCTCGCCGTCCATGTCACTCCACTATCGGTTGAAGTGTAGATCTGTCCGTTCAACACGACCGCCGCCAAGATCGTACCGTCGGAAGAGGAGGTGATAGCATACCAATTTCGCGGGCTCTCTCTCGCTGTCCAGGTCACGCCGCTGTCTGTCGATGTGTAAATCTGACCGCTGACACCCACAACCGCCGCCAACTTTGTTCCGTCTGCGGAGGAGGTGATAGAGCGCCAGACCCTGGTGGTTTCTCTCGCCGTCCAACTTACGCCGCTGTCTGTTGAGGTGTAGATCTGGCCGCTCGACGCTACGGCCGCTAACTTCGTTCCATCTGAGGAGGAGGCGATAGAGAACCAATTTCTTGAACTCTCTCTCGGCGTCCACGTCGCTCCGCTGTCGGTTGAAGTGTAGATCTGGCCGCTGGTTACCGCCGCCGCTAACTTTGTTCCGTCCGATGAAGAGGTAATGAAGCGCCAGTTTCTATCGCTTTCTCTTGCCGACCATGTGACCAGCACAGCCCCATCGCCGCACGTCTCAGCTTGGCAGGCAGCGTTGCAGCCATCCCCTCCGTCTGTGTTTCCATCCTCGCAGGTCTCACTCCCACAGATGTCTCCATCTCCGCATCCAGTGAGTGAGATGGTAGTGCAGGTCGCCCCGTTACAACCGTCGCATGGATCGCCGTTTCCTCCATCGTCGCACTGCTCACTGGCGCTGATGTAGCCATCGCCGCAACGGTCACATTCATTATTGCCATTTTGATCTACGCAGCACGCCGATCCTGGGGTGCTACAGATGTAGCCACTCTCAATCTGACACGATACTGAACAGCCGTCGCTGCCGTCGGTATTTCCATCATCGCAGCTCTCACCACTGCTGACGTAGCCGTCGCCGCATGTGGGGATGGTGCAGACGGAGGTGCAGTTATCTCCATCGGCGGTGTTGCCGTCGTCACAATACTCGCGGAGGCCGGTGTAAATCTTGCCTCCCTGCACCGCGGCCACTCGCTTTGCGCCGTTCCCGGAGGAGGCGATTGCCCCCCAATTTCGGCTATTTTCCTCGGGAGTCCAGGTAACCCCGCTGTCTGTCGATGAGTAAATTTTGTCACCATACGCAACCGCAGCTAACTTTGTGCCGTCAGAGGAGGAGGTTATTTTGAACCAATTCCTATCGCTCTCTCTATCGGTCCAGGTCGCTCCGCTGTCCGTTGATGTATGGATCTTACCGCCCCAGGCAACAGCCGCTAATTTTGTGCCGTCAGCAGAGGAGGCTATGCCGAGCCATAGCCTACTATTCTCTCTGGCCGCCCAGGTGGCTCCGCTGTCTGTTGATGTGTAGATGTTGCCGTTTTCAACCGCGGCGGCGAGTTTAGTTCCATCGGAGGAGCTGGCAATCGAGCGCCACTTTCGGGCGCTCTCTCTCGCTGTCCATGTCACTCCGCTGTCGGTCGATGTATAGATTTGACCGTTGAACGCGACTGCCGCGAGCTTGGTGCCGTCGAAGGACGAGGCAATCGCGAGCCATCCGCCACTCCCCATTCTTTGTGTCCATGAGACTCCACTGTCTGTTGATGTAGAAATTCCAACGGAGCTATAGTGTGCAACGGCCGCGAGCTTCGTGCCATCTTCTGACGAGGTTATTGAGTACCAACTCCTTTGGGTTGCTGTCTGCTGTATCCAAGTCGCACCGCTATCGGTCGATGTGTAAATATGACCCCCGTTTACACTTGCCGCTAACTTTGTGCCATCGGCGGAGGAGGTAATAGATGACCAATTTCGATTGCTCTCCTGTGCGGTCCATGTCACTTCCACGGTGCCATTTCCGCATGACTCGGATTGGCACGAAGCGTTACACCCATCTCCTGCGTTTGTGTTGCCGTCGTCGCAATTCTCTCCAGAGTCGACGGTACCGTTTCCGCACTCAAGTAAACAAGCGCCGTCGCATCCATCCCCCGTGGAGGTATTTCCATCATCACACGTTTCCGCGCCACACACGTATCCATCGCCGCACCCTTGGATGGGAACGGTAGTGCAGGTGATTCCGTCACAACCGTCACATAGATCGTTGTTTCCGCCATCATCACACTGCTCACCCCCATCGGTGATTCCATTACCGCACGGGTCACATGCGTTATCGGCGTTTCTGTCCCAGCAGCACGCGGAACCCGGAGTCGCGCAGTAGTAGCTACTCTCGGTTTGACACGAATTGGAACAGCCGTCACTTCCGATGCTGTTCCCATCATCGCAGCTCTCGCCACTGCTCAGGTATCCATCCCCGCAGACGGGGGTCGTACAGATTGAGGTGCAGGTATCACCATCGGAGGTGTTGCCATCATCGCATTCGTCCTGGTATCCACCCTCCAATGAGGTGTAAATAGAGCCGTAACTATCAGTGGCGGCGAGCTTCGTCCCATCAGAGGACATCGTGATAGCTGACCAATCCCTGACGCTATCTCTTGCTTTCCAAGTGACCCCGCCGTTGGTTGAGATATAGATCTTTTCCATGACGCCTACAGCCGCTAGCGTCATGCCGTCCGCTGATGAGGAGATGTTGATCCATCCTCTGGAGCTTTCCCGAGGCGTCCACGTAAGTCCACCGTCTGTGGAGGTATACAGCTGGCCACCGTTGACCGCCGCTGCCAACCTCATGCCATCTGAGGAAGAGGCGATGGAGATCCAACTTGCGCTTATTGCTCGTGCATTCCATGTGACGCCGCTGTCTGTAGATATATAGATATGGCCACCGTAGGCCGTCGCGGCGAGTACCGTTCCATCTGCTGAGCAGGTGATAGAGCTCCAGGATCTGTTCGACTCCCTCGCTGTCCAGGTATTTCCGCTATCGGTGGAGACATAGATCTGGCCGGCGCCGGCCGTCGCTGCGACAATATCGCCGTTTTGCGATGATGTAATCGAGCTCCAGTATGCGCTCGGCCCTTGAGCTGTCCACGTAAGCCCACTATCGGTTGAGGTGTAGATGCTACCGTACTGGGTCGCTGCCGCAAGCTTTGTGCCATCGGCCGAAGAGGTGATATCGCGCCACTCGGTGGAGGGGCCTCTTACTGTCCATGTGAATCCACCATCCGTGGATGTCACGAGCGTTCCATCTGTTGCAACCGCCGCGAGTTTTGAACCGTCAGCGGAAGAGGTGATGGAGGTCCAATCTCTCGTGGTTCCCCTCGCGAACCAACTCGTTGACACTGAGCCGTCCCCGCAGTAGCCCTGCAGTTCACAGAAGGAGTTACACCCATCGCCATTCGTGGTGCCTCCGTCGTCACACTGTTCACCACCACTCACATACCCATCGCCGCAATAATCACATGAGCTATCCTGATTGGCGTCCGGACAGCATCCGAGGCCTGGTGTCGGGCAGTAGTAGCCACCCTCTACTTGGCATGCGTCGCTGCATCCGTCACCCGGAGTCACGTTCCCATCATCACAAAGCTCTCCCGCGTCCAGTGCGCCGTTGCCGCAATTGACACCACCCTCTACCTGGCACGAGGGGGAGCAGCCGTCACCTGGAAGTACGCTTCCGTCATCACATGTCTCCCCGGTGCCGACGTAGCCATCACCGCAGTAATCGCATTGATTATTAGTATTGAGATCCTCGCAACACGCGGACCCCGGGGTCTCGCAGTAGTAGCCACCCTCTACTTGGCATACGTCACTACAGCCGTCACCTGGCGTTGCGTTTCCATCATCGCAGCCCTCTCCCATTTGCACCGAGCTATCCCCGCAGTCGCACGCCATGTCACCATTTGAATCAACGCAGCACGGGGAGCCGGGTGTTTGGCAGTGAAAGCCAGACTCTCCTGCGCACGTATCCGAGCAGCCATCGCCTGAGGTCGCGTTTCCGTCGTCGCATCCCTCTCCAACGCTTAGGTAGCTATCGCCGCAGGCAGGATTGGTACAGATAGGGGTACAAAAATCTCCATCAGTCGTGTTTCCATCGTCGCATTGCTCCGAGCCCTGAAGGAAGCCATCTCCACACTCAAGTTGACAGGAGGAATTGCAGCCATCGCTTGATGTTGTATTGCCGTCATCGCAGCTTTCGCCGCTATCAGTGACTCCATCTCCGCACGTTTGCGCATGAGAAGGGGTGGTAAAGAGGAGGAAAGAGATCAGGAAAAGGGTGGCGGTGACTAGCCGAGGGACAAGAGCTACCAGCGGGCGATTTTGTCCGTTCGTCCTGCTGGTCTCCGTGCTGTCTGATGACCGAGCCCTCATGAGAAGTATATCGGCGTGAGATCTCAGTAACTTAAGCAGTCGGGCGCTTTTTAGGGGTTTTGTAGGTAGCTGTTTTTATTGAGCTAATTGCCATCAAATCGCCGACACGGCTGGTCTTGTAGTTCGGCGGGGAAACAATAGTTGTTTAGGGGGACGTTTTGGCCCGCTCCCTTTGTTTAATGGCGAACCCATACGGCTTGGAAAAACAGCTCTGCGCAGGGATCCGCTGGATAGTATGGGGTGGGACAGTTGGCTTCGTTGACGATGACGAACTCCTTCGACGGTAAAACGTAGACCGTGAACCGTCGCCGGTTCACGGTCTACGTCCCACGTCTACATCCTCGTCTTCGCCCCTTTGCGAAAAACCGCCTACGGCTTCAACACAATCTTCCCAAACTGCTGACCATCCTCAAGCCGCTTGATCATCTTGATACCCTCAGAGAGGGGAGCAATCGTGTCGATCGGAATTCGAATCTTGTGTTGGAAGATGAACTCCATCGCTTCCGTAAAATCCGAACGGCTGCCCATCGTCGAACCGATGAGCGAAACCTGCTTCGTAAACAGCAGCCGATTGTCGAAGGAGAGCTCATACCCCTTGGTGTTTCCAACGGTCACGATACGACCGCCGCGGGCCACGCTGCGGAGACTTTTCGGGAAGGTCTTGGAACCGACGTTGTCCACGACAACATCGACGCCGCGACCCTTTGTAAGTTTAAGGACCTCAGCTGGCCAATCCTGATGGGTGGTGTAGTCGATGACAGATGAAGCCCCGAGCGCCATCGCTTTTTCAAGTTTGGCAGGGGATGAAGAGAGCGCTATTACGTTTGCGCCCGCGGCTTTGGCGAGGAGTATTGAGAGTGAATTTACTCCACCACCTGATCCTACAACGAGCACGGTCTCTCCCGGACGGAGGTTCGCTCGCTTGAAGAGCATGCGCCAGCAGGTGAGTCCAACGAGAAGTGGTGCCGCGCCATCCTCAAACGAGACGGTGTCAGGTAACCGATAGAGGTTCGTCGCGGGAACGCACACGTACTCAGCCATTCCACCCCGAATCTGCTCGCCGAGGATCTTGAATCCTGGGCTCAGGCTATCCTCTCCCTTGCGGGTCCACTCATCGTCAGAGGTTATGATTCCTGGATTAACGATGACTCGAGTGCCAGGGACCCATGTGGTTCCAGCCGTGTTGACCGCAACTATCTCTCCAGCGACGTCGGAGCCGGTGATGTGTGGCATCTCAACGTTCAATCCTTTCCAGCCCCGTCGTACCCAGATGTCGAGATGGTTTAACGCGACCGCTTTAACACGAACGAGCGCCTCTCCCGGTTTCGGCTCCGGTTGAGGGATGTCAGCGTACTTAAGTTTCTCAATCTCTCCGTGCTGCTCAAAGAATATCGCTTTCATAGATCTCTTGTAAGATGTTCGTGCGGGAGGAATGCCCTACAGATCACTCGTTCCCTCACTCTTAGATAACCATTCCACCGGTTAAACAGGCAAGGGGAATCGTTTGGCCATTCATGGGAAGAGGCAAGACTGTCCATCTTACCACGTGAACGTGCTCATGCACCTGAACATAAACGTGCCCGATCTGAGAGCCTTAAGGTTTTGGGGTACGTTCACGTTTACGCGCACGAGCACGTTCACGTGTTTAGGTAACGGGTGAGATTAAAACTCCCAGGGGTGGCCGGCACTAAGACGGAGGAATAGAGGATTCCTCGACCTTCACCGTTAGGGACGGGTAAGGGTCACGCAGTGCCACCCGTTCTCGCTCTTCTCTTCATCCAATACCCATCCATGGCTTTCGGTATAGGTATCAACGACTGAATCGCGCACAAGCTCGGTGATTCCCGACATGATAGCTACGCATCCGGGAAGGGCGAGTCGAGTGACGTGAGGGGCAAGCTGCACGAGTACTTCACCGTACAGGTTAGCGAGAATAAGATTGAAGGGAGATTTGAGATCCTCGATCGGAGTTGTGGAGGGAGTTATGAGATGGGAAAGGTTGTTGAGCGCGACGTTGTCCACTGCGTTAGTAATCGCGTACGGATCGTTGTCCACCGCTTCGACCGGTCGATTGAAAACTTTCGCCGCGGCGATAGCGAGGATCCCGCTTCCCGTTCCGAGATCAAAGATGGAGAGATCGCTTTGCGCGAGAACTGGTGTTCGTTCGCTCAGTGTCTGCAGGATCATCCGTGTTGTTGGATGATGCCCGGTGCCGAATCCTTGTCCTGGAATAATCTTGATCGTGTTGGGATCGGTCGCCGCGGCGTCTTCGCTCGTTTCGACGGGAAGCACCTTCAGGTGTCCCGCGTCGACCGGTTGCCATACCTCAGAGCACTGTTGATTCCAGTTCTCCTCCTTCACAGGCTCAACCGAGATGACCGGGCATCCCGCAGCCGAAGCGATCGCACCTATTCGATCCGCCGCGGCTCTATCGCCACACACGAAGCAGGATATTTTGCGATCCGCTTCCACCGTTGTGCCGGCGGCGCCTTCCTCTATGAGAGCACAGCACACGTTATCGATATCTTCACTGGAGAGAGCGGGAGTGGGGGAGAGGGTGACGCGAAACCATTCCATAGGGAGCTCACAAATAAACACCCCGCTTACCCCTGATGTGGAGGGGTAAGCGGGGCTCGTCGAAGCGATCTACCGGTGAGGGTTAGATAGCCTTTTTGATTGTCGCTACAAGCTGGTCCTTTGGAACCGCTCCAACAACACGATCTACCTCAGCTCCACCCTTGAAGATGATGAGGTTTGGGATAGCTCGTACGCTGTATTGAGCTGGGCTCTTGGGGTTATCGTCAACGTTTACCTTAACGATAGATACCTGGCCGCCGAGCTCCTTCGCGATCTCGTCGAGAACGGGGGCGATGCTCTTACATGGACCACACCATGGTGCCCAGAAATCAACAACCACTACAGGCGCTGAGGCCTTCAGTACCTTATCCTCGAATTCTGCGTCAGTAATCTCTGCTACGTTTCCGGCCATATACGTCCTTTTAAAACTACACGTTCGTATCCTGTGGATCCTCCTCCCCAAGCTCCCTCTGAGGGGGCGCCAGTGGGTTCGTGAGTGTACCAACTCGATAGTTGATGGTCCCTAAGAGGGATCCGTTCTTGGCGCCGTTTGGGCCGCCAGGGGTGATTATTCAACAAGGAGGGTGGGGAGTAAATCCCTGAAAGCGGCACATCCATGCTCTTTTTCCTTCAGCTTTAAGCCACTTAGATACAGCAGAGTCTTATTGGGGATGATTTTGCCGTGCTACTTTAAGTTGTTTGAACCTATTTCCCCCTGTCCGGCGTCATAAGTTTAACGAGTTTAAAGTACGGACGGTTGGCCATAGTGGCCGTCGTGTGCCGTACGGTAACAGGGGGTTCGTATGACTAAGGCAACGACAAGTGGGGGGACGCAGTTCAAGCCCTCACATCCCATTCTCGTAGTTGACTCGTACGCACGGGGCATATCGATTGGACGGATAGACCCAGCAGGGTCGGGCCTCGAACTTGAGATGGACGGGGAGCGGTCCACACCGATGTCGCTCCGCAGTAGGTATGTGATGAAGCAGGGGGAGCCTCTTGTTGATCTTGAGCGACACCTGCAACGACTCTCCGTTCGCGGGGAGTTGAGAAGGGCGACTGTGGTGTTCGGAGTTACAACGGATCCCTTCCATCCCTTCGATGAGAAGTTCGCGACCAGCATGAAGTTTCTGGAGCTCTTTGAGCGATACGTGCCGGGACGACTGATAATTCAGACCCGTTCGCCACTTATCGTTATCGGCTTGCCGATGCTCAAGAAGGTAAAGGAGACGACCTACGTATCGGTTGGGATCGAGACCCCTCTTGAGGAGGTCGCTCGGCGATACACTCCGGACCTTCCAACCGTTGAGGAGCGGTGGAAGACGATGCGGGCGCTCAGGCGCTTTGGGCTCAAGGTAGGGGCGCAGGTAGCTCCGATCCTGCCCTACGGGGATTGGCGCAAAGACGCTGGACAGTTCGCTGAGAAGCTCTGCACTGAGGCGGATTATGTGACCGTGAGGTCCATGATTCAGACCTGCGGGGTTCCTCGACCGACGACGCCGGTAGCGCGGAAGCTCGCAAGCGATCGACAGTTCTTCTGGTTGAGGCAGGATTCCCACACACCGCTCCTTGACGCGGTGCTCGCGGCGAATTCGAAGAAGCTTTTCCATCCGGCGGGGCTGCAACCAGCTGATCCGCAGCTCAAGTTGTTCGCCAAAGCTTGAACATGAAACCGATAAATCTCCCTTGCGGAGATAGCGGGTTCACGGGAACGTACCAGCGCAAGAAGGTATGAAGGGCGCCTACAGGGGCGCCCGCGTTCCATAAGAGGTTTCAAGCGTATGCGAGTTGCGATTGTTGGTGGGGTGCGAACACCCTTTGTGAAGGCTGCAGGGGTTTTTTCGAAGTACTCGGCTCTGGACCTCGGCAAACACGTTGTGGTGGGATGTATTGAGAAGCTCGGTCTCGACCCGAGCCTCGTCGAGGAGCTCTACTTCGGCACGGTGCTGTTGGACCCGCGCATCCCGAATCTCTCTCGTGAGATCATCCTTCGATCCGGATTGCCGAAGACCATCGACGGACACTTTATCGCCAACAACTGTATCACCGGACTTGTGGCGGCTAGCGCCGCGGTTGACGCTATCGCGTCAGGTCGTATCTCGTGCGCTATAATCGGTGGTAGTGAGTCGATGTCGCAACCGACCCTGACCTTTCCGCGAAAGGGGGAGCGATTCTTTATCAACATGGCGAAAGCGCGCGGGCTCGGGGCTAAACTCTCGATGCTCTCATCATTTCGCCCCGGCTTTCTCGCTCCGCAAGCGCCAAGCCCAAAAGAGCCCTCGACCGGGCTCACGATGGGACAGCACTGCGAGTTGATGGCGCAGGAATTCAAGATTTCGCGTCAGGACCAGGACCAGCTCGCGTATACCAGCCACCATCGAGCCGCAGAGGCCCGATCGTCGGGGTTTCTCGCCGAGCAGATACTTCCACTGGGTGGTGTTTCTGAGGATAACCTTATTCGCCCCGATACCTCGGTGTCGGCGCTCTCAGCTTTGAAGCCGGTGTTCGATAAGAGCGCCCGTGGTACCATTACCGCGGGAAACGCGAGCGCTCTCACTGATGGCGCTTCGGCGGTGGTTCTTATGTCTGAGGAGCTCGCGCGTAAACAGAACCGTGAGATCCTTGGGTTCATCGATGGCGTTCAGTTCGCGTCGGTGCCGCCAGGTGATGGTCTCTTGATGGCGCCAGCGTTGGCGCTGCCTCGACTTCTCAAGCGGAACAACCTTGGGTTCAATGATGTCGATCTCTACGAGGTACATGAGGCCTTCGCCGCGCAGGTGTTGTGCAACATGACGGTGTGGCGCGATGGATGGAATCGGTATCCGGCTACTGAGGTTCGAGGGGAGATCCCGGGCGATAGAATGAACGTCGCCGGAGGTTCTATCGCTATCGGACATCCCTTCGCCGCCACCGGTGGGCGACTCTTACTCACGACGTGCCAAGCGTTGCGTCAACGGAAGCTCAAGCGTGGCGCGATCAGTGTCTGCGCGGCGGGCGGGGGAGCAGGAGCGGTGCTGGTTTCGATGCCGTAGGAAGGAGCTCGGTAGGAGTAGAGCGGTAAGAGGCTTGTTCCCAGCTTGTCCCCCGTAGCTTCAGCGTAGGGGGTGCGTACAACGTATACCGGTAACCGTCGACGGTTTACGGTATACGTCCTCCGTCGACGTCAATCGTAATCGTAGCACCGTCTGCTGCTACGGTGTTTCTCTAAAGATCCTGCTTAAAATCATCATCCGTGTCGTCGTACAATCGATCGTCACGATTGTCCCGATAGATGGGGTCATCCGGATCCCGTTGACCGGAGTCGTTCGAATAGATAGGTCGGCCCGGTTGAGGATTACTCGAATCATCATACTGACGGCTTCTCTTGAGCTCCTCAATCTCTCGGCGCTGACGCTCTAATTCCCGCTCTTGGCGTCGAAGGCGCTCCTCTTGATCCTCAGTTCGATGGCGTTGCGCGTCACCCTGTGCTCCGATCAGCGCTCCACCGAGCGCGCCAGCTCCCGCTCCGATCGCGACACCGGCTCCAGCATTTCCGGATTGATTGCCAACGACGGCGCCAACTCCCGCGCCGAGCGCGGAACCAGCGACCGTTCCCGCTACAGTGTTGTTAACGCCGTACTCCTGTTCGCTGCATCCGGTAAGTGAGGAGAGGAGCGCGAGGCATGCAAGGGACAAAGCTTTGCTTATCTTCATAGTACCGAAGAATGGCAGAAGGAAACCTGGTTGGCTAGGTCGTAACCTCATACCTTGATCGTGACGCATTCATGCCCAAAGAGCTCTTCGCTCGCATTGTAAGGGTTGTGGGTTGGAGGATAAATCCGGTGTGTAATCATATGGTTAGATGGGGTTTTCTTCGGTCGAGCTCACGAAAAAAAGGGCAATTCAAAAAGAGCTTAAGGTTTTGCGATAGCCAGCCGTAACTAACTCTAGCGGGGGGAAACTCCTGACGGTCAAAGCAGCTGTCGCAGTTCACGCGAGACCTAGCGGTTGCAGTACAAAATAAAACGAGCTGGTAGTTAAACAAGAGCAGTTGGTTTCTCAACCATGCGCGCAGTGCCTGGCGCGCAGGGAGCGGGGTTCTAGCTGTAATCGGTGTCGGGTTTCCGTCGGAATGTCCGGCAGTCTTCGTCAAAGGATTGATGGAGCGACATCGATAATTTCAAGGAGGAAATACAATGCCAATTAATATTAATACCAACGTCGCGTCGCTACGTGGTCAGAGATTCCTTAACTTAACATCCGACAACCTTTCCAATACCTACAGTAAGTTGAGCTCTGGTAAGCGTATTAACCGCGCGTCCGACGACGCCGCGGGTCTCGCTATTGCCGACTCTCTTAAGAATAACCAACGAATCGCCGGTGTGGCTATTCGAAACGCGCAAGACGGTATCTCAACGGTATCCATCGCGGACGGTGCTCTCGACCAGGTATCAGGATTCCTTCAGCGTCTCGCCGAGCTTGCTCAGCAGGCGGCGAGCGGATCGTATACCAACGAGCAGCGTCAAGCGATGCAAGGTGAGTTCACCGCGCTAGGATCCGAGATTGAGCGTATCGCGACTACAACCGTGTTCAACGGTGTGGCGCTTCTCTCAGGCGGAAACTCGGTGGTGTTACAGATCGGTTTCGATTCGAAATCCACATCTCAACTTATCCTCGCCCAGCCGACAGCGACGCTCGCGGGATTGGGATTAGCGGCTACCGGAAATTCCTTCTTCTCGTACTCCCTCACCGGGAATACGATTGAGGCTGGACAGAGCTCCGCTCGAATCGCGATTGATGGCATCAACGGCGCTCTTCAGTCGATGAACGTGCTTCGAGGTAGCTTGGGTTCCGCGGAGTCGAGACTTCTTTCCACGATTTCAAACCTTCAGGTGGCGCGAGAGAATCTGGCGGCAGCTGAAGCGCGAATTCGTGACGTGGACGTCGCGACTGAGGCTGCTGAGCTTACCCGATTGAACATCCTTCAACAGACGGGTGCGGCGGTTCTTGCTCAGGCTAACCAACAGCCACAGCTCGCTCTGACGCTGCTTCGATAAGATAACGGCCGGTCAAAACCGGCCGCGTAACTATCCGAAGTGATACCGACAACGAGCGGAGGACTCCTTTGAGCTCCTCCGCTCGTATTTTGTGTCATCCTTGAGTGGTGGTCTTACCGCGCTCGATAGAATTCCAAACCCTCAGAGCCTACTATCGGGTACCGGTCAGGACCTCGGGCATGTAAGGGCACAAGTGTGTAGTACAGTATCTGAGGAAGATTCTGTAGCTCTGAAAGATTCTTTTTCCCCGCTCCCTCATTTTCCATTAAAGAAAAAAAGTACCCCTTCCGAAACTATCTGTAGAGCGCTTGTACGAGCGCGGGTAGATGTCGTTTGGACATGGCAACCCACAATATTCGTTGAGGTCCCCCAAGGAAGCTCAGCGATGGTGGGGTCGATGCTCACAACGGGATCTACGCCACGTAGCATGATGCCGCGTGGTGCGCTTCGTACGGCACATGAGCTCTCAGTCCTTGAACGATGCAGATTCGAGGATTGCGTTGTAACGCCATTCTTGTTCAAGGAGGAATGAACTATGGCAATTAGTATCGGAAGTAATATCACATCACTTCAAGCGCAGCGGCGCTTGGACGGCACCGGCCAAAAGCTGAGTCTAGCGTTTAACAAGTTGAGTTCGGGATACCGAATCAACCGAGGCGCTGACGACGCGGCGGGACTCGCTATCGCGGAGTCCTTGAAGGCTCAATCTCGTATCGCGAGCCAAGCGATCCGAAACACGAACGACGGAATCTCTACGATCGCGATCGCGGACGGCGCGTTAGGCGAGGTGGGTAACATTCTTGCCCGTCTCGCGGAGCTTGCGTCGCAGTCAGCGAACGGAACGCTGAGTACGACACAGCGTTCAGTGGTGGCGAACGAGTTCGTAGCCTTGAGCTCTGAAATTGAGCGTATCGCGGCGGTGACCGAGTTCAACGGAATTAAGCTTCTCTCGGGATCGAGCACGATCACGATTCAGGTAGGAACGGGCTCTGGTGTGTCATCACAGATCGGTTACACCAACCAGCTCGCGACCTTGCAGGGGATCGGACTAAGTAATAACGGCTCTGGAGCTCTTACGTACTCGATTAACGGCGCTACGGACGCGGCTGCGGCGACGGCTGCCCGACTAGCGCTCGACGCGGTGTACGCGGCTATTTACTCGGTTGGAGCGTCACGAGGAATTCTTGGTGGAGTTGAGTCACGACTCTCCACCGCGATCACCAATCTTGGTGTGACGAGAGAGAACCTTGTGGCCGCGGAGAGCCGAATCCGAGACGTGGACGTGGCGGAAGAAGCCGCGAACCTAACTCGATTGAACATCCTGCAACAAGCTGGTACGGCGGTACTCGCGCAAGCGAACCAGTTGCCAAGCTTGGCGCTGCAGCTCCTGCGATAAGAACGTCCAGTTCGTTATTAGGAATACATGGACCCCTCGGAGATCCTCACTCCGGGGGGTCTTTTTTTATTTTCCTCATCTCTTTCAGTCAAAAGCGGTGTCTTCTCCGTCCCTTCTTCCGTAACGACTTCACTATCTCAATAGGTATTGAGCCACCGTGTGTGAATGGCGGCTCCGTTTAAAAACTCGCCGACGCCGCGCACAGATTAGCTCCCTTTGCTTATGCCACTGGCCCTCTCCGCGCTTCGACAAAACATGAAGGTTTCGATGCGCTTAATAATTGGTCGCAAAAAAAACGCGAGCGCCCTCATTTTGTTGTCAAGAAAATGACACCCGGGGACGAAACTATCTGTAGAGCGAATGAGGTTGCGCTCTGAGAAGTGAGAGAGTGGTACAAGCCGTTGTTGTTGCTAATCCCTCCAAAGCAGTTCTCAGGATCCTCCTCGCGGTATGTTGTTAAGGCGGAGGCTTTCACACTACAGCGAGAGGTGATGGATAGGAGGTCTTGTAGATCTTCTTCTCTCACTCAAATCACTCAGGCGCGACACAGATTGTTCATGGAGGTTGAGTATGAGTATTAGTGTTGGAAGTAATACGACTTCAGGCACCGCGCAGCGGTTCCTTGAGGCGACTGGAAAAAAATTATCCGACTCGTTCAGCAAATTAAGCTCTGGACAACGCGTTAATAAGGGATCTGATGACGCCGCTGGTCTGGCGATCTCAGAGTCTCTGAAGGCGCAGGCTCGAATCGCTGGACAAGCTATTCGAAACACCAATGACGGAATATCGACGATCGCTATCGCTGATGGCGCGCTCGGAGAGGTGGCCAACATTCTGGCTCGTCTCGCCGAATTGGCGTCGCAGTCTGCCAACGGCACTCTCAGTGTCGCGCAGCGTTCCGTGGTGCAAAATGAGTTCGTGGCGCTCGGATCTGAGATCGAGCGAATCTCTCAGGTGACTGAGTTTAACGGGATTCAGCTCCTCTCCGGTTCACAGAATATCACGATTCAAGTGGGAACTGGGTCCACGGTGGACAATCGGGTATCATATAGCTCGCAGCTCGCCACCCTTCAAGGGTTAGGCTTGGGTGACGCGAGTGGAGCAATGACGTTCTCAATTAACGCCACGTCAAACGATGAGGCGGCAACGGCGTCACGGCTCGCCCTTGACGCGGTATATTCAGCCATCTACTCAGTGGGAGCCGCTCGCGGAGTGCTCGGTGGGGTAGAGTCTCGTCTTGCGACGGCGATTACTAATCTCGGTGTTGCAAAGGAGAATTACAACGGAGCAAACAGTCGTATTCGCGACATCGATGTGGCGGAGGAGGCGGCGAGCCTCACTCGGTACAACATTCTGCAACAGGCTGGCACCTCGGTGTTGGCCCAGGCGAATCAGCTTCCATCGCTCGCGCTGCAACTGCTTCGCTTCTAGCGTACCAGTTTCAGTCACTCCATGAGGCGGCGTGAAGGGAAACCTTCACGCCGTTTCTTTTTTGCGCGCGGCACTTGAGAAAATGGCGCTTTTTTCTTTCATCGCGTGTGTTTTTTCCTTTAGAGAATCACCGAGCATTCCGAAACTATAAGTGGAGCAAGAGTAGTTTGGCTCCGAGAAGTAAAGTAGTGCTGAAGTTACCTGCCCAAAGCGGTTCACGGAAGTTCTCACGTAGTTCTCGGTTCACACAGACTCACAGACGCGGCGACGAACGTCTCTTTCAGAGAACGGCGACGAGTATGTGAGGTGTGACAAGCAGCCTCCTACCATTGGTATCCAGCAGAACCCGCTTTGCGGGAATGGAGGTAGCAATATGACCGAACCCACATGGTTAAGACAAAGAGTTCCCTGCGACGTCGTCCTCGGGGTTGATGATGACGGAGTGTGTGTCTCTCCAACGCGCGAGGCCGAGGGGAACGCGAACGGTGAACAGGTCCTCTCGGATATGTCCGCCGAGCTTACATGGAGGCTTCTCAGAGAAGACTCCGTGACTCGGCGTGAGATGTCGGAGGAAGCGATGGCGGCAGTCGTTCGTCGGCTGTTGGCGTAGCGGAAACTTAAACGGATTTAGGTTTTTAGTAACTAGCAAGGAAGGTAGTCATGGCAATTAGTATCGGAAGTAATATCACATCGCTTCAAGCGCAGCGGCGCTTGGACGGCACCGGGCAAAAGCTGAGTCTAGCGTTTAACAAGTTGAGTTCGGGATACCGAATCAACCGAGGCGCTGACGACGCGGCGGGACTCGCTATCGCGGAGTCCTTGAAGGCGCAGTCTC
>JBIJBE010000004.1:0-127006 GCA_044345405.1 Bdellovibrionota bacterium
TAGCGTGGAGCCACAGACAACTGATTTCGACCCTCGCTTGACCCATCTCGGCGGTACAAGTAGCGGCTGCCTACTACAGTTCAGCTACTTACAAAAAAGCGATCGATCATCCTATCCTTTCAAAGAGATTGAGTCGAAGCTGACCAGCTCCTAATACGCAAGGTGACGCACAAGTAGCACGGGCACCGAGGCTGGCAGCCTCGCCATGGATTTCACGAAGCACTACCAAACTGGTCTACCAAACTGGTGCCAGGCTACTTTTGCCACTGTCATAAGCACCTCACACGATTGCGCTATTTCTTGGATCTCAAAGTAGCCTGGCACCAGTTTGTAACGTTTTGCCGCCCGGTACTCATGGAAACTCTTGCCTCGGGAGTTGCCCTGTACCAGTGCTGCTACGATTTGTGAGGGGGGCGTCGTGCTAGGCGCTCGTATCGGGGCTTATCGGGGATTGTGGGGAGTAGTTGTTAGGAATGTGGTTCAAGGAGGCGGGGAGCTGCTTCCGCGCGGATTCTGAGAAAAAGGGAAGGGGGAGGCACGTCCCCTGGCTAGTTGAGGAACGTGCCCTGAAGTTCCCTACGAGAGAGACCTATTGAATCATTGTACCGGGTGCGGGATTTGGTGGTATTTTCGATACCGGAGGAAATTTGTACCCTGGGATCGCCCCCAAGTTAAAGAGTTTCCAATCAACAAGCATAAACCGGTAACCGCCCTTCTCAATAACCTTAATCGGGTGTTGTATTGCGCGCTTCGGATCTATTCTGTCAGGGATGCCCTTCAAAGCCAGGTAGTCGTTAAAGGCATAGCTTCCCTCTCCGGGTGACATGACCACCAGTGCTCCGTCCCACTCATGTTCCCGAAAGCCTCCGACACGTGGGACTTGACTTACACGGACAAATGTAAATCCAGTTTCGGTCGAGGGGAACATGGCGAATTTTTGTTCATAATAGCTAGGTCGAGGGGGGAGGAGATTTTCGGTATAGTCCAACGGAAAGCTTTTGCGTGTTTCGAAGAAATATTTCTTGGTATGAACCCAGTAGTTGTCGCGCCTCCAGCTGCCCAGCCACAGGTTCCATGGGTGGCCATGGATAGCAACGTGAAAGCCATCGGGCGATGCTCGGCCAGGACCGGATAGTCGCCATTGCGCTTCTAAGGGCTGATCAATTCTACCGATATTCCCTACTAGGTTTTGCCTCCAACTATCGACAAAGATAGTTCCGTCTGCCGTTAGGGATCTTACGTGGTACCTGTCGTCCCTATCGAGCAGTTTTTTCACAGTAGAATCTTCGTAAGTTTGGATCAATTTGCTGGTGCCCGCCGGGCTCCACACACGGACCTTACCATACCCGCCAGCGGCCACGGTTACTTTGCCCTCAACTGTTTCTACGCTGACCTCTGCTGAAGTCCCCGGGAATGGAACGAGGTGTCGCAGCTTACGGGGGATGTCAAATAGGTAGAGGGAATAATCTCCACCTCTCGTTACTAGGTAACGACCATCCCCGGACGAAGCAACTGGCCACGACGCATGCAATGACCTACTTCCCGTCGAATCGGTCTGAATGGTGTTATAACCGTCGCTTGACAAGATGGTAAATGAGGGACCTCTTGGTGAGACTGAGTTAACGATGAAGCTGTGTGGCTCCATCCCCGGCGACGTCCACAGGACTCCGGGGTTCAACTGCTGCGCGAAGCAGGTCGTTGTGGTGGCCACTAGCCCAGCAAGGGAGAGAAAGAGAGATAATGCCGCGTATTTCATAGGGCCCCATGACAGTACCTTTAACTGAAGGGAATATCGAAAATTTTAACGGGGGGCTTGAGATACGGGGACAAAATTTGTGCAGCTCTTGCAGAAATAATTTAATTTGTACCCGGGGAAACAACCAAACCAAACTGGTGCCAGGCTACTTTTGCCACTGTCATAAGCCCCTCACACGATTGCGCTATTTCTTGGATCTCAAAGTAGCCTGGCACCAGTTTGTCTAGTGGCACTCAATTTTTTGATTATGAAGGGCGATTGCGCCCTTCATCCCCTGGTGCCCTGTACCTTCATTCAACCTTCATCAACCGTTACAACATGCGGAGTAAAGCTCAAAAACTCAGATGGTTAGCTAGAGGTTGAAAGGTACAGGGTACCAGAGACTGAGCATACGGTAGGTTATCTTTCAACTCTATCGCATCAAATCTCTTATCACTCCCAATACGCACATGCTTCTCAGCATCTCTGCGTGAAAGATTAAGCCCTGCAATCAGTTTACTAAACTCAACGTCCGACAGATCTTTCTTTGCTTCAGCAAGCACCTTACAAGCCTGAACCACATTGTTCATCCCTTCAGTCATGTGTTGAATGAACCTAGACCGATAACTAGCCACTAAACTCTTAGCCATACGTCTCCTAAAAAGTGTGTGAAATAAAGTCCAGCGTCCCATTGAGACGCCAAGGGTTTTACTTCGCCAGCTTTCTGAGACGCCTTGAGATTTCAGCACAAAATAATCTTTCCACGCTCAACCCGTTTTATATGGGTTTTTTCTCTCTGTACCCGGGCTACCGGACAAGCGGGCGGAAAGTCGACTAGAATAGCCGGCTGCAAATCAATCCGGCGATAAGATGCTCATGATAAATGCGAGCGCTTGGATTGGTTTTTAGATACACGAATCCCCCGCGAACCGGAGATCGCAAAAATCTGGTAGATAGAAAGCCTAGCGCGCAAGCACGTTAGCAAGCTTCGGCATGGAAGGTGGATACAACCCAGGGGGATACGGAACCGTAACATCCCCTATCTTCCACCGCTCCCGAACCGCTCTCGCCTTCTGCATGAGCGCTTTGAAAAATTTAATAAACTCGACACGCACACTGCGCTTCTCTGAGAGGCACCACATTCGACGCCCCTTGCGTCGGGGGCGATAGGTAGTATCAAACACCTGCGCCATGAGGCGCTCTCTTCCAAACACGCGCTTTTTCTCCTGCGCTCTCTTCCTCTCAGCGCGCTCCTCGAGCAATCTGATGTGTGCAACCAACTGCTCGTTAATTTTCAGTTGTTCTTCCGGTGAGTGATAGCCAAAGGCTTCCATCCACGCGTTCGGCTCAAGGGTAAACGTCTGCATCTCATCTGAGGCAGCTAAGATCTCTTCGGCGAGCTTTGTATATCCTCGTAGGTTGTTGGCATCTCGTGTGAGAGCAGTAAACTGGGGACGCCTGAGCCGCTTCCATTGACGGGTAAGCTTGCCTGATTGAAACATCTTCCAGGAGGAGAACCCAGGGTACCGGTCGATCGAAGTTTCCAAGTTATCCTTGGCTGGATTCGCATAGAGATACGCTATCGCTAGCAAAGCTCGTGTAGGGGTGAGAACGATCGGACTGTCGTACCCCTCACACCACAGGGTCCGTTTATTTCGTCCCAGGAGCCCGTTAATCAAGTGGGCTGATTCGGTTTTGAAATGCCGAAAGAACGCCTCAACGTGGTCGGGGTTTATGACCACTATAACGAGATGGATATGCGTAGCCTCCACAATGATATGGCAGATTCGAACCGGGTAGAGTGCGCATGATGCAGCAAGGCAGCTCTTTACGATCGCCTGACACAACGGATTGGCTAACAGCAGCAATCCCTCCTCGAGGCTAAACGTGCAAAACAATACACTCCCGTGGGGGTGGTATTTCATCTTCTGCTCCATGAGGAGCTATTCGGGAAAACGAAGGAAGAGTTGCTGATAGAGGCGGAGGAAGTAGCCCCCCTACAGAGAAAGTAAGCGCTTGGCAGTCCAGGGAGAATACCTGCATGTGGACATGATTACTCATCCACACATAACTACAGACGATGATGGCTTCCGTGCGCAGCAAGCGTCCCATGATGCTTTCAATTAGAAGCGTCGTCAGAGCGCGAGCTGGCAGGGGCAGTCCCCTAAGGGACCGAAAGCACAGATCATACATCTTCTTACTTCGAGGCATTCTTCGTTTGCGCATAGTGCCTCCTACATCGAGAGCCGTGCGCAAATGTTGCATCTTTAATGCACTTAAGTTGGGCTGCACCAGAGAAGGGATTCGCTGTTCGCCGGGATACACGGGGCCCCTGTCGTGCGAACCGCCATACCTGCTCCACGGAACAGATACTTAAACAATCCAATCCCTCTCATCCCCATTCAGCCCCTAAATGTAAAGTTGTCCGGGTAGATTTCCGAGGATATCTGGGTATTAGAGCAACAGGTACGACTATGACATTGAAGAAATCCGCAATCTTCACGTTTGGATTCACGTTGGCTTTAACGGCACTCGTGACACCACTAACTACTCACGCAGACGTGCGGTTGAAAAGGATACTAAAGATCACGGGAGGAAAGGAATATTTCACCGGTGGAGAAGAACTAACTACGTTTCAGGCTAGTACAGATGGCAAACGAGTGGCCATACAATCACAGCTCACGGTTAGAGATAACTACACACTACCACAAATACGATTTCTCTCATCTCCGTCCGGGAAGCCTTCGTTACTCGTAAAAAGGGGGAAAATTCTACTAGAGAGCGGGCAAGAGGTTACCCTGCAAAGGTTCGAGCTCTTCCGATTATCGCCTGATGGATTAAAAATCGCCATAAAAGGCGCACCGGAAACTACAGGTTCCTGCTCCACCTGTGCCTTCGTAATTGACACCGCTTCGGGCAGGGCAACTGAGTTGCTAGCGGATCAATTCACGCAAGTGGCCCCTCAAAACTATTTTGAGCTCGTTCCTCTGGCTTTTGGTAGCTCCTCGCGAAGTCTCTACGTCAGAACTCGCCAGCAGGAATATCCCTTTCCGTATTTCACGCCAGTAACCTACATCTCGCTCTTCCGATACGATACCACTACCAAAACCACTCAACTGCTCCACCGCACCGAATCCTCGGAAGTATCGAAGTTTCATTATGTCACAAAGAACGAAGCCTTCGCGCTGGGGCTACGGGAAAGAGATACGGATACCAATACTCCTGCACTGTACCGGATCGACTTAGCGACTGGCGCCGAAACCTTGATATTTGCGAGAAAGGACCTCGAAGTATTGGTCGGCTTGTGGCTAAGTGAAGATGGCGAGACAGCGATGGTGAGTACTGATGATCGTCTAGCGGGCGGATGGGTCCCTAAACTCATACGCGTTCAAGCCGAAAAAGAAACGGTTATCACCTGCAAAGACAAGCGAGGTCGCTACTCATCCAAGCTGAATTCGCCGACCGTCAGCACGGATGGCCGATTTGCTACCTTCAACGCCACTAATAACGCCTCTGAGGGAGAGCAAGGGCCGATGAATCATGAGGTCGGGGTACTGAATCTCTCAACGGGCTCCTGCGCCTACCTGGGAGAAGGCTCTCGCTTCCTAAGTAACGATGAGAGTGCACTTGCGGGAGACGGAAGCAGCTTGTTTTTCGTCCAAAGACTCCGTAAGCCCGGCTCTGACCAGACGCTTATGACGACACTCTTCTCAACTGCGACCGCGGGGGTTTTTAGAAGGGGAGTAAAGATCAAATAGCTGCTCAGGAGTCCACAACCCTCACCACTGGTACACCCTACTCCTCAAAGGTAGGTTAATTAGTTGATATGCACGGTGGCGGAAACTATTTCAGATTTGCGTTGCGGCTCTGAGAAGCTCGAGTGGCTCTCATAACGTAGGGTGTACCAGCGACTAGGGGGGCGATTGGCTTTCACGGCACGTCTCTAGGCGCGCTCATCGTTGCCATGAAGACTGGATTCATTCCGACCGGCCGGTCTCAAGGTTGTGATGGACACTTATATTTCTTTCCAACATCACATGCCGAAGTGAACGCCGTAGGACTCGTGCCCCTCTCTGAGGATCCGAAAACAAACGATCGCAAAGGCTTCGAGAATGCAAGCGGATACGCTCGAGATCTGAGCCACGCCGTTCTTGCGGCGAAAGCTCTTGGGCTCGATATCTCAAGCGAGATTGGGTGGCGTACTGCCATGAACATTTCGGAGATAGCTGACGGACAGGATACGCAGGGACGAGAGCTTCTCAAGAACGCGGGGATATCTGAGCGTGCGGTCCTTCTGCTGGATCGGCACCTAAATCGTATCGAGCGGGGATTTGTCCTTCTTATCAGCGTGTCGGCGCTAGCCGAACACTCGCACCACCTCGGGGACCCGGGCTACGGCGACCTGAAGCTAAAACTGCCTCCAGAGGGGCTCTCTCTAAAGCACCTCGTAGGAATCGAGCCGCTCTCCGATGACGATTTTAACACTATCGAGAAGCTCCACGAGCACTATTTCCCGGGGGATAAATAGGGACGCCACCGTTTTTCCTGATTAACCTCGACTAAAAGAGACGCATCCCATTTTTTGAGAGAAAAAGTCAGTACTCCAATCAAGGGGCTACCATTTATTTGAGTAGCTGCCTGCCTTCATGGAGTAAATGAGTAGCCCAGCTACAGGGGAAGGGTGTACTAGTCATAGGGCTTAGACAACGTAGGGTGTACCAGACAAGAGGGGGCATACTCTTTTTTCAAGCAGGTATTCATCTTTGAATGCCTGACAGTCCCACCGCCTCGCAGCGTATACCTAGCCCGCCTGCCGGGGAAAGCTGCAACAAGCGATCACGCCACCACGGGAACGGCACGTTGCGCCCACATCACACAACTAAATGCCGCGACACGGACACCCGCGGAACAAACATCAGCACCACCAGCGCAACGACGTAGAGTACCACAACGATATACAAGAGAGCCTTTAAACCGAGAAGGAGGGAGAGGCTCTGAGCGCACGCTCCGACAACAGCGCCAAGCAGATTCCACGACAGAGCTGCGCTGGGATTCCGGGCGCTTTTCAGGACAGAGCTAAACAAAAGCCCGCTGAAAAACACGGGAACGCACGTCACAACTCCGGCCGCCACAAATCGCCCTCCGTAAGAGAGGCTCAAGAGGGTGTTCATGTCAAAAGTCAGCAAGAAGATAAGGGAGGCGATGAGCCCACCCCCTGACACTAGTAAGGACGGCGCGCGCTTACGGGCCCATAACGTCGATAAAAACGCCATGCTTAAAATCCCAAGAATAATGGCCGCCGAAGGCTGCCATGAAATGCCGAGAAGAGCCGCCGTCCTCGATATTTGCGCTACCTCAAGCAGCAAAAAAGCTGCGCCAAGAAGAGCCATCACTATCTCATCCCGTGAAGGCAGTCCGAACGAAGGAACCGAGCATCGGCGTCGCACGAGCCACAAGAGCCCGATCGTCATCAGAGTAGATACACCAAATAAGGGCGGGATAGACCTCTTGTCTAGATACACATACGGCCAATCATCTGTTGTTAGCTGCGGCTCCTCAACCGGTACGTCGTATTTGCCTTCGTTCACGATCGAGCGCAATTTCTGGTCGCTCTCAAGAGCCTTCTGAATCATCCCTTGATCTCCGGTCACGAGCATCACTCCACCGAATCCATACGCAGATGACGGAATGCGAAAAACAACTGGAGGGTGTCCGGACACATCCCGCAACATCGAAGCCATTCTCGCGATTATGTACGGCTTCGAGGCCTCAAACATGAGTGTCATAACACCACCTGCTGCGAGGCGAGAAGCTACCGCCTGAAAGGATTCCCGCGTGTACACAAAGTGATCTAGTCGGGCGTTTGTCATCGCGCCACCGGTGTGTGAATCGAGCAACCCAAAAGATATGACATCAAAATTTTGCTTGGTGCGGTACAGAAAGGATCTCGCGTCTGTCACCTCGGCCCGAACTCTCTCATCTGCGTATGGCTTTTCGGGATGCGCATCCCTTCCCAATCCGATGATGACGGGATCAATATCAACCGCGATAATTGAGCTCACATCAGAACGTACCGCAGCTGCGGCATCGTTCCCACTGCCTGCGCCCAAGATTAGCGCGGTCTGGGCGTGGGGCCTGAATCTAAAGGGAAGGTCATAGTGGGTATATCCCTCCCAGCCGAGCGAATAAAGGGCTGGCTTGGTCGCTAAGGTCGCGGGCCGCAGGTCAAGCATAATCTGATAGCCCGAACTATTGACCCGAATATAGCCACCCTCCATCGAAAAGGGAGGAGCCGTGACCCATGTCAGATTGAGCTTTTGATACGGGGACCAAAAAGTTGCAAGATCCGCGTCCGCCAAGCGGCTTCCCACAACCAACAACGCCGGCACCAATGCTACCAGTCGATACCATCCTCTTCGCCACGCACTCGATTGGGTGATGACTAGCGCGCAACTTCCCATCAATGCAAGCCACCACTGCGGCCCCAAAGAAAGATAACTTGCGGCGTAAAACGCAATGACTCCGGCGATACTACCCGCGATGTTATAAAGATATGGTGTTAAGGGATTCTCACCCTTTTCAAAACAGCTCCCCACCAAGCTCCCCAGGGGAACAAAGACGAAGGCGGTGAGCGCAAGAATGTAAAAAATGACCGCTAGACCTACCATAAGGAGTGGAATGAAACGAACTGACCACTCGATCAAATGGAAGATATTCCATGCAACGTAGGACCGTCCTAGCGCGCTGACCGCTATGGCCAAGAAGCTCCAGTCTGCCACCAAACCCACCACGACGATAAGGCCTACCAGCTTGGAGAGCGCCTCACAAAAATCCTTTCCCGCTGCAATCGACTTAGGCGCTCGCAATCCAACGCTAAAACCGATAAAACAACCGGTTAGGAGAATATTCTGGAGGTAGGCGAATACCCCGATCTCCGACCCAATGTATCGAATAAGCGCAAGCTGCCCAAAGATGAGCAGGAAGGAGGAGACAAACATCAGCTGCGCCGCCCTCTTTGCCGAAATGCTGCTCGACTCAATATCCATCTGAAAACTCCTTTTTCACGCTCAGGCCAGCCGATGTGGCACCTCTACACTCACGCCCTAATAGAACACGCGCCTCTCTTCCTAAAAAGGTGAAGAATCAATTACCGAGAACGGAGTCTAACGACTCTTGGGAAGCTCTCGTGGTCGATTCGATTTCGATATGTTCTACCTTTTATGCACGTAGCAGCTCCGCCAACATCGAGAAAAGACGACGATTGTGTCGTCATTATGATTCCATCTCGATCTGTCGCTCGCTCCTACAACTGGTACACCCTACTTTTTGAAAAACAGATTAAATCGTTGAGATCATGGGGCAGTTCTCTGATGTACGTTGCCGCCATGCCGCGTTTGAGAGGGCTTCAACAAAGTAGGGTGTACCGGAGAGTGGATCTTTCCAACATCACATGCCGAAGTGAACGCCGTAGGACTCGTGCCCCTCTCTGAGGATCCGAAAACAAACGATCGCAAAGGCTTCGAGAATGCAAGCGGATACGCTCGAGATCTGAGCCACGCCGTTCTTGCGGCGAAAGCTCTTGGGCTCGATATCTCAAGCGAGATTGGGTGGCGTACTGCCATGAACATTTCGGAGATAGCTGACGGACAGGATACGCAGGGACGAGAGCTTCTCAAGAACGCGGGGATATCTGAGCGTGCGGTCCTTCTGCTGGATCGGCACCTAAATCGTATCGAGCGGGGATTTGTCCTTCTTATCAGCGTGTCGGCGCTAGCCGAACACTCGCACCACCTCGGGGACCCGGGCTACGGCGACCTGAAGCTAAAACTGCCTCCAGAGGGGCTCTCTCTAAAGCACCTCGTAGGAATCGAGCCGCTCTCCGACGAAGATTTTAACACTATCGAGAAGCTCCACGAGCACTATTTCCCGGGGGATAAATAGGGACGCTACCCTTTTTTTAGATACACCTTTTCTGCAGAGCAAAAGCGTGGCCTTTTTTTCAGAACGGATGCACTACGTGGCAAGTGCCATGTTCGGGCTAAAAAATTGAAGTAAGAGACCGCTACCAGTTCCTATGTTCGACCAGTGGGAATGCCAAAGGTACGTGAAAAAGGCAACGCCGCCTTTTGAAAGTGCTCGATGGTAGGTTGCGCCAGAGGCACGGGAAAAGCTGGCCAACGAGACAGCAACTCAGAGGCTACCGAAAGCGATGACTACTGACAGCGTCAAGAGTAGCAACGACGGTAGACGACGAGATGTGGCCGTGCCGGCTTTGATGTGAACAACTTGGGCACACGCCATAAGGGCAGCTATTCCAAAGGATCCGAGTAAGGTGATGGAGCGATCGCCCTGTCCAAACAGCAACATCGCGGCGAACGTTAGTTTTAGGATACCCGTGAGATCACGCAGCCACGCTGGGATCCCGTACTCCTCAAACTCTTTGACGATGTTTTTGTAGCGTACAACCCACACAAAGAAGATTGAGGTCGCTACGAGAATCTTAATCGCCAAAAGCATAGTATTCATGCGGAGCCTTTTCAGTTGTGGGTGTTCTCAAGCTAAGATAGTACAGTTAGGAGCCTAAGCCTCTCTCTGGCACGTGGCAAGGAGGTATCCCAGCCGCCCAGCGGGGAACTCTTCTCACGCACATGATCCGGGTTAAAGCGGTCGCCTCTGGTCCGTTGAGTATCCATAAGCAAAGGACTGTTAATGATGACCGCAATCGATCTGCCGACCCTGGCACTAATTGTTTCCTTCCTCGTGTACGGAACTCGGTGCTTCTTCGCGGAGGAAATGGTTCGCGAGTTTCAGCGATGGGGCGTTGCGCGATTGCGATACATAACGGGATCGCTAGAGGTGCTTGGGGCACTCGGGCTTATTGTAGGACAATGGATACCCTGGATAGGATTCTTTGCCGCAGGCGGGTTATCATCGCTCATGTTGTGTGGACTGTTCGTGCGGATTCGCATCAGAGACAGTTTCTTACAAACACTACCCGCCGTGGTTTATCTGGTCGTCTCACTAATTGTCGCGTACGGCTTTGTACAATATCTTTGAACCAAGGGAGTGCCCAAACATCAAAATCAAGCGCCCATCCTCTGGCCCCCCTACTTCATCGAAGCCGCCCGAGCGCCGCAGCGCATATCGGAACTAGTTTCAGCGACCCTGCGGTATGAACAACGTCGCCCGGTTTTGAAAAGTAGGATGTACCAGTAGGAGGTGCTTCAATCCTAACCGGCGCGGCTCTTTTTGGCTCGCTCGGTAGGTAGCCCCGGTACAGTGGAAGCAACTAGCAGGTGTCACGTGCTCGCAAAATAGTAACAGAGAGCACCGATCCACATCAGATAATCGGCTGAAATAATTCATGCCAAGCGGAACTTTTCTCTACCTGGCAAGAGCGTTCAAGGCTCCATAGCCCTGTTGCTTGCCTAAGGTCAGCGAGGTGCTACTATTTCGTCATGGATGCCCACCACCATCAATCACCGACAGACCAACATCAAGGCTCTCAAGACTGCAACCTGGCTCCGGCAAAAATCACTCCTGTGGAACGCGCCCACGTTCGAATTCAGAATGAGGGCATCATCATCGTTGATGACGACGAACAGGTGCTTGAATTAACAGGAAAGCTTTGTAAGAACCTCTGGAAGCTGCCGGATGAGAAAGTTGTGTTGGTTCACGTTAATAACGATACAGCCTCGAGCAAAGTATTAGTCGAGTTTCTCAGCACTACTTTTAGAAGGCGAGTAGAGGATAGCGGGCACGGATTTGCCGCCGTAATCTCAGACTACAACCTCTCGTTCGCCGGAGAGTCTACCGCAATCTGGACAAATGTCCGCGCGAATTTTACACCTGAGTATCGTAGAAAATGTTGGGACTCCCTGGGGCGAGTGCTCATCTCTGGATATATCCCGCCTGAACTGGAACTCGGGATACGAGAGACCGGACTCTTTGATGCTATAATGCATAAGCCATTTAGCGCGCAGCAACTCAAAAATACCGTGCTCGTTTCGGTTGCGAGTCACTGTAGCGATGAGCAGGCATAAGGACGGCTGGCGCGGTGCCTAACATCCTCTAGCACGCCCTACTTCATCGAAGCCGCCCAAGCGCCGCAGCGCATATCGGAACTAGTTTCGCGACCCTGCGATAGCAACAACTTAGCCTGCTTTTGAAAAGTAGGCGTCACCAGTAAAACAGGCGCCGTTTTCTTGCGAAAGCGAGGGATACAGCACCTATTTCGAGGCCCTATCCGGAGCATCTAGATCCTGAACGAAGAGAACTGCCACATATTCTCCTCCTTCAAAGGAGGCTCACCAAAGCTAGTGATCGCCCGGGCCGCCTCGCACCGAGGGGTCCATGAAACCTCCTCGGAAACGAATCGTCCAAGATACGGTCTAGCGACCTTAAGAACCTCTTCATGGTCAACATCGTCGGGTAAGCAGATACCCTTCCGTGGATTTTGAATCATCCATCGGACCGCGGCTACCACGGAGCACGCTACTTGGAGCGTGGTAGCGTTCTGGCCCGGAGCGAGACGTCGCGCTTCATCGATATCGAGAATGCTTCCGGTCCACCATCCGTTGAGATCGTGCCCCATCAACAAAACGCCTAACTCATCCCACCCTGAAGTGATCTCGTTGGTCATGATGCGCTGACGCTCTTGCAGCTTGTATTCGCGCATTTTGAGCTCGTGAACGGAGGCGACCGCGGCGTCCGTTGGGCAATAGACGTAGTGCACCGTTGGACGATAGACCGCTGTGTTCCCGTGCCATACCGTCAGACGATCGGAGATACCGAACGCCTCACCATGTCGAATAACCATACCGATGATCGGACCACTCGGCACCCATGACCGTGCCCATGTGTTCACACCGAGCGAGCTTAAACACACAACATTTCGCGGCCCCTCCTCGAAGGCGTATCCGTCCTTCGGCATCTCAAGCTCGTGAGTCCCCCACCCCATCTCAGCGGGCGCGATCCCCTCCTCAAAGAGTCCCTCGATACTCCACGTATTCACGAACTCATCGACCTGCTTTGGCTGATTAGAGATCTGCGTGTCACGCTCACTGATGTGAATGACCTTGGTTCCCGAAAGAGCGGCTAGTTTTGGAAAATCACGTGCGCCGAGCGCCCGCTCGAGGTCATGCCGACGTTGCGTTGGAACATCTTGTGAGAGGATCCGCTCGCTGAGGTCAAGCAGAGCCTGCTTTGTGAAGTGAGACACTAATCCGGGATTAGCGCCGTGATCAAGAACCGCCGTTGTGCCCGAATTATCTCCCCACCCGTGCACCAAGGACCGGAGCTCCATCTGACGACGGTAGAGCGTATAGGCGCGCGGATCCGATCTGTGAGTGTCCGCGTATGGATTCCACACCTCCACGGAGGTGTTAACATAGAGCACGCGGTTATCTCGGCACCACTCAAGCATCGTTTTGGTTTCGATATTCCATCCGAGATCAATCAGAACATCGCCGGGAGAGAGCCAAGAGGAAAATATCTCGGAGAACGTTTCAGGAGTGACGCGAGCTTGCTGATAGACGATCCCAGCCTGAATGAGGTCCGCGATGAGCGCGCGGTTATCGACGAAATCAACTACCTTCACCCGATCTGGGGTGACATCGAGCTCCTTCAACACCAAAGGTAAGGTACATCGAGATACCGCTCCACATCCAATAACAAGAACCTTCCCCTCAAATGCAAGCTTGTCCACACTCCGCTCCCCAGATGTTACTCATACTCACGGTTTGAAACGGCAAGGTGCCAAGTCTCCGCAGATTACGGACCTACCCTATAGAATATTTAAGAGCTTTTCTTGGATTACCTCCTCTAGCGCCGGTTATTCAACTTGGAGTAGAATATTAAGGAACCTCGGAGGGGCTTGAACTAAAACAGGGCAAAGCGGCTCAGTCTAGCTTTCAGGCTCTTCTGGCGCGAAACGGCGATCATAGCGCCGGAAAGCTCCCTACCGATGGGCCCCCCTACTTTTTAAAAAGCAGGCGAACTCGTTCATATCGCGCAGTGGTGCTGCGATTCATGTTGCGACCCTACGTCGATTGAGAAGGCTTCGATTAAGTAGGTAGTACCAGAGAGTGCGTGGCTTCAAGACGATCGGCGCCAGCGACTCCTCCGGCTTGCGATTTTTATGTCAAAGGACGCGCAGAGTCGAAGAGTTCCCTGAACAACGTTACAGCCTTAAGCTTAATCTCCGGCTCCGGGTGTGACATTACCCATAAGAGCCGTGACGCCACCAAGTCCCTCGCAAGCTCTCGATCGAATCTAACCGCCATCTCAGCAAAACAGGCGCACGCCTCGTGTGGATCGACTAAAGAATTCCTCTGTGCAAGTAGTTCGGCCCATGGCATCGAGTGGAACTTCGGGTCTCGCATCGCGTCCAAAGACGAGTGCGATAGTGGCGTATCTATTCCTGGCTGTGGGTGCTTACGATGAGCGCTGACCTGCCCATCGAAACTCTGCGCCACAGCCTCTTCTACGACCGGCGTTTTCACATGTGCTCTTGGCAGGATTGTCGGTGCAGAATCTCTTGCCTGCCGCGGCATCTCTTCAATCGCGGCTCGCATCACAGGCTTCGTCGAGGCCTTCGTTGAAGGTACCTCTGGGATTATCTTAGCAGTATTTGGTCTAGCAGGGAGTGGATTCCCATCCTGTGCTCCACGAACTGCGGATGTGGCCGCTGAACCACTCTGCGGCGGCGCATAGGGGACCTTAAGCAGAACCGTGAGCTTACTTGTGCGTGTCGCATTCTCCTCGATCTGCTCGATTCGCGCACACAACCCTCTAATTTCCCGCTTTTCACTGTCTTGCAGGTCATCGATTGCCAACGCTATGCCTGATTTCACGGCTCGGGAACGCTCAGCAAGCCCCCGGATAAGCATTCGTACATCATCCAACGTTTTCTCGGGAAGCTCGACTAGAGTCGCGTAGGCTTTGGCTCGGACGTGCTCACGGTCCTCATCAAACGGTTGCTGAATGAGATGAACACTGAGTTTTCGAGCTCGTGCAGGATCGAGCACCAGTAACTCAGAAAGGACTCGAATCTGAATGAACGGCAAATCCTGTCTTACATGGCCGATATCAAGCAGCGTCTGAGCCTGCTCACTTTTTGATATCCCACTTATCAGAATATCTCGAATAGCTGTTTCCGTCGCTACGGGGCACCGCGCACCGAGCGCTATAGCCCGGGGATCCTCACTGCCAGCGCACCGCTCTGAACCCGGAGCATCCGTCCTCCGATTGTCTGCAAATCCCACCATACCCAGCTCCAGACTCTTTAACCACGGAACGTAGCTACCGTGGGTACGCTATCAGTGTCCAGAAAATAGTGTTAGTTCTTAATGTGCCTTACAGCTTCGAGCTCAAGGGATCAACTTCGGGTATAACGGCTCTATGCCACACGGTACATCAGAGATGTTATTAGCTGCCTTGCGATATCAACAGCATCCACTGCACTTGAAAAGAAGGGGGTACCAGTCAGCGGTCCCAGTCGGAGGAGGCTAGGAGCCCCACTACCCTCATATTAAAGCATGTTCCCTGAATTACCTCCTCTAGCGCGAACATTTCAACTTGGAGTAGAATAATCGGGTATGTCGTAGGAGGACCACGTATGTTGCTGACCACCGAACCTTCGCTTGAGCAAATAACCTTGCGGCTCCTCGCCGCTCAACCTCAAATGACCGCCGAGGAGATTCGCACACAAGCGTCGCAGGGCAAAAACACCTATAGTCACGCGGCGGTGTACAAGGTCCTCGGCAGGTTGCAGGCTAACGGATTAGTGGTTCGTGCCATGTCGAAGTACAGCTTAAGCCTTAGCTGGATTTTTGATCTGCTTACCTTCGCCGACAACGCCTCAAGGATATACTTCGCGGATTCCTACATCGAATCCCTGATTCCGCCGGCGGGTAGCAAACTTTCCTGGAAGTTTTCAAATCTCGTCCGATGCAACGACTTTTGGAATCAGCTGCTCCTCGCGCTCCTGAAACACACACCTTCTGACGATGTGGTCGCATGGGTTCCCTACCCATGGTTCGTTGTACTTCAAGATGATCGGGAGTCTCGATTGCATCAGGCCTTCAAGATGAGTCGACGCCAATTCTACACCAATTTTGGGCCGTCCGGTCCCTTTGAGCCAGCGGTCCGAAAGCTTTACAAGCACAAGAACCAAACGGTCTCGTTCGCGAGAGGCCCCCTGGCGGACCTCGAGAGCTCGTATATCGATGTTATCGGTGATTATGTACTCACGGTAACGCTCCCCACCGATGCGGCTCGACGAATTCAAACTCAATTGCATGCACTCGGGGCGAGTAAAGAGCTTAATCCTGGTAAGTTCCTAGCGGTAATCACCGAGCCGTGCAAAGCCAAGGTCGTGCTGGAATGTTCCCCTAAGAAAGCTGCCCGCTTGCGAAAGGACTTACTCGCATTCTTCAAGGTCTAAGATATCTCAAGCTCTCGAATTAGGCTCCCTCAGGAGCGCTCGTTCGCGCGCCGAAACTACCTCAGGCCTTTACATACGGATGTTGTGAAATGAGGAAGAAAAGGTAGGAGGCTATCCGAGAGATAACGTCAGTATACGAGGCGACGCTAAGAGCGAATCAGCGCTCTTGCGAAACCTTACGTATACTTTGCTTCTTTTCGGCTAACGTTGCGACGATAACTCCTCCCTCCGCTCCAGCAAGTTGCCTCACACGTAGCGTTGGAAGGAAAGGTCACGCGCTGACACGCGTTAAGACCCCGTCGAGTATCTCAAAAGCACCAATGTATCCCCCCACAGTGCTTTCGAGCCTCTCAAATAGCCCCCACATACGTTATGTGTAACACCCGCTCGGGTGTGCTTATCAAGCAACCATTTTTCGTGAGTACCCTCACAGGAGGCTAGGTACGGGCACGACCGGCCTAATCAATACCGATTAAAACCTACGAAAAATCACTAAATCGGACTCATTTTTAGCCTCATCCCGGATAAGGGGATAGGTAAACCCGTTTTTCTGAGGTTCTATGCTCACATTTTCTCGAACTAGTATCGCGGCACTCGCTCTCTTTTCTCTCTGTCTGTTGACCGCATCTGAGAGCGTCGCGGAACGGGCGTGCATCGGTCGTCGTTGCAAACGCCCTGTCGTTCAGGTGCCAGCCCGACCTCAACCACAAAAAACAGCGAAACCGAGCGCGCCGCAACCGAAACCTGTGCGTAATCTACCGGATATTCCGGCTCCAAGTCTCAATCAATGTCATCCGAGGGGACACGGTCAGGCGATTTACTTGTATGATCGCGATGTCACGCAGGCAATGATCCGGATAGACTCAGGCCTTCAAGAGCAGGCTCTCATGCCGTATAAGATGTGTCGCCTGCTGGTCGGACAGTTTAGGCAGAATTGTTGTAATCAGGTAAAAGCAGCCGCTATTCAACGTTGTCAGCAAGGGGTTGATGCGTTCGCCCAAAGCGATACTAAGTGCTGGTTTAACGCGCCATGCCGCCGAAAAGCGCTCTGCCCGATCAAGTGGATAGTTGAGGAGAAGCGAGTTCAATGCTGCAACGCTCTAAAGCCCCAAGCGATTAGCTTCCTGAAGGGCTACTGTGCGAGTCGACTTGAGACGATGACGGTGACCTGTGCGGCTACCAACCTTCCACCGGCACCAACACCGATAGTTGAAGTGAACACCCCAACCGAATCCGATGGATACGTAACCATTCAGCCGGTAGGCACTCCCGTACCATTCAATCCGGGATTGAGCATCCCACAAGGCGAGTTGCTCGAACGGGTAGAAGATGGGACAGCTTTAGCCGAATAGGGCAAGAATAACGAGGGGCGCTATACCGTCTCATCTCGAACGAGGATAGCACCCGCTTTAACCCCCTTCACCCACTGGCACCGCACAACCTGGTGCGCGGCGCACGTGGCAAGAGGGTTTCCGGTGATATCTGAAAAGGTCTCAAGCTCAGCAGGAAGTTCACTTCCATCGTGCGCGACAAACTTAAACGAAGCCCCCTGTGTATCGAAATCCCGAAGCGTAAGGAGCCCAAGAAGCTCACCACGCTCAACGGACACAACCTCCGCGACACACTTTGCGTCACGCAGCAGTCTCGTCTGCGGTTTCATTCGGGCGAACTGCTTATCGGTCTTGTTTCGCTTGAAGAACGGAGCTGACGTCGGCCTCGTCCAGACGGTATCCAGGCCAGCATCACCTGCGAGCGTCATCGCACAGAGAGTATCGATCCCCTTCGCGGCGTGTTCTCCCGCTTGAAGGTCACGAAGATCTATCCGGATAGTGTGCATTCCCGCCTCGTCTAGTCGCGCGAGGGAATCCAGGATGAAGTGGTCCTTGTTGAGGTACATGAAGGTCCCGTGCTCGTTCTCAATCGTTGGGAACGGTCGAGAGGCGGACTCCTCAGAGGATGAGTCGGCGTAGATCCAGTGCGCGTCGTTCGCCTCTTCATCATTTCTAAAGTTCGCCTGCAAGAGGTGGCGCTTTGAGTAGAAGAGCAAGATCTTGCCAGCCCCTAATACCTCACACTCGGTGTTGAGCTGCTTGCAGCACGCAATCAACTTATCCTCGGGAAGCTGTGTCGAAAGAATCATTCGTTGAGGTCGCAACTCAGAGACCCACCGAGCAAGCCCCGGCATATTGTGGTTCGAATTCTCGACCACGAACTGCAACGCCTTTCCAGGAGCGTGTTCACGGACCCACATCGCCGCGCCGGGATCCTGAGTCCGAATCGCTGAGAAGAGGTCGAGATTCATGCCGGCCACAAGCTTGCTGCGATTAGCGAACTCGGTCTCCGTCATCAAGATATCCCAGACGAGCGTTGGTTTGAGGCCGTGTTGAGCCGCCTCTTTCGCCAGCTCTTCCGCTTCCTCACATGAGAGACGCCCCTCACGGGAGAGCTCTCGTGGCTCAATCAAAACCTCCTCAAGGTTGGGCGCCGCGGCGCACGCGAGGATATCCTCTTTCGATGTTACAAACGTCGTGAACTTCATACGCGCGCTGCCCTCACGATATTAAGTGGCTCCACCTTGGCGAGCTGTTCATCCAGTGGGATACACACGACACAATCCTGACGAGGCGACTCAAGCCGATTACCCGTGAGATCGTACACCTGCGTCGCCGTTACCGGGATCGGTTCTCCACGGAACGGCACGATCTCGATTCGCTGATCCTCTGTCATCGGAGCGTAGAGTCGAACAGCGGCGAAACGGTCGCTCTTTTCAAGCACGACACCGGTGAATTGATGCGTTCCTGAGCGAACGGTTCCCTGTCGATCTTGAAATACAGACAACATGCCGGCTGGTTTAGAGAACGATGCCCCGAAGTAATCGCGGTGCGGAATGCTATTTATTTCGGCTTGAAGCTCCGGCAACGCCGCGGCGTAATCCTCACCAGAGGTGTAGATATCGATAGCTTTTCGGTAGGCGCGGCACAACGACGCTACATAGAAGAGAGACTTCATGCGTCCCTCGATCTTCAACGAATCGATCTCCGCGTCACAGAACTCAGGAATATGCTCGAGTCCACTCATATCCTTCGATGACATGAAGAATGACTCTGACGAGCAGCCTTTGCTTGGGCTCGCTTGTTGATACTGGAACCGACATGACTGAATACAACCACCACGATTGGAGTCACGACCAGCGGTATAGTTTGAGATAACGCAGTTACCTGAGTACGCCATGCACATCGCGCCGTGCGTGAACATCTCCATCTCAAGACCGCACTTCGCTTTGATCTCCTGAGCCTCTCGAATGCTCACCTCTCGGCCTAATACGATTCGCTCAACCCCTTGGCTCTTCCAAAAAGCAGCGGACGCTGAATTTAAACAGGAAGCTTGGGTTGAGAGATGAACGTGGAGCTTGGAGCTCTTCTGAATGACGTCGATGACGCCGAGGTCAGAGACGATAACTCCGGTTACTCCTTGAGCGTCGAGGAATTGGCAGAACTCGCCGAGCCCCTCAAGATCCTCATCGTGAAGGAACGCGTTCAAGGTGATGTACGTCTTTACGCCGTGACGTTTCGCGAACGCGACGCCCTCAGCGATCTCATCAAGGGTAAAATTATCGGCGCGAGCCCGAAGGCTGTACTTCTGGCCGCTAAAGAATACGGCGTCGGCGCCGTACAGCACGGCTACTTTTAGTTTTTCGAGGCTACCGGCTGGTGCCAAAAGTTCAGGCTTGATCATAAGCGGCATCTTATACCAATCAGGGATCTAAGGCGACTTAGGCGGGCCGTTAGAAGCTCCCCCTGAAATGCGAAGGGAGGGGGCTCCCCTCGGCCTGATATTTTCAGCTACTTACGACATCCAATACCACCCTCCTTGAGTAGCGACCCCAAGAAGCTACACTACTGCGATGCAACCAGACCAATCCCCCCGTCCTGGTAGCGCTGCCCCAGGAGTATCAAACACCGCTTCTGATCAGCGCTCGCCTTCCGTCGCCGAGTCATCACCTGACCTCGCTGGAGCGTCATTCACGCCCCAGGTCACCACGCCTCCGGATTCGGTGAACGAACTTCAGAGAGCGGCCGATCGACTCCACTGCAGTCCCTCGAGGACAGAGATCATGAACCGGCTGGAGGAGGCTTCTCACCCTCTCCCCTCCTCCCTGGAGGATGACGTCGCGCTCGCGCGGACTCGACTCGAATCGATAAGCCCCGAAGCTCAACTGGAGATAGTTCAGCGGGTTTTCACACCAGCCATCATGGAGAGGGCCGCATGGGCGATCCCAGGTTGTCCCTTTGTCAGAGTCTCAAGCCCCTCCATCCCAGCAGAGATCCAAGAGTTCATGAAGGGCATGATCGATGAGATCCTCACCTTCGGAACCCTTCCACCTGCCATGTCGATCGGCGCAATTAACGCGCTCGGAATGAGCGTGCCCCGCTATAAAACCCACACGGTTCGAAATCTCACGCTCCTTACCGGAGCGGTGACGATAGCGGCAGCGGCGTGTGGTCCACTTTGGGCGGCGGCGGCCGTCCTCGCTACCGGAGCGTTTCTGATCAGAGGGCTACGACATCAACCGGATCTTCACGGCGAGTTCGCGGCAGGGTGTCTCCTCGAGTGCATGGACGCGGATCAGGTTATCCGCGGCACGAGAGACACGATTCCAACTTTAACAAAAACCGTTGACTCCTACTTCAACGACCCGAGCGTTCCCCAAACGTATCGTAACGCGGTTCAGAGCGAGGGGTTCCTCGCGGCACGCACCCTTCGAATATTCGGATACTTTCCCCTCGACATTTTTTCAGGATTCGCGGCACCGAGCTCGCTATCGCCCAAGAGCAGCCTCATCACGGACCTCCTCCAAACGTCCCTAATCCCCCAGGAGGTCTCGCTCACACAACCTCTCACAACCGTATTAAGGAATCCGACAGCTGACAGGAACAGCGACACGATCTCACTTCTGGAGACACTTAACGCGGCCCACTTTGCCTGGGCCTTGCGGGATAAGCAGAAGCTGCGGCACGAGGTGGCAAACCTGATCCTTCAACGAGTTGATGACAAAGCCCCGAGCGCTCTAGGGTAGCCTCACCCCGTCGTTGAAACCCTGCGTGTCCGGCATCACAATTCAACACGTTAGAGAATCGTACCGGTTCGTTATACTTCCGTTATAACTCGTCCCCATAATCCTCATACGGTTCACGTTTGAGGAGACGATTATGTACGGCAGAAGATACTACCCAGCAGGATACGGAACGGGACAAGGACTCTATGCGCCGACGCTCTTTAACCCGTTTCGGGGACTCGTCGGTGGAAGCCTCATGATCGCGGGTGTTATCGTGATCATGAATATGGTTGCTCCCCAGGTGTTAGAACATGCAATTCCCGACTGGAAACTTCGCTACGGCGGCATCGTTGTAGTCGCGGTAATTTTCGGATTCCTTCGCTCAATCCTTCGAATGTTTCTGCCACTCGCCGCTCTTGGCTTTTGGGTCGTTGCCATGTTCGCGCTGATGCACACCTCTGCTCCTTCATGGGTCTCCCTACCGAAGCTGCCCTCAGTCACCGCACAGGCATCACCATCTCACGTGACACCCACACCACCCGCGGCCACCATCAAGGCACTTCATGGATCCAATGCGCTTCCCGATAGCGCCTACTTTCCCGCTCAAAAGAGTTCGGGACTCGGCGCTCTGTCAAACATTCCTGGTGTTTCGTGGCTTAAAAAGTTGTTTCGATAGTGGGAATTTCCCTTACCTTGAGAGAAGTGCCGTTTTCCCCTTGGTGACGCTATCTTCGGTGTGGCAATAATAGGTGGTGTCCTCGGTCGCTCCGGGGAGCCTCATCACGAGAGCGTGAGTCTATTCCAGAGAGGGAACCTTATGAAAACGATCCGAGTCCTATGCCTGGTTGCGGCTATCTCCTCCTGCATAATCTCCGCGACCACCACTTGCCACGCACAAAAGGATCCCGAAACCGCCGCCCGACAAGCGCAGATTGACGCCGATGAAGCACGCTCAAAGATCCAGGACCTCGAAGAACAGCAGGCTGGCTTCGCTTCGGTTCAGAACCAAAATACTATGGAGATGGCAGCTCGAGACTCCCAAATTGGGGAGCTTCAAGAGGAGCTCGCTGAGGATGAGCAGCGACGACTCATCGCGGAGCGGGCTGAGAAGTAGCGTTTAGAGGGCGAGGGCGTGTTCTTTCGGCTCTCGCGTTCCTATTTCCGACTCGAAACGACAGGGGTGTTGAGAGCCTATCTCGTCACAATCCTGTTTACCGGCCCGCGTGTCTAGGCCAGCACCACCGACAATTAAACGCCCATTTCCATTCTCTTTTCGGGTACGTTCACGTTTACGTGCAGGTGCAGGTGCACGTCCATGAGGAGCTGGTGAGACGAGGTGATGGAATCAGACCTTCCAGGATATCTATTTGCTTTAGCAAACAAATGACCCTACGATGAAACCGTTCGCTCTTTACAATTTCATCTGGGTAACGACATCAAAGACTCAAAAGGTCTCTCTCTTGAGTCGCAAGGCGCCTTAACACGCGACGATCGCCTGTTAGGCCGCCTTGCGACGCAAAATGGTTTTGCGGCGAAGGCTTGTCATCAGAAGAGAAATTAGACATGAACTCGACGAAGAAAGTTATCACGATGGTCCTGCTGGCCGGCGCTTGCCTGGTCTGCACGACGGAAACCGCCTCGGCCGGGTCCCCTTTGGGGGGCTTAGCGGGGGCATATGTGCGGCGGTTCGCAGGGCCTGCCATCCGGCAGGCGAATCCAGCGGCGTATTCCGCTCTGCTGGCGGTGAACAGGTCTGTCCCGCCGCAAGTGAAGAACAACTGGAACAACCAGTTCAACCCCTACAGGAGCGGAGGAACACCGTGGAATGCCGAGCTTAACTACTGGAGGTCTATGCCTCCAGAGGTGCGCAACAGCATCGACAAGCAACAAAGAATCGCTCGGCAGCAGCAGATGGGCTACACCCAGCCGCTGCCGCCGCAGGTGATTTACGTTGTTCCCGCTCCACCGGCTACCGTTTCCTACGGAGCTGGTGCAGCCGTAATCCCTGCGCCGCCGCCCCCCAGTGAGTTGCCTCGCATCATCCGCCCCAATTAAGGCAGGTGATACAGGTGACTCTCGGGCCGGCATCAATTACACAGGTTTCTTACAAAACCTTTGATGTCGGCCCACCTTTACTCACATCGTGAGAAGAATCATTCTCACAACTCAAGCAAGACCACTCACGCAACGCGGAATCCCTACGATAGCTTTCCAAAGAGATGTTCCTAGACGTAGGACGTAGGACGTAGGACGTAGGACGTAGGACGTATATCGTCGCCGTCTACGTCGACGCGCACAAGGGTCAATTTCGGGGATGCGCGGCATCTGTTGGTTCAGCGGAGACTAGATAAACCCCCACCGCTTCTCCCCACCCTTCTTCCGCTCTTCCAAGGTCGCGATCTTCGCGTTCGCTTCGTGCATCGCTCGCGCCATATCTTCGAATAACTTGGACACGAGCGCGGTATGAGATCGGAGGAGATCCTCAAAGTCATCGCGCTCAAATACCATGCAAGTTGTTGGCCTGTTCGCAACCACAGACGCCATACGGGGCGCTCCCGTTAGGGCGGCGAGCGCTCCAAATATCTCCTCCTGCTTTACCTTGCCAACTTTAGCGCCGTGCGCGATCACATCGGCGTCTCCATCAACGAGACAGAGAACCTCCTGACTGAATTCACCCTCTTTGATGATAACCTCGCCGGGAGAGAAGGAACGAAACTTCGGTGGTGGTGGGACCGCTTTTACTTTGAGCGATGAAAAGAGTGAGAAGTACCGTGCCGCCGATGCCGCGACCATAGCGCTCCAAAGATGTAACGCGCTCGGGGCCTGTCGAAAGAGCGTTGTAAGTTCGTTGTTATCATATCCGACAACGTGACTCCCGTTTTCGACACCAACGAAGGATACTCCGGGCGTCGCGCCGAACCACGGACCGATCACACCTCCCCCAACGAGTGTTTCGATCGGCCGACCGTTCACGACAACGTCGAGATGGCCATCCTTCACGACCCAGAGACAGGAGCCGTTCAACTCTAAGGTCTCACCCGCCGGGACGAAGCGCTGGCGAACGGTGCCTGTGAATCGAGGAAGCACTTCCTCGACAAATCGCTTGGAGAGCGTCTCGAATTCCTTTGGATTCTGGTGCCAGTGTAAGGTCGTTTCCATATGCCTCCCTCAGATACAAAGTAAGGGTCGAGCAGACGGTGAGTTTTCTTGAGTTTAGACCGCTAAAAAGTGAGAAAAATCAGGCGTAAAACGCCTAGGCATCCTCCCCTCGTCGCCCCCCAAACCAGGTGTGGACCGGGGCCTAAACCCTTAGTATACCTACCACCTGCGCACCGCTGTAGAAGGGCGACACCCGCCCAGGAGGATAAGAATGGATTCAGCTAAGATTAAGACGTTCATGCAACTTGCCGGTCAGGGAGTTCAAAAGAAGCTTACCTCCGGAGATCCTAAGACCCGCGCCCTCGGCGCACAGCTCCTCCTCTCGGAGGTACTTGAATACGTCATCCGTGGGCTCGGCGTCGTGCCGCACATCAACGGAACGCCTGTAACCGACCCCGAAGCGGTCACCTACGAACCCGTGAATACGCCCGATGCTGAGGAGATGGTTGATGGACTCTCAGACGTGGCCTACACGATGTACTGGAATGAGTGCGCCTTCGGAATTCCGCTCACCAAGGCGTTTGAGCTTGTGTGCGACAACAACCTTGAGAAGTTCGTTCACCTCATTGCGTGGAAGGGCGATGCTCGCGTTCTTCAACCGAACGAGTGGGACTGTGGCGTTAACGTGGCGTGGCCAACTGAGGTATCCCACGTTGAGGTCTTGAAGGTTGATGGTGAATTTTACGCGGTGGGCAAAGACGCGCGTGGCAAGGTTCGAAAGCCTTCGAGCTACAAGCCGGTTGATCTCTCCGCGCTTGTCGCGAACGCGTAACTCCGCGTGACTCTCGCTCCACACACTATCCTCGTACACGGGTTCCTTCGAACCCGTCACGACATGTTTTTGTTGCGACCTCGTCTGCAAGAGCTCTTGCCGGAGACCCGTATCCACGTTTTTGGGTATCACTCGCGAAAACTCACCCTTCCTGAGATAGCCGAACGACTCGGCGATTTTGTGTCGACGACGTCGGGCGGTGAAGCGGTATCCTTTGTAGGACACTCACTCGGGGGACTTGTGGTACGCGCGCTCGACGCAATGCAACACCACCCAGCTCCCCTCTCACGATTAGTAACGCTCGGCACTCCGCATCAAGGAGCTTGCATCGCCGGCGTGATGGCGCGACTCCCCGTTCTTGGTCCGTTTGGTGGTCCTATTCTTCACGATCTCCGCCAACCTCCCCTCCCCCCTCAGCCCCGAGCAGTTCAGGTGGGGTGCATTATCGGCCACACAAAAACCCGATTCGGATATCTCCCGTTCTTTGGACGGGACAACGATGGGCTCGTGTGTGTCGATGAAGCGATCTTTCCCGCGTGTACGGCGGAACTCCGGAATTTCACCTTTCATGGGCTCTTTCCCTTCCTCAAAAGCACCGCCCACCTCTCCGCTCACTTCCTCCGTCACGGCTCATTTAGCCCTCTTGAAACGGCCAAAACAGCCTTGCCATAACTACGTTATTCCGGCACGTTATAACAACTCACTCGCAGACAAATCCGTATACCGGGTATAGTGAGTAGATTGTAGGAAGCCCCTGTGACCAACACCTCAAAAGTCATCGCAATAACCGGAGGGATCGGGTCCGGAAAATCCGCTGTGGCGAAGCTCTTCGAGCAGTGGGGTGCCCAAACCGTGGACGCCGATATCCTCGCCCGTGAAGTTGTAGAACCGGGCTCCGAGGGCTTTCAGCGGGTGGTCAATAACTTTGGCGAGGATATGGTGCTTGCCGATGGTTCGCTGAATCGCCCCAAGTTGGCTTCCATTATCTTCTCAGATCCCGAGAGGAAGAAGCTGCTCGAGTCCTTACTGCATCCCCTCATCCGGGAGCGATGGCTTCGCAAGATGGAGCAGATCAAGCAAACCAACGCGCCCGTAATCGCCTATATCGTCCCCCTCTTTTTCGAATCAACCGCCAAGATGCCAGAGATAGAGAAGGTAGTTCTTGTCTCCGCGCCCGAGGAAACACGCGTAGCTCGGATCATGGCGCGAGACCTCTTCCCCGCTCACATCGCTGCGCAACGCATTAAGGCGCAGCTCCCCGATAGCGCGAAGATCGATAAGAGTGATTACATTATTAAGAACGACTCATCGCTAGAGCAGTTGGAGTCGCGGGCTCGCGAGGTGTTTAGCGCGTTGGCGGCGAATTAGGCTGTCCTAAGGATTCCCGTTCCGGCACACGGGAGGGCGGTCATTCCTGACCGCCGAAAAGCCACGTAACGCAGACGGATTTCGCCTCACGCAACGCGGCGGTCAGGAATGACCGCCCTCCCGACAACGCCGCCCCCTACGCCCTCTTATTCATCGGAACGTACTCCGACGACGCTGGCCCGGTGTAGATCTGACGAGGGCGATTGATCTTGTTGCCCGGCTCCAGGTTGTACTCACGCGAATGCGCAATCCATCCTGGAAGACGTCCAAGCGCGAACATTACGGTGAACGCCACGGTCGGGATCTTCATCGCCTTGTAGATAATACCGCTGTAGAAATCCACGTTCGGGTAGAGCTTACGCTCGACGAAATACGGATCTTTCAACGCCGCCTCTTCAAGCTCATGCGCGATGTCGAGAAGAGGATCTGAGATCTTCATCTTCGCGAGAAGCTTATCGCACGCCGCTTTAATGATCTTCGCGCGCGGGTCGAAGTTCTTGTACACGCGGTGACCGAAGCCCATCAACTTAAAGTTGCTGTTCTTGTCCTTCGCCATATCAACGAACTTCTTTACGCTCTGCCCGCTCTCACGGATCTGCGTAAGCATGTCGATAACCTCCTCGTTGGCGCCACCGTGACGGGGGCCCCAGAGCGCGCAGATTCCCGCGGTAATAGCCGCGAAGAGATTAGCCTTGCTGCTGGAAACCATTCGAACGGTCGACGTCGAGCAGTTCTGCTCGTGATCCGCGTGAAGGATAAGGAGAAGGTTGAGGGTCTCCGTCATAACCGGATCCACCTCGTAATGCTCCGCTGGGGTGGAGAACATCATGTGCAGGAAGTTCTCGCAGTACGACATATGGTTCTGCGGATACATCAACGGCTGGCCGATAGACTTCTTGTACGCGAACGCCGCGATCGTTGGGAGCTTCGCGAGCAGTCGAACTGAGTTCAAGGAGAACTGCTCGTCCTCAGACTTGCCCTCCTCATGTTGATAGAACGTCGAAAGGGAAGAAACCACTGAGGCGAGGATAGCCATCGGATGCGCGTCACGAGGGAACCCATCGTAGAACCGCTTAATATCCTCGTGGATCATCGTGTGGCGACGAACCCGATTGGTGAAGTTGTCGAGCTCGTCACGGGTCGGGAGCTTTCCTTCGATCAAGAGGTAGGCGGTCTCTAAAAAGGAACTTCGCTCAGCGAGTACCTCGATCGGAATACCACGATACCGAAGGATTCCAGTCTCACCATCAATAAAGGTGATAGCGCTTGAGCACGCTCCAGTGTTCATGTACCCGTTATCGAGGGTCACGTATCCGGTCTTAGCCCGGAGCTGGGAGATATCGATCCCCTTCTCATTCTCCGTGCCTACAACAACTGGAAGTTCAATGGACTGTCCTGCGAGTTTCAGCTCTGCGGTCTCGGACATCTGGGTCTCCTTGGAAAAACGATTAGTAGCCTCTACGTACTTAGACTCATGAGCGGGCCTGCTCGTTCCATGTAACGTTATCTTTAGTATCAAACACCCCAGAGAAATAACCCCCGAGGCGCATGGTACGGGGGGCAAGGACTATCACCCCACGCCACCTAAACGCGCGTTCTATCCACCAGAACAACGATCCGCAAAATTATTCGGATGAGTCCGGTCCGACTGTACGACTTCAGCATCAAAATGACACCCCTTTATCCGTGCGATCTCGGCGAAAAGGGACGTTTTTTCACGGACACCGGACACCCTCGTCCGGCCTACGACGGAGACCTCATGAAGATCACTCGCTCACTCTTTGGATTCGCCTCACTCCTCGTGAGCTCAACGCTCATGTCTGGGTGCGCATACCTACGAATCGATCCGAACCACTACCTCTTTCGAAGCGATGTGATCGAATCGGTCGAACAAGAGAAGGCGATCGTCGCCAAGGCGAAGCTTGAGTGGACCGCTGATGGACGAGCTCGAGTTCTCTACGTATCGGGAACCCCTTACGAGCGCGGCTATCAACAGGGCCGACTGCTACGAGAGGAGGTCCGAGACAATCTCCTCTACCTCTACGACAAGGTACTCGACAAATATCACTTCGAAGAGCTTCTCGATGAATCGTACGAGCGGCAACGCCCCTACATCCCTCAGGAGTATATCGACGAGATGCAGGGACTCGCGCACGGCTCTCGACTTCCACTCCGAGTCGTTCACGCCATTCACGCGCTTCCTGAGATTACTGAATGGGGCGGCAAGAGGAAGTACAAGAAGTTGATCAAGGAGATGATGGACGGCGTACTCTTGGGCACGTCGTGCAGCAACTTCGCGGCCAATAAAACCGCAACCGCTGATGGTAAGATGTACACCGTGCGCGTGCTCGATTGGGGACTTCACAAACTTTCGAAGCTTCATGAATACCCACTCATCACCGTCAACGTCCCAGATAAGGGCAAGGGAGTTCCATCCGCCAATATCGGCTGGGCGGGATTCCTTGGTGCCGTTTCCGGTATGAACGCCGAGGGAATTACACTTGGAGAGATGGGATACGGAGACCCAGAGGGTGAAACGATGCGTGGACGTCCGATGCCGTTCGTGTTGCGTGACGTTTTGACCTACGCCAAAAACTTAAAAGACGTTCGCAAGATCATCAAAGAAGCACCTCCAACGAACTCGTTCGTGTTCCTGATGAGCGATGGCAAGACCGGTGACGCCGAGCTGTACGTCCGTGACCGATACCGCTTCGAGACCTTCAAAGCCGGTAAGGATCTTGAGGATAAAAACAAGAAATTCCCGGCCATTCCAGGAATCGTCTACGGTGGACACTACCAAGAGAAGATGACGACTAAGTTAGGTGAAACCCGCGGCACAATGACTCCAGAGATCATCATGAAGGAAGTCATCCCGTACATCGCGATGCCGTCTAACTTCCAAAACGTACTCTACTCTCCGAACGACCTCTCGTTCTGGTTCACCAACGCGGCGGGACCGAAAGCTCGAGCGGCAGAGCAGCCGTACACCTTCTACGACTTCAAGGCTGGCCTGAAGTCGTTTGAGGCGGGGGCGAAGTAGTACCACGGCGGTCTGAATCCCACCTTGCCCCTCTACGAGGGGCAAGCTGCCCGCCCTCCCCAATCACGGACTCGCACCCTGGGAGGGCGACCATTCCTGGTCGCCGTGCTGGAATCTGCGGCTCATGTCTTTTGAGGCCCGCCACATTCCGGCGAGCAGGAATGCTCGCCCTCCCGTGAGGCCAGGCGTAATTACTTTGCCGACACAACCTCGACCTTCGCCGGAATAGTCACCGACTCGAGCGAGTGCTCATGATTCTTCATATCGGCGCCCCCAGCGAGAGCATGAACCCAGTAGTCAGCGTTTACGTCTTCGTTGACCGGCTCCTCTTTCGATCCGAACGCCCACCGAAACGCGGAGCCAACGCCAGCGGCGGCCTCCACAATAAGATTAAATGGCTCTTGGATGATTCGATACGGAAGGATCGACCAGTTCCACGAGTGATTGAACGAGCGATCGTAGAATTGCACCGCCTCTTCCTCAATGTACGGGAAGGGAAACAGCCCGCCCTTATCCTTACTCGGAGGCACAATGGAAACGGTTTGGGTGTAGAGGAGCCCCACATAATGGTCAGCCAACAAGAAGATGGTGTCGGGCCGACCGATTTGGTCACGGAGCTTTAATCCGTAGGTGAAGGGGACCGTTCTATCAAATATTCCGAGGATCAGTAGCGTGTTTTTGCCATCGAGGTACTGCGCGGTATTCTTTGGATCGGTGCGAAGCTTCGCTTGAAGCGCGTCGAAGAACTCCTGCTCGGAGTACCCTTTGTGATCGCGAACTGATTGAATGTATTTTTCGATACGGGGTTGGTTTGAGTCTCGGAAGAGATGCACAAGGTCCGTTCCCCCAAGCACAAGCACGTTGTACTGCAACCGCTTATCGATACCGGCGGTCAACGCGACATTGATCGCCCCGCGACTAATTCCGAACGTGCCGAATCGCTTTTTCCCGAACTCACCCTCAAAGAAATCGAGCGCGAGTCGGTCACGAATGATGTTGAGCCGAAAGACCTCCTCAAGCTGATCGAACATCTTCGGGTCTTTGAACTCATTACTCCGGTTGACAATTGCTGCGTCAAATCCCGATTCAACAAGGTACTTCGCGATGTGCTTCTCGATGAAGTTCTTTCCTCCAAGAACGGGGAATACAAGAACCAAGTGGTCCGACTTCTCCCGCCCCTCAAAGTAATCGATCACGATCGGCCCGGCATAGGACTCGATCGTAATATGCTTGAGTGTGTAGAGCTCGGTGTCCTGTAAGATCTCAGTTCGAAAATCACCGTACGCGGCGGTCGGTTTGTAGTACTCCTCCATCGCGGCGGGACGCGCGGGAGGGCCCTCGTACCAGGAGTCCCCTGAGAGCCTAAAGCACCCAGCGCTCGCGAGGGTTATGAAGATGAGAAGGAGTCGCACGAGATAGTTCACCCAGACAATCACCACTTCAACGCCACACGACACCATTCGCGGGCCCTTTTTCGGTGATATGAGGTAGGATGATTCTCCCCCGAAAGCCGTATCGCGCCCTCACCGGATTATTTCAGGGAGATCAAATAATTGGCGGAATAAAACGGTCGTTCTCCCGTCAATACCCCTCTTGGACAGCCCTTTGGCGCTCTTCGAATGAGTATGCTAGGCTCCCGAAGGATCTTTGACCGATTTTGTGAGAACGTAGTGCAAGAAAAAACAACCAAGTGGGCTCGCCCGTATCTCCTCATTTTAGCAACCGTAGTTCTACTAAGACTGGTTACCCTCTCCGTTCCCGACCTGTTCGACACTACCGAGGGACGATACGCTACGACCTCCCAAATCATGCTCGAGCGCAATGATTGGGTGACCCCCTGGATTATCTATAAGGGTGTCGAGAAGCCTTACCTTGGAAAACCCCCTCTTCACTTCTGGCTCATCAACACCTCCTTTGAGGTTTTCGGACTGAGCAATTTCTCCGCTCGTCTTCCGGGCGTTGTGAGCGCCGCGGCCATCGCGTTGACCCTCTACCTCTTAACTGCTCCCCTTCTTGGTCGACGCGCGGGACTCGTCTCAGTACTGATCTTTAGCACTACCCTTCTCTCTTTTATTCTAAGCGGCGTATGTCTCGTTGACGTCACACTTACCGTCGGCATCACCATGGCCGTCGCTGGATTCGCGCTCGCCGACCGATCGCGATTAGCGGGATATCTCTGCTTCGTTGGCCTTGCGCTCGGCTCCCTTGTGAAGGGTCCCGTGGCTGTTATCTTCTTCGGCATGGCGGTCGGTCCATGGGTAGCTCTGCGATGGTGGTTCACTCGCGAAGTACCCGCTCAAATGCGGTCACTCCCCTGGGTTACCGGCCCCCTCCTCTTCCTCCTCATCGCTATCCCCTGGTACCTCTTCGCTGAGAGTCGAAATCCAGGATTCCTTGAATATTTCATCTGGACCGAGAACATCGGTCGCTTTACCAAATCTGATTACGGCGACGAATACGGTAACGGGCACGTGCAGCTCAGGGGAGCGGCGTGGGTCATGATGATCCCATCGCTCGTGCCGTGGTCATTGGCGCTCCTTGGAACGTTATGGGAGCAACGTCGTCGACTCTCGTGGAGCGGTTTCATCGCCGACCTCAAAGCCGACCAGTGGCTTTTACTCGGACTCACCTGGACCATCAGCTGTCCCGTGCTTCTCTTCTTCGCGAAACAATACACGGCTACCTACAACATGAGCTCTATTCCCGGATTCGCGTTTCTTATGGCGGTAATGTGGAAGCGCGCGACGGACTCGTCCGAGCCCTATGAACTTTTCAGCCGACGAACCACACGGTTCCTGTTCGTAGCGATGGCGCTCACCGTGCTTATCGCGTCGATAGTCTTCTACGCGCAGGCGGCGGTCCCCTCCCTGGCGCAGACCACGATGGCGGTGACGATAGCCATCGGCATCCTCGTAGCGGCGGCGCGCATGCCGTCTTTTAAGGACTCGATGGGCGCGATCGGAGCTCTCTCTATCTTGGCGGCGATCGGATACAGCACAACACTGGTAGCGGGAGACGCCTATCTCTCCTCCCACCGCTCAACCAAGAACGTTCTCACGTACGCGGCGTCACTAGCTCCAGGACAACACCTCAACATCGGCTTCGCGAACAACCTCCCCTTCTCCGCTCGATTCTACAGCGCTCTCATGAGCGATCCGACGGTTAAGGTTTCGCAGATAAACAACGAAGTTGTATCCCAAGCCACAGAGGATCTTATCATCGTACGCAAAAACAAAGGTGACTCCGACGTCGTCATGAAGGATCCAACGAAAGAGAAGATCGGGGAGCTTGGTCGGTGGCGGGTGTACCGGCGCAAGCAATCCTAAGGCGAACTACCGGCGTTCGCTCTCAGAAAGCTAGAAAGATTTAGTACAAGCGGATCAGGAATCTTACTTCTTGGTCTCTTCGCTGTTGGCTTGCAAGAGCTGCGGAGAGTCGTTGCCGGCGCTGTTTTGAACCTCTTCGGACCACAGCGGGAAACGCGTGGAGTAGCGAGGATCATCAAAGATAACCTGCAATCCGCGACGATTACGCATGTTCACGAAGAGTGGAGCCTTAAGATTCGCGGTTGTCATGCGAGGATCAGGTCGCACAGTAACGATAATCAGAATGGCGTACTCATCATCCTCTCGGAAATCAGTTTCACGATCTCCGATGGGAGGCTTCACATCAAACTGCTGTCCGAATTCAAACCCATCGACCACAACGAAGGCAAGATCTGGGTCCTGCGTTGATTGGAGCCACGAGAACGGAGGCTTGTGCTCAAGCATGATAAAGCTTTTCGCGGACGGAAAGCCGATGATGCCCGCCGGGAATTCAATGACACTGTCAGCGGGCACGTCCAAGTCTCCGAACCGGGAGCTCGGGACAATTATCATCTCGCCCTGCTTTTGCAACTCATCACTCATGACCCCTTACCTCGCTCATTACTTGGAGACACATTTAAAGCCGCGTTTCCTTCTGTCGCCGAGGTCTCTCCTCCACACGAGGAACAGATTCGGCTGGCACCCGTTACAGCGGCTCCACAACGTTCGCAAACCGTCGCGCGAGCTTCGATCTGCTTACCTGGTCGTCCAGTAATCGCCACCCTCTTGGAATTACGCGTTTTTGCCTCTCCTGGCCCGGGCTTCGCGGAACCTCGCCAGCTTCCTGACAATTGCTCGAGAGCATCGCCTGAAATACCTGCCTCAGCCGCCTTCTTGTTCTCTTCAAGGATCTGGAGGTAAATCTCCTCCCGATAAATTCTGTATTCAGGTGGAGCGTCAATCCCCACTCGAATCTGATTTCCCTTGATCTCAACAATAGTCACCTTGAGATTGTCTCCGATATAAAGACTCTCTCCTGGTTTCCGGGTCAAAATTAACATGACAATCCCGCCTTCCTTGGCCTAACTACTCGTTTCTCTAAACATCTAAGATGACGATCTGGTGAAATAAGCACTAACGTATTGAAAAATTTGCGGCAAGCCAAAAAATTCAAGAAAGTCAAGTGCGTAGCTCCCTTGGGGCGTCATCATAGACACGAAAAAACCAAAACCACCGTTTGAAACCTGGCCTTTCTACCCCTCCAGGTACCTCTTGAGGAGAGCCTCCGTCGCGGTAACGTCGTCGACATGCACTGTCTCAACCGTGGTGTGAATGTATCGCGTGGGAACCGATAGCGTGATCGTTTTTACGCCTGCTCGGGTTCGCTGAATCGCGCCGGCGTCCGTTCCACCTCTCGGCAGAACCTCCATCTGATGCTTGATTTTGTGCTTTTTGGCGAGCGACACGAACTGCTCAACAAGCTCACGATGACAGATAACGGATCCATCGAGCACCTTAATCGCGACACCGTGCCCAAGCGCGGTTACCCGTTGCTCTCCAGGCACGCCCGGAATGTCTGAGGCTATCGTCGTATCGAGGCAGATACCGATGTGGGGGTCAACGCCGTATGTGCTAGTAAAGGCGCCTCGAAGCCCGACCTCCTCTTGAACGGTGAAAACTCCATAGATATCGTTTTTGTTCTTCTTGAGTGCCTGCAGGGCTCGAATGCCGATATAGACCTGCACCCGATTGTCGAGGCACTTACCACTGGCGTAGGTGCCGAATTCAACGAATGGCGCGTCGAGCGTAACCATGTCGCCGATCTGAACCCGTTTCGAAACCTCTTTGCCGGGGAGGCCAAGATCCACAAAGAAGTCGGACACCTCCTTCGAGGCGCGCCGCTCCTCAAGGGAAGCGGTGTGAATCGGCTTACCGCCAACGTTCAAAACTCCACGCATCGGTCCCTTCTGAGTGTGCACAATAACTCGACGGGAGAAGAGGTTCCGAGTATCGAAACCACCAACCTCCTGGAGGCGAAGGAATCCCCGGTCATCAACGTAGCTCACGTAGAACCCGATTTCGTCCATATGGGCGGCGAACATCACTCGCTCGCGGTTCCGGGCGCTCCCCTCCTTGAAGGCGATTACGTTCCCCATGGTATCGACGGAGATGTTGTCGACATGCCCCTTAAGCTCCCGCATAACGATGGCTCGAATTGCCTCCTCGCGGCCTGGAACGCCAGCTGCTTCAGATAGTTCGCGGAGTAATTTCATCAGATACCTCTTTTGGTTGACCTTTGATCTAAAGATGCTTACTACATATAGGTTCGATGCGGATGGCGGGAAATGAGTATCGCCAATGGCCGAGAGAAATCAGATACTTTCGGGTATCGGTACGATATACCCCGCTCATGAAGTCCGGCTCAGAAAACCTTTGAATAGAAAGCCGGCGAAGTCATCAAACATGGTCGTAATGACGTTAATCTTAGGAGTGTCATGAAACGTATAGCCCTCTTCGTTGTCACCAACATCTTGGTGGTGTTGACGATCTCGATTCTTTTAAATCTGCTCGGTATCAGGCCGTACCTGAACGCGAACGGGATAGACATCCAGCAGTTAGCCGCCTTCTGCCTTGTTTGGGGTATGACGGGCTCGCTCATTTCGCTCGCGATCTCGCGCATGATGGCGAAATGGACGATGGGGGTACAGGTCATTCCCCGCACCTCATCTGAATACGCGTGGGTAGTCATGATGGTAGAGCAGCTCGCCCGCAAGGCCGGCCTTTCCGTGATGCCTGAGGTCGGCATTTACGACAGTCCCGAGGTGAACGCCTTCGCGACCGGCCCATCAAAGCGTCGCTCACTCGTTGCTTTTTCGACCGGCCTTCTCAATTCGATGAACAAGAATGAGATCGAGGGCGTCGCCGCTCACGAGATCGCGCACATCGCCAACGGCGACATGGTGACCATGACCCTCCTTCAGGGCGTGGTGAACGCGTTCGTTATGTTCTTCGCTCGAATTATCGCGTGGGGAATCTCGCAAAACGTTCGCGAAGAGAACCGTCACATGACCCAATTCATGGTAACGTTCCTTCTTGAGATGGCTCTCGGCCTCCTCGGTATGATCGTCGTATGTAGTTTCTCTCGCTACCGTGAGTTCCGCGCCGATCGTGGTGGCGCTCAGTACGCCGGCAAGCAAGACATGATCGCGGCGTTGCAACGACTCGCTTCGAACACCCGTCGTTACGACGAGGCTCCAGCGATGGCGGCGTTCAAGATCTCAGGTGGGGTTGGTCAGCTCTTCTCGACCCATCCGCCGCTTGAGAAGCGAATCGCGGCGTTGCAATCAGCTACGCTGTAAAACTATCCGCAACATCGAAGGCGTGGCCCGTAATGGGGCCACGCCTTTTTTTGCACTCTCGCAAGCACGTGTGGGTGATACCGACAACCTTAGCGCTGAAACTCTACCAGCTTGACATCGAGCCCTACGATCTCGCCACGACGGTCGAATGACCACCGACCTATCACCCCGTCGAACGAGTGCGTCAGCAAATAATCAGGGATAGCTCCGCCGCTCTGCAGCGCCTCATGAAGAGCGCGGAACGACTCGAAGGCCGAGGCAAAGGTAAGCGGCACACTATTCAGCTGCCCGTACTCTCGCTCAAATTGAGCCAAAATCTCACGCCCGGCCGGCGTAAATATTTCGTCCGGCGCGCCGTTATCGATGTAGTAAATCGGTGGTAGCTGCCCCTGCGCTTTGGCGCGAAACGATTCGCTTCCCGGGTGGTAGAACGCGAGCACATCCCCCTTGAATTGGAGCTCCTGTAATTGCTTCAACGCGGCAAGGAACGCCGCCTCGGGCATCACATTAAGGAAGATCGCATCCGCTCCACCTCGAACAAGTTTTAAAAGCGAGCTTTTGTAGTCGTAGGGCGTTGGAATTACCTCCTCTATCTGAATCACAAGCGGAGCATCACTCGCTAGCCCGCTGAGACGCGCGCGAATCCCCTCGTTCCATTCGGTTTGAGCCGATAGGATGCCAAGCCGCTTATATCGTTTAAGCGCGTGCTCAAAGAGTATGTGCGCTCCCCGATCATCACCCTGAATGGTGCGAAAAATGTAGTCACCAGCATCCGAGATCTGAGGTGCTGTAGTACCCGCGGCGATCGCAACCACCTTCTTCCGCTCCAGATACGGGGCGACAGCCATGATCGATGAGCTGCAGGTGTACCCGAGTATCGCTCGCGCGTGATCAATCTCAACGAGCTTCTTCGCGATCGACACCGAAGTTTTGCCGTCGCATCTATCATCCTCCACAACGATGTCGTAGGCGTTATTCGCCAGCACCTTGTTAGCGAAGAGGATCGCGTTCCGAATATCGACGCCGTAGTTCGACGCCGGACCGGTCAGGGAGGTAGAGATACCGATCGTCGTCTTTGGGACAGCCTCCGTGGAGAACGGGAAGCAAAGTTGTAACGCGCACACTCCCACACACCACAAAACTACCGATCGACTTGACCGTCCGAAACGGCGGGCCATTTTTTCGCGATGATTAAAGAACTTCATAGAAACCTCGGGATGGAACTTTTTATGGGATGTGCGACATCTTCTTTGCTCGCGAGATCATCGTTTCACTTACTTTTAAAACCCACAGATACGATCATACCCCAGCTAAACGGTGGGTTGAAGTTACCGACGGTATACGATACCCGAAACCTTTTTTATAAGGCCGAGCCAGCTGACGCATGGGAGGGCGGTCATTCCCCCCTACGCTAAAGCTACGGGGGACCAGCCTGAGCGAACCCCGTCGCTGCGCTTTGGGGCACAAGCCGCGTTACGCACGGCGACCATGCTTCTCCCCCAGAGCTTCAGCGACGGTGGAGAATGGTCGCCCTCCCAAGTGCCAGGTCGTGACTCCAGTCACAAAAAACGGGGGCGCGAACCACTACGGTCCGCGCCCCCGTTTACGCTTCACGCGAAGGTACTATCCCTTCTTGCTCGCGAGCACATCGTTCCACGAGGCGAGCTTCTCTTTAACCTTTGGATTATTGAAGAGGGCTGTCGTGTCACCAGCGATCGTTACCTTCTCGATCTTGTCACCCTGCTTGATCGAGTTTACGACCTCCTGTCCTTTGATCACTTTGCCGAACACCGAGTGCTTACCATCGAGCCACGGTGTAGCGACGTGGGTGATGAAGAACTGGCTGCCGTTCGTTCCTGGTCCAGCGTTCGCCATCGAGAGAACTCCTGGTCCGGTGTGACGGAGGGATGGATCGAACTCATCCTCAAAACGGTAGCCTGGCCCCCCGGCTCCGGTTCCGGTTGGGTCACCACCTTGGATCATGAACTCATTGATAACGCGGTGAAATGCAACGCCGTTATAAAATCCATGCTGAGCAAGGTTCACGAAGTTTGCGACCGTAACCGGTGTCTTATCAGGGGTAAGCTCAAGCTCGATATTTCCCTTAGAAGTTTGAATAGTTGCGGTGAGCTTATCAGCAGCCGATGCCGCCGATGCCAAGCCTAGAAATACGCCAGCGATTGTTAGGACCGAAAGAATCATATGTCTCCCCATAGTGCACCTTATTTGATACCTACCTTGAGTCCCTTCCATGTCCCTTTTTTGACTCGGGGCGGGACTCGAACGTAGTTCACATTTTCAGCATCTCCATACCCGAACAAGCATCAAAGAGCTAGCCCGCATTACTCATGAAATCGCTCACCACAGCGAGGCTCATGAAATAGGCGGATCCAGCCTTGACGATGTGAGATATCATTTGTCGATTACCCCAATATCTGTTATTCCCACTCGAGGAATCAGGCGGGGTAACCTACGAAGATTCTTACTCGGAAAGGCAGTCTTGCTGAGTTGTTGATCAGCCAAGGCGAACAATCCCACACGCATAAAAATAAGTGCAAACGACTACACTACCTATGATGAAGATTAAGTCCATTTCCCTAGCTCTCGTACTCTTCGGACTCAACGTCGCGGTTCCATCCGCGCGCGCTGATATCTCGGACAAAGATTTTTCGACCGCGATCGATAAGTACCTTCAAAGCGACTCCGGCATGGAGAAGCTCGGCACCGCCATGGAGCGATACTTCCAGAAGCGCCAACAAGAGGCGATGAAGAAGCAGGAGCAGCAACAAGAAGCGGAGCTTGAGGATCAGTTCAAGAATCCTGTGAAGATCGATATCAGCGGCAGTCCAGTTAAGGGACCAGCTAACGCTAAAGTTACGATCGTTGAGTTCTCAGACTTCCAGTGTCCATACTGCCGTCGTGGATACGAGACTATGGAGCAGCTCGCTAAGGCGTATCCGAACGACGTGAAGATCGTTTTCAAACACTTCCCTCTTCCGTTCCACAACGAAGCTGAGCCCGCTTCCAAGGCAGCATGGGCAGCTCAACAGCAAGGGAAGTTCTGGGAGTACCACGAGGAGCTCTTCAAGAACCAAGACAAGCTCGGAGCTGAGTACTACGTAGAGCTCGCGAAGAACTTGAAGCTCGATGTTGAGAAGTTCAAGAAGGACATGGCTTCAGAGGCTGCCGCTAAGCAGATCAAGACTGATACTGAAATCGGCCAGAAGAACGGAATCCAAGGAACACCAGGATTCTTCGTCAACGGTGTAGCTGTGAAGGGCGCGTACCCTGCTGAGCACTTCAAGGGCATCATCGATCGATGGCTCAAGGGTGCTCCAGCGGCGAAGAGCTAAGCTCAGTCGCGTAACCACCTACGGTTATCGAGAAAGGGGGCGTAAGCCCCCTTTCTTTTTGGTTGTTTTCGGCCGGCTCACGTTATTTGCCGGCTCCCCTGAATGTGCTAGCCTCCTCCCTTCCGGAATGAGGCGACCAACCGCCCTGTAGCGCGTTCCAACCCGCGAGGGATTGAGAGTATACCGAACACATTCCGAGAGAAGCGCCTCTGGCGCAGTAAGAAGGTTAGCCCTTTTTGGGGTGCATGACATGACATCGATAGATACTCGTAAATGCTTCGGAATCGTTGTGAGCGGTGGGCCCGCTCCAGGCATCAACTCCGTTATCAGCTCAAGTGTTATTGAAGCTCACAACCGCGGCTTCGCGGTAAAGGGGCTCGTTAACGGCTTCCGTGACCTCACCATGGGGGAGCCTGGAGCCGTTATTGATCTTACCCCCGATAACGCCGGAAATATCTACAACAAGGGCGGCTCCATTCTTGGAACCTCTCGATTCAATCCACTCAAGGACGAAGAGCATGTCGAGAAGCTCATGAAGGGACTTCGTGAGAACAACATCGACAAGTTGATCGTGATCGGAGGAGAGGGTTCAGCGTACCTCTCGCACAAGCTCGCGAAGAGTCACCACGATATCGCCGTTGTTCACGTTCCAAAGACGATCGACAACGATCTTATCCTTCCCAATAAACATCCGAGCTTCGGATTCGAAACCGCGCTACACGCTGGAACCAAGATCGTAGAGACCCTTCGAGAGGATGCGAAGACCTGTCGTCGATGGTTCCTCGCGACCACCATGGGTCGTAAGGCTGGATTCCTCGCGCTCGGTATCGGACTCGCAGCCGGCGCCACCTCGACCCTCATTCCGGAGGAGTTCGCGGGCTTCAACCCAACTCCTGAAGATATCGCGACGATCCTCTTCTCCACCATTCGCAAGCGTGTGGCGATGAAGAAGAACTACGGAGTAATTATTCTCGCGGAAGGTATCCTTGATTGCCTCGACACCTCTCATAGCACAGCGCTCCAACAAGCGACTCGCGATGACATGGGGCGCATCCGCTACTCTCAATTAGAGCTCGGCGACGTTCTGATTCCACCTCTCAAAGAGATGTTGAAAGAGGCGAAGCTCGACATCCACATGATCACGAAGAACATCGGGTACGAGCTTCGATGCTGCGAGCCTGTATCGTTCGATATCGAGTACACAAAGTTCCTCGGCTACGGCGCCGTACAGCACATCCTCGGCGGTAATAGCGGCATCATGGTAACGCGAGATTTCGATAAGCTTGGGTTCATCCCGCTTGAGTCGATGGCCGGCACCGATGGGATTATTAAGTCCCGCCGAGTGGACCTCTCGTCCGACCTGTATCGTGTAGCTCGTAGCTTCATGATCCGCTAATCGCGGCATCTCGCCCTATTCCGAGCTTCATGTCATACATGAGGGGACTATCGTTCTCGGAATCCGTTATGGCGATCCGCGCTCAGCGCACTACACCCACATCCCCGTTTGGAGGGCGCGCATGCTCCTGAGGGGAACAGCTATCGTCTCTCTCCTGACGCTTCTGAGCCGGATACTTGGATTCGTTCGTGACCTATTGGTCGCTCGTCTCCTCGGCGCGTCGCTCTTTGCGGACGCCTTCTTTGTCGCTTTTCGAATCCCGAACCTTCTCCGAAGCTTCGCCGCCGAGGGCGCTCTCACCTCAGCTTTTGTGCCCGTTTTTTCATCCGCGCTCGCTCGAAGCAAAGACGACGCTCAGACCGCCTTTAGGCGCATAGCGGGATTCGTCCTCTACCTCACCATTCCACTCGCGATCTTCGGCATCATCTTCGCTACGGAGATCCTCTCGGTCATCGCCCCAGGGTTTCAGAACGATCCAGAGAAGCGCGCGTTGGCGAGTACCTTAACGCGGATAATGTTCCCCTACATCATCTTCGTAAGTCTCGTCGCGATGCTGAATTCGGCGCTCAATACGTTAAAGGTGTTCGGCGCGTCCGCGTGGGCTCAGGTGATCATGAACCTTGTACTCATCGCGGGAGCGTTGTGCGCGCTCCCATTTGAACCAGCAACCGCAACTATGATCCTCGCGGTCTCGGTGGTCATCGGAGGAGTCATCCAAGTCATCGCGCAGATTCCCGCGTGTCGAAGAGCCGGCCTTCCCACTCGAGCGAGCGCGGATATTCGCTCTCCGGAGGTTCGTGAGGTGGTTCGCCTTATGATTCCAGCTACAATCGGCGCATCGGTCTATCAGTTCAATATCTTCGTCTCTACCTTACTCGCCTCACTCTTAACTGAAGGTAGTATCTCATGGCTCTTTTACGCCGATCGAGTTGCGCAATTCCCGGTCGGTATCTTCTCCGTCGCGCTCGCGTCGGTACTTCTGCCGATGCTCGCCAACGCCTCCGCGACCTCGAACGTCGATCAATTCCGTTCAGGACTCTCGAATTCTCTGCGCTTCACGAGCTTCGCAATCATTCCGATGGCGGCAGGAATTTGGGTACTGGCCGTGCCCCTCACCTCTCTCCTCTTCGAGCGTGGCGCGTTCACCCACCATTCGACCCTCATGACCGCGGCCGCTATTCAAGCGTTGGCGATCGGATTGTGGGCATCGAGCTGCTACTCGATGGTGATGCGAGCATTTATCGCGAAAAAGGATACGATTACGCCGACCCTGATCGGTGTGTGCTCCCTGGTGGTATACCTCGCCTCGGCGCTCATCTTGATGGGGACAGTTAATCCGGCGGCAGGCACCGTGGCATCCATTATCGCCGCGATTCAGAACGCCCTCTACTCCGTTTTTCCAACGGTCACCGCTCAAGGGCATGTTGGGCTCGCGCTCGCCTCAAGTATCGGGGCGCTCTTCTCCCTGGTCTTTGCGATAGTCGTCTATACGGTGAAGCTCGGTAACTTTCCATGGAGCACCTTCCTACGTTCGTTTGCGACAAGCATCGCGGCCTCCTGCATCATGATTGCGGCGGTTCGGATGATAGCGCCGTTTGAGGCAGCGCCCCTCATGACGACCTTAATCGGCGCCACCGTGGGCGTCGTCGCATACATCCTCTCAAGCGTGATTCTCCGTTCAAAAGAGATGACCGATACCCTGGCGCTCGTTCGCCGAAAACTTTCACGGGGCTAGATACCGGAACTATTCCCTTCGGTTGACCCTCTTTCCACGCAACTTCCTTTCGGTATCACCGATACCTCACCTACCCACATTATGTGTCAGGAGGTTACTGTGATACCCGCTGCCGTGCGTCCCCCCTCAGAGCCAGTAGAGCTGGCCCTTAGTAGCTCTCGCGCCGTACTGAACGCGTCCCGGTTGGAATGCGCGAGTCTACTCGCCCGAGCCAGAAAACGAGCCGCGCGGTATCGAGAGAAAGTGAAGGAGCGTGGATACCGCGCCGGTCTCGAACGAGGATTCACGGAGAGCTCGGCGCGATGCACGGAAGCGATTGAGTCTCTGGGCGCTCTGTATGCCCGCACTATCGACGCCGCCCATCGGGATGCCGCTCTCGTGGCCCATCGAATCGTTGAAGAGTTGATCGATACCCACCTAAGGGAGGACCCAGAGCTTATTACGCGGTGGATCTCCCGAGCGATGGAGCACCTTAAGACTCATCAAGGCATGACCCTGAGGTATCACCCCCGTTATCACGAAACGCTAGGTCATAGCGCGACGCACATCCCTTCGGGAATGACGATATCGATGGACCCCACCCTCAAAGAGCTGGATTTCGCTATCGATACGAACGTTGGAGCGGTGACCTTCTCGTGGAGAGAACTGTTACGCCCTCTCAAGCCATCACACCCCACCGAGGTATCTCTATGACCTCAAGCTTCTCACCTTTTTCGCTCACCGGAACGATCGTATCGGTGCGGGGCTCGACGATCCTCGCCCGCCTACCCCAAGGTTCAGTGGGAGATATCTGCTGGATACAGACTCGAAACCGGGGAGAGCTCCGCGCGCAGATAGTCTCGTTTGAGGAGAATACCTTCTCCCTCGCCCTCTTTGACGAACCGGAAGGGATATCACCCGGCGCGCAGGTGAGAACGCACGGTTCCCAACTCGCGATCCCCGTGAGCGCCGCGCTCTTAGGATCGGTCATTTCCCCCCTGGGTATGCCCCTTGAGGAAACAACGAAACCTCTCCCGTGTAGCGAGATGCGCTCCATCTTCGCGCCTCCCCCCATCGCGACGAAAAGACCGCTCATCTCCAAGCCTCTCATCACCGGCATCCGCTCAATCGATGGATTTTGTAGACTCGGGCAGGGGCAACGTGTCGGCATCTGCGCGCCAGCGGGAATCGGGAAGTCGACCCTCCTTGGGATGATCGCGCGACGCGCTGAGGCTGACGCGATCGTCGTGGCGCTCGTCGGGGAACGAAGTCGAGAGGTGCGGGAGTTTATCGAGGAGACCCTTGGCGAGGAGGGACGCAAACGGAGCGTCGTCGTCGTCGCGACGAGCAGTGACTCCTCACTCCTTCGTCAAACGGCCCCGTACACAGCCACAACCATCGCGGAGTATCTACGGGACCAAGGTCTCAACGTGCTCCTGATCGTTGATTCTCTCACCCGCCTCGCGCGAGCTATTCGAGAGACAAGTATCGCGGCGGGAGATCTTCCTGTTCGGCACGGGTACACGAACGCGGTGTACACCCAATTACCCCGGCTTGTTGAACGGCCCGGCACATCGTCAAACGGCTCAATAACCGCTCTCTATACGGTCCTCACAACCACAGAGGACGACATCGATCCCCTAGCTGATGAGGTAAAGAGCCTCCTCGATGGTCATATCGTTCTCTCAAAAGAGATGGCGAACCTCGGTATCATGCCAGCGATCGATATCACGCAAAGCATCTCTCGCCTCAGCGGCAGGTTGACAGCCCCTCAGCCTCTCGGACAGGCGCGCGCGATTCAACGCGCGGTGGCTCGGTACATCCGTGAACGGGACATCGCCCTTCTTGGCGGCTCACCGGACGCGGAGCTTCAAAGCATCCTGCGCAATCAGGAGATGATACGGCAGGTCCTTTCTCAGGATACGAAAGAGTCCTCATCACTAGAGGTGACCGAGCACGAGCTAAGTCGTTTGTGTTCTACGATCGCTCCGTCGTATGTGGGGGAACCGTCGCCATAGAATCCGACATCAGGGAGGGCCCGTCTACTGGCTTTTACTCTTCGTCACTAACGGAGATGCTCGAGAGAAACTTCTCTCCCACCGCCACAAGGCGTTGGTCCGTGAAGGTAACCCCAGCGAAGATAGTCGCTTCAGGGGTAGCGATGAGCCACTGCATCAAGCTCTCACCGGTCTCTCTGAGACGCATGTGCTGCACGGCGCCCGGAAACTCCTCACACGAACGAGGAGTAACGGAGATAGTCTCGAGTTGCTCGTTATCTTTAAGCTCCTCTCGCAGGTGTTCCGCGAGCTGCTCGGATGAGGTGACTTCGAGCACCTGCCCCGCGGATACCGCAAGGTCGAACTGTAACTCAGCACCCGCGTACTCCTCATCGAGAGAGAGGGTGACCGTCTCTCCATCACTATCATCGTCCTCTGAGTCGTCAACCCACGGCTCGCTCGGAAACTCACCACTCACGGTTGTCTCAGGAACGGTGTAGCGCTCCCACGGTTGCTTTACGATCTTCTCGACATCAAAGGACATAGAAACCTCACGTTTATTCGGTGGCAGTTTGTACCATGGCCAGGACAGATAAGGAAATCAGCAGACTCAGGACTCAACAAATTCATACGTCCGAGACCGTGTTGGTGGTCTTTGGCCCATACCAGACTCGCCGAATCGAGCTCCTCCCGACGGGCTAAGAACACCCTGAATAATTTCGACTATGCGCCCAGGGTCCTGATATTGAAACCACCCGCCATCGGGTGTAGCCTCCCCCCATGACTGTTGCAGCATCGCCCGTTATCCCAGCAGCGCTTGGTTTTTCGATCCCCGCCGAGTGGTCCCCACACGAGGCGACCTGGATGGCATGGCCCCACGACGAAGAGCTGTGGGTCGGTGGATTCCTAGAGGGGACCAGGCGCGAATTCGCGGCGTTCATCAACACACTGGCTCGTTATGAGCGTGTCGAGCTCCTGGTTGCTAATGCTGAGTGCGAACAAGACGCGCGGCGGCGCCTCTCGGGCAACGTTCGCTTCCACTCGCTCGAATACAGCGACGTCTGGCTGCGTGATAGCGGTCCGATCTTTGTGAAAAACTCCGCCGGCGCTAATCTGATCACAGACTGGGAGTTCAACGGTTGGGGCAACAAGTATGATTCCGCTCCTGATAATAAAATACCGAAATACGTAGCTCAGTTCCTCGACGCCGGATTTGTGTCACCAGGCCTGGTCATGGAGGGAGGATCACTGGAGCCAAACGGTGAGGGAGTTATTATAACGACCAAGCAGTGCCTTCTCTCTAAGGAGAGGAACCCCTCACTCTCTCAGGACGATATCGACCAGGCTCTGGGGTCATTTCTCGGCGCCAAAAAGGTAATCTGGCTCGGCGATGGTCTTGAAAACGATCACACCGATGGTCACATCGACACCATCACCCGATTTACAAGCCCGAACACGATCGTGACCTGCGTGTGCGAAGATACTCAAGATCCGAACCACTCTGTTATGGCGACAAACCTTGAAATACTAAGGTCCGCCACGGATACCTCTGGCAAACCGTTCTCTATCATCGAGCTACCCTTGCCACGTAATCGTCTTGAGTTAGAGGGCGAACGGCTAGCGGCAACTTACGCCAACTTTTATATCTGTAACGGCGCCGTGATCGTTCCGCAATACGACGACCCATATGATGCCCTGGCCCTTGAGATCCTGAAGCCGCTCTTTCCCGGGCGAGACGTTATCGGAACACCTGGTCGAGCGCTCATCACAGGCGGCGGTTCATTTCACTGTGTCACGCAACAACAACCTATCGGGCCGATGTGGAGAAACGTATGACAAAACTCGCCGTTGTACAGATGTCGATGACTGACGACCGTGAACGGAACGTCACCAAGGCTCTCAGCCTGGTCGAAGAAGCGTGCTCTCAAGGAGCTCAGATAATCCTGCTCCCTGAGCTATTCGAGGGCTACTATTTTCCACAAGTAGAGCGCGAGGCCCATTTCAAGCGAGCGTTTCCTATCGAGGGGCACCCGTTTATTAGCCGCTTTCAAGAGATCGCTAAGAAGCGTTCCTGCGTGCTACCAATCAGCTTCTTCGAGCGCTCAGGTCAAGCTCATTACAATAGCCTTGTGATGATTGACGCCGACGGCACTAATTTAGGACTCTATCGCAAGTCTCACATACCAGATGGTCCCGGATACGAAGAGAAGTATTACTTCAACGGTGGAGACACCGGCTTTAAGGCGTTCCGCACCCGTTACGGAACGATCGGGGCCGGAATATGCTGGGATCAGTGGTATCCGGAGTGCGCCAGAGCCATGGCCCTCCTCGGCGCGGAGATCCTTTTGTATCCAACGGCGATCGGGTCTGAACCGCAAGAGACAGGCTCCGTAGAAACACGAGATATGTGGCAGCGCGCCATGATTGGACACGCGGTCTCCAACTCCTGCTACGTCGCCGCGGCGAATCGTATCGGAACAGAGACGGTCGAAACCGCATCGCAAACCTTCTACGGCAGCTCCTTCATCTCAGACTACACGGGAACCAAGATTCAAGAAGCAGGCACAGCTGATGAAAGGATCCTGATCGCCGATCTCGATCTCGATACATGTCGCTCATTCCGCGCTGGAATGGGATTCTTTCGAGACAGACGGCCGGAGCTGTACAAGACGCTTCTCACGCTGGACGGAACACTCCAGGTACCGTCTCGATAAGAGGCGTTCGGAGCAGAATAAAGCACCGCTGAGATTATAGTCGTTTGTCCCACCGATACGGTACACCTGGGACAGTTAACGACCCTGCCGTTTTAGTGATCGTTGTCTCCTGAGTCAGACTCACTGCCGTGAGTTGGCTCTTGCTTCTTCAGCTTACCCTGTAAAAAGCTCAGGTATATCTTCTCCAACCTCGTTCGGGCCCACGGGGTCTTACGCAGAAACTTAAGACTCGAGTTAATCGAGGGATTCTCCTCGAAGCAGTTAATCGAAAGCTGTCGAGAGAGTCCCTCCCATCCGAAATGCTCATAGAGCTCGGTCAAAATAGCTTTAAGCGTCTTTCCTTCGAGGGGGTCTTTGGGAGCACGGTGGGGAGTTTCATTCATAGGAGCGCTCTGATTCGGTGCGGGAGTCCGCCCCTCCCGATCTATAATCTTTGACGCGAAGCAGCAAGCAACGGGTGCCATAAAACGGAGCCTGTGTGCCCACGGGGCCTGGAAACCTAAAACCTGCCCCAGACCATGCCCGGCCACCCGGAAACGAATCAGCACAATCCGCTCAAGCACTTAGAGGACCTTGGTCTCATGGTGAGGCCCGTCTGCCCACCTACAAATCTACCTTCTGCAGAAAGAAAGCCGAAAACACTAAAGATTTTGGGGAAAGCAGTCGTCCTCCCCGACGGTGGGAAGAGGCTATACATCTGATATGGGGCGGGCCATGCGCGGAGCTTTTTGTCTTTCGCTCGTTATACTAGCGATTCAGGTATCAACCGAGACCCATGCGCAGAGCAAGATGCCGTGCATGGTCAGTGGTCGCGCATGTCAACTGCCGGGCACACAGGGGTTGGGAAACAACATGGTTTCCATGCCACTGGGGACGTTCAACTCTCAATTTACGGGGACTAGCCGACCATCCTTGGGCGCAGGCCTCGGCGTATCGCCAAAGGACGGGTCTCTTCTCTACTCCGGTGGAGATGTAAAGCTCGTGGAGGGCACGGGATTCACGACCACCTTTAACAAATCGGGTAACAGATTCATTTCGGAGTTCGCTGAGAACGGAGATCTGCGAGAGATCGAGATCTCAAATGGTACGCTCAAGGTAATATCTCCCGACGGCTTTTCAACAACCTACGGACAGCCCTTTCAGGGTCGATATTTTCCAACGCTCATAACTGATCCAGATGGACACCGATTATTCTCAGCAACCTGGAAAAATGGACTTCCACTAACGCAAGTAGACCAGGTCGGCGGTACGACCACGTTTACCTCCGACTCTTTTGGTCGTGTACGCTCAATTAAAACTCCAGAGGGATTAGTCTACTCTTTTACCTACAACCGGTTGGGCAGGCTTCAGAAAGCGCAAGTTGGAGACGTCACGACTGAGTACTCCTATGATGCAGCCGGAAATCTAACTGAGATTAAGCCATCGACGGGGCCAAGCACCCTCTTCGCATATGGGAAAGACAATGTCCTCGTCGGAACAGGAGATGGCAACACGACAACGACGATATCGTATTCCACAACTTCAACAACCGCCGAGAGCACCAGCGGGAGCTTCACTCAATTTTCAACGACAACCTTTGGGAAGTTCGGCCGTATGTACCTACCCGTTAAACAGGAAGGGGCAGATGGATTCGCAAAGTCGGGCGGCTCCGTCCTAGCTACGATAGAACGAGACGGCTTTGGCAACGTTATTAAATCGACAGACGCGTCTGGGCGATCGACCTCCTACCAACTGGTCAAGGGTCTTCCAACGAAGGTCACATCGCCAGATAACGTCGTTGTCACCTTCACCAGAAATCCCAACGACAAGTATCGCGTTACCTCTCAGTCAACCTTCGGAGCGAATGGCGCACCTCTCTCGACAACCGATTACGCATGGGACAGCGGCAAGCTGAAATCAGTCACGAGTAAAGATTCACAAGGAAGAGTCGTTGGAGTTCAGACGATCGCTCGCTCGGGCTCCTCTACAACAACCACCGCGAAATTTACAGAGTACTATACCTGGGATCCAACGGGGCCAAAGGGTCGACTGATCGGCATTGAATCCATCAGCGGGAAACAGTCCATTACATTCAACGGTCTCGGAGTGCCGACCCAATTCGACACAAATGGTGTGACTACCACAGTGACTCGAGACGTATCTCCTGACGGAAGAGTAAAGGTCACCACAAACCGGGGAGGTCTGGTAGCTCTAGCCGAGTCGAATTTCCTAGGAACAGAGGTGAGCAGCTCACTTGGTGACAGTCAGGGCCGCTTCATCGCACAGAACAATCTGAGATCCAGTGGCACGGCACTCAAGAGCAACGCCGCGGAGAGTTGGAGTGTGATGTCGGGTAAGGGTTTACGCCGAGGAAAGACGACATCGGCATTTACCGTGTCATCTCCAGGAACAAACAAGACAACACGATCCTCCCAAAGGTCTGGATGGTAGAGACGGAGGGATTCGAAATGATACGAGAGGGGCGGGCCGTGATTACAAATGATACCACAAGAAAATGTTCGACCAGGCGCCTTGGAGGATTCCGGCTCCGACGCCTCATCATCGTAACAATGATTACTGTTGGCCTACTTGCACAGGGTTCACCAGCGAACGCACAGACTGGGGGAGATCCCGCCATCATCTTTAAGACCTTCGAGGTTGCGGGAACGTTCGGTCCTCAAAGGGGATACGGTGCGAGCGAGAACGGAAATCTTACTATCCCCATCGATACGATACTAGCGGGCCCGGCCTATCTCTCTACACAAGCCACTCCCTCAGGATTCGCCGACGAAGGATTTGGCCTCGGAGTTAAGTGGATCCCTTCACTGGAGAACTCATCTGAAGGCCTAAGGCATAGGAGCGCTAATCACGTAGAAACCTTCTTTCTTCCGAGCGGAATTTCCAAAGACTTTACACGAGGGGATTTACGGCAGCTGCGCCCCATCGCGGGTGCAAACACACCGAAAGGGTCATTCGAGCTGATCTATCCGGACGGCTCTTCGGAGGTGTATAGTCAGGTAACCTCAAAAGGGGTTTTTCTCTCCTCCTCTATCGATCCATTCGGAAACACGACCACATTCTCATACGGCGCAAGCTCCCCCATTCCCACCGCTATCACACTTCCGGCGGGACAAGGAGTGCTGGCAATTGAGAACGATGGAAAATTTGTCACGAAGATGACCAGTCCGGATAAGGTCTCTATCTCGTTTTCCTACACGAACAGCCGCATCACTCAGGTAACCGGCCCTGACGGCAGCGCAGTTCTTTCCCTCCAGTACGACAAGCTCGGCCTTGGGCTCCCCACCTCATCTCGGGACGCAGCGGGAAACCAAACCCTCCTAGCTTACAAAGTTAAACCCGGGACACAGGGACCAGCCGCCATAGCGGGATTAAGCACGCCAGACGGAGAGCAGTACACATTTGAACATTCAAAGACCTCCGCCACCATGACCAACTCCAAAGGAGTCACCACCAAGGTTACCTTGGCGACGAGTCCGGGTTCCGGCGATATCTATGCGGAGAAGGTCTTTCAGGGTGGTCGATTAGCCAGCACCGTCACGTTAAACAACGACGGCAATATAATTGAGAGCGTTGATGCAAGGGGCCTCTCAACGAAATACTCGTACGCCGCAAATGGCGCTATCGGCAGTAACGATACAAGCTCCCCCGTGGTGACGGGAGTATTGCTCTCGGATGGATCCAAAATCACCATGTCCCTGGATTCCCGAAATGCGTTCCGACCCAATAAGATTGTAGAGACATCTTCAGGTGGAGTAACTAAGGAGCAGAACTACTCATGGAACGGTCCCAAACTCCTGTCAACTGAGGTGCGCTCCCAAGGTCAGCAGGTCAACCAGATTACATTCGCCTACAACGGGAATAGCATGTTCCCAAGCTCCTCGGAGATGACTTCCACGGAGCAGGTAACCACGAATTCAAACGGGTTGCCCGTCCGTGCCCTTGCGTCAAACGGTGACGTGATGACATTTGAGCGCTCCTCTACCTCCAATCTTTCGAATGTAAATGGAGTTCCGCATCTCACGACGTTGAGCGTCGCTGCTGATAGCTCCGTTACGACTACAAGCCAGAGCCCAACAGGTCAGGTGACGAGGACCAGTAAAGTGTCGGGCGCATCCGACAGGGTTACTCTGTTAAGCCCCTCAGCGAAGGGGATGACCCTCGCCCTCGCTCAATCATCTAACAAAACTCTCAACCAGAATGGAGATTCTTCGTCCACGCAGAGTTGCGATTCGGTTGTCGATAACTGCACGACGACAGTCACCTGCAAGCCAAACGGAAAGGGCGGATGCGACTACGTGACCGACACGAAATGCTCCGAGAAGACATGCACCCCGAATTGTGATGGAAAGTTGTGTGACGCGGATGATGGATGTGGGAATCCATGTAACTGTGATTTTAAGAAACTGAATGTATCCAAGAACGGATCAGGAAGTGGTATCGTTAAATCAAATCCTACCGGAATCGACTGTGGAGGCTCCTGCTCGCATTCGTATGCGACGGGGACCAAGGTATCTCTCACGGCCAACCCAGACAGTGAAAGCGTTTTTGTGGGATGGAGTGGAGCGTGCAGCGGCACCGGCTCGTGCTCAGTAACGATCTCCGCCGACACGAACGTTACCGCAACCTTCAACAAGACTCCCAAGACCTATCCACTGACGGTGAGTAAAAACGGCACAGGCTCCGGAACCGTGACTTCTAACCCAACAGGCATAAACTGTGGTGCTACTTGCTCCCAATCGTACAACTCAGGAACGCAGGTTACCTTAACCGCAAGTGCCGCCAACGGTAGCGAGTTCGCAGGATGGAGCGGACCATGCAGTGGAAAGGGTTCCTGCACGGTGACGATGGCCGCAGCTACTGGTGTCACAGCAACCTTCAATACAAAGACGGTCAGCTATGATGTAAAGGTAACTAAAAACGGTACAGGATCAGGCACGGTAACCTCTAATCCAACGGGAATAAACTGTGGGAGCGACTGCTCCGAATCTTACACGTCAGGAACCAAGGTGACACTCACCGCCAGCCCGGCAAGTGACAGCATCTTTGCCGGTTGGAGTGGGCCTTGTAGTGGGACAGGAACATGCACAGTTACGGTATCCGCGGCGACAAACGTCACCGCCACCTTTAATACCCAGGTAGTTACCTTCCCCTTAACGGTAAACAAGGTGGGGACAGGATCGGGCACCGTCACCTCGAGTCCAACAGGCATCAATTGCGGAAGTACCTGCTCTCAAGCATACGCTTCAGGTACGCAGGTTACGATGACGGCTAGTCCTAACAGCGGCAGCGTCTTTGCCGGTTGGAGTGGCGCCTGCAGCGGAACCGTACCTTCCTGCACCGTGACGATGTCTGCGGAAAGAAAGGTTACCGCTCAATTTAATCTTGGCTCTCAATGCGTCCCTGATGGCTCCAACGGGAGCGGAACGTGTTGCAACGGAAGGCCACGATGCTCTGATAACTACTGCCGCGCTAGCTGCCAAACGTCGTGCATACCCGATGGGTCCAATGCACCGGGCACATGCTGTTCCGGAAACCGATGTACGGATTCGTACTGTCGAACAAGTTGCCCACCTTTGGTCTGTCAGGGCAAGACATGTAACACCAATGCCGATTGCTGCTCCGCGTACCCGCTTTGCAAGGGTGGAAGATGTTCCCTGAATGGGGCCGGAGTTGGCTTAGGCTTTTAGAAAGTAGGAAGCAGATGCGGATCGCGATGCTAATTAGTGTTTTGATGATGAGAGGGAAGGATGGGCTTAACCATCGACGGAAATTGGTTATCCCTCCTGAAGGGAGTTCTGCCGCCTACGCACAAACTAATTGTATATGTCTTCAAGAGGGCCCTTAAATATGAATACAATTAGCACTCCCAAGAGGACCTTCCGGCTACTTAGTTTCACAGTGACCAAATGGCAGCCGGCCGTCCATTACTCACTTCTTCTGATCATTTATTTCCTGATAGGAACGACACGTTGCTCATTTCACGAAGCAGCAGCACAACAGTACGTTTGGATGAACCCTTGTGATGGTTTCTATAGTCAGCCGAGTGTCGGTCACAGTGTACATGAACTACACACTAAAATGTGTGAGTTCGGCTACGACAAGAAATTCCCGATAAATGGCGTTAGATATCCCGATGGCCGAATCGTCTTCTTCGATAATCGCCGCCCCTTAGCAGCTTCGATGGCCAAAGTGCAGGTCTATGTTAGAGTTCACGACTGCGACGCGCTGGCTCCAAAAACCGTGAGAAACAATCCAATGCTAAGGAAGCCGATAGTTTTATGTGATGGTACTACTATTGCGCCGCCTGACGAGATGACGTGGGGAGATGCCATTCGTATGCGATCAATTGGAGGAGCTAGATTCAATGGTGGGCACATTCCAGAGGTACCTCTTTACCCGCCAGGACGACAGCAGGCCCCTTCAATTCGCCCACCCTGTGACACCGATGGTATGCCGGCAGCGCCTATCGCACCTCGCTTGCCAGCACCGACAAGCTCCACTTCGACTCCGAGCCGGGCAAGCCTTCTAACTCGGTGCGGAGGCTCTGGGTTGATGCCCGCGCTACCGCTCCTACCGACGGCAATTGAATCTACTTGTAATTACCTGGGTGCACCGGAGGAAGTTGGCGCGGGCGCGGGAATTGCAGCGACTGGAGCCGTCACTGCTTACGAAGCTTACGTACTTTCAGGGGCAGCCTCGGCGGGACTGTCATTCACAGAGTGGGCTGTCTCAACTGGCATGTACGCTTCCTCGACCCTTGCCCCAGCGGCACCCGCGGCTGCCTGTGTCGCGACAGCGGGCCTCGCATATGGCGCGGGCCGGAGTGTTGATTATGTAACTGGCAACAGAATAAGTGGTTACGGGGCAACCGTTGGTTGTGCGGTCTACGACACTGCCGCAGTGATATGGCGCTGGAAATTTGACTACGGCATAACTGGCGCATGTTGGGACGGAATCGGACGAGGGCCGACATCCTTTTGGGGTTGGTAGTGGAATGATAACAGTGGGCGGAGACCGAAACATGACATGGAGGCGACAGTTATGGACACTAAAGTTCCTTACTAATTATGGAGAAAAAGAATGTCATTTTTCTCCGTGTAGCTGTCGAAACGTAAGGTCCCCCAGTTTCGTGAAAAACTCTAAATCTTCAGTGCTACCAACCCAGGCGGCAGGTCACTAAGTCCCATATACTGTTGGATAATTGTTGTAAAAAAATCATTCGATTTGCCGAACCTGTTCGATTACAATGCGGGGACTTCAGGGGTTCGCTAGTGGGCTTTTTTCTTAGATAAATGTTTAGCTTGAAAGTGATTTAAATGTCTAAAATAATAGGCACTCCTCCATCAAACAAACCCGCCACTGACATACCTAATAAGGTTTCTAACTCGGCAGGGGATGACTCTGAATTCGTTTCAGCCTCCCTTCCTTCTCGATTATCGACCGATCTTTTGCAAGAAACCCTTACTCGTATTCGTTTAGATTCTCGTTATGCTGAGAACTTACCATATGGGAAGGTGCGCAAAGGGCACCCCGAAGGAAGTGTAGAAAATCACATTGCAGAAGTAGAACAAAACGTTTCTGAGATTTGTGCCCTCTCGCGTTCGCTTGGAACTGAAATCCCACAAGAACTAATAATTGAATTACTAATAGTCACTCATGTGCATGATACTTTTAAGGGACAGTCTAAAAAGCAAGCACGAATTGAAGATCCAGAAAGCCATGCCTCACTGGCGCGCGCGTTTCTGTCGGAATTTTCCGCAGATGACAGGCTCCTCTCATGTGTCCAATACCATGATGTCCCGTATTCGATGTATAGGAATTTCAAAAAATTTGGAGATGTAAATCACGAAAGACTTTCAAGCTTAATCGGAAACGTGAAAGACCTCCATCTCTTCACACTTTTCCAGATTGCCGATAACACCACTAAGGGGAAAGCCCCTGAACAAAATGCAACTTCGTCAACTGAATGGTTTATCAATCAAGTCTCTGGTCAGCTTATCAAATCGGATTACTATCTAGCAATTTACAGAATGCTTGCTGAAAGAAAGGCAACCCACAACTGAGTCTGTCAGGGCTCCCTCTCTCTGAACACTAATTACTAACTCAGTAGTAGCGGCTTTTCCTCCATCCGGCAGGGGCGCAATGGGGGTGAGGAGAGGCTCATAACCTATGAATAGCTTGTGAGCATGGCTTGATAGTTTGTTCGCGCTGTTGACGGCGGTATTGGATGGGCCATGTGTGACCGTCCATTCCCCGGCGTCTTAGGGCCCCAGGCGTGAGACTTGTATTTTTGCGTCTCCAACAATCCAGGAGGAGCAAAAATGACACGACCACGACATACAGATGAAGAACGATGCGCGATAGGTGAAGTTATACTAACAACCAGCACGAACGCGGGTCGTATCGGGCACGTCTCGACCAAACCTCGAGACCTCCAATCGTGATATGCCCCCAACCACCCCCTGCCTACCCAGAGAGGCCCCTTTTTGTTGCGTAAGCGCCTCAATATACAAGAGACTCCCCCTCGCCCCCCCTCCCTTTGCTCCCCTTCTAAAAGCTACTAGAATGGGGCGACCTAACTGGGGAACGAGGCATGCATTTTCGATACGCCACCACTATCACCCTCTTTGATACCGATGCCTCGGGGCTGCTGTTTTATGGCTCACTCTTTCGGCTCACACAAAGTTGCTTTGAGTCGTTTCTGAGGGAGAAGGACCTTCCGATCGCGCGGTGGATAACGGGGGAGCTCCCTGCCCTTCCTGTGCGAAAGGTCGAAGCTGAGTACCGGGCCCCCCTTCAAGCGGGCGCTCGGATTGAAGTCTCGATTACGAACATCTCCATCGGCACGACCTCTCTGACCGTTACCTATTCGGTGGTCGACACCGATACTCAGACGGAGTGCGCGACCGCTACGATCACCCATGTGGCGCTCGACCGTGCGGAGAAAAAATCTATTCCCCTCCCCCCTGAGGTAGCGAAGATCCTCTTGGAGCGTGCCTCATGACACACGCGTCCCCCCTCTCTCTCACGCAACACATCCAGGCGCTCGCGCAATCGGCGCGCCTTGCGCACTCCCAAAGTGGAGCAGATTCATCAACACCAACGGTACGCATCTCCCGGCGCATCGAGGATACCTCACCACTCGACATCCTCTCGATCATCCCGAGCTCCCCATCACTCTACTGGAGATCTTCAGACGGGTCGTTTGAAGTGGCAGGGTTCGGCGCGGCCGACCGTAGGAGATGCGACGATTCCAACGAACTCTCGGACCTCATCGCCGGTATTCAACATCGCCTCGCCGCGTCACCATCAACGGTAAAATACTTCGGCGGTATACGATTTAACATCGCCGCCCCCGGATCCCCTGAATGGGGCGGATATGGCGTGGCGACCTTCGTGCTTCCACAACTTGAGGTACTTCGCCACGATGGCTCCTCCTACGTCGCGATCAACATCGTGAACGATCGCGCCATAGAGGAGCAACTTACCGTCGTGCACGAGATCGTTGAGCGACTCTCCTCTCCACGCAAAGCGAGCCCGCCACAAGCGAGCGATCTTCGCAAAGATACCCCCGATCAGAACACATGGGATGAAAACGTCCGTGAGGTGCTCGCTATCCTTGAGAGCAGCCAACGAGCGCAAAAAGTCGTCCTTTCACGCCGCACTGACTTCCAAGTAACACGTCCAGGTTCTCGTTCCGAGGTATTGAATGAGATCCTCAAATCATCGCCACTCTCGTACGGTTTCCTATTCTCTCCCGATTCATCCACTACGTTCCTGGGAGCGACACCTGAGCGCCTCTACAAACGGTCGGGGCGTTCAATTGTCAGCGCCGCACTTGCCGGAACAACGACCCGTGGCGTCAACCAAGAGCAGGACAAGGTGCTCGCCAACGACCTCCTCAATAGCCGAAAGAATCGGCTTGAGCACCAGATCGTAGTAGATACGATAGCATCGGAGCTACAGCGAGTATGTGCCTCACCGATCTCAACCGAAGAGACCACAACAGTGAGAACGGGATCCGTACAACACCTGATCGCGGCGCTCCGAGGAACGCTTCGTGATGACGCCACAGATCGCGACATCCTTCTGGGCCTCCACCCGACTCCGGCTGTGGCGGGAACACCAACTGAACTCGCGATGCAATTCATCAAAGACCACGAGGGATACGATCGTGGTTGGTACACCGGTCCGATCGGATTCCTCGGACGGGACGAGAGTGAGTTCGCGGTCGCGCTCCGCTGCGCGCTCCTCGCTGACGATACGTGGAGACTCTACGTTGGAGCGGGGATCGTATCGGGGTCCGATGAGCGCTCTGAGTGGAACGAACTTGAAGCAAAGGCGGCTCCCTACCTGAAACTGATCCAGAGCGAGCGACACCATGTCCGATCCTAACCTCGCGCATCGATGGGCGTACACATTTCTTACCCAACTTCGATCGCTTGGTGTTGAGCGCGTCTTTGTCGCTCCAGGATCTCGCTCAACGGTTCTTGCGTTGCAGGCATTCAATATTTTCGGAACGAACCTTGTCACCCACTTTGACGAGCGAGGGCTTGGATTCCTTGCGCTCGGTGCCGCTAAGGCATCCCGCAAAGCCACCTGCATCATCACCACCTCTGGCACCGCTGTGGCGAATCTTCTTCCAGCGGTGATTGAAGCTCGCTATTCTCACGTTCCCCTCATTGTCCTCTCGGCGGATCGTCCCCCGGAGATGCAGGATCGGGGGTGCAATCAAACGATCGATCAAAAAGAGATCTTCGGATCTCATGCGCTCGCCTACCACGAGATATGCCCACCAGAGGAGACGACTCCACTCACAGACCTTCAGACGTGGGCTATCTCAGCGTGGCACGATGCGACCCGACCGGGCAATGAGGGCGCGGTCCAGGTCAATTGGATGTTTCGTGAGCCCTTCTTCGCGAGCGAAAGCGCTGATGCGTCGGTTCCACTCGACACTCCCGCTCCACTCCCGATCACATCAGCTACACCGCCAACATCACCTGATCTTGAAACGCTCACAGGGATACTCTCTACCACCTCTCGCGGCATCTGCGTTGTTGGCGCGTTAGAGAGCCCCGAAGAAGCTGCCGCGGCGCGAGCATGTGTCACAAAGCTCGGATGGATAACGTTCGCCGACTCACTCTCTCAACTTCGACAGGACAACGAACTCAAAGGGCTCATGTCGTTCGGAGATATGAGCCTTCTCGCCTCCCTTTCCGAGGATCTACAACCCGACACTATCCTCCATATCGGTGGGCGCCTCGTCTCAAAGCGGATTTCGGCGCTCCTCGCTCCATCAACTAAGGCCAAAGTAGTGAGCGTTTCATCGACGAGCGACCACTTTAATCCGAATGATGGAATCCAAACGCGGATTGTCGCTCCAATGTCGGCGCTTGAGAACATAGCGGTATCTGGTCCACAGGAACCTGACTTTCAAGAGCGCTTTATCACAAAGAACTCGAAGGTGGGATCCTCAATCGAGGAGTTCTTTGGAAATCACCTAGGGGAGATCTCAGAACCCAAGCTCCTCCGCGCACTCTCCCTTCACACACCGAGCTCGCACACCCTCATGCTCGGCAACAGCATGCCGATCCGAGACTTCGAGATGTTCGCAGCGACACGAAGCGATGCGCCCCGCACGATCGCTAATCGAGGCGCGAGCGGTATCGACGGCATTATAGCAACCGCCTGTGGCGCTGCACTTGGCGGTAAGACTCCCGTTACCCTTGTGGTCGGAGACCTGTCAGCCCTCCACGATCTCAATTCACTCGCTCTCGCGCGCTCGGTGAAAACTCCTTTCCCGATCATCGTTATCAACAACGATGGAGGTGGGATCTTCTCACTCCTTCCGGTCTCCAAGACCGAGCATTTCGAGCCCCTCTTCGGAACACCGCATGGACTCCGTTTTAACGACATCACCCGTGGATTCGGAATCCCCTATACGAATCCCTCATCGATGGAGGAATTCATGCGAGCATATCAGAACGCGACCTCACACCCCGGCGCTTCAGTGATTGAGGTCACAACGAATCGACACGCAAACGCGGAGCTCCACCGCGCCATCAGCAAAGAGATCGCGACATCCCTATCCACACTCCGATGACACACATCTCTCTTCATCGCCGCGGCACCGTTGGCACCAAGCTCTTTATCCATGGATTCCTCGGGTCAGGGCAGGACTGGCAAGAGACGATCGTCGGACTCGCGAGCGATGACACCTGTTATACACTCGACCTTCCTTCGCATGGGGACGCAGGGGAGAACTCACCCCACCTCACCTCATTTGAGGATGTGATTATCGAAATAGGAACCGCTCTCCAAAAAGAATGTACCGATCCGCTCCACGGTATCGGGTACTCCCTCGGCGGTCGGATCCTCTTGGGTCTCACACACCGCTACCCGGAGCTGTTCAGTCGACTCACCCTGGTCTCGACCTTCCCTGGATTTCAAGATGATAATGCCCGGGACGCTCGCTGGGAATCGGATCTGCGGTGCAGCGAGCTCCTCCGAACACTCGATACCGAAACCTTTCTCGTGCGGTGGTACGAGCAGGAGACCTTCCACAGCGCCCAGTGGAACGATCAAGCCCGCGCGAGGATACTCTCTTCGCGGTCATCGCTCTCACTTCCTCGCCTCGCCTCCTTTTTTGAGGCGACCTCGGCAGCGATGATGCCCAACTACTGGCCCCTTCTCACCTCACTCTCCATACCAACGACCTTTATCGCTGGAGAACGGGACCTGAAGTACGTTCGGATAGGCGAGGACGTTGCGACATCCAATCCGAATATACGGCTAGAGGTCATCCCCGACTGCGGTCACGCCATACCCCTCGAAGCACCCGCCATGCTCGCAAAAGCCCTGTAGATTCAAGAAGGTACGCCACCTGTCCTTTCCGATCGCGTTTTGACCCCCTCCCTCCCTCATGGTATGAACCCCTCGGAGTTTCACTATGACCACATTCCCTTGGAAAACCGCCGCGAAGTTTGAGGATATCCGATACGAAACCCTCGATGGGATCGCGAAGATCACGATCAACCGTCCTCAGGTACGTAACGCCTTCCGGCCCCTCACCGTCACCGAGATGGGTCAAGCACTTGAGATGGCGCGCGAAGATGAGGAGATCGGTGTCATCATCCTTACGGGTGAAGGACCGCACGCCTTCTGCTCAGGTGGAGATCAAAAGATCCGTGGAGACTCAGGCTACAAAGACGGCAAAGGGAAGCACCGCCTCAACGTTCTCGATCTGCAACGACAGATCCGCACCTGCCCGAAGCCCGTTGTCGCGATGGTAGCTGGATACGCTATCGGTGGAGGACACGTGCTTCACGTTGTGTGCGATCTCACCATCGCCGCTGACAACGCGATATTTGGACAGACCGGACCAAAAGTTGGCTCCTTTGATGGTGGATTCGGCTCTTCGTATCTGGCACGCATCGTTGGTCAAAAGAAGGCACGAGAGATCTGGTTCCTCTGTCGTCAATACAACGCGCAACAAGCGCTCGATATGGGGCTCGTAAACACCGTTGTCCCACTCGCCGATCTTGAGAAGGAGACGGTCTCCTGGTGCCGAGAGATGTTAGATAAATCACCACTCGCGCTTCGATGCCTCAAAGCCGCGCTGAACGCCGATTGCGATGGACAGAGCGGTCTTCAAGAGCTCGCTGGCAACGCGACCCTCCTCTACTACATGAGCGAAGAGGCGCAGGAGGGCCGAGACGCTTTTGTTCAGAAACGGAAACCGAACTTCTCCAAGTTCCCGAAGCGACCATAAGAGGAACCTCATGAGCGCCAAGGTCTGGATCGACGCCGCGAGACCGAAGACCCTGGGAGCCTCCCTCGCCCCGATACTTATCGGCGCGGCGCTGGCATATCGACACGGCGCGTTCTCTCCACTCATGACCTTCATCGCGCTCACCTCCGCGCTCTGCATCCAAATTGGGACGAATTTTTGCAACGACTACTGCGACTTTAAAAAGGGCGCTGATGCGCAACGGGTTGGCCCCGTTCGAGCGACGCAGGCTGGTCTTATAGCTCCTGAGACGATGCTACGCGCGACTGTCATTACCTTCGCGCTTGCCGTGGCGCTCGGAGCGATCTTGGTCGCTCATGGTGGAGCACCGATCCTGATTATCGGCATACTCTCCGTCGCTTTTGGCGCCCTCTACACCGCGGGGCCGTATCCTCTCGCCTACATCGGATTAGGAGACCTCTTCGTACTGATATTCTTCGGACCGGTGGCGGTGGCGGGGACCTACTATGTCAACGCACTCGCGTGGTCCACTGACGCCATACTACTCGGGCTTATTCCTGGTCTCTTAGCGGTTGGAATTCTCATCGTTAACAATCTCCGCGATTATGAGTCGGACCGCCTGGCGCGAAAACGCACACTCGTGGTGACCTTTGGTGAACGGTTCGGCAAATATGAGTATCTCGCGTGCGTCGTAAGCCCCGTCATCATCGCCTCAGTTGAGGCACATCTCCTTGGAGGCACAGGAACGCTGGTTATCGCTCTTCTTTCTGCCCTCGCGGGTGGATTCCTCGCGTTCCGTCTCATGAGGCTTCGGGGAGCAGCTCTTAATCCATTTCTTCCGGCCACAAATATATTACTGATTACGACCTCTCTACTCGTGGCGTTCTTTGTGGCGTACCCTCTATGAACGAGACAACTCTTAACGAAAGGGTTTCAACCCTCCGGACATCGCTCTCCCTCACAACGCCCCTCTCGTTTCTTGCGGGAGATGGCACCCAACGCGATATCGCCTTCGTTATCCTCCGGGATGTAACGGGAGTACCGCACTACGGTGAGATATCGCCACTCCCTGGCTTTAGCGTCGAGAGGATTGAGGACGCTCTCAGTGAGCTCGATGCTATCGCGTTCGCGATTCCTCCTATTGAATCGGTAAGCCTCCCACTTTCTCCGGTGTGGACCTTATTTCTCCGCACGATTCAGTGCCCGTCCTTACGGTGCGGCATAGAGGGAGCGATCCTTGATCGCCTCGCGCGCTCGGGCGCCTTAATGGATGCTATCGCAAGGCGCCCAACGGTACCGTGCAACGCCCTCATTATGGTTGGAGAGGAAAAGGAGACGCTCCGTCAGATAACAGATCGAGTGGCTCTTGGATTTGAAACCCTAAAGATAAAGATCTCGCCTCAGTCGGTGGAATCAACCCTTCGCGCCCTACGCGCTTCAAACCTCTCCCCAAGAACACGCCTTCGCCTCGACGCTAATCGCTCCTTTACCACACAGGAGTGGTCTTCAGTGACCAAGGAGCTTTCGACCCTGCCGATTGAATACATCGAGGAACCGGTCCGCACACCGGAGGAACTTCCAGCGATCATCAAGAGCGGTGGTATTCCGATCGCGATCGACGAGACGACCCGCGACACAGCGCCAGAGGAGTGGCTCAGATGGGGACTCCGCGCGGTGGTACTCAAACCATCTCTCAACGGCGGACTCCTCTCCCTCCTTCCCCTTATCTCGATGATTGAAAGGAACGGAGCGTACGTAACACTGAGTTCAAGCTTTGAGTCGGGTGTGGGGCTTCGTTCACTTACGCTTCTCACCACACTCATGGATCGGTGTGGCCCGATCGGTGTCGACACCGCCTCTTTCATAAAGGGGGATCTCACAGAGCCGTCCTTCCCCCGTTCAACGCCGAACATCGATCTCCGAGAACTTATTTCGACACGATATATCGGAGGTAATCAATGAACCTCGTCGCGGAGATCCTGACTCATCCAATTGACGAACCATTCATCGTAGATGAGGATCTGAAGCTCTCGTATGGCGAGATGACAAAAGCGGTTACAACGCTACGCGCGCTCACAGCGAGCCAGGGCATCTCGCCTCAGTCCGTTGTGGCACTTCGTGCAGGGCAGGATACCGCTTCGGTCCTCACCCTCCTGGCGCTCCTTGAGATGGAGTGCTCGGTTTTAGTGGTTCACACTCGATGGCCTGACACAATGCTCAGTGAGGCTCTCAAGAGGGCACGCGCGAGTCACATCCTTACCCCTAGAACACACACGGAGGTCGAGGTTCAACCAATTTCGGCTTCGCACGTCCCTCCCTCATGGGCAACAGGCGCGTCAGTGATAGTGGCGACCTCAGGAAGCACCGGGGTTCCTAAACTCGCGCTCCTCTCCCTCTCATCGCTCCTCGCGAGCGCTCGAACATCCGCGCCAGCGTGCGCGTTGACGAGGCATGATCGTTGGCAGCTCTCGCTTCCCCTCTTTCACGTTGGAGGTCTCGGTATCCTTTTTCGATCGCTCGTTACTGGAAGCTCCATCTCTCTTACCAGATCTGACGACGGCATCGCGGATGCGGCGACAACCCATCTTTCATTAGTACCCACCCAGCTCTACCGTCTTCTGAGAGAAGCGAATTACCGCGAAGCGCTTCGACAAAAAAGATGTGTCATGCTTGGAGGTGCCCCGATCGGAACACGAGTCCTCCGCGAAGCGATCGAAGTAGGGATACCGGTTATGACAACGTACGGCCTCACCGAGATGGGATCGGTGGTCACGCTCGCGTCCACACCGGTCATCTTAGAAGATGGAACTGTATCACTTGGACGACCACTTCCAGGCAGAGAGATACGCCTCTCGTCAGATGGCGAGGTGCTTACGCGCGGTGAGACCCTCTTTCAGGGATACATCACTACCGATGCGCTTTCCCTCCGGTGCGATGAAGAAGGTTGGTTTGCCACCGGCGACCTCGGAGAGATCCTTTCCGATGGAACACTCGCCATTATTGGGCGCAAGGACGCTCAATTTGTCTCTGGTGGAGAAAATATTCACCCAGAGATGATCGAGAATGCTCTTACCTCTCTTCCGGGGATCATAGCGGCGTGCGTTGTGCCAATGCCGAACGCTGAGTTCGGACACCGACCGTTCGCGTTCGTTGTATCGCAGGGTGCCTCACTGGACCTTAACGAGATTCGAGAAGCCCTTCGTCCGCTCATACCGAGCTTCGCTCTTCCAATCGGGGTTCAAGAAGCTCCCGCCGAGCTTCTCACACCAACCGGTAAGATTAGTCGGGCGATGGCAGTTCAGGTGGCGGCCAATCGGTAACCGCTCCCCCCGTTTTTGCCCCTGTTTCAGCGTGCAACGACGATCGGGAACTTTCCCGGAGAACCAACTGGTTAGCGGGGGAGTCGGAGCCTCCCTGCTCAAGAGGCCCCCAACCTTCTTGACTACAAACGTACCTGGCGTCATTGTCCTCGGCTGACCAGATATGAGAGCCGCAGGCAACAACAGCGGCGCCTGATCAGGTTCGGAGGGATAGAGATGACGACACTACACAATGTATTGCGAGCAGATGCGCGAGTAGACAATTTCGGAGGCTCGCTCTCAAGATTCTGCCAGGAGGCCCTCAGGGGAGCGCTCCAATCGGTTGACCACTTTTATGGGTACGCTCTCTTTGAGAGCCCCTCACCCCCTAAAGTTGAACTTGCTTCGACCGAGATCGTGCGAGAGTTAGTCGCTATCGGCGTAAAGGTCCTTGAAATTGAGAACAAACGCAATCACGTTCTTATAACACCAGACATGGCAAAGAAACTGGAGGTGATTTTTCGACATCTGCCTGATACGGTATCCCGAGAAGGATGGTCGTCGAGTCTCATAAATGCCGTGAGTGGCAGATGCAAGGACATGGCGTGTTGCCAAGACGAAAAGCAAGACCCTCACCGTAATTTGCTCTACCACGCAGTGCTCGGAAGCCTCCTGCGACTCGAGTCTATTCCACCATCAATCGCGTATCCGACGCTAAGAATGATCGCTCAATGGGGAGACCTAAAGAAGGTCGCGATGGGCCAGGCCGATGGTCAACTCTCGACTCCATACTGGACCTCCACCTTAGAGATCGGTCAACAACTCATACGGATGGTATCTGATGTTTTTGACGAGATAAGCGCGCAAAAGCCGTACGACGCGACTAAGCACCAACTTTCCGCGGCGGGCGTTCAACGCGCGCTCAACATACTTGCGACAGACCCCATGATCGCAAAGCTTATGACACCATCATGAATCGGGTGAAACCAACTATGCATTCCCGTGACCAGGTGCCTACATTCTAATGCAGCCCCTAGCCCGACGCTTCCGCTCGCAAGTACTGGAGGGATGCTCAGCTACTCATAGACACGCCGCAGCTCAGTTTCGGTACATAGGTAATCCGTCTTCACCAGACGGATTGGTCAGACTATTTTTGTCTATCTAAAATTTTAGGGCACCATCATTAGCGAACCAGCGCGATCGTATCTTTGATAATATCGCTAGCCGTTGAGATCACCTTTGAGTTCGCGCCATACGCTCGTTGGAGAACCACAAGCTCCACGAACTGTCCGGCGAGATCAACGTTAGAATACTCAAGCGATTGCGTGAGAAGCTTGCTTCTCGCTCCAGTGCCCGCGATACCGGAGGTAATCCCACCCGATTTATCAGTAGTCGCGAAGGTCGAAGTTCCGCTTCGAGCAAGACCATCGCGATTGGTAACGGTCGCGACGGAGATCGTTCCAACGCGAGCGGTCTGTCCGTTAGTTAGACGGGCGTTAATAACTCCCTGGCCGTTTATCTCATAGCCAGAGATCTCACCCACTCCCTGGCCGTTCTGCGCGTAGTTGGTAACTAACGTCGCCCCAGCGAATTGAGAAAAGGCGCTTAAATCCGCGGTGATCGTCGAAGGAGCGGCTCCGGTCGACCAGGTAGCGTTGATGTTCATCACGGCTTGAGCTGCCCCCTGTTGTGACAGTCGCCCATCGGTGTCAAAGGTGAGTTGTGTGGACCCTATCAACACCGGCTGATCAGCGGCCTGACCAACATCCGCGCCGTTCGCGTACGCTTGAACGGTCCATGTGTTCAATCCGGTCCGATAGTAGCCGAATACAACCTCATGCCGAGCGCCGAGCGAATCATACACCGACACGGTGGTGGTTGAGGCTGCGGTATTATTTATCTCCTGGAAATTCAGTGGCACTTGGGGAGGCGTGGACGAGTTAGCGGAGCTGTTGAGATTGCCGAAGAGCTGCGCCTGCGTTGTGGGTACGATCTCAAGATCGACCTTACGCATATCGATCGGTCCAAGGGTCACCGCGTCTCCACCGGTGTATCCGAGCACACGAAGGCCATCGAGTGTCGAGAGAAAGCCATCTTGATCGACTTGAAAGGATCCCGCTCTCGTGAGCTGAGGATTCGTCACATCACCGACCTGAAAAAAACCATTTCCGCTCAGCGCGACATCAAGATCCCGGCCGGTTCCCTGAATGGGTCCTACGTCGAAATTAGACTGAATACCCTTTACAGTGACACCATCGCCAGCGCCTGAAACAACACCGGCGACCCGATCGCCGGGCGTTTCGCCGAGCATATCAGCGAAGATAGCTCGCTGATTTTTGAACCCAACGGTGTTGGCGTTGGATATGTTATCGCCGACAATGGCGAGAGCCTGTCCATGAGCGGTAATACCTTCCCGGCCCGTATTAAGTGCGGATTCTATTCTCATGGTTACCTATGCATCCTTTTGGCGCGTCCTAGCCTGGGCAATCCCTGCCCACTCCTCCAACTAGAACGTTAGGGTGCAAAATGTCGGCCATCGGTGCCCATCCCTGAAACCGGGGGGTTAGTCAGGATGGGAGTGACTATTTTGCCTAGTCACCCTTCCGGTTAACTGCCCAAATTCCACCACAGGTATAAACGACCTCATTTCCGACATAGTCCCTCCGGTATACAGTGGTCCCTATGCATATACTTGTAACGGGCGGGGCGGGCTTTCTCGGAGGAGCTTGCAGAGATCTCCTCGCCCAACAAACAGAGAGCGAGGTGTCCCTCCTTCGATCAGGACGTGGCCCCTCAATCTCGGGGAGCTTTCATACCTGCATCGAGGCCCCATCCCTTCTGAACGCCGACGAGCTGACCCAGCAGATCGGAGCGAGGCGAATCACTCACATCATCCATATTGGAGCGCTCTCCTCGCCCGAAGCGTGTGAACGCCACCCGGAGAGCGCCCACATCTCTAATGTACGGTTCACTGAGATGCTTGCCGACTATGCCGCCCGCGTTGGCGCCCATCTCACGACCATCTCGACCGATCTCGTCTTCGACGGAACGAAGGCGCCTCACGATGGGCTCTCCGAAGAACACACGCCACGCCCCCTCTCGGTGTACAGTCAAACGAAGCTCTCCGCGGAAAAGGTGACGCTGCGTTCACCGTTGAACACGGTCGTTCGCGTCGCGCTCCTGTACGGGCACTCGTCCTCACAATCCCTGGGCGTTCTCGGCTGGATGGAGAGAGCCTTTACGGAGGGAACCCCCCTTACTCTTTTTTCGGATGAATATCGAACCCCTATTCATGTGATGGATGCCGCCTCCGCCATCCTTAATCTCTCAACGCGATCGCTGCCTGGTATCTGGCACTGCGGGGGCCCTGCGCGAGTGTCCAGAGTTGAATTCGGAACGCTCGTCGCGAAGGCCTTGGGATACGACCCGTCGCTGATTCGTCCGACCTCTCGCCTCACTATCTCGACCGGCCCGGCTCGTCCGGAGGACGTTTCACTTAATTCGGAGAGGCTTTGGACAACGTTGGGGTGGAGGCCACGGGGAGTGGTGGAGGCGCTGGGGTAACGGAGGCGCTCATCCGCGACGACCCGGTACCTGGGAGGGCGGTCATTCCTGACCGCCGCGTGGTAACCAGCGACCAGGTCCTTGGTGGCACGCAACATTTCGGCGACCAGCCTGTCCCGAGCACAGTCGAGGGGGGAATGGTCGCCCTCCCGGAGTAGCCTGCGTCACATTTTCATTGAGGTCCCAATCGGCCCCAAACGCTCCCAAACCACCACCTTCAAACCACGCTTTGATACGCATTCCAGACGGTGTACCATAACAATGCAGTTACCCACCGTTTTTGGGGAATATGATTATGAGAACTCTCCTCTGCGCCCTCTCTCTTTCAGTCATTTTCGTGTCACCAGCTCTCGCTCAATGCTACGGCGACGCCGCCGATGCGTTCGGTTGCGGAGTGTCCCGCCCAAGCGAAGCAAGCCTTGAGTCTTTCGGAGATTCGCGAAACGATGTCGTGCCTGATTACTACGGTAACTCGCGAGCGATCAGCACGAGCGAGCTTTTCTCTCAGGAAGAGACCATGAATTACTACCGTCGCCTCTATCGTGGGTGGCGTGGTAACAACTGGTCAGAGTCGGCTCTTCGCAACTCTATGAACAGCCAATCTCAGCCTCTGCGACGTTCCAACAATATACCCGCGATCGGCCCTCGCTTTTAAGTCAACGGTCGGAGGTGGGTCACACCTGGGGCGCTGATTGCCCTACCCATTCCCGTACCGCAAGTTCAAGATCCTGCGCGGAGACTCGATATTCTCGACTGCCCGCACCTGATTCACGTTTGAAGGCGTTGAGACCCGCTTGATTACAGATCTCTCGAATGTCTGCCGCGCACTTACCCTCTGTGGCGGCGACCAACCTATTGATATCCACACCACCCGCGAGCGGAAGTTTGCTGAGATACATCGAGAAGAGCGTGCCGCGCGCTTGCGGTCCCGGGAGAGGCACCATAAGAACCTTGTTCAATCGACCTCCTCGCTTTAGGGCTGGATCCACAAGGTCAGCGCGATTCGTCGCTCCGATGATGTAGACCCCCTCGCGTTTCACGATACCATCGATCAACTGCAGGAGGTGGTTCAAAAGATTATCCGCGTGCTGCGCGTTCCCCTCGGCTCGATTCTTGGCGATTGAGTCGATCTCATCAATAAAGATAACGGAGGGAGCGTTCTTCGCCGCTGTCTTAAAGAGACGCGTAAGGTTCTTCTCAGACTCGCCTACCCACTTCGAGATAATCTCATCTGTTTGGAGCACAAAAAACGAGAGATTCGCCTCATTCGCGATTACCTTCGCGAGCGTTGTTTTGCCGGTACCTGGAGGGCCATTTAACAAGATTCCCTTTGGCACCGTGATACCGTACTTGAGCGCCGTGCTCGGATCCCTAAGCAGGGTGATCACGCTCTGCATCTCTCGTTTGAGCTCATCGTCAACAACGATATCATCCCACGTAACCTTCTCTACCTTTCCATTGAGAGGTTGCGGCGTCGTATCCGCTTGGCCCTCAAGTAACATCTCCGCCTTCTCCTCATCGATAGCGAACATGTCGAGGGCAGCCTCAATGTCGGCCGAGGTTATCCTCTGACTTCGACGATTCGCAGGGAGCGATTGCTCCCGTTGGTACGCCTGCAGTCCAGCTTGATTACAGATCGCCTTGATATCCGCTCCGGAGTTCCCCTGTGTGGCGCGCGCGAGGGACTCAATATCGATATCATCCGAGAGCTGCAACTTTCGCGAGTACACCTGAAAGAGCTTGGTCCGAGACTCGTAATCAGGGAGTGGAATCTCAATTACCCTATTAAGACGACCCGCGCGCCGCAGTGCCTCATCAACGAGGTCCGCGCGATTGGTCGCCCCGATCACGTAGATACCATCCGCTTTGAGCACACCATCAATTAATTGAAGAAGATGATTGAGCAGGTTGTCGGTATGGCTCGCGTTAGACGAGGAGCGCTTCTTTCCGAGGGAATCGATCTCATCGACAAAGATAACCGCGGGGGCGTGCTTCTGCGCGCTCTCAAACAACTTCGTGAGATTCTTCTCTGACTCACCAACCCACTTCGACACGATCTCATTCGCTCGAAGCACGAAGAAGTTGAGACCAGCCATCGTCGCGACCGCTTTGGCGATAGTCGTTTTTCCGGTACCTGGAGGACCGTTAAAGAGGATGCCCTTCGGCAGCGCGATGCCGTAATCCTTGGCGTTTTGAGGACTCTTGAGGAGGTTGATCACCGATACTAATTCATCCTTCGTTTCCTGTCCGATGATCAGGTCCTCCCACGCGACGATCTCGATCTCGTCATTTCGTACCCGGGGGTCATATCCGGTATCATCAGCCGGAGGTGTGTGACTCGCGCCATCACCACCCGCGGATTCCCCCAATCCCTTACCTCGAGCCACCGCCAAGAACACCAGAACGAGTGGACAGAAATGGAGCAACGCCATCGGCAAAGCGCCGACGTCCCCCTCACGCACGATGTGGTACACCTTGAACGCGATAAAGAAACCAAAGACAAAGGAGAGTAATTGAAGGAGGAAGTCGCCAAAGCGGATCTTATCCCCGTCGTACCAATACTTGGCGTGATAGCCGTAGTAGGCGAAGGGCAAGATAAAGGTTATCAGTAGGGTAATCTCTGATAGTTGTAGGTCGTGGATCGAAACCATCTCACCCACTGTATCGGAACTTTCGGGGAGCGACTCAAGTTATTGAAAAGATATGAACAAAATTAAAGGCCAAAATCGCAAAAGTAAAAGAGCGTTCTAGGCACGACTCTCCTATACCCTTGAATATTCGTGGGGTTATTACCCCTTCCTACGGCACACCTTTGGTATTTCGTTCCATACCCCTCAGGACTCCGTATGGCTAAAAACACCAAACTCTCACAACGAGGCATCGGGGATCTTGAGCGTTCCATTGAGCGCTACGAGACCTACAACGACGGCTTTATCCTGCCCGATACCGTTATCGTGGTTCGACTCGACGCGCATCGATACGGTGACTGGAGCGCTCTTCCCGATGAGTATCCGACCGGTCCAACTACGACCAAGGGATTACTCATCACGGCCCGAGCTCTTATGTCCGCCTCATTCCGTGTAGTGTTGGCGTACACCCACGGGGACGAGATCTCACTCGTCCTTGATCCTACGGAGAACATCAATCCGCTGCGACGGAGCAAGTTGATCTCAGCGTTCTGCTCAGCCGCCGCTATTCACTTCCTTAAAGCCACCGGATTCGCCGCGATGTTCGACGCGAAGGTAAGCGAACTGCCGTCACCTGAGAGACTCTCGGAGTATCTCTTCTGGCAACGAAAGTATTGCTACCGAAACGCCACAACAATAGCGCTGCGACGCGCGCTGATACGAAGCGGTTTGAGTCTCGACCAAGCGGAAAACAAAATTCGTGGCGCAACTGAGGAGCAACGGATAGCTCAACTCAAAGAGCTTGGCGCTCCAGTTGAAACGATTCCGCCAACCACTCGACGTGGCTCTTTGCTCTATTGGAATACCGTTGTTGTAGAGGGCAGGCCGCAGGTCAAAGTTGTCGTCGATACCAAGCTCGCTGATAACGACGAAGCGTATGAGGCATTCCTAACGGAGAGAGTCTCCAAAGCGCTCGTAACGGCACCCGTCAACCGACCAACTCAAGCTCCGGCAGCTCAGCCCGCTCCTGAACGAAAAGCTCAGGTAGTTGCCAAACAAGCACCGGTTCAAAAATCGCCACAGCCACCTAAACAACCACAACAACCACAACAGGCGAAGCGAAATAAGAAAGCTCAGGTCTCGGTATTCCGGATGCCGCCAGCTCAGTAGGAAGCGCTTGATAAGGGGAGGCTCCGCGTACTACGGCGTAGGCTCTCTCGGAATCCGCGCGTCAAAGAGCACCGCCGAAAAACCTCCATCATCAGCCTGAGACTCGACAACTCGCGACACAACGATATTGCGAGCGGTGAACACATGCTGACTCCTCTCAAAGCTGAGCGACTCTTTAAGCAGCTGGGGCACGATTGAGACACCGGAATCAAAGGAGAGCTCCCGCAACCGCAACTGGTCTGGGTACATGTCTACAATCTGAGAGGTCCGCGACGTTCGAAACGCTCCGAACACAACACGAGGCTTTGAGGTATATTTGAGCACGCTCGCGAGTCGTCGAGAGGTCAGACGACTTCGAAGAAAATCCTCCTGCTTCCACGGTGGCAACAGATCGAAAGCGCCAATCTCCAACGGGTATCCATCTCTAGTAAGAAATTCACCCGCGACCCCCGGCAACGCGGCATATCCGTAATCCAATCGAATCGGTTCTCGCGGTTGAAGCTTTGAGAGCACCTCTACGACCCTATCCTTCGATGGAAGAGAAACGAACCGATAAGAAAATTTTTCAGCGACCGGAGCGAGGATAGGAGCGTCAACGTAACGGGTAAGAATTATCATCGAGGGACCCTCGACATCGACAAAGGCATTGAGCGCCTCAGCGTGCGCGTTCCCCGAACGCTCTGAGATATCAACAAAAAGAAACCGCTCTGGAGCGGAGTAGACGAGGTGTGGATAAGATTTTTGCCGCGCGTAAAGATACGGCATCACCATCTGCCCAGTGCGAGCGATGCACAACACCTGGAGCGCCACGACAGCGACCCGCGCCCAACTCCAGGAGATCGCGCGAAAGCGGGCAATATCGAAGCACACCGCCACGAAGAGGAGTCCGGTCCACCATAAGGCGGTCGCGCAGATAAGCTCCTGCCACCAGGTTCGGGGATAATTAAAGATGGCGAGCGCCAGGAATGCCGTTCCTAGCAACCGGAGCCATTCCCACCCTTTTTTGAGAACCGCGTGTTTCATGACCAGAGAGAGAGTGTGTGAAGACGAAGGGACGCATCGTACAGGAAGGCACTACCATGTGGATATGCCACGGGACAATCAAAGAAACAGAGAATTATCCCTCACGGTCGCATTCACCCACGTAAACGTAAACGTGAACGTACACCAAGCACGAGGCAATGCTGAGGAAAGACAACTGCTGTATAAGCCGGGGAATTACTACGCGATGACGCGAACTACTCGTTCCAGTTCAGGACACCCTTCTTCCACACGTAAATGAGACCGACAACGAGCACCGCCATGAAGGAGAGCATCTGCGCGAGCGCGAACATCCCCATTTGCTCTAGGATGACTGCCCAGGGATACATGAAGATGACCTCGATATCGAAGAGGATGAACAGCATCGCCACAAGGTAGAAGCGAATACTGAACCGCTGCTCACGGACCGAACCAACTGGAATAGCACCACACTCCCATGGCATCTGTTTGGTCTTGGTGACCTTCTTCGGCCCAAGAAACGAAGCGAGCATCACCATGGTCAGGAGAAAACCTCCGGCTGCGACGGTGAGGAGTAAGATTCCCAAGTACGGGTTCAATTCACTCATGCATACCTACCTATAACGTCCCCCCCACCGTTTGATGGGGTGAGAGAAAAAACGCACCCGAGAGGATTCGAACCTCTGACCACCCACTTAGAAGGCGGGTGCTCTATCCAGCTGAGCTACGGGTGCCCAAGTCACACAGCGCAGGACAACCGCTGTGTCAGAGTAGCGCAGCCTTTGGAGAAGGAACTGCTCAACTGCTCGAATGTATTGCATGGAGAGGAGACATTCAACTCTTGAACCACACCAAAGATCTCATAAAAAGATCGCGCGCCACGAGCTGCTCTTTCGAGTGCCCGAAGAGGTGTGGCAGCCCCTCAGAATCCCTTTCTGAGCGATATCAGGCCCAAAAGGGTCTTTTCGTCCGCGTTGACCGCACAATAAACATAGCGGTTTCAATTACTTAAGAAGATAGAACATCCCTTGAAGCAAAGCTCCCATAACTAAAGATTATAGGATAGAACAGCACCAGACCGTTGGAAGGTTCTCAGCACACCTTTCGATGATCGACGTACTGATTCACGAGGAGGGAATTACCTTCCTGGCGAGTTGAGGTATGATGCCGGCTTCATTTTTTTGAAGAGCTCGCGTTGTATCAGAAAGTACAAAGGCGCAGTTCAATTTTACGTTGTAGGTAGGCCCAACCATGTCACTTCCGAATCCAAAAAAACGGAAGATATTTGACGGTCGCTACGAAGTCATCTCCATAGTTGGACGTGGCCTCGACAGCGTGGTCTACCATGCTCGCCACCTCAGTGGCGCGCAGCAAGAGGTTGCCCTCAAGGTACTCGTTAACAACAAACCAAAAAGTTCAATGACAGAGCGACTCCGCAAAGAGGCGCTCACACTGGTCTCGTGTCGACACAAGTATGTCGTTCGGCTCGATGATTTCCACTCAGTAGCTGACCTTTGCTACCTCTCCATGGAATACGCGGCGCTTGGAGATCTCCGTAAATATATCACCGCGCAGGGTGCGCCACTATCGCCGGAGCTTGGCGCGGAATTTCTCCGTCAATCTCTTGAGGCGATGGAGTTCATTCACGCCACCGGCGTGCTCCATCGAGATATCAAGCCAGACAATATCCTTGTCATCACAGAGAAAGAGATACGCCTCGCCGACTTCGGTCTAGCGCTCCTCCCAGGAGACGAACTCGATCTTGAAGAGCTCCAGAACGGTGTAGGATCCCTCTCATACCTCCCACCCGAGATGCTTGAGGGACGGTTCTACGATTCACGCTCCGATCTCTATTCGCTTGGCGTCTGCTTCTACGAGGCGATGGCTGGGGTTCACCCATTTGAGAACGCTCCTTTGAGTGAGCAGCAAAACGCTAGGCTGGATCGAAATATCAAGCCACTCCATGAGATCAACCCGCTCGTTCCTCGGAACGTATCGGCCGTTGTGGCGTCTCTGATGAGACACTCCGTTGAGCAACGGTTCCAAACCGCGATGGAAGCGCTCCGCGCCCTTTCGAACACGGCCTTTGATGGTGCGTCATCAACCTCAACAGATTCAGCGGATCTTGAGGAGACCTCCTCATTCACATCAAACGATGATGTCGCGACCTCAACCAGCGTCGCCTCTGGTGGCGCAGGATATACTCCCGCCAATGTTGACGAGCCACTGGATTCTTACAGCGACGACTTCGACGACTTCTTCAAAGACACCGAATACAGCTCCGCGGCTACGCCCGGACTCTCTTCTCACACAGAGCCGGAAGAGGCGTCAGAGGACACTCAGGAGATGAGCGCTCAACGAGTTCAACAGCTGATCGACCAAGATTCGAAAAAGAAAGCGACAGCGGCCCTTCGGAATTCATTCGTGGTGACACCCCCCTCCTCTGAACAAGATTCGCCAGCCCCGTGGTCAGTGGACAAGAAGCCAACGCAAGGCAAGACGCCGTCTCCGAAGGATGAGGAGGATCTTCCGGGCGTCACCATCAAGAGCCCAGGTATTATTGCGACTCTTATGACGATGCATCCGCTCATTCGCACACTGCTTGTTGGAGGGGTGGCCGCTCTCGTCACCATCGGTTTAGTAGTGGTCTCACAAGTCAAACCGGCCGCCATCCTGACAAGCGTAACCTCGTCCATCGAGGCCACTGAGAACCTCTCTCAGGACGCCGTCGAGACTGAGGGGGATACCCTCTTTCCGAACCTTCCAGCGGGCACCTTCGCGGGAACGATTTATGGAATTCTTCCCAACGTCACAACACCTCTGGCCCTTATCTCCCGTCCGGAGCAAAATGAGATCACCGTCGTGATTGGAGTCGAAGGATGGACGCCAACCACGGTATCTACGAAACTCGGCGAGAACTCCTCCTCAACGATAGTAGTTCGCTCCAACAGCGTACTCTTGAACATGACTGGCTCAGGCTCCTCAAGCGAAGTAGAAGGTACATTTACGAACGCTATAACCGGGGAAACCGGGGTATGGAGCGTCAAGAAGCTTTCATGATCGGTAGGCGTATGGCCGCGTGGCGACAACGAATACAAAACGTACGAGCGAACGCTCTCATTATCGCGCTAGGATCGCTCGCCCTCGTATCGAATAGCTCTACCGCGCGAGCGGAGGACGTCACTCCTCCGGTAGTCCTTCAGCACAAGCCGATGGAGACCCATCAACTTCCACAAGCTGGAACGCTCATGCCGGTCTCTGTCTCGATCGCGAACTCAAGCGACGTCGACGTCAAGATTAGACTTGTGGGATCCCGAGATGGGCGTTTTATGGATATCGCGTTCCCGATGGGAGTCCTGAACGAAACGGATCGACCGACCTACACGATTAACGTACCCGCTCCCGTAGCGGCGATCTCGTACCAATTCGTGATTCACCAGAAATCTGGCGATCTGACCCTCACCGACAAGTACATCATCAAGCGCAACTGCGTACAAAATTTCAAGGTCGAGGTTCCAGAAACGATTCCATCAGCGGAATACCGCAAGGAGGTCGCTACCCTGGTCGCGAAGGCGCGCTCCCTAGAGCGAGATACTCGCAACCTCGACACAGCAATCAAGTTACTCGACACCTTAAAGAAGGACATTCCGGAGTAACAAACCTTATGAACGCCTCCTCCGTTTTCTCTTTTTTCCTCGCTTCGCTCGCCGGCGCGCTCTCTTTAACGCTTCACATTCAGGAAGGCTACACCCAGGCGTTGCCCATAACCGAACCCCTCACAGTGAACGTGAGAGTCGAGGCAAAGCCTGAACCCAAGAAAGCTATCGGCATGGTCCTCTCAGCTGGAAGAGCCGTTGAGATTCAAGAGACAACTATCAAGAAGATCGGCGAGAAACTCTACCTCATCAGCTTCGTTGTCGATCGCAATATCGTCCGTAAGGATAGCGTCGCGACGGCGATGGCGTTCGATGAGAACGGGACCGTGACCTTCGCCAACGTGAGCCCAGAGCTTCTCTCCGAGAGCAAAACACTTATCTCGCACATTCCGGAGTGCCCCGCCGAGGATCCTTCAGCGGTCGTTAAGCTGGACCAGCAAGGACCTCTAGAGCAGCTCGTCGATGTACGCTCTGAGCGAGCGGAGATAGCTCGTTTGAAGATATCACGAATGCTCGACGAAGATTTCCTCTCGAAGCTCCAGCGCTTTGAGGACGCGTTCGGATTAGACAAGACGGAGGAGCTCAACGCGAACCTTCCTCCAGAGGTATTGGTAGATAGACTTTCCCGCATCACACACGCGGTCAAAAAATATCGCATGTTCAAAAAAGCGCCTACGCCAACGCCCGCTCAGTAGCGGCGATCGCTTCCGGGGCACCTCGTGACAGAAGCACCACACTCCGAAATCCCGAAAATGCCTCCCGTCGATCTGGCGCGGGTCAATGCCACCTTACGAACCCAGTACTGGTGCTTCATCCTACGAACTCCTCAGGACGGCCCCGCCTCGCTTCTTGAACTCTTACGTGAGCGCCTTCCTCATATCGATCAAACGTCATGGAATGAGCGTTTTGATTTCGGCGGGGTGTACGTCAACGGTGTCGAGGCGCTCAACGACATGCCCCTTCCCCTACCCGTAAAAGTTGAGTACTACGAGCCCAAATTTCCCATCGCGGAGGCGCGCTCGCAATTCTCCCCGTTTCTCTCTGAGTACATACTCTTTCACGACGACGCCATCGCGGTGGTGTATAAACCCCCGCACCTCTCGAGCATGCCAGCGAAGGAGCAACGCCACTTCAGCCTGAAGGTGGCGGTTGAGCGAGAGCTTGGCCGTACCATTCACATGCCCTCTCGGCTTGACGTTTCGGCGCAGGGGCTGGTTGTGGTCAGCACCTCGTCAGCCGCCCACGCGGGACTCCAGCGGGCTTTCGAAACGAGGACGGTGCGAAAAACGTACCGCTTCGCGTCTCATCACAGAAGCGCGTGGAATGAGAAGCTTGTTGAGTTCGCCATCGCGGTCTCACGAGAGCACCCTGTGTTGCGTGTCGCCACCATCAACGACGGTCAACCGGCGCAAACTCAGATGGCCTACTCCCATGCAGCGCTCATAGAGGGCGCGCCCTCTCAGATTTACACCGCGCGTCCAATTACCGGTCGAACCCACCAGATCCGTGTGCATGCCGCCGCGAGTGGACTGCCTCTCCTTGGTGATAATTTTTATGGAGGCGCTCCCGCTCCGTACCTGCACCTCGTGAGCTGCGCGCTCTCCCTCCCTCATCCAATCTCGGGAGAGACGCTCACGTGGGAGATTCCAGCTCGACTCGCCCCCGCGTGGGTGCACGCCGCCTAAATTCCCGGTGGAGTGACGCCTTTTTTTGCCCTATCCTGTTTAGGTATGGGCACTCTCTTTGAAGTAATCCTCGTGGCGTGTGGCGGCGCGTTCGGCGCGACATCGCGCTTTGTGGTAGGGCGATTAAGCGATACCTACTTTACCTCGTTCAAATTTCCGCTCGCGACTCTCATCATTAATATCGTTGGATGCTTCGCTATAGGGTACGTCGCCGAGATATCCGCTCGGGGCGCGCTCTCACCACACATTCGTCTTCTCATCGTGACTGGCATTCTCGGAGGCTTCACAACGTTCTCCGCGTTTGGATTAGAAACCATCTCGCTGCTTCGTTCCGGGCACCTGGGGATGGCGCTCACCTACGTCGCCACCAGCGTCATCGGTGGATGTCTCGCGACCTACGCGGGAATCCTTCTTCTTACTCCGCGGCCGTAGGACACAGACCTACGCCAAGGGCTCCTCGATCGGGCGCCGCAAGAGATAAGTCACGAAAAAGGCTCGTGAGTGATCGACGTCATAGCTCGAACGGCCATGCCCGTTATCAAGAAAGTTATTGTTTAGTTTCTGACTGTTATCCATTATCGTGATCGCCGTCAGAATGACGGTGGTATGGGACGATTGACCTGTTGACGCCCCCGCTTCTGGTTCACTTCAAGGAGAGTAAGTATGACCACTAAGGTGTTGGTAGTAGAAGATGAGGGTGTTGTAGCGTTGGATATCACCCAGGAACTTGAATCCGCTGGATACTCCGTTGTGGGGCATGTCATTACCGGCGAAGCGGCCGTCGCTAAAGCTGGGGAGCTACGACCCGATGTCATCCTGATGGATATTCATCTTCAAGGAGAGCTCGACGGCATCGCGGCCGCTGAGCAGATCTCCACTCGATACAACATCCCGATCATCTTCGTAACGGCGCACGCGGATGAGGCCACCCTCCAACGCGCCAAGCTGACCAGACCCTACGGCTACGTCATCAAGCCATTCGAACCGAATGAGCTGAGAGCTAACATCGAGATTGCGCTTCACCGATACAAGGCGACCCCACATGTCGAAGAGGAGCCCGAGGCGCTCGTCATCCACGCGCAAGAAGGGGTCACCCTTCCGAGCGGGGTTGATGAATTTAAGTATGAGGCCATTCAATCCGTCGCGGTTTTCGAGGGGCTCCCTCAAAAAGATCTCCAAGACCTCACTAATTGCGCCGTCATCCAAGACATCGCGGCTGGTGAATTTATCTCGATGGATGGAGAGCGCCCAAATTTTGGTTTCATGGTACTCTCCGGCCGTTTGGCGGTTATTAAATCAACGACGCAAGGAAAGGAGCTCACGATCGACCTTCTGATTCCCGGTGATTGCACTGGAATTCTCCGCGCGCTTGATCCACTAGAGACAGACACCTCGATCCGCGGACAGGTAGACGCTCGAGTCCTCGCTATCCCGACCGCCAGTCTTCGAGCCGTCATAGAGAAGAACCCAGTTGTGTACCGACGAGTCGCTGTCGAACTCATGAATCGAAATCGACGCTCAAACGATCTCGCGCTCGGATTAGCGCACTCACGCGTCGAGAGCAGAATTGTCGCGGCCCTTCTCGCGCTCGCTCCTCGATTCGGTCGGCCAACAAGTTCTGTGGATCAAACACGAATCTTTTTGACCAGAAAAGAGTTAGCGGACTTGACCGGAACAACCCCTGAGACCGCTATCCGCGTAACGAAGAATCTTGAGCGTGAGGGACTTCTTGATCTCACCAAGCCTGGCGTGATCAAGATCCTTTCGCTCGATCAACTGAAGAACGTGGCCGAGTAACCTCGCGCTCCATGATAGCCCTCACGAGGAGCGCACCCGCTCCTCGTGCTTTGGGCTAAGCCCTGCTACGATCGTTTAAGTTAATTAAAACTAAGCGGGGTTCAGTATGGCACAAGAAAATTACGTTGAACGCGTTCTCTCCTCTCTCTCCTCTCAACCACGAGAGGATCTCCGAGCGCATCTGGCTCACCTTGACGGCATCTTGGAGCAAATCAACAACGTGCCATCACCAGAAAAAGAATCCCTCCTCGTGGAGCTCATCCTCAAAGGTCACGATAAACCTTCTCAACAGAATATCACTCAGTCCTCCGTGTGAGGATCGACCCGTCGGCGTCCGGCCTTCGAGCGCCCACGGACCTTCTTCTCATCAACACGTCTTCTTTGACTCGCCCGAGTCTTCTTCGTGGGAATCCGTTTCCGTCGTGGACGCAGCGCGTTTCGGAGAAGCTCATGAAGGCGCTCAACCGCATCCTCTCTATTGAGCGCCTGACTTCGATGCGTTTGACTCGTGATGGCGATAACGCCGTCAGCGTTAAGGTGCTGTAAAATCGTGGGATGGGTTCCGAGGCGTCCCTTTTGCTCCCATGTCAGCACGGAGGAATTGGTGAAATCGAAGGTCAGGGTCACCTTGGTCTCTACCTTGTTGACGTTCTGTCCACCGGGGCCACCTGAACGCGCGAATGAAAACCGCAGCTCATGATCTGGAATCACTAACGAGGCGGGCCCTCGAGGGGATGGAGTGCGTGAGGAAGAGCCATTCATACTGACGGAACGTACCACACGAACGGCCGCCACGCTTGAGGACGCTTAGGGGAGCGACCGTGAAGGAGTTCAAAGATCTGAAAAAAGGGAGTTTCTCCCCCTTTCCTTCACATAACCTCAGACCTCAGGACTGGAGTCCGCTAACCCCTCATTCTTATTGAGATAACTGCGGATTAAATCCCGGGTAACCCGTTCCAACCCTCCTCATTCTGTGATACATCGGCTGTCGAGGACCTCGTTGGCCCTCGCGGCTGTGTTGTATGAGCCGACGCACCTTTTATCGCTCAGGAGTTTATTCGTATGGCGAGTCAATCTCGTGACCTCATCGTATTAGGTTCAGGACCTGGTGGATATGTAGCGGCTATCCGCGCCGCGCAACTCGGACGACAAGTCGCTATCGTTGAGCGTGAAGCGCTTGGTGGCGTGTGCCTCAACTGGGGATGTATCCCATCCAAGGCACTCCTTCGCTCCGCTCAAGTTTTTAATGACATCAAGCACGCAAGCTCATTCGGATTCACGACCGGCGATGTTTCCGTAGACTTCAAGCGCATCATCGAGCGCTCCCGTGAAGTAGCGAACAAGCTCTCGGGTGGTGTGAACTACCTGATGAAGAAGAACAAGGTCGAGATTATCTCTGGAAACGGCGTGCTCGAAAAGGGCAACAAACTCGTTGTCACGGACTCCTCCAAGAAGTCGACGACCTACGAGTTCAAGGACATCATCATCGCGACCGGGGCTCGCGCTCGTCCATTCCCTGGCGTTGATGTTGACGGAGAGGTGGTTCACACCGCTCGTACAATCCTTGAGAACAAGAGAATGCCTAAGAAGCTCCTGATCATCGGAGCGGGCGCTATCGGTATCGAGTTCGCCTACTTCTTCAACACCCTTGGAACTCAAGTTACCGTGGTGGAGATGGCTGACCAGATCCTCCCCGTTGAGGATACCGAGGTAGCTCAAACCCTTGAGAAGGTATTCACGAAGAACGGCATGATCATCCGTACCTCAACCGGTGTTGAGAACCTCAAACGCTCCGGCGCCAACGTAACCGCGACCCTTAAGGGCAAGGACAAGACCGAGGAGTGGAGCGGAGACGCTTGTCTCGTCGCTATCGGTATTATGCCGAACACCGAGAACATCGGACTTGAGAAGGTTGGTATCGAGACGAACCGTGGCTTCATCAAGGTCAACGAGTACCTTCAGACGAACATCGCTCACCACTACGCTATCGGCGACGTTGCCGGCGGCGCGGCTCTCGCGCACAAAGCGAGCCACGAGGGAATTGTTGCCGCGGAGGTTGTCGCTGGCAAGGCTAAGCACGCGATGCGGTATGACAACATCCCTGGATGTACGTACTGCCAGCCTCAAGTAGCGTCCGTTGGACTCACCGAGAAGGCCGCTAAGGCGAAGGGCATCAAGTACCGCGTCGGTAAGATGCCGTTCTCAGCGGTTGGTAAAGCTATCGCTATCGGAGAGCAGGACGGTTTCGTTAAGGTCATCATCGATGATGAGGTTGGCGAGGTTCTCGGTGTGCACATTCTTCACGCCGAGGCTACCGAGCTTATCTCGGAAGCTGCTATCATTCGGTCTCACGAGGGAATCGCGGCGAGCGTGGTTGACACCATCCACCCTCACCCAACGCTCTCAGAGGCGACTATGGAGGCGATGGCACTTGCGCTCGGACGGCCAGTCAATTTTTAAAGAAGCTAACGGCGACCCGATCAAGCTGGAGGTCTATGACCTCGGCGTGATCGACTACGTCAAATGCTTGGAGCTTCAAAGGACGTACCACCGGAAGCTCATAGACGGTACGCAGGGTGATGTGTTGCTCACGTGCTCACATCACCCCGTCATCACATGCGGAACCTCTACCGAGGACGCGCATTTTTACACACCTTCATCTGAACTTGAGGCGAGCGGCACGCCGGTCGTTTCGATCGAACGGGGCGGGAGCGTGACCTACCACGGGCCCGAACAGGCGGTGTGCTACCCGCTCATCAATCTTCACAATCACAAGACGGATGTTGGATGGTACATGCGTTCCCTTGAGGAGGTCGTCTTAAGCACCCTCCGAGAGTACGACATCACGGGTATCCGCGTTCCTGGAAAGACCGGCGTCTGGATCGACGAAAACTCCAAGATCGCGTTCAGCGGAGTGCGAATCTCACGCTGGTGTACCCTGCACGGATTCTCACTCAACGTCCTTCCCTGCTCTCACCGCTTCGCGCAGATCAATCCCTGCGGACTTGGGGATATCAAGATCACGTCAATCGCGGAGCTTATCGCGCCTAAGCCGGTCACCATCGCCGAGGTAACCCACAAGCTGATCGCGAACTTCATCCGGGTCTTTAATTACGAAGTGTAGGCATCCACTGAATTGTTCTACGACGAAGGTAGGACCAAAAGTGTGAAAGTCGTGCCTGACCCGACTTTTCATCCATCGTCGACCACAAGCATCTGTCCCTCGCGAAGTGTGACCTCGCGGATGGAGATGCTGAAATCTCGTTCGAACTGTTTCACCAATCGCACCTCGGGTCGAACCAAAACTGAGACCGCAACGCCATGCGTACCTGCGCGCCCAGTGCGGCCGACTCGGTGGAGGTAGTCCTTACCCTTGCTCGGAAGATCGAGATTGAATACGTGAGTAATCCCCGGAACATCGAGTCCACGAGCCGCGACGTCTGAAGCGATCATGACAGTTGCTTTTCCGTTTCGAAAGTTCTGCATGGCTTGCTTACGAACCTCCTTATCGTAGGTGCTATGCAGGTCCGCTACCGCGATTTTGTGATGCTCTAAGCGCGCGGCGAGATCTTCCGCGGTTTCGTTTCGATGCGTAAAGACGATCGCTTTCTTCGTCTTGGTCGCGTGTACCAACTTTCTTATGGTGTCGGCCTTGTCGCGTTGATCAACCACAACATAGAAGTGTTCGATGTTGGGATTAATCACAACATCTTCGGTGTGGAGGCGAACCAGCCCTGGTGATAGCTGCTCCATGACCTCTTTGCTCTTGGGCTGCTCGGTGGCCGATACGAACACAAGTTGGCGTCGCCCTGGGCACGCGCGAATAACTTTCTGAACCGCCTCAAGGCTCTCGTCCGCCAGGAGACGATCCGCCTCCTCGATGACGAGGGTCTTGAGCTCTGAGAGCTTGAGCTTTCCTCGCTCAAGAAGTTCAAGGATTCGGCCGGGGGTACCAACGAGAACCTGAGGCTTCTTTTTTAACCTCTCGATCTGTCGATCTATCGCGGCACCACCAATTAACGAGGCGCTCCGAATGTCCATACCTGAATGTTGGGCCAAGTCGCAGGTCACGCGGTGAATCTGCATGGCAAGCTCATGGGTAGGCGCCAGAATGAGGACCTGAGCGGCTCGCTTCTCACAATCGAGCACTTGAAAAAGTGGAAGGACATACGCCAAGGTCTTTCCACTTCCCGTTTCCGCGTTGATATAGGTGTCACTTCCAGCTTGCACGACAGGAACGGCCTGTACCTGAACCGGTGTTGGCTCGATGAATTTCTGCTTTTCCAAGGCGGTGAGAAGAGCAGGAGCTAGGCTGAATTGTTCAAAAGACATGCTAATACCCTGAACTCTTTATGGTGATTACCCTTTACGATTCGCCGGCTCATGGCCGAGGACTGAACACTACCATCTTCATCGACCTAAGCATAACGAGCCGTTCGAGGACCTCTTTTGGTCAAGGGGCTCCATGGCGAGAGACGGGCAACAAGCGTAATCAAAAACATGGTGCCCCTTGTTAGTTGGAGCGGTCGTCTTGCTATTCCTATGTGCCGGAAGGTAGCATGCGCGCGCATGAAAAAAGTAAAAGCTCCAACAACGAAGAAGAACTCAACTAAAACCAAACAGAAACTCTCGGCACCGACCTCAAGGACCAAGACCAAGGGGAAGAGCAAGGTGACCAAGTCATCCAAGAAGCCAGAGGACTACCTGGTTCTGATATTCTGCGGCAGAAGCTACAAGAGCGTTATTACCACCCTTGTAACAACCGATAAAAAGGAAGCTCATGCAGAAGCTAAATGGCTCGCGAGCCGCGCGGTTTCTGAAAAGGGCGATAAGGTTGACGTTGCGGTGTTTAATTCAGCCTACTCGTGGGATGACGAGAAGGGCTGGAAGTTTTTCTATTAAGTAGAAGCCCCACCGCTTTTCCTCCAGCGCACGCTACCCCATCGACTCTATGCTTTTACGCCCCCATGCATCAGTGTCAAATGAGAGCGAAGCACTCGGGTCCTCAATCAATCGTCCGAAGCGCCCTAACGGTTCAAACGCTCCCCGCGTGGTTTCGCACACTGGGCCCGCAACCTCTCGAAAGGAGCTGCCCCCGACCATCAACATAGTGGGCGCCTGTGGTTGCGTAACCATCTCTGAGCGCCGCCGAACCGCTATATAAGCGCTGCTGGTATTGAAGGTCGGAGGGGTCTTCGATTGAAGAATAACCCACTCGGAGTCCCCTCCTTCCCGCACCAGGGTAAAGAGGTCCTCCACACCCGGGCCCTCTCCGTCTATGGAGCTTTTGAGTCCTTTGCACACCCGTCCAGCGTCTCGATACCCCTCAGGTAACGCCTCCCTCGCCATTCGACCGTTCGCCGGATTACTCACGGAGAGGAACTGCGACGCACCCGCCAACTTTTCACCGAGACGGTACCTGGCAATTCCACGATATAATATTGGGGAACCTTCAGGGGCGGACCTCCGTGGGGGTTTTGGCGCATAGTTACGAACCCGCTATCCGCGACAAGATACGCACGCTCAACCACAGCGGGTTGTGCCATCTGACGCATCGTTTCCTCCGAGCAGAACGGTAAGGCGCCATCGATTGCGCCAAGGGATTCACACGTTTTACCTGAGTAGTCCCCACCAACTTTCCTCATGAAGATGTGTCCCCGCTAAGCCTGAATAACGTACTTGAGAACATCTCCGTGCTCGTCGCGTGTTCCAGCGGGGGCGGCGAAGGTGAGCGAGAGCTGATACTCGCCGCTCTTGTCCAGTCTGAACTTACACGAGATAAGGGACGTATCTGATAACCGCGCGGCGTTTACTTCTAGACCTTGCCCATTCTTAAACGTCTCAATCATGGCCGGATCCTGGCGGTATTTGCCGACCAACGCCAAGAAGTACCCCGTCAAGCCACCCTGTATGTTCTGCCGATCCTTGGCGAATATCTCAGCTAAGAGCCCCACGCATGCATCATACGCGCCGGGGTGCTTTGCGATAAGACCGGAAACCTTTTCGGCGATCTGAGCACCGGAACGATCCATCAGAACCTTAAAGTTTTCGAACGCTCGGGGTTCGGTCTCGAGAAGATTAGCGTTCGGTTTAGGGCCGTCTTCTGACAGGTTGACGAAGATTTGTACCATCGTCCGGTGCTCCATAAAATTGTTGTCCGCCTCACTATATCGGGGACCGACCGCTAGTCGAAAAAAACACCGAAAACACGCTTTTTATACTTTTAGTGGAATCTTAGAGGACTGCAACCTCTCCGCGGAGACTTTTGCTTAGCAACCCCGGCCCAGCTAGAATTCCGGTGGAGGTACCACCATATGAGCTTTGAACCATTAAATCCCATCGGGCAACCGCCTACGTCTGCTCCCGCCTCCAGCACGAACGGTCTCCCCTCTCTCTCAAACATCGAGAACAGCGGCACAACGTTCGACCCAAAGGCATACGCGTCGCTCAACGATCTCGTTCAGAGGCGGGGCTGGGATAGGATGCTCAGCACTATCTCATCTTTCCCAGCCAACGCCCGGGTACTCGATCTGGGTTTCGGTCATGGGGGAAACACCGCCGAACTGGCGACCACACTCCGAACGAATGGAGGAACGATTTTTGGGATTGAGCCTAGTGAGGTGATGGTTACAGAGGCGCGTGCGAAATACCCCGCCGAGACACACCCGAATCTGACATTACTTCATGGGCGAGCAGAGGCCGCTGGTGAAGCGATACGATCCCATGCGCGTCTCCTCGATCTCTCAGATCCTCGATTCGATATCGTTGTATCGAATTACACCCTCCACTGGGTTAGAGATCCATCAGAACCACGAACCTTCCTTCATAAGGAGATGTTTCGTTCCCTCAACAAGCTCCAACCGATCGGCGGTGCACAGCACCACTTTTGCGCAGAGCAGGACGCGTTCAAGGAATTATTCGCGGCGGGGTACGCTCTGATCCGAGAAGAATCGCGGTGGAGGGGATACTTCACCCCGCACACGGGAGACTACGTCGAGGGCGGCGAGTGGCGTCACCCACCCCTTATCTCCCGTGACGCCTTGTACGGGGCTCTTCGAGGCGGAGGGTATGAGGGAACGATCGAACGGTGCGAGGATGAAAGGATCTTCACCTCTCGGGAATCCCTCGTGGGCTGGGTGGGCGCCATGATTCGCCCCTTCATGAACAAGATCCCCGCGGAGGAAAAGGGCGCATTCGTGAATGGGTGGATAAACCGATACCTAGAGGACAATCCCTCAGCGGCCCGAACATCCGACACCGGACAACAGAGCTTCGTGTTGTGGGACCGAAACCTCTTGGTAATGGGATGGAAAGTAGCCGAGCTCGAGTAACGTTGTGTCACCAACCGACCCTCGGCGCGTTCCTATCGATATCAGGGCTCCCCGCACATATGTAACCGCGACATAGACACCTTCCTTCCGAGGCTGCGACTCTCACTATTACCATGCTTCGGTGCCTGATCCCGGCAATCGGCACACATGGTAGCACCGAGTAATCGGTACGTGTAAGGTCAGAACAGATAACAGGACCATGGAAGACAAGCTCGGAGAACACGCTTTTCATAATTACGAGATGCCGATGATCGATACGAAGATAGAAACAATGGTAGAGAGCAAACTCCCGAGTCCGGTCACCTTTGGAGCCATCGGTGACGCCTATGGGTTTTGCTTTGAGTTCGTCGATAATCCGCGGAACGATCTTCAGTATCACCAACACCCAGAGTTCTCGCACGTCAGGCCCGGCGTGTATTCGGACGACACTCAGATGCAGATCGCGTTGGCGGAAGTTATCGCCTCGGAACGGGAATGGACGCCGGATGAATTAGCGCAGGCGTTTGTTGATACCTTCAAGAGAGATCCACGGGCAGGATACGCCAAGAGATTCCACGACTTTCTCCGCTCAATAAACTCAGGACGGGAATTTCTTGAGCTAATGCGCCCTGACAGTGAACGCAACGGCGCCGCTATGCGAGCTCCCGTCATCGGGATGTTCGATTCTATCGATGAGGTCGTTCTCCGCTCCGAGATCCAAGCAAAATTGACGCATGACACGAGGGGTGGAGTTGACTCCGCGATAGCAGCCGCGTTGATGTCTCACTATTTCGCCTATTCGCTCGGAACAAAGGAGGAGCTCCCTGCTTTCCTAACCAACCACGTGCCGGGATACGACTGGAACCCGACCTGGAAGGATAAGGTTCCTGTACACGGGATTAACACGGTACAGGCCGCGGTCACAGCGGTATGCCAGTCGAATAGCCTCGCGGACCTCCTACAAAGATGCGTGGCGTTCACCGGGGATGTTGATTCGGTCGCCACTATCGCGATGGCAAGCGCCTCAAATCACGCGAGCTTCGCTCGGGACATTCCCAACAACCTGTGGAACGATTTTGAGCCATCACGTTTCGGAATCCACTATCTCCTCGACCTTGATCAGCGAGTACGGTCGATAGTGTACAAGATTGCGAAAAGGTCGGTCGAATAGAAGGTCGTTGCGGTCTCTGGCGTATCCCCCGATATCGACCTACTCAGGCTTTGTCTATAAATTGAAATGAGCCTTCAATTCATCCGCGAAATCTTTCTGATTAAAGAGATTCGCTAACGTGACTAGTTTTCGTATCTGCTCGAGTGACAAAGTATTCTCGTCAAGGATGGGATCTTTGAGGAACAAAACGTTCGCGAACATCACTTGGGCGTTCCCCGGCCTCACATTACCCTTGCTATCAACGGGGAAAGGCTCAGGATTAGTTTTGCGCCCCCACTTTTCCAACTGAATGTCGAAAACGTGATAGCCCAAGCTCCTCACGTAGAGTTCAACCTCAGAGAACAAGGGGCGATTATGATGGTATTCCTGAAAGAAACACTCCGCGAAGATACCCACGCAATCATCTTTGAGGATCTTCTCCAGGTTCTTCATCACCATCAACTCGGCACCCTCAAGATCTATTTTGAGAAAGTCGAACTTGGTGATGTTATGAATATGGAGCATCTCAATGGTGTTTTTAACATGGAGCTTTTCGGTGCTGATAATCTCTCCATCCCAAAAATTATGGAATCGAGACGCGAGTTTTACATTTTGCTTGAACAGTGATGAGGCGTGATTATTTCTCGACAGATAGAAATCGACATCTTCCCTGTCCTCGTCTCCAACCACCTCGCGAAACGTAATCTCTTTTCGGTTGAACTTACCGTACCGCAGCCCCGCTTCCTCAAACGGGTCCACGCCGATGAGCTCAACATTGGGGCCTAATTCGTCCCAAATCCCAGAGAAGCCCTCAAAAGCTCCAACATCGAAAACGGTAATTACATCGCTCATTGTTACCTACCTCACGTGGCGCCGTACCCAGAAACGGGCCTCTGAACAGTTGTTAGGGAGCCGTCACAACAGTACGTTAGATCTACACACGACTCGACGTCCCTTCTCGCCATAATGGGGGGCTCCATCATCGCCGCGACCATCACAAGAAGTACCCGAAAATCCGCGCCGCGGCGACTGGCTATATTCGCCATCGAGACCCGGTCGCCCCGCCGGCTACGTCAAACCCGCCACGGCACCGGGGAGGAAGCCGAAACTCGAGAATGGGCAGCCATTTTTTAGTTGATTCGAACGTGGCGACCTGTACCATACTCTTAGGCAAAACCGATCGACATACCATGCGCGACCAATCCCCAACGTCGAACACCCACAAAGATCCAGCGCCCCGTCTTCCAGCCCTCGCGATGCCGGAAAGACTGGTGATGATTCGTCATGGAGAGAGCGAAATCAACGTCATCAATCGCGCGCTCAAACGAGGGACGATCTCTGAATATCCCCAAGCGGCCCTTTCGACACCAGACCGAGAATTTCGCCTCTCAAACCGAGGACGCAATCAAGCGGATATAACTGGTAGATGGTTGAAAGAGGCGCATCCAGAGGGCTTTGACGTTATTTACGTCTCCGATCACGTGCGTGCGAGGGAAACTGCGGGCCTCGTCTGCCGAGAGGCTGGATGGAAAGAGGTGTTAATCCGAATTGATCCCCAACTTGGAGAGAGAAACTGGGGCCGATTCGCTTTCGTTGATACTGACCGCCGACGAGAGGTCATGGAATTACGCCAAAGGGATCCCCTTCACGCACCGATGCCCGATGGCGAAACCTTACTGCAAACCCGCACTCGAACTCGAGTTCTTCTGGAGCGAATCGCTCGCGAAAACCGTGGACAACGAGTCTTAGTGTTCTCGCATGGTGAGTACATCGAAGCGTTGTGGGCCGAGGTCGGTCACTTTTCTACGGAAGCGCAACGCGAGTTCTTCCAGACTCCAGTGGGAGACATAAAAAATTGTCAGGTGGTGGAGTTTACCTCCCGCGATCCCATGAGCGGGGAGCCCCGGGGGCAACTCCGATGGGTAAAGAGCTCGTGCCCCCACGCGGGACTCGCAGGGAGCTGGAGTGAGTTCCAGTACCAAAAGTTCTCGCCTGAGGAGCTTCTCGCCACAGTTGAGCGATACCCGCACCTCCCGGATCTGAACACCCTCACCCATCCGTAATCGACACGGAACACCCTTGTAGTCGGCTCTCAGAACGCGACAGATCCTGACTAATATCACCACCATCGTGGGAGGACCCGCTCTACAATCCCGAAGATGTGATTCGATAGGTCACGAAATCGCTTAGTTGGGCATACCCCTCGTGATACGCTCAAGCAAAGTCGCTTGAAACATGTGGAGCACAATGACGGGTCGCCAAGCTCTTGTTGAAGTTACGAGGGAAAAGCACGCCACCGCTGTGCTCGCTGCTCATCAACCCTTTCCAGTAGGTCTCGATACGAGACCCTTCAATATCGAACAGAGCGAGGCGCTCCTCACCTCGCCGTGCGACTGGACGAAATCGGTGCCCTCCTTTCTTTTTCGACATATCGCGCAACGGGATGGTGGAGCCTGTTTCACTGAGCTGAAACAGAACGCCGAACGGGAATTTTTATCCAATAATCCCACTGAATGGGGATTCCCCGTTTTCCGATTGGCTGACTTTTTGGAGTCCGCCTATCGCTGTGGGCTCCTGGCAAAGAACTTTATCGCGCCAAACGGCGATATCTATTCACCCCATCGGACCCTCATGTATGAGATCGCCTCCGATGCACAAGCTCTTCTCGCGCAGCACGCCCCAGCTGAAATTGATAAGAGAGCCGACACCATCCCATCACTCCCCGAAGCGGGGAGAGCCCACGCGCCCGCGCAGCTGGAGCCGGTGGTAGACTATCTTAAAGAGCATGGCCCAAGTGTACGGGACACCATGCTCGATACCCTTACACGGTCTGCATCGGACGATACCGTCCAGACGGCATGGGATCACTTAGAGGACGCGATCGATGAAGGACTCAAGCTCGGAATCCTCTCTCAGAGGGAGGATAGGCTTGGAGCTCGGGTACTCTCCATTACCACCGAAGATAGCATCGACGCGCGGTAGAACGTTATCGATAGGGAATCGGCGATACAACAGGAAAGGGTTCGCGACAACATCGCCCCTGACACCTCATGGTACCGTGCGAACGCGACATGCCTGAGATACGCACGCAGTAATGGAGGCTGAGCGCCCTGGCGCCCACCACCACGGTGTCGTTATTTCGAATACCCCAATTTAGCATATCCCGTCTGTTCGATCCTTTCCTCAAAGCGGGTACCTGACTACTATATGACCAAAATTATCAACTGTAGCTTCCCATGGGGACCCTCGACGCGAGCGACGGCACAGGGACAATACGAGCTCAAATTGTGTAAGGATGCGCGGCAATGAGTGGGTATAGAATATTCGAGATGGGGATGCCACGCGCTGACGCGTGTCGAGATGTGTTGCGAGCCCTGCCGGAGTGGTTCGCGTTGGAGTCGTACATCGAGTCCTACGTTGTCGACACGGAGCGATACGAGACATTCGGCGCGTACGACAGCAATCGTACCCTCGTCGGATTTGTGACCCTCAAGAGCCACAACCAGTTCACAAATGAAATTCACGTTATGGCGGTATTGCCCGAGCATCACGGTCGCGGCGTTGGAAGTATGCTCGTATCGTGCGCTGAACAACGCTCTCGAGAGCAGGGCTTTGAACTCCTTGAGGTCAAGACCTTAGGACCGAGTCGCTCCGACCCCTTCTTTGACAAGACACGAACCTTTTACCTTAAAGCTGGCTTCCTCCCCGTTGAGGAGTTCCATGGAGTGTGGCCCGACAATCCGTGCCTCGTCATGGTGATGCCACTTACAATGCGGTGAGTCGCAATTAGGCTGGAAGGCAAGCGCTCGCGATGAGCGCTTCCACCGTGGGGCGTTTCACGTCTGCGTTGAGGCGACCCTCAAGAGAATGCTACCCCCGATGATCATGACAAGGCCGGCGATCTTCATGATGGTCACCGATTCGCCAAAGACGACAACACCCACCAGGGCTATCGTCGCGGTTCCTACCCCAGACCAAATGGCGTAGACGATCCCGACCTCTAAGGTCTTAAGAGCCTGTGACATAAGCCCCAAGCTTCCGAGGAAAAAACACACCACCCCGATACTGGGGATAAGGCGCGTAAAACCGAGCGAAAGCTTCAGGCAGGTGGTACCGGAAAGTTCGAACAGGATAGCGATAGCGAGCATGAGCCATGGATTCATGTTCACAGCTTAGATCATCAGGCAAGGAAGTTGTAGAGATCCTCGGGATTCAAAGGGAGCGCAAGAGGTGCGTCAGAGGACCCGAGGTTCTTTGCCGAACAGGCTCCACACAAGAGAACGGGGATCATGCCCACGAGCTTCGAACAAACGCGTATCGCTTGAAGAGAACGCGGAAATCCTCAATAGCGTCCTCAAGGGCGCTCTCCGGATGGTACAGGCCATCATTACGCCCATCCACAAAGACGAAGCGATCTTGCGTATCACAAGAGCGGTCATGAAAGGGAGGTTGTCTGCCTCCAACAACGATATTGTCGAAGTGATGATCGAGGAGGAGTCCGAGCGCTGGATCATCGGGCGAACGGGACTCTCGCCAGATCGCCCGCATAAGCGTCGGAATGGTTGTGTATCCGATATCCCATTCGCGCTCCGACAATCCACGTTGAGTGGCGAGCGACAAGAAGGTTTCCCCCCTTACGAACGGAGCGACCGCGACAAGCCTATGGCCATGGAAAGGCACCTCTTCCTCGAGAGCGATGTGCCGCTTTACCCACTCCGCGCGAAATGTGGGCGGTTGAGTTCGCGGAAGTTTCTCGTCATGAGAGACCAGATTTGTATCAGAGACCTTCACCACAAAAGCTTCATCACGATCGAGAGCCGAAACGGTCAACACTTGCCGTTGAGTGCCCACAGCTACGGACGGAGATACCGTAAATCGATCGCCCGTCAATCGCGCGCTCAGATGTTCAATCGCGGCCCTAACGACATCTGCCCCTTCAGTCGGGGAAAGCAATCGTCGAGGGGGCGTGAGAGTCGCGGAGGAGACGCACGTCAAGCTTTCGGGAACATGAATAGCCGGTCGCTGAGATACAAACATAAAGGAAGGCCCAGGTGACTTCTTACGTGCTAGCTTCTCACATAGTGGCGCGCTAGTTGTAAAAAGGTGAAAGATGGTGAAGTTAGGGCTACTTAAGGGTTCCATCCCTAACTTTTTCTCTCAGAGACAGAGCGCGGTAAATCCGACAGAGGTACGATTTCAAATCGGATGCAATCGTGCTGCTCGGGTCGAGCCGAAACATGGATTATTCCTTTTTAAAAATTGTTTTCAAATCGATAAACTGAATGTTTGTGTCGCGCGGTCACTGAGAGAAATAGTTGGGGACGCTGACTTGGCCCGAAATAAGAGGTTGCCAAAAACAATCTTGGTGGCCATGTATCTTTTATGAGACGAATTCTTTCTGTTCTTTCTGCAACATCAATCCTGATATCTGGCTGCGGGGGGCACACTCCACGCCTCGGAGCGCCGGAGGGTCTGATAGGTAAAGATAATGCGCGCGTTCGAATCGTCGATCTCACCCATGAATTTGATGTCGACTCACCGCACTGGAAGGGAGATCCTCCCATGCGCCGCAAAACCGTCTACACCATCGCTCGAGATGGATTCTTGCTTGAGGAGTACTGTCACGTCGGACAGTGGGGGACTCACGTAGATCCACCGGCCCACTTTCACAAAGGATTGAGAACGAGCGACGAAATACCGGTCTCCGAACTAATCCTTCCGCTTGTCGTCATCGATGTACACAAAAAGGTAGAGAATAATCCCGACTACGTGCTCACCCTCGATGATATTCACGAGTGGGAGAATCGCCACGGCCCCATCCCGCAGGGCTCCTTTGTGGCGATGCGCACCGATTGGTCTAAACGGTGGACGAGCGAAGCGGAGATGCAAAATCGCGACGCGCGCGGCGTCGCGCACTATCCGGGCTGGAGTATCGAGACCCTACGATATCTCTATGAGGTTCGAAACATAACCGCTTCTGGACATGAAACAACCGATACCGATCCGGGCCTCTCCGTGTCAAAAGACACCTACGAGCTGGAGTCCTTCATTTTGAAACATAACCGATATCAGGTCGAACTCCTCGCGAACCTCGACCAGGTTCCAGAGGCTGGCGGCGTTGTGTTTGTCGGAGTTCCCAAGGTTAAGCGAGGATCCGGTTTTCCAGCTCGAGCGATAGCGATCGTTCCTGCTACTGAGGGTTGAGGAGGTTCTTCGCCCCGTCCTGAGGCGCCTCAAGGGGCAACTCCTCTCGACCTCATCGGTAACCTCGCGAGATTCTTTCACTCAGACGCAAAAATAATCCGTAACCCTCTACGAAAACATATCTTTTTGCGCTCTGGCTCTTCCAATGCGACCCATAGTAGGGTCAACTCCTACGGAGTGACCGTAGACCGTGCGGAATACCCTACACCTTTCGTAGGAAGTGGTTCACAATACAGAGAAGCCGCATGACGTAGGGAGATGAGGTCGGTTGATGATGTATAGGGGTACACATCAAGACCTCCCACCACTGAAGAGAAGACGATGCAGCGAGCAAGCAAAACGGGTAGCGAGAAAAAGGGACCAACCCTCAAAACATCAACTTCTCGCGCCATCGCGAGTCTCGCGAACGAAGAGTTAGTCTGGTCCTACAAAACCATCCTCCTTTCACGCCTCCTCGACGAAAAAACGATCACCCTCTACAAGCAGAATAAGTGCCACTTCCAAATAAGCTGCGCGGGACATGAGGGGATTCAGGTAGCCACAGCTCGTGTGTTCAGATCCGGACACGATTGGTTCTATCCATACTACCGTGACATGGCGCTCGTGGTCGGACTCGGCATGACAGCCGAGGAGATCATGATGAACGCCATGAATAAGGTGAACGATCCGAACTCGCACGGCCGAATGATGCCGATGCACTACTGTTCGGTGCCCCTCCGTATTCCCCCTCAAAGCTCCCCCACAGGGAGTCAATTCCTCCAAGCGGTCGGATGCGCGCTCGGAGCGAAGATGAAACACCTCGACGAGGTAGTATACGTCTCGGCTGGTGAGGGAACGTGCTCACAGGGCGATTTCCACGAAGCCCTAAACTGGGCAGCTCGTGAGAAGCTTCCCGTTGTCTTCGTCATTCAGAACAACGATTACGCGATCTCGGTCCACATCTCAGAGCAACTCGCCGGCTCAAGTATCGCGACGATAGCGCAGAACTACGAGAACCTTCATACCGCGCAAGTGAACGGGTCGGATGTTGAGGCGTCGACCGCGGCGCTTAAATTCGCGCACGACCGAGCTCGTCGTGGCGAGGGCCCCTCGCTCATCGAGGCGCATGTACCACGATTACAAAGCCACTCAATCTCCGATAATCACCTGAAGTACAGAACATCTGAGGACCTCGCGAAGGAGCAACTCCGATGTCCACTCCGACTTACGAGAGCGATGTTGTTGGACCGCAAAGTCCTCACTCAAGCTCAGATCGAGGAGATGCACGCGGACATCAAGAACCTCGTGGATCGCGCGGCGGAGGACGCCGAACAGACCCCAGATCCAACAGCGAGCGACGCGACAACACACACCTTCAAAAACCCCACGCCATGGGAGGGGATTACGGAACCAGAGGCGACCGGCGAAGAGGTCTTCATCGTTGACGCGCTCAATCACGCACTCGATGAGGAGCTCGCGCGAAACCCAGACACCTGTATCTTTGGTGAGGATGTGGCGCATGGGAAAGGTGGCGTGTTCACCGTAACGGCGGGACTCACCGCCAAACACGGCGCGACGCGAGTATTTAATAGCCAGCTCGCTGAGAGTTCAATTGTGGGAGCCGCGATCGGATTAGCCTCTCGGGGCATGAAGCCTATCGCTGAGATCCAGTTCGGTGACTACGTGTGGACGGGCGCGAATCAGATCCGTAACGAACTTGCGATGCTCCACTACCGGTGCGCGGGAGATTACGGATGCCCGGCAGTCATTCGCATACCTGTGGGTGGATACATTCGAGGCGGCGCCTACCATTCACAAAACATCGAAGCGACCTTCGCTCACTTTCCCGGACTCTTCGTCCTCTACCCTTCTAACGCTACCGACGCGAAGGGGCTTTTAAAGGCGGCGATTCGGGCTCAAGACCCGGTACTCTTCCTTGAACACAAAGGGCTCTACCGACAGGTCTACGCGAAGGGACCAGAGGGAGACGCGGATTTCGTAGTGCCAATAGGTAAGGCGAAGACCGTTCGAGAGGGCACCGATCTCACTATCGTGACATGGGGAGCGCTCGTTCATAAGAGCCTTCTCACCGCTCACATGATGGAGTCAAAGGGATACTCGATAGAGGTAATCGATATCCGCTCGATCGTCCCGCTCGATATTGAACACATCTTCAACAGTGTGCGCAAAACAGGTCGAGTAGTGATAGCGCACGAGGATGTGCTCTTCGGTGGATTCGGGGGTGAGATAGCGGCACAAGTGGCGGAGAAATGCTTCGCGAATTTGGACGCTCCGGTCAAACGTGTGGGTATGAAGTACGCGGCTGCGGTGCCTCACGCCCCCGTTCTCGAGGATATCGTTCTACCGCAGACCGAAGATCTCGTGGCCGCTGTTGAAGAGACACTGAACTTCTAGCCGTCCAGAGTGACTGGAATGCCTAACCACCTGTAAGTTCGTAAAATTCAGGGGCCGGGTCGGTGAAACACCGCCCTCCCACGAGCTCTATCTGGACGCAAACGCACCGTTCCCCTACTCTTCCGTTGTGAACAACAACGGAAAGCCCGCTCCAACCATCGGCGTCGTAGATGGTAACAATATTATCGTAAGACAATCCTGGCTCAATCAGTACATCCTGGTTGGTGTTACCCTACTCCTTGAGGCAGCTATCATATACCTCAACGTTGAACTCGCCTTAAAAGGAGACTTCGACATCGCGCTCGGCTCCCTCTCAATCCCTACCATCTACCTTCCGATTATCCCGTTACTCGTACTGGCGCGAGCAGCCTTCAAGATCTACAACGAGCGCTTGGTTATCACCCCTGAGTACCTTATCCAAGTCACCGGACGGCTGTGGTGGTCCTCGAGAACCTCTCGTCTCGACTACAATCAGATCCAAGAGATAGAGACCATTCAGAGTATTCCGCAACGAATACTTGGAGTTGCGGATATTCACATCACCCCCATCGGTCGTGACCTCAAGGGGTCGATTATGATGCCCGGTCTCCGTAACCCTCGGGCGGTAAAAGATGTTATCCGCAACCTCCGTAGCCAGCAGGGGGAGCTTTCGAATCCCGTTATGGCGGCGGAGTAACGGTGTCATCAGGCACTCGCCTCCTTCGCCTCGAGGAACAAAAAATATCCTGGTGATAATCTTTGCGTTTTTGCCTCACGCGCCACATTTGATATGCTCCCCACGCGCGTATGGTGTTTAGCTCGTACATCTTCCTCTTCTATTTTCTCCCCATCGTTTTGGGCATGTATCTCGTTGCCCCTCGGCTTTTAAAAAATCTCGTTCTCATATCAGCCAGCCTCATCTTCTACGCATGGGGAGAGCCGCGATTCGTGGGGATGCTCCTCGGGTTGTGCGCGGTTGATTTCGTCTTCTCTCACCTCATCGATCGAGCGACTGCCCGAGGGGCCAAAGGGTGGCTGTCACTCTCGATCGTCATTAACGTCTGCTCCCTTGGGTATTTTAAGTACGCCAACTTTTTTGTGGGCGAGGCCTCTCGCATCGGCTCCTGGTTTGGTGCCCCACCGATAGCGTGGCAAACGGTCGTACTCCCTATCGGCATCTCCTTCTTTACCTTCCATAAGATCAGCTACATCGTGGATGTGTACCGAAAGGTTCGCCCTCCGTGTCGCAATCCGATCACCTTCCTCCTCTACATCCTATTTTTCCCCCAGCTTATCGCCGGACCGATCGTTCGATACCACGAGATTGAGGATCAGCTTCATAACCGCTCGACCCGCTTGAACGACCTCTTCGAGGGGATGATTCGTTTCTCGATCGGACTCGGCAAGAAGGTACTCATCGCCGACGTGGTGGGTCATACCGCTGACAAGGTATTCGCCCTGAAAGAGGCTTCTCTTTCGACCGATATCGCGTGGCTCGGTATCATCGCCTACACCGCGCAGATCTACTTTGACTTCTCAGGGTACTCCGATATGGCGATCGGACTCGCGCGGATGTTCGGCTTCCGATTCCCTGAGAATTTTAATCACCCCTACCTCGCCTCCTCCTTTACCGACTTCTGGCGACGTTGGCACATGTCGTTCGGTCGTTGGATGCGCGAATACCTCTACTATCCCCTAGGTGGAAACAAGTGCAGCGTTCCGCGCCAATACTTCAACCTGTGGGTTGTGTTTCTCTTCTCTGGACTGTGGCACGGCGCTCAGTGGACCTTCATCTTGTGGGGGATGTGGCACGGGTTCTTTATGACCCTGGAGCGACTCTTCCTCTCTAAGTATCTTCTGAAACTTCCTCACGCGGCGCAGGTGTTACTGACCCTCTTTTTGGTGATGTTGAGCCGCGTCCTCTTCCGAGCGGATGACCTCACACAGGCGAGTATGTACTTTCGACATCTCGTGAGTAACGAGGGGGTGAAGAAGATACTTCCCCTCTATTCCGTGACCTCAAATTTCGAGATCTTTATGGTCGTCGTGGCGTACGCGCTTTGTCTCTGGCCTCTGATCCCAGGGGCGCTGGCGCTCAAGGATCGTATGCAATCCTGGAGCCCACCGGTCATTCGGATCGCGGCTATGGCCTCGCAAGCGGCGGCGCTCCTCCTTCTCTCCGCCGCGGCGATGGCGGGTACCGATTTCTCACCGTTTATCTATTTCCAATTCTGATCATGGAAGAGACCTCCTCAAAATCAGTTCTGGGGGTAAAGATAGCGTTCCTCGCTATCGTGGGGCTCTTCCTCGCGTTTCCGATCGCGAACGATCTCCGTCCGATCATTACGGAACGAGCTCCGTTTGGAATGCCGATGGCGAAGCCGGCGCCGCCCTTCTCACGTCAGGCGTTCCTGAAGCGCTCGTGGCAAAAGGTAGTCGAGACTCGAGCGAAGCGCTCCTCCGGTTTGTGGTATCCACTAACCCTCGTCGCCAACGAGATATACTCCCGTGGCTTCGGACAGATATCAGCCTTCAACGTGGGCTCAGTTCGTGTTGGTCACGACAACCACCTCTTTCAAACGGCGCACCTCTCCGCTCTTAATCACAAACGCCCAAAAAATATCGGCAAACTCGAACAGCGCGTAGCGGATATTAAGGAGCTGCAAGAGCGCTTGAAGGCTCGCGGGACGAGCTTAGTGATCGTCGTGACCCCAAACATGGCGCACCTCTACCCGGAGCTCATTCCGGCGGGCTACCTTGATCCTTCGCGAGAGAAGCGACCGCACCCCTACGATCTGGTTGAGAAAGCTTTCAACGACAAGGGCATTATCTATGTCGATACGGTCGATGTTCTTAAAGAGGCGCAGGCGAAGGTCCCCTTTCGCTTTTTCGCTCCTACGGGCTCTCATTGGAACGACGTCGCCTCATGCATCGCACTCAAAGCTATCAACCTGAAACTCAAAGAGATGGGAGGACGCTCGTTCCGCGCCTTCTCGTGTGACACCTACACCGTGGAACCGGAGCCAAGAAGCAAAGACCGCGATCTCTTAAAGATCGCCAACGTCCTCTTCCCTGAGCGATTTCATGAACCAACGCCATACGTCTCCATCACCTACCAAGAGCCCGAGCCAGCGAAACAACCGAGCACCCTTTTGGTGGGAACAAGTTATCTCTTCGCGCTCTCCGAACACCTCTATGATTGGAACCTGGCTAAAGTCCACAAGCTCTACTTCTACTTCCGTCAGTGGCGCTCAGGCGGCGAAGAATCGTTTCACGCCCTCTCTCGCAAGGCGATGAACTGGGATGAAATATTCGCGAATGACGTCATCATCGTGAACGTCGGCATCGGAAATCCGGTGACGATCGGATACGGATTTATTGAGGCGGCGTTGGCGGAGATCAAAAAGCGAGAGGACGAGGCAACCAGCAGAGCAAAGCCGCGATCACCTACTCCCTTCAAAGGCTAATCCGGGCGTCCGGAATGAGGTATCGGCCGAACAGGCACTCAGGTCGCGTCGTGAGCGGCTACACACAATCGACATCGATCCCACTACTTTTTACATGACTTTGGCGCGTTGAACGCACATACTGAGCCCCGCTAAGGCGAGAGAATACCAAGTGTATGAAACTTACCGAATCCCAAAAACAGGTGCTGCACGCCGTCCTTCTTAGCGCGGAGAAGTCAACAACGGAGGTGGCCCGAACGCTCCACATGACGAGCCATACCGTTCGTCGAACCATCAGCATGTTTCTCGACAAGGGGATTTTTATTCGGCGCTGCGTCTTCGTGGATCCACACAGCCTGGGGATGACTGTGTATCTAGCCCAACTGTCGCTACCATCAGCGACGTTGGCTGAGCGCGAATCATTCAGAAAGCTCCTATGCGAGAGCGAACAGTCCGGAGCCGTCGTGGAACTCGGAGGGGGTGGGGAATTTGAGGTGCGAATCTTCGCTCGTGGCCCGGTACACCTCACCCACTTTTTCGAATCGCTCGCGACTCAATCCGACAAACCGTTCTTCATCCGATCCTGCCTGCTGATTGTTGAAAGTGAATACTTTGGTCGGGTAGAGGGACTACCGCCGAGCTCCTCGGATCGCGCGCTATCTTTCCACTCCAGAGAGCAGGCGCGAACAACGTACGATCTCGACGAAAAAGATCACGTCGTCCTTTCCGCACTCTCGAACTACCACTACTTAAACCTTCAGGAAGTATCACGCGCGCTCGGAATGCCGTATTCCTCTCTTCAATACCGAGTCGAAAAGCTTGAGGCTTCTGGTATTATTCAGGGACATTTTTATATCATGGACCCCAAAATTTTCGGGGATCTTCCCTTCGCGCTTAAAGTGGTTTCGCGAGCGCTCACGCCCAAGGAACGAGAGAGGGTCACATCCTTCTGTAAGCGACATCCCCTCATCTCCTGGATCACCTTTTTTGTCGGCGAACAAACAGTTGAGATATACACGCTCGTCCGATCGTTCGATGGCGCGCAGTCAGTTCTATCTGACCTCTCCGCGGCCTTCGGGGATATGTTCGACTCGGTACAGGTTCGCCCCCAATTGAGCTTTCACAAGATATCCAACTATCCTTTTAAGAAGTTTCTAAAGGCTTAGGTCCCAAAAGTCGCTACAGCTATTGCATGCCGCGAGAGATAGAGAGGGCGGCTCTCACCGCGCCGACATGCATAAGGACCGGAGACCTTCTTTGGAGGCCTAACAGCTTTCAAGAAGTTCATACAGGTAATCCTTATATCGGTCGAAATAAAAATCCTGAAGTAAGGGAATCATCTCACCGTGCGTCGGCCATCTTACCGCATGTGAGTAGAAGGCGATCGCCGCTTCCGGATAGTCACCAAGCCGACGACCACACAACCGTTCAAGCAGAAAGCCGTCACCTCGATTCAATTTTTTTCGGCTTTGCTCGGTGAGACCTACGCCCTGGGAGCCCACGAGAATAGAGCCGTCGTTGAGCATCCTTCTGAGCAAGGAGATTTGATTACGTTCTTCGTAAGACGGAGCCGCATGGCGTGCCCCTTGATACTCCGTTATCAACCACTTATCGCTATCAGGATCGTTAACCAAGGTGAGCGTGACAACGGGCACTCCTTGATATCTGAGAGAAAGGATAGCGATATCCCCGCACATGCATCCAGCATCATACAAACCGGTCACGAGACAGTTACCCATTGCTTGACCTTCGCTCTTTAATTGGGCCGGTGTGGTGAGCGCGATGACCGAATATCCCTCTGACAACGGAGTCTCTGGAATTATCGGATGCCACTCGACCTGTTCATGGATACCAACCGGGTGTCTATCAATAACTCTATGCCATGCTCTATTGATACGGCTAATCTCAAGGAGAGACCGACCATTAAACAACACATCAAAAGAGACATCCCGTAGAGCCTCATTAATAACGTCGAAATTTTTCGCCGATATTCGGGGCAAATTTCGAACTCCTTTGTACTCGTACGCAAGCAACGGGATTAATACCGTATGCGCAAAAGAGGTCATCATATCCCGCACGTCGAATAGCCCATCAAAGGCTTGGTTATACTCGACACAGAGATCATGAATTCGAAGTTGTCCCCCGTTGTTCGGCTCGCATCGCCGCAATCCCTCCGCAACTAACTCCCTAAGGATGATCCCTTCACTGGCTCCCGTACCCAGGACGGTGGCGGCGGCGGCACACGTCGAGAGGAACCTAAAGGATGTGGTTTTTGACACCTTATCGTGGCCTTGAAACCGCAGCGCAAAACGCTTGGGAAGAAGCTTGTTGGCGAAGAGCTCAGACCTCGGATCCATCATTTGGTCCATCAGAAAGATGTAACCACCCTGAGGATCTGTATCGTAATACAAGCCATATCGTGGGACTTTCTTTATGTGCTCGGCTAGGAGTTTGTTGATTCGGACGCCACTCCACAAAGATTCATTAAAATCCAGGGAAGCCGGATAGTAGGAGTCAAAATCATATTTTCTATTGAGGTTAAGAATTTGGGAAACCACGGGTTCTTCGTGAACCCTTCGGTACTTGAACAACAGTCGGCATGCTGAATCCTCAGACGGAGCGCCGTGCATCCTTAATAGCTCAAGAAGCTCTGCAGGGGATGCTCGTAGTGCGCCCCATAAACTACTCGGAGTAATTCCCAAGTGAGTCGCAGAGTGACTCACGAGGGGATTCATTATACTCTCATCCTTGCAGACCTTCCTCGCCTCAAGTAGGTCTACTAGAAATCCTGTATCTTTAAGAACGTTAACTCCTTCGTGGGTTAGCATTCTCACTAGCTCATGGACACCTGGTTCAGTCCGACCGCTCTCTACAGCTAATAACAGAAGTGATTCGAAATCCGTCGCGCTCGGATCTTCCCCCCACCAAAAATGCACCGAGCCAATCCCATCACATTTGAGCCACCTGTGGATGTCTGCTGAGAATTCGACCAGATCATAAATAACGATTCCATCCACATTCGGAAGTGTCTGCAAGATCAAGCTTACGATATCTCTAAAATTGGCCCTAAATTTTTGGAAATCAACAATAGGAACATCCCATGCCGCAAATTCCGGCTCCATCTCTAAGGCCAGTTTCTGTTTGTTCAGGGCTAGTTGAAGAGCAGGGCACTTACCCTCGCCATCGCAAAAAGAAGCCCCGGCCTGAGAAAGAGCTCGGATGGCATCGACATTTTCATCCTCGACAAGTTCGGTAAGAATGGCCTGATCTATTGTGGCGCCAGGAGATACCAGATGACCAACAAGATCATACCGTTCCTGGCGAATGGCTAGTCGGAGAGCCCCTTCGTGGTCCAAGACCGACGCGCATTCAGCTCGGATACAAGTTTGAGGGAACTGAACGTCACTAGAAGAGATAGCGGGAAGGAGTAACTCTCGCCCCGTTATAGAAAGAGCCGGAAGGCCTCCAAACGTTTGAGATCCGTTACCAGCGGAACAGGTATCGATATCTCGTGGATGTCGTGGATCTCGTGGATCTCGTGGATGCGTTACTTCGGTCATTGAGCACTCTATGAGCAGCCGGACCTATCATGCATGGATTCAGAAATTATTACCTTTCATGAAAAAGGCAAGGAAAACTTCATCGGAGGGAGCGAATTGCCACGAGGGAGCAGCAGGCCTTGCGCGATTAGGCGGATCGCCGCGCTTCACGCGGTACGGGCTACGCCATACGACGAGACATCCGCGCCCCTCTACTCGAAGACCCCTATCAGGCTTCCCTTTCACATAAAAATCTCATCGACCACAAGCAACATCTCCGAACCAACTCCGATATAGGGAATACTGTTCAACTTCCCTTTACGGAGATATGGATATGCGTCACCCCTATGTTCCCGGCACCATATGGATACTCTCGGAAAACGCCAGCTGCATTCCCGCTGGTTGTTACCAGCTGCAAGAGGTTCAAGACGAATTCCTAATCTTCTCTGTGGGAAAAGATATCTCCTTCGGTCTTCCAAAGGATTACTACGGGGCGTTGCTGAAAAAATCACACCTCGCCCGTCCGATAAGAACTACGCCCCGCGCCTTCCTTCGACGATACGCGAAACTCATTCAAGCCCCGCCCCGTAAACCGATTCCTCCATCAGGCATGACCTTCTGTGCCATGGCTCCCCACCTTCAGCGGAAGGTGCTGGCGCTCTGCCCTCAAAGGATGTTTTCCTTCGAAGTTCCCGTCCACTAACAGTTGAAAGGAAAGACCCCTCACTCGCTTTGCCGAGGAGCGGCTTCAGGGGATATCCAAGAGAGCTTTCAGCGTAGGAGTTAACAGTCTGAATTTGATGAGAAAATACCACCCCACGAAACCATAACACCGTCTCCAAAAGTAGCGCTAAAAACCTGCGAAGACCGACCTCTGTTCTACATCTTAGAGGTACGAGAAGCTTTCTCTTAATGTCGTATAAGTCTATAAAGACAATCGTTTTTCGAGTTTTCAAGGAGCCCGTACCGATGAAAGTTGAGATGTTGATGCCGCAGATGGGAGAGTCTATCGCTGAAGCGACTATTTCCAAGTGGCGCAAGAAAGTGGGAGATACCGTCGCGAAGGACGAAGTGATCCTCGAGATCTCAACCGATAAGGTGGACTCCGAGATTCCAGCTCCCGCCGCCGGCGTTATCACCGAGCTCCTCTTCAACGAGGGAGATGTAGTTCCCGTGAAAACAAAGATCGCGATGATCGACACCGCAGCTGGTGCGGCAGCTTCAACTCCGGCAACAAGCGGAAACGCCGCGGTTAAGGAGGCTCCAGCTCCGAAGGCCGCTCCGGTGTTGGAAGCCGCTCCGCAACGAGTGGAGCCCGTCGTCGCTCACGCGGAGAGCGCGAAATTCTATTCCCCACTTGTGAAGAGCCTGGCCGAGAAGCACGGCGTTCCTCTCGCGGAGCTTGATGCTCTCACTGGCTCAGGACAAGGGGGTCGTCTCACAAAAGAAGATCTTCTGAAGTACGTTGATTCTCGTTCGGCTCAACCAGCGGCTGCGCCCGTAGCGGCGGTGCCTCAAGCTCCGGCTGCTAAAGCGCCACCAACCCCAGCGACCGCTCCAGGAGAGTGGGCCGCTGATGGTACCCGAGTGGTGATGATGGACACGATGCGTCAAGCGATCGCTGACCACATGGTGAAGTCGAAGCAAACCAGCCCTCACGTGTACTCAATCCAAGAGATCGATGTCACCAACATCGCCAACTGGAGAGCGAAACACAAAGCCGCTTTCGAGAAGGCTGAGGGTTTTAGCTTGAGCTTCACGCCGTTTTTCCTTGAGGCGACGGTGAAAGCGCTTGAGGCGTTCCCGTATGTAAACTGCTCCCTCGATGGAAAGAAGATCGTGCTCAAGAAGCACGTGAACCTTGGATGCGCGGTCGCGCTTGGCAACACGGGACTTATCGTTCCAGTGATCAAGAAGGCCGAGGAGAAGAACTTTGTTGGCATCGCTCGCTCCTTGAACGATCTCGCGAATCGAGCTCGCAACAAGAAGCTCGTTCCGGACGATGTGGCTGGCGGAACCTTCACGGTTACGAACCCAGGTGTCTTCGGTACGATCATCGGAACACCGATCATCAATCAACCTCAGGTAGCGATCCTCTGCCTCGGCGCGATTAAGAAGCGTCCCGTTGTTATCGATGACATGATCGCGATCCGACAGATGTGCTACCTCACCCTTTCCTACGATCACCGTATCGTGGACGGGTCGCTCGGTGGCCAGTTCCTCGCGTTCATCAGAGATTACCTCGAGAACTGGGACCCTAACCGAACGCTGTAATCCCATGCGAGTTATTAGCGGCTCCGCCAAGGGTCGTGCCCTCAAAGCTGTTCCGGGAGACTCGACTCGTCCGATCCTGGATCGGGCGAAAGTTCCCCTGTTCGATATCCTGAGGTCGTTTGTCCCGAATAAGCAGATCCTCGATCTCTTTGGAGGCACCGGTCAGATCGGTATCGAGGCGCTGAGCCAAGGAGCGACACACTGCGTATTCTGTGATACGAACGCGCGGGCGATCGCCACGATGAAGGACAACCTCGTGACGACGCAACTCTCAGAACGAGCGGAGGTGCGACATACCGACGCGTTCGTGTACCTCAAGAACGCGGCCAAGGTCTTCGATCTGATCTTCGTCGCCCCCCCGCAATACAAAGGGATCTGGATTGACGCCATGCGAATCATCGCGGAGCGTCCTCACCTTCTCGCTGACGATGGAAAGATAGTAGTCCAGATAGATCCCAAGGAATACGAGCCCCTCGACCTCACCGCGCTTCGTGAGGACTCACAACGAAAGTACGGAAATACCCTCTTCGTTTTTTATTCCAAACAGCTCGAACCATCAGACCCGAAATAGACAGATTCTGACACCAAACGAAGCAGACATCTGGCCGATTCAACATGTTAGAGGTCTATACGGCCCTGTCATCGCTCGCGCCCCTTCACGTTGCGTACCCTTGGAACGGGCGTATACTTTCTTCACGTGATATTGCTCCGCCACGGAACCGGACCTGGGCGGACGTACGGGAAAGAACCTCATGGAACAGAGTAGAAACAATCCTTTTCACGGTGGCTCCACCTCGCGGCCCCCAAGTCCCTTTGAGGCGCTACGCCAACCAACGACCGTGCCCGCCCTACCCTCAACGCTACTCGCATCCTCAACACGTCCAGACGGCACTCGTGACGAGTTGTACTACGAGCGTCCAAGCCGCGGCGGGCATTCAGGAGCGCTTTTTCTTATCTCATCAGACGCGCCTCACTCTGATAGGTCGAATCCCTCACGACAAATACTCTACGCTATTGCCCCACACTCCCACACGACGGAGTGGTTGACAGCTCTTACGGAGCGCTTCACAAAATCCTCATACGAGGAATTCTCTGAGCACCTTACCACAACATGCCAAGCTCAAGTTTTTCTAAACGGACGAAACGTCCCAGGCAACCCACTTCCCCGTCGGTAAGCACGGAGGGTCTCAGGCATCACCGGCCTTAACGGCATCGACGTCCTCCGCAAGAGCCGCGCCTACCGCGCCCGAGCTCACGGCGACGGTGTCTCCGTACCGCATGCCAGCCTCACAACATCGCACTAGAGAGGAACCTTGAAAAACGTGATGGGCGAGCGCGGCAAGAAACGCCTCATGCCATCCCCTACTATCAACGGTGCTCTCTCGAACACGATCGAGCCCCACGAGCTCTCCAGCGACAGAGGAGATCAGCGCTCCGGCAAAGGGATCCGCGACGACACAATAGGATGCACCGAATCGTTCGGTGATAGCGGGAGCGAACAAGCCAGGCTCGAGGTTAGGCAACCCTAACAGATCGCACAGCATAGGAAGCTCATCACCGCGGGTGTGAACGACAGAGGCTATCGAGAGCCCCTCCTCAAGCTGCTCTCTGTTTGGAGCGCGCTGACTGCAATCGATGTCGTAGATCTTGAACGAAGGCCCTGTTCGCTCGACGACGGCGCGAAGGGTTGCGCCGGAGACCAATCCGCCCTGAGCGGTGGAGTTCATGTAGAGAATATCCGCAATCTCAGAATTACCTAACAGATCGGGTGTTACCTCAACCTCCAGAGGCTTCTCCGAAAAGGTATCCAAATATGAGAAAGCGCCATCAGCCGACAAGAAGCCCTCCACTCGGGAGGTCATACCTACCGCGTCTCGTTGTATGAGCGAAACATCGACGCCGAGCGATTGAAAGAGTTCGGTGGCGCGTTCTCCGAGTTGGTCGCCGCCAATCCGGGTGGCGATTTGTGTCGCGTGACCGAGGGCGGCGAAGCGACACGCGAAGGCCGCGGCGCCCCCACCAAGGGATGGAACGCCTTGAACGTATTCCCACCGAAGTTCACCTAAGGCTAAGGCTGTCGGAATCTTCCTCATACGCACCCCATGGTGCTTGGAAAGCGAGTCGGGCACAAGGCATGCCTCGTCGATTCAGGGCGTATGACGGGAAATACCAGGAGAGCGCAGACACTCCGCGCAATCCCTTGAAGCCCCCCTGAATGACTGGCATAACGAAGAAAATGGGGTTGTCCGCTCAGGGTTTCACACCGAAAAATTGCGTGCGCGAGCGATCCCAAGACATGTTCGGAGAGGAGATACTCATGGCATCCACAACCAAAACTGTGCTCGCTCTTGGGGAGATCCTATGGGATGTCCTCCCAACAGAGAAACTTCTTGGTGGGGCGCCCGCGAATTTCTGCCATCGACTCCGACAGCTCGGCGTAAACGCGCGTATGGTGAGTCGCGTCGGTGTTGACCAGCTCGGCGATGACCTCCTTGCGGGACTTGAGGCGCTTCACTTTGATCTCTCCCTCGTTCAACGGGATCCTCGTCATCCCACCGGTACAGTTGATGTCACGTTATCGAGCGATGGAGAGCCTACCTTCGTGATTAACGCCGGGGTGGCGTACGACCACCTCGAACCAACACCTCAGCTCCTCACCGCGGCAGCATCAGCGGACCTCATCTGTTATGGCACCCTCGTGCAACGATCTGAGAGAACGCGATCTACCCTCTATAAGGTACTCGACGCGGCGAACCACGCTATTAGGTTTCTGGATATCAACCTCCGCAAAAATTGTTACTCACTCGAAACGGTTCAAGAGTCCTTACGGCGAGCGGACATACTCAAACTGAACACCTCCGAAGTCGGAATCCTCAACGAACTCCTCGGTCTCAACACCCGAACGCCGCAAGAGTTCGCCGATCAGGCGATTGAGCGGTTTAAACTCGAAACGGTTCTGGTAACGCTCGGTTCCAAAGGGGTGTATGCGCGTGGGCGAGATGGAGGGAGTTGCGCTGTGCCGGGTGTTTCAATATCTGTAGTAGATACCATCGGTTCGGGAGACTCATTCGCGGCAGGATTTGTCTACAAACGACTTCTCTCCGCTCCCCTTGAAGAGTGTTGCCACTTTGGTAATCTCATAGGAGCTTTAAACGCGACCAAAAAGGGAGGGATGCCGAACGTCTCTCCAGCTGAGGTCAGCGAGTTTGTAGCTCAACATTCCGTGTAGCGACACCACGTCACTCGATGGTGTCACTCAGCGATTCTTTGTATGGATTCTCTATGCGCGTAACCGTTCCCGTTGTTCGTCAGTGGAAGGTAGTAGACGGTACTCACAAACCTCTCGTCATGGTAACGGCCTATGACTACACCTTCGCCAAACTCGCCGAAGCAGCGGGGATCGAGATACTGCTCGTGGGAGACTCCCTTGGTATGGTCATTCAGGGACAATCATCTACTCTTCCGGTGACGCTGGATGAGGTGATCTATCATACGAAGTGTGTGAGCCGTGGAGCCTCTAAAGCTCTCGTTGTCGCGGATATGCCGTTCCTCTCCTATCAGATCTCCGAGACGCACGCGATTGAGGCTGCGGGAAGACTTATCAAAGAAGGGGGAGCCGCGGCGGTTAAGCTTGAGGGTGGCGAGGTAATCGCTCCAACTGTTCGCCGGTTGGTGGACCTCGACATCCCTGTCATGGGGCATATCGGCATGACACCTCAGTCTATCCACCGCATGGGTGGGTACAAGGTGCAGGGACGAAACTCATCGCGTGGAGCTGGCTCACCCGAGCAGATTATTCGAGACGCTCAAGCGCTCGAGGAGGCGGGCGCTTTCTGCGTCGTTATAGAGTGTGTTCCACAGGATCTAGCGACGACGATAACCAAAGAGCTCTCGATTCCCACGATCGGTATCGGCGCGAGCGCCGAGTGCGATGGTCAGGTACTCGTCAGCTACGATCTGCTGGGTTTCCAAACGAGCGAGCATCGCCCGAAGTTTCTCAAGCAGTTCGCGCAACTTGGTCAAGCGGCGGTTGAGGCGTTCGCTACCTATGCCGATGAGGTCCGAACCAAGACATTCCCTTCGCCAGCTGAGTGCTATGGAAGCGAGGGGCCTCCCCCCGTCTTGACGGCGGTACAAAAAAAATCGGCTCACAACAGTTAGATCAACGTCGACTAAAAAGAGCCGTATCTCCCGATTCACCGGCTCGTTGCCACGTGGAGTCCGCCTCGAGGAATTTCGCGAGACCACTCTGAGTTGGCGTCAGTACATCAGTAACGCCGAAGACGCGAGAGAGCTCCGCGAAGGTGTCTGGATCTCGCAAGCTCGTCAGATACGCTCTGTAGAGCGGCTCTCCGACAACAACGGTACGATCATCAAGTACCGCTCTACTTTGAGGCCACATGAGGTGCGTAATAGCGCCGCCCCAGTCCGGCGAGGCGAAGATAACTCTTCCCTGTGGAACATTCGATGTGACGAACAGCTCAGAGAGGCGTCGCTCATATATCGAACCAATGTCGTGGGGCAGCACCCGCGACGGCGCTATGAGTATCACGCTCAATCCGACCAGCGCGATAAGGACCGAGCTTTTGACGCCCGGTGAAGCGAATGTGAGCTCTCGCGCATCAAGCCGGCGGAGAACAGACCGCGTCAATCCCGTCCATGATCGCTCCGGGAGAAAATTTTTCCCTCCAAAGCACGCGGACCAGAGAGGGAGGCAGGCGAGACTGGCGAACGGAACAACGCGTACAGACCATAGAGCCTGAAGCACAAAGAGCGCGGCGAGCAGAACCTCAAAGAGGCCGACGCCATTTCGAATACGGCGACTCAGAAGGGCGCACACACACGGAATGAGGGCGAGCGAGAGGAGTAGCGTTCCCTCCGCGCTGTTCACGTTCACGGGAGACCACTCGGTGGTAATCGAACGAAGCGCCGCGCTCCCACCGAGGGTGGCGATGCTCTCATACAAACTAAAACCGAAAGGATTGAGCGATGACGCCACAACGCAGAGCCCGAGCATAGCGGCGGCCCGAACCGCTCTCGTTCGGCCAGCGGTCCCCGAGAGCGCGAGAGAAACGGTGACGATTCCAAGGACCACGAATCCATAGACGAAGGCTGGATGTATATTTGCCCACACCGCGATCATCCCACCTAGCGCGAAAGCGTGCCAAGCGGTCAATCTCCACGACCACTGACCTTGAGTCAAAAGCGCTTGGCATCGCGCTGTAAAGGCTGAGAACAACACGATAGAGAAGAGCACAGGCCGAACGATGAGATGAATCTGCCCAAGCTTGAACGCCAGTGCCACACCCAATAGAACGATGACTAACCCCTCTCCACTACGCCGAAGAGAGTCCGCCGCGATGCCGAAATACGCGATGAGATAGATCCCCGCGATAACACCGTACACGAGTGGCCATCCTCCCAGAGAGAAAAGCTCAAAGAGCGCGATATCACCAAGCCACTGCTCATTGATCCAAGGACGGGGCTGTCCTACCTCAACGTAGGGATTAGGGATGAGAGCGGGAGCCAAGAAGGGATCCGTTGCTGGCACCGTGTGCGTCTCTGCTATCACGGATCCATTCGCGAGATGCCACCCTAATCCGGGATCATCGGCGATGTGGTCAAAGGTGCCTTTGAAGAGCGAGAGATACGCTACGAGAGCGAACACAAAAACGATAGGAAATCTCTGGGGAGGGGCGAACATACTCCTCCCCAGGGTACTCGGCCACGAGTGGTGACGCACCTATGAAATGCGGATCCCCGAAAGATCACTAGACCGTTATAGTTTGAAGATATTCCGCCACAAAGCTGCTCCACCCCAGCTCCTTACCGAGGAGCTCGCTGAAATGGCGCGCTGAGTCCGGCTCTCCGTGCACAACGGCCACCCGACCCGGATTTCCCGAGCACGAGCGACACCACCGGAGCAATTCATCTCGATCCGCGTGAGCGCTCAACCCACTCACCTCACAGATCTCAGCGTTCACGGGAACCTCATCTCCGAGCAATCGCGCCGTTTTATTTCCACGCTTGAGCCAATCACCACGAGATCCGGGCGGTTGATATCCGACGAACATCACGCTATTTCTTTTATCCGAGACCCGATGTTTGAGATGGTGAAGAATTCGGCCTCCACTCAACATTCCGCTCGCGGAGATAAGGATCATCGGCTCATCGATTGAGTTGAGTTTGATCGATTCTTCCCTCTCTCGAGTGAAATACATCTTGGGAACGGTAAACGGCTGGGCGCCTCGATGAAGCAACTCTTTTGAGCGCTCATCGTACTCATTCGGATGGTGTCGATAGATAGCGGTCGCGTCAGCCGCCATCGGGCTATCAATAATGACCGGAAGGTCGGGAATCCGCTCCTCCGCTTTCAGTTCTCGAAGGTAATAGAGCAACGTCTGCGTACGTCCCACCGCGAAGCTCGGGATGATTACCACACCACGACGTCTATAGGTTCGATTGATAATATCAGCCATTTCGTCTTTAAGGTTTCCACCCTCGTGGAGTCGAGCCCCGTAGGTCGATTCAATCAGCAGAAGATCTCCCATCGTCACCGGTTGGGGATCCACGAGGATCGGCTCCTCATACCGGCCGATATCACCGGAAAAGACGATCGTCTTTCCACCTATGCGCAGAGTGATGGCGCACGCGCCGAGGATGTGTCCCATAAGAGACCACTCCGCCGTCACACCATCGACAACAGGGATTCGAGTGTTGATGGGACCTGGCGTAAGGAGCTCCAGGGATGATTTCGCGTCCTCTTCCGTATACAGCGGAAGAGGCGGGTCGTGTCGGGACTTTTTGTGCTTAGCGCGGAAGGCGGCCTCCTCCTCCTGAAGTCCGCCACTGTCAAGCAAGAGGAGCTTCGCGAGGTCAGCGGTACCTGGAGAACAAAGAACTGGCGCTCTCAGCCCAAGTTTGTAGTAGCGAGGGAGCATGCCAACGTGGTCGATGTGCGCGTGAGTCAGGAGCACGGCTTGAATCGAGGTGGGATCAAAGTGGGGAGGCTCCCAATTTCGCTCCCGCCATGCCCGCTCTCCCTGGAAGATGCCGCAATCAACCAGAAGGCGAATGTTTCCGTACGTCACGAGATAGGTGGAGCCCGTGACCGTGCCAGCGGCCCCGAGAAAGGTGATTCGAACGTCCATAGGTCCTCGTTGGTACCATTAACCCATTCAGGGTGTTTGTAGCATGAGGTCGGTTGGTCCGCATGCGTAAACTCACGGGTCAGCATCGCGAGATCGGCGCTAGACACTACCCGGCATGAGCTGCGATTCTCATGGATGTGACGCGAAACGCGTCGGTATCATAGAGAGAGCCATGGCAGCGACCACTAAAAACAAGAAACCCGTCAACTACAAACCAACTATCATAACCAAGAACTCACTCTCCTTCCTCGAGCGATACATCAACAACCCCTCTCCGACTGGGTTTGAGGCGAGCGGTCAAAAATTGTGGCTCTCGTACATCAAACCGTTCGTTGACGAAACACACGTCGATACCTATGGCACCGCCTACGCAGTCATTAATCCAGACGCGAAATTTAAAGTTGTTATTGAGGCGCACGCTGACGAGATATCGTGGTTCGTAGCGTACATTACTGACAACGGTCTGATACACGTGCGCCGAAACGGTGGAAGCGACCATCAGATCGCTCCCTCGAAGCGCGTGGATATCCACACCGCAAAGGGCATCGTGAAGGCGGTGTTCGGATGGCCCGCTATCCATACCCGCTCCGATGGAAAAGAGGAGTCACCGAGCCTCAAGAATATCTTTCTCGATGTGGGCGCGAAATCGAAGAAAGAAGTTGAGGAGATGGGTATCCATGTCGGTTGCGTCATCACCTACGAGGACCAATTCATGATCCTTAACGACCGGTACTACGTTGGCCGGGCGCTCGACAACCGCATCGGTGGCTTCATGATCGCCGAGGTTGCGCGCCTTCTCAAGGAGAACAAAAAGAAGCTCAACTACGGGCTCTACATCGTCAACAGCGTGCAAGAAGAGGTTGGGCTCCGTGGCGCTGAGATGATCGCGCACACGATTCAACCTCACGCGGCGATCGTGACTGATGTCTGCCACGACACCTCAACGCCGATGATTAACAAGATCGTCGAGGGCGATACACGTTGCGGCGCGGGACCCGTTCTGACCTACGGACCGGCCGTACACAACAAACTCCTCGACCTGATTATCGACACCGCGACGAAGCACAAGGTCGACTTTCAACGAGACTCCGTATCTCGCGCCACCGGCACCGATACGGACGCGTTCGCTTATTCGAACGGCGGCATCCCCTCGGCTCTCATCTCACTTCCGCTGCGATACATGCATACAACGGTAGAGATGGCTGAGATCAAGGATGTCGAGGGAGTGATCACGTTGATGTACCAGACCTTGCTCACCCTCACTCCAAAATTTAACTTTAAATATCTGTAAGAGCGTTCAAAGCCTCCTCGAAGGCCGCTTGCGCGACCATCCTCATAGAGTCGCCGGCTCCCCACAGCCGGCGCTTTCAGGACTCTGGAAATCAAGGGCGCCTTTGAGGTACCCTACCTCCGTGAATTCGGATACACCCAACCACCGCTTTGGTCGCCGCGAGTACGTCAACCCGAACCGGCACTACGCCAACCGGGTCAACGCTCCCGTTCTCGCTGAACAGCAGGCAGAGGCGGCGCTCAGAGAGTTACGTGAGCGTTTCGAGCGGGTGGAGCTACACCCTGACGACCGCCAGGCGGTAACAGAGCTTGTGGGATTGGGTTGGCGCATCCTGACCCTGGTCGGCTTTCCAGACTTCGATCACATTCGACAGGTACACTCGGAGGAGTGGCAGAACCTTATCGCTCCAGCGCAACACGGACTTGTGGCGCTCGCGCTTGAGGCTATCGGTTGGTATCACTTCGGACTCCGTCCCTACGACATCGATCGCACCGCCCGAGTGTTCGACCGATGCCTTGAACTAACCCCTCACAATCAACGAGCGCTCGAGCGCTTCGCGATTGTGGCCAATGAAATTAAGCCGGAGCACATCGGTGGATTCGCGAAGTTTCCGAAGAAACAGCAGGAAACGGCGTTGGGCTATAAGCTTCAATGCAAACGCAAGATCGATAACATTCTCCTTGATGTATTTGGGATTACTGAGGGGCACCTCGTTGGCAAGGGGGAGCAAACGGTCGCTCAGATGATGAAGGCGCGAAAACACGCTGAGCGAAAGTTCGTGTTTGCTATCCTTGGTCACCTCTCCCGCTTTAACTACGCGATGGGATATTTCTTCGGGAACGGGACACAACTCAGCCTCGGGATCGGCGCCGCGTGCTGTCAACTTGAGATGCTCGAACTTCCTCGAGACATCTCGAACCTGGTCATGTTGTGCAAGAGTCGATTGGACGAGTGCTCCCCTGGTGAGGTAGCCGGAGAGGAAACGCCTCTTCTCTGTTCTATTCTGAAGGCACTTTCGGCGCTCTGGGACGCCAAATGGAGAATATTTAAAAATCAGACCGCCCATAGAAGAGTTAAAGAAATCCAAGAGTTACTCAGCATTATAGAGCGCGAGTAGTCCTGGAGTGAGCGCGAAGGGCGCAGCGCGGCTCTCCGCCTACCTCCGAAGCTTACGATTCACGTTCCTATCTCTACCAACTCACTCAGTTTTCGGTTAGGAATAGCGTCGTTCTATTCATTCTTTTCATGAGTTGAAACTTATGTGGCTTGATCGCGCGATTAAATGGCTGCTCCCCCGGGAAGATCACTTCTATGTACTTCTCCAGAAAGGCGCTCAATGCGCTAAGGACGCGAGCGCCCTCCTCGTGAAATGTATCGAAGAGACCGATCGTTCCAGTCGCGAGGTAGCCATCAAGAAGCTGAAGGAGGTCGAGCATGAAGCTGACCGAGTTATCGTTGAGGTCTACCAGGAGCTCAACCGCACGTTCGTAACCCCCCTCGACCGCTCCGACATTTACAAGTTGGGATCAGAGCTTGAGAGCATCACAGACGCCATTTACTCCACAGCGTTTCAGATCATCGTTCACGCCATGGAGGATCTCCCGGCGGGAAGTCGTGAACTCGCCGTGCTTGTTGACCAGTGTTGCCAAGAGATCTACGAAGCCGTGAGCCATCTCCAGAGCAAGACGAGTCACCTCGACATCCGAAAGCGATGCAAGAACATCAAGAGCTTTGAGGATCAAGGAGATGTCATCTTCCGTACACAGATCGCCTCTATGTTCAAAAGTGAGTCCGACGCTATCCGTCTTCTTAAGCACAAGGAGTTCCTTGAGGGGCTCGAAGGCAGCCTGGACCTCTGCGACGATGTTGGAAACGTGCTCTCGACGGTGGTTATCAAGAATTCGTAGGTACTATGTCAGCTTCAATGCTTCTTGGCCTCGTCATCGCCGTCGTCATAGTCGCCCTCATATTCGACTTCATTAACGGCTTCCATGACACAGCGAACGCTATCGCGACGGTAGTGAGCACAGGAGTGTTACCCCTGAGAACCGCCATCTGCCTCGCGGCCATGCTCAATTTTGTGGGAGCGTTCACGGGAACAGCGGTAGCGAGTACGATCGGTAAAGGAATCATCACGCCGAGCACCATCACGTTGGTAGTGGTTTTTTCCGCCCTCGTGGGTGCGATCTTCTGGAACCTCTTTACGTGGTACTACGGCATTCCGTCGTCAAGCTCACATGCGATGGTAGGCGGTCTGATCGGAGCGGGCCTCGCGCACAGCGGAGTCACCTCGATTCAGGGACCAGGCCTCACGAAGATCGTCCTTAGTCTCGTCATCAGCCCGCTGGTGGGTATGTTGGTGGCCTTCAGCTTCATGATCTTTTTGTATTGGATCTTCCGACGCGCCGCCCCTGTGGGGGTAGCTCCCCTCTTCCGTCGTCTGCAGATGTTATCCGCGGGCTTCATGGCGCTCTCTCACGGAAGTAACGACGCTCAGAAGACGATGGGTGTAATCACGATGTCCCTCGTTGCCGCCGGATATATGGTGATGCCGGAGACCGGAAAACTTCCCGTTCCACTGTGGGTTGTAGTGGCGAGCGCGACCGCCATGGGCCTGGGTACCGCGGCGGGTGGAGTGCGAATCATCAAAACTCTCGGCACGAAGATCATCGACCTCAAGCCTATCCACGGCTTCGCGGCTGAGACCGCGGCGGCGTCTGTGATCTTCACCGCCTCTCACTATGGACTGCCGGTCTCAACGACCCACTGTATCAGTGGGTCGATCTTGGGCGTTGGCGCGAGCCAAAGTGTGTCAGCTGTTCGATGGGGAATAACCACTCGAATTCTATGGGCCTGGGTACTCACCATCCCCATCAGCGCTATCAGCGCCTACCTCATGTACTGGCCGGCGAGCTGGTTAACGGGGTCGAATTAGAGGGCATACCAGCCCCAGGTGGTTAACCCAGCTGGGGCTTTTTTATTCAGAGCAGGCACCTTGAATATTTCTTCCCAGTCCGTACTGTAAGCCTCATGAGAATATCTGAATTAGCGAAAGCCCTGTCGACCTCTCCTGAGGCAACTATCCGATTTCAACTTCCTACCGGTGAACTAGCGCCACCTCACGCCCACGTCACCGAGGTCGCCCGCATCAGCAAACGGTTCATCGACTGTGGTGGAACGTTCCGTGAGGAATCGATGTGTCGTCTTCAAACCTGGGTCGCCAACGACTACGATCATCGCCTTATGGCTGGAAAACTCGCGAAGATACTCGATAAGGCCCGATCGATATTTGGAGACGAGGATCTCGAGGTGGACATTGAGCACGACATGGGATTTGTTACGCAGTTCCCCCTTCGAGGGACAACTCTTCAGGGGACAGAACTACTGCTCTCCCTTGGAGGAAAGAACACGGCGTGCCTCGCGCCTGAGCTATGCTGCCCTACGCCTCCGGATTCGAGCTTGATTGGCCTGGGAAGAAAGAAATAGGGGAGCGACGAGGATAAGCTGCGCGTCGCGACAGAGGTCCGGGACGCGATCAGAACGAAGATCGAGTCGTGGCTGCGTGAAGGCCCCCTCTCCTAAAACCTCCTACCTTCCCAAAGCGGCTCACATGGTCGACAATCTAACCCATGGAGCACTTTTTCCAAACGATCGATGGCTGGTTTGACTTCGAAGAGGTCTACCGACGAATGGTACTCGAGGCTCCCGCGGAGGCTTACTTCGTTGAGGTAGGCGCCTTTCTAGGGAAGAGCACCAGCTTCATGGCCGTGGAGATATCCAACAGTAAGAAAGATATCCGATTCGATGTCGTGGACACCTGGGAGGGATCGATCGAGCACCAAGAGGGGGCTGAGCACGAGAGAAAAGCGGTTCTTGAAGGCACCCTCTTCGACAACTTCAAACGCAACATGAAGCCAGTGGCGCACATCATCACCCCCGTGCGAGCACCTAGCGTTGAGGCCGCCAAACGATATCGAGATGCCTCGTTGGATTTCGTATTCCTCGACGCCGCCCACGACTATGACAACGTGAAAGCTGATATCACTGCGTGGAGATCGAAGGTCAAATCGGGAGGATACCTCGGAGGACACGACTATCAGCTCATCTTTCCCGGGGTCATGAAAGCGGTGCAGGAGGAGTTTCCTCAACACCAGACCTACGGATTCACCTGGCTCGTTCAAATTCCGTGATCCATGGCAGCTGATCACCGAACTTCCGAACCATCCCCAAAAAGCAAACGAATACTGGGCATCTGCGCGACGATGAGCGTCCCAATGCTCTGGGGTTCCGGTATTCTGGGTAACGCGCTCTCCATCGAAGCGACGATAGCGTTTACCATCGCGCTCATCGTCTTGTGCGCGAAGGTCCCTCAACAGAGGCTCAACGCCACCCTAGCGATCATGACACTCATCGCGTCGATCTCGTTCACGCTCTGCGCTGCCGATACTATCCTCCGGCTCGTCGCGGGGCCGCTTGTGTACTACCGCGCGCACTCGGAGCTCGTACGACAAGATAGTGACCGTCCCGGACTTACTCGCTACGTACCTAACGCGCGCTCCGACCGTTCGACCTTCGGGGATCTGGCGGCGATGTCAGGAGATCCGGCGCATCGGGTCAACCGGCGAGAGGTCTTTGAAACTGACAACCGGGGGTTTCGAAACTCACCGAGCGCCCGTCAACAACCTTTCGATCTCATCATCCTTGGGGACTCATTCGGCATGGGGCTCGGCTCAACTCAAGAGGAGACCTGGACATCGGTCCTTGAGCGGGATGGTCACCATATCTACAACCTCTCAATGCCCGCCACGTGCGCGGCCCATGGCGCGGCCCGGCTCGCCGCTGAGCTCCCGAGCATTCCCCTCACTCGGAACGCGACGGTTATTGTCCCCGTCTACGTCGGTAACGATCTCGAGGAGTGCACACAGGAGATCGACATGAAACTTTCGGAGCAGCGGCCATCACCGATGGCCGCCGCCCGCATCGCCATCGACGATTACCGGAGCCGCTCTCCCGTACGACAGTTCGCGATGCGGCTCGTGTATCGGTGGATCTTCGCTGATCCGGTCGTAACAACGCGGGGTCTTCCCGATGGGCGAAACGTCCTTTTCTACAAACCTCATGTGCGCGCCGCGCAACTATCCGTCAGCGAGGTCGAACACTCGCCGAATTTCTCCGTTCTCACAAAGGCGCTCAGTAAGATTAAGACCATAAGCGAACAACATCACACGGCGATGGTGGTCGTGATCCTTCCAACCAAAGAGGAGATGTACGACAGTATGCTCCGCGGTGAATCACCAAACGCAATTCCTACAACCTCCTCAGGGTTCGCTCTGGCGATTATGGCGTTTTGCGCGTCACAAGCCCTCTCGTGCCATGACCTCACACCCAACTTCATGGAAGCGGCGCGCAGCGCGTTGAAAGACAAGGAGCTTCTGTGGTGGACGGATGACTCACACTGGAACACGAAAGGAAACCGAGTTGCCGCGCACCTAATCTCCCAAGCCATTGAAAACCGATAACCGTCGGCTCGCCTCTTCCCAAACCTGTGGACTTCCGACCAAACTATCGGTAGCCTTTTCAGGAGATTACCGGTTAGGGGGAACCATCATGAACAGGACTTGGCTAGTCACCGTCTCAGCTCTCGTGGCGTTCGCCTGTATGAGTATCGAGAGCTCCAACGCTAATCCTCGCCCCTGTCGGTTCGGCTTCAAAGGGGTCTACGTCACCTGGAACAAAGACTCCTCAGCCGCCGGAAGAGGCACGTTCGACCCATCCACGAGCCGATCATCAGTTCTTCCTAATTTTACCTGGGAGGTAACCGGCAAACCTCAGTCTGTCACCATCGGCACCGATGAACCGTTCAGCGGCGGAAACTCCATGAAGGGATTCTATGGCCAGGCGGATGACGCCACTAATTTGAATATCAGGGTACAATCAAACAGCACACCCGCTAAAAAACCGATCCCTCACAGCGCTGTGCTTACCCTTCGATTCGACGCGAGCACACCAGCCTCTGGATGGGCTTTCTCTGTGATCGATATCGATGTTGACCAAGTTCGTTTGAGCGCCACGGATAGAAACGGCAACCAAGTATCGGCGACTGAAATTGATAACTGGTTCGTACAAAAATTTGACGCTAATCCAAGCCAAGATGGCGTCAATATCCCATCATGGGACGCGAAAGGATCGGCCGTAGTTGGGGCCTCAAGCAGATCGACAACGGTTCGAGAGACGGTAGAGGGAGATTTGGACGATACCGAAGCCGCCTCCGCGTGGTTCCAACCACGAACCTCCCTCAACACACTCACCTTCGAATACGAATCGTTACAAGAATACGCGACGCCGTCCTTCCACGTCCTTTTAGCGGCGTGTGAGACGAACTACATCGCCCCTACACCGACTCCTAACGCGACACCGAGCGGCGATAGCGATGGTGACACAATTCCAGATGTGATCGAGGGAACTGACGATAACGACGATGACCAACGTCCGAACTATCTCGACTTAGATAGCGATGGCGATTCAATCCCTGACTCGACTGAAGGCACCGGAGATCCTGACGGCGACGGAATCCCAAACTATCAGGACGGCGACTCAGATGGAGATAACGTTCCCGATCGAATCGAGGGAGATCCAGACGCGCCAGGCTCTGTGCCATCCCAAAGGGACGACAACGGTGATGGCGTTGATGATGGAGATAACGGCCGTATCAGTAACCTCTCGGATGAGGATGGAGACGGGACTCCCGATGTAACGGACACCGACTCCGATAATGACGGCAAACTCGATGGGGATGAGGCGTTTGATCTCGACGGCGACGGCACCTCGGACATCCCTCCATCCGGCGAAGACACCAACGAGAATGGTGTTGATGATGCTTACGATGGCAAGATCTCCACAGATCAGATAAGCAAAGATTACATCGGCGAAGATGAGGCTCCATTGTGCGCGACCTCCAATCAAACGAGCGCTAAGAAGGCGGTAAACGCCCGCTTAGCGGCTCTCGCGGATCGGGTCCCCAATTTTAGTCGCCGCGCTATAGCGTGCGGAGGTGCCCAAATACGGGGCATTGTCACCAAAGCGGCCTCAGCGCGCCGCTCGTTCGAGCGCGAACTCAACGCATCGTTCGCGGATGAGGAACTCGTGTGTCCCACCACGGTATGCCCGTCGTCGTCTAAGACCGCCTCAAAAGCGAAGCTCAATGCCCTGGCCGCTCAGCTCTTTGTGCACGCGAAGCGAGCCAAGCTTAACGCCATGAAAGCGTGCAAACCGCAGCATAGTGGCGGCACCGACACTCGACCTCAGACCGAGGATTATCTCGCGGCTCTGAGAAAGGCGATCGGGGTTCTCCCCGCGACCGTGAGTGAGTGCGAGGGATAGGCGTATCACCCAATCGAAGTTATAGGTTCGTCCCGTTCCGGGGGGTGCACATACGCGCTGTATGGTCGTACTAACCTAAAAGTAGCGGGAACAGCGGAGCTATGTGGAGAGGCTGCCCAAGGGGCAAGAGCGTTTTCGGTCCCCTAGAGAAGTCCGCATCCACCGCGCTTGATCCACTCGGGAGTGAAATTCGCGATGTTCGATCGGACCTCATCGCAGAAGTACCCGGGTGTGACCGGGTCGCAAAAAACGCGGGGATTATAGTTATCGAGCACCGTGGGATTCGGGAGCATACCGGAGGTCGCGAGAAAATCTGATACCCTTTTCTTTACCTCAAATAGGTCGATCGTATTCCCTTTACCATCGATAGCCCGAGCGGCAACGATCACCTTAATGAGAGATTTATGACACTGCGTCTCCGAGGTCTCCCGCACAGGCGCTCGCCCATCTCGTGAAACTTCATACGCGAGCGTTTTACCGAAATCGTTTGAGGTCAGGACATGAATGTCCGCCTGGAGTCCCGCGTCCTGCAGCTCCTTTCGGATCCAACTCTCAAAAACCGTCATATCTCTGCGAGGCACGCCACAGTACTGCTGCGCGAGCCCAGGCGGAACGTAACCACCTAGGTGACACATACCACCGTAATCGGTGATGTCAGCTAAGGTTAAGGTCACAAGTGGGGCATAGACGTCCTCGATACACAACCCGTCCTCACGTTCCGCGGCGGCAAGGAGCTGGAGCGCGTCAGTTGAAAATATCTCGTCGTATCGTCCTGTGAGCGCCTTATCGCGGATATCTTGGTAGAACTTGTCTGTGTACAGGTACTCGAGAGGATTTTCCGCGCTCGCCTTGTCCCATACTCCTTTGTGAAAAATGACCTGCTCAGCCAAACATCCAACAGGAAGTGTGGCGAGCTCCGCGCGATAGAAACTTCGTCGCTGCGCGACGTCATCGTAGGGACGTTCCGCGTATCGCCCGCTAATGTGGAGTTCCATTCCCCCGCCATGAGCCTTCAGCGTTTGCTCGTGGCGCTCTACATCTCGTATAGCTCGCGCGATAAGGGAGGGAGCGAATCCTGACCGAAGATAATCCAGCTTGAGGTATGAACACCTATCAAGTTCATCCTCAAGCTGCTTCAACGACGCCAAGCGGGCATCGGTCAGCTTGCCATCGAGAGATCCATAATCGGCGGTCCGATCCTCACGCGGCCGAAGATCGTCTCGAGTTAAGATAGCCATCACATCGCCGTAGTACTTACCGAGAATTCGCCGAACTTCCGGATCTTTCGCGGCGGCAACCGCTCCGTGGTATTCGTGAAAATCGTTGGCTGGCCACCATGAGTTAAAGTCCTTAGGCGCTCCTGGCATAGAAGCGAATACCCGATCAAGGGCGTGAGAGCCTAGTCGGTGAGGATCATGAAGCAACAGAACGAGTTCGAGAACCTTGGTCTCGTACGGAGTGAGTCCGACACGCCCACCTTCATTTAACGCATGGACGCTGTGCGCGGCGTGAATGCAGTGATCATATCGTGTTAGATCGACGTGATTGAACAGTCGAGAGTGCGCGACGGTAGAGTGAGGAACGTCGCGGAGGTGCTGGAAGAAGTCGGTAGCGACAAGAGATCTTCCCTCCTCCGACAATCTCTCAGCCAAGGTGCCAATCCAGCCTTGATACGCCTCTCGGCTTCCGCTCAATCGCTGAACTTTTCCGCTTGGAAGAAGGTAATCTTTGAGTTCTGTTCCGGATTCAGCCCCGTGATTTTGGGCCGTTTGCTGTCGCGATGATGAATCATCGTGAGCTTTTTGACCTGCGTGTACCTGTCCATTCGGGCCTGACATCGTATTCGTGGTGTCGGGTCAGATTTTATCGCCCTCTCCGTCCCGTTACCGAGCGTCGAGGCTTCGCTTCGCAGTTGTTTCACACCTGCCGCCAGAACGTTGTAAAAAAACTCCCTGCTCTGTTGAGAAACAGAAAAGAACAACATCTACGGGTAGAATGTGATGGTGGATTGATACAGCTTGCGGAAACGTTAGTCAAATTTAAGTCGATGAAAATAACGTCAATAACGACACTTTCGCGAGTTAGCTGTCCTCAAGGAGAGCTCCCCCGCAAAACCCACATATTCCCAACAATTGACTAAAAACCGGCCTTTTGAGAGGGTCCCCTGGCACTGACCGGCTGCCAATCGGAATACTTGGTCCGATCGGATGACATAAGTAATGGGTAGAAGCACGTGACGCGGCATGAACGCCTCACGAAGGTGGCGAGACGCCCCCCTCGTGAGGCAGAGCGGTTCTGCTGTGATGGTTAGACAGAAAGGAGTCCAGAGATGGGCCTTGCGGTTTTCCTGGCGTTAGGGACACTCGTAGTTGTGAGTGTCTTTACCATGCGCCTCAGCGTTCCTGACCGTTCAGAAGCGGTCGTCGAGCAACAGGTGGTGATCAACAACCTCGGGCAACGCGAGCGATCGCGGCCTTTTAGGTTGGCATCCCGTTTTTCCCCATTGCTTCTCTCCTCGTCGGACGGCACCGATCCAAAGGAGGTGGAGAACGTACTGATCTTTGAGGACTATCCTCTCATACCTGTGTGTGTATACGGCCCATGGATTAGCCCCGGGGAGATCGTATCTATCTGGGTGTGGAAGGATCAGGGTGGCAACGTCCTTGCTATCGAGCTGGACCGGTAACTTTTTTTCGAGGTAGTAGCCTAGCTCTGCCTCATTCCAACGCCCTCCTCGCTTTTCAGATTCGAACTAAAACCTACTCGAAGTCCGTCAGCGCAAATCTCCTAACCTAATGCCAATCAAATTCTGCTTCGGTCTCTGATTTTCTTGTTTGATTCAGAAGCTTTTAGAGTTAGAACGGTCCTCGGCGGTGCTTGAAATCATCGCTGTGCATCCCGTCCTCTTTCCGCCTGCGCCGCGATCTATCGAAGCGGCATCATGCGAACCGTGTCGGGGTTCGCGGCGAGCGCATAACGAGCCTGATATTTTTCGAAGTTTCAATTCGGAGTCACGGATGAGCAATTTTGGTGGCAAGCGAGCCCATTACGATCGGACCGTCAAATTTCGTCCGCCCAACCAAGACCCCAAAATTCACCTCCCAATCAAAGTTCCGAAACGCCCGATACCCGCCGCCTGCTCCTTTAATCCGGGACCCGATCGCTCTGCGATCCTCAAGCGCCTCGGCGCTCAAATCGCCAAAGCCCCTCCCGCGCCTCTCAAAAAGGAGAAGGCGCCTGAGGAGTTGCCGATCTTTAAACACAAAGTGGAGATTATTCGGTGCGCTCACGATGCTCGTAAGGTTCTCCTGATCGCGGAAACTGGATCTGGGAAAACCACCACAGCGCCCGCATTTATCAACGGTGAGGGATTTAAGGTTACCGTACTCGGGCCTCGACGACTTCCCGCAAGCGAGCTCGCAGCCTTCGGCGCGAAAACAAGGAATGAGGAGGTCGGCGACTCTATCGGGTTCGCTCACGCCCTCGATCGACGAGTATCAGACAAATCGGAGATCGTGTACGCGACCGAGGGATACGAGCTCGCACGACAGATCCACAAACCTCTGTCAGACGATGAGGTGCTGATCTTCGATGAATTCCATGAACGCACCGCGAACGCCGTAATTCTTCTGGGATTCTACAAGATGCGAGAGGCGCACGGTCTCCCCGTTCCAAAGATCTGGGTCATGACCGCCACGCCGAACAAAGAACAGATCGTCTCATACCTCGGGGATCCCGCGGTTATCTCAGTAGAGGGGCGTAAATATTCCATCACCCACCTTGAAAAAGGCCCCTCACCATCGGCTGACGCGGTGCGCTTCTTGAACGACGGCATCAATCCTCTCAGCTTCCACTACGGAGTTAAGGATATTGAGCAACACATCTTCGCGGTACGTAAAGAGGCCCCTCCAGGTAGTTCGGTGTACCCGCTTCACAGCAAGATGGGCCGAGAGGAGCAACAAGCGGCGATTGAGGACAAGCCAAACAAAGCCGTAGCGGCGACCAACACAGCTCAGACGAGCCTTACCCTCAAAGGAATGGGCGCGGTCATCATCACCGGACTTACCCGTCGCCTGGTGCTCGATACAGAGGGGTTCCCATCACTTATCATCGATGACATCTCACAAGATGAGTACCGACAGCAGATGGGTCGAGTCGGTCGAACTCAGAATGGCTTCGTCGTGAGTCACGGCAAGCCGTACGGAGAGCTTAAGCCTCACGCTCCCTCCGAGATCCAAAATATCGCCCTTGAAACGATCATTTTGAGGTTGGCCGCGGCGAAGATATCCTTCTACGACCTAAATAATTATCTCATCGACCCCGTTAATAAGGACAACATTAAACGGGGCTACGAAGTTCTCCGCAATCTCGGGCTCATCGAGTCGCCGAAAGAGGCGTCCCCACTCGGTCTTGAAGTAGCGCGGCTCCCCGTCGATGCGCGCATGGGTAAACTTCTGGTGAAAGCTCGGGAGTACCAAAAACAATACAAAGTCGGAATTCTGGATGACGCCGTTCGGATCGCAGCGGTTGTTGAAGCGGAAGGAATCCTCTCTGGCGACAGTCGGCAGTGGCAGCGGATTGCGAGTAACGAGCGGACGTCAGACCTGATCAAGCAAGCGACGGTATTCCAACGAGCGCATAATATGTCCCCGGACCAACGAGCGGCGGTAGGTATCGATGAGGTCAACTATCAGCGGGCGTGTGATATCGAACGCATGCTCCGTCGACGCCTCGAACTCTCAGAGGAGGCGCTCGCACGAGTCGCTGAGAAAGCGAACGAAACGATGATGGAGAGACTACATCGTCAGAGCGCGGAGGAGGAAAAACGAAAGTGGTTATCTCGCGCGATCATCGAAGCACACGTTGATTGCTTGTTTCGATTCGTCGGCAGGGACCAAACTGGCAACTACCTCTATAAACCGCTCCT
>JBIJBE010000023.1:0-54731 GCA_044345405.1 Bdellovibrionota bacterium
ATATATACAACCCGCTTGATAGCATCATCCAGGGTTGCGACCTCAGCGACCGTTGGACGACCCTCCCATAGAGAGAGGGATTTAAGTCCTAGGAGTGCTTTTACAGCATCCGTCGTCTTCTTTTGAAACTCCATGTAAAATTTACTAAGCTTTTCGCAATGATTAGACACCGCTAGCGTATGGCTATGGTTGTTCATATCAACAAAGTGGCTGAGTTCAACCTTACTATCTCGCTGAGTTCTTCCTAGGATTCCGAGCTTAAGCTCATTTGAGGTCTGGGTTGGAGGCATAGGCAGCCTGTCCCGAGTCCGAGGGATGATCTCGTAGATTGTATTATCTGAGAAGGCGCGATTGTTTCGTGGCATAGCCACTTTTCGTAGATGAGGGCCAAAAGTTGCGAGCAAAGGTAGGGTGTTCCAGACGCACGGCGGCTCTGGATGAAATGAAGGCTCTAGGAAAGGGGGCGATAGTGACGGAGGGTCGTCGCCCGTGACGTGATGACGGCGTACCCATTTCGGGAAAAGGGTAGCGTCACCGTCTATCTCGGACCTACATCCGAAATTTGTTTGTCCGCAAAAATATCCCTGATCAAACGCCCCCATTTAGGACTGTCACGACAGCTCCAGAGACAGATCCTGCGAGGCTCGCTTAGCCTCGTGCGGGAATGAGAAGGGGCTGGATATTCTTGTGAATTGCCGACGCTTGAAAAGATTAAAGAGTGTTTGGGTATCTCGTCTGATCAGGTAGGGTTGGAACCCCGCCTTGGTGCATCCCTTAAGAGAAGGCACATTATCATGAAGAACGAAGGTAATAACATACCGACGACCCAGATGCAGTGCCCGCTCCGCGATCATCGCCATCGCGGCAGGCATGATTCCCTTATTTCTGTACGCTACCGGCGTGTACGCGTTCTCAAGCAGCATTTCATTTGATTCAAGAATCGGGAAGCGGCCCTTGAAGAAGCTTTGGATCTTATCGTTATGCTCAGGACCCATGAGCCATTGAATAAAGCAGGGAGTGTCCGTTCTTAGGTCAACGGCTACGTAGGGTGTGGGGATGTCGTTTTCTAGATGCTCCCTGCGGGATCTCACCTCCAAACGCTCTTTACGATCAAGACTCGGATCATCTACGGGCAAAACATGCGCAATGTCGTCCTGCCGTAGTGCTCTAATGGCGAGAGGGATCCGCGCTTTGAAGGGCTCTTGACTTTTGAGGAGGTCTCTACGCAGGCCGTAAGACACCCATTCTTGATGTAGCTGATCGAGTAGCTTGTTGCCGATCTCTTGAAAACGACGATGCTTTAACAGGTAAAGAGCCCCATCTAATGTTCGTGGAAGGGTATTCACGGGTGGCCTCACTAGAAGATGAAGGATAGACAAGGAGACCTTAGTCGGTTTGGCGCACTCGTGAACATGACTTGGCGCATCGGTCACAGAGGCCTGGGAACCGCGGTTGTGTCGCTCTTGAAGGAATCTAGTCGGTAGCCCTTTGCAATATCTCGGGACGAACGTGTTCTACAAAGAGATCTCTTGGGGATCTCCTTGTATTCGATGACGCAATGCGCGCAGCATCGGTCCGAGCTTCATCGTGAGATTGTAAAGCAAGCGCCCTTTGATGGTCGGTCGGAAAATATAACAGTTATTGTGCTCGCGGACCTGATCGGTCCAAATGAGCTTCCACTTTGCGCGCGGGCCTAGAAAGTCAAATCGTCGCATCCCCTGTTCACCCAGGTCCTGAATCACGTGATTCACCAAGAGATGTCCCGGTGCGAATCGAGAAAATTCCTCATCATAGGCCACCTTGGGCGTATAATAGGTACCGTTCATGCACAGACCTAGATGCATAGCGATCGGCTTCGAGTTAGCCGTAAGCGCGTACATCCGCAGGTGCCCACGACGAGCGCAATCTGCGGCAAGGCGCGAGTAAAACCGGATCAGTGGCTGATTAGCCGCGATAGCGGATCCCTTGGCACCCTTCCAGCCAGAAGCCTCAAGGGTGAAGAATGCGCGCAGCGCTTCCTCATACCGATCTGTGTACACCTCAAATGAGACCGTATGCTCATGAGCAAGCTGTTTAAGTTTATTCTTCAATCGGCTTCGAAAGGTTTTAAAACTCTTAGGGCAGTTCTCGAACGGATTGCGCCCTCTTCCCGGTAGCGTAAGAAATGGGCTCCTTCGAGTGGGCCAGGTGCCCACCAAGAAGCCATTATCACTCGCGTAACGCAGCACCCGCATAAAGCTGCCATCGGTTGGAACGTCAAGTGCCTCTATAACATTCCAGTCGCGCTGGTTCCGTAAAGCATCCCACGAAGCCCTCGTGATCCGATCAGGATCTGAGCCATCGTGAGACAGATCAAAGCGACAGGAGTGCACAGACGAAAGGCTGCGCAGGGTCTTTGCTGGTATCCCACAAAAGAAATGTGATCGACTGAAGAATGGGGCGATGGCGCGTAAGTTCTGGTCGCACCGCACCGTAGCGAGGAGAATCTCTTCAGGTGGCTCGATGGTGCTTGCGAAGGCGCTAAACCACTCAGGCTGAAAGAAAGGCTCGGCGAAGGGGCCTTCATCAGTCAAAGCGCGCCACTCGTCCGCAAGCTGATGAAGTGTCTGCATGCGCACGGACTGGACGGAGCTACGAAGGATTGATATGGGCGTGGAAGCCTCAGTTTGCATACGTTGCAGTGCGCGCTACTCGACTGATTGGGCCACCAAGCTACTCTCGGAATCCACCCGCAGCCATGTGCCCGAACATGGCTTGGGGGTCGGCGACGTCGACGTCAAACAGTTTACGTCTTATGTCAACGTAGAACGTCCAACGTGAACCGTCGACGTCAAACGGTTTACGTTATCGAAGCAGCATGCACCGCAGGTCTCAGTGCGATCTTGATCCCTGACCTCCTCACACCTACAGAGCGTATGATCGGACATGCCTGGAAGGTTCTTCCAAATCTGCTCGAGGTGTCGTCACTCGTTAGGGCGCTTACCCCTCAAAGTAGTACGCACTAAACGTGGCTAGGGTGCGGTGCGGACGCCACGGCCGCCAATGATGTTCCAACGAGCCCCCCAAACTTTCGACGCGTTATTTCGGTCCGAGATCGAAAGAACGCTATCCCAACCACCGCCACGCCCGCCCGCAAACCCAGGCCACGTAGTGACATTAGAATTACCACTACTATCGAGTGCTCCATTGCCGTGGCGCCGACCCTCAAAGCTCCTATGGGAGCTTTGTCCTACCGTAACGATATACTCCCAGAGGTTGCCGGTTAAATCCATCGCACCATAATACCCAGCACCAGCAGCTATCCGTGTGGCTACACCATACGCAAAGCTGCCGACCCTAAGCGGGCCTTGAACAGAGGCGTGATTGCCGTACGCAGCATTTGCTCCACTCTGCGCTCGCTCTGACCCGAGACCAGGGTTGGATATGCTTGTCGCTTGCGTAGCGCTCGTGCTACCCCAGGCATATTCACCCGAAACCGCCCGGTACGGCCCTCGCGCGGCGCGTTCAAACTCTAACTCACTCATCGGACGTAAGCCGCTCCAATCAAGGTATGCTATGAGATCCGCCCAGCTGCAGTAATTCAACGCGACTCCTTCATACGTCGCCCCACCTCCGCGATCAGGCAATGTTGCATCACCTGAAGACCAGCTCACGTTGTTGCGAAAGGTAAGATTGTCGCTGCTTTTTCCCGTTGATGAAGTAATATCCCGAGTACTCTTCTGCGTCGCCGTGAGCGTGTTAAAAAACGCTACCCACTGCCCCTGCGAGATCTCCCCCTTCATCATGTAATACGCTTGGTAGCCCTTGGGAAACGGTGTCGGTATCGTAAATACTGCGCCTGTAGCATCTCCGACAGCGCCTCTGTAGTAATACTCAGCCGCTGTCTCATTCTTACCGGTCCCGGACGTAGGATCTGCCGTCGCTAGAGTTGTAATCGCCCCCTCGCTTCCGATGTACCACGGATCAGTATCCGAAGACCCCTGCCTAAAGCTAAAAGCGCTTCCAGTGTCCCCCGCGAAGAACGAACCTTGCGGGACGTACACCATCTCGATCGCAAAGACCCGGATGTCAACCGTATCACTACCGGTCACTCCATCCTGCGAGTAGTTCCAACTCAAACTCGTTCCGGTTGTGGAGAAGGTTCCTACCCCATCGCCACTTCGGTAGAGGAACACTCCAACTCCAGGATTCGTTGCGATGTTAAATGCTGAACTCGTATCGGGATAGCCAACTGCGATAGTCGCAGCGGTGCCTGAACCGGTTGAGTGTCCGGTATCGTTTACACTTGCGTGCGCCCAGTTGCCGCCGTTCTTTCGAAACTTTATAAAGATCCACGCTGCGTCCCAGTTGTTCGGCGCAGGGGCACCCGGTGCTGCAGTGCGCCAGGAGTTCGTCCACGTAGCATCGAAGGTAACAGTAGTGCTACCGCCGCTTAACGCGCCACGTTGTATATTGGTGATATCGATACCGCTGCACGAGCCCTCGTGAACAACCAAGAGCTTAAGCGCAAACGCTAGCAATAGCGCCACGAATGGAAATCTCATGTATCTGTAATCGGCTAGAGCCGAGAAGGGACTTTAGGATAAAAAAGCGGGAGGTAACCAGCCGCAATGACTGCGTTTATCTTCACACCTCACATCCCCTCCTCTCAATTGCCATGAAGACGAACCCTACATCTCTATCTGTATCTTGATCGTTGAGGGATTCTTTTTCGTTGCGAACTCGAACGCCGCGATACTATCCGAGAATTTGTAGACGTCGGTGACAAGGGGTTTCACGTTAATCCTTCCTGATTCCATCAGGTTCAAGGCTCTCGGATAAACATGTGCGTATCTAAAGATAGTCACTATCGATATCTCTTTAACCATCGCGGCTTCGACGCTCATAGGTACCGGCGTACCGGGCATTCCTATCAGAACCACACGGCCACCTGGCCGCACCGGATCGAAAATCGTCTCAAAAGCTTGTGCGCTTCCACTCGCCTCGAAGAGGAGATCCGCCCCCACTCCTCCTGTGAGCTTACTCACAACATCGGAAAGACTCTCACGTTTTCGATGCACCGGCGTAATCGCGCCGAGCGTTGCCGCGAGTTTAAGCTTTTCATCGTTACCATCTGACATCACTACCCGACTACATCCACCAGCTAATGCCGCGAGCGCTGTGACCAGCCCGATGGGACCAGCTCCTAAAACAACGGCCACATCACCAGCCTTAATCTGCGCTTTATTAACCGCTTGTATTCCAACGGCGAGAGGCTCAACCATCGCCCCTTCAGCGAATGAGACCTGATCGGGGAGTTTAAAGGTGAACGCCGCTGGATGAACCACCGTTGGCCTCAATACACCGTGCACAGGAGGAGCAGCCCAAAATCGAACCTTCGGGTCGAGGTTGTACATCCCCAAGCGGGTTTCAACGCTATTGGGATCAGGGATACCTGGCTCCATGCATACCCGATCCCCCTTTGAAAGGTTCGTAACCCCCGCGCCTACCTCGACGATGACGCCCGAGGCTTCGTGTCCAAGCACCATCGGTTCTTTAACTACGAATGGCCCTATCGCGCCGTGCTGATAGAAATGAACGTCGCTCCCACACACCCCAACCGTATGAATAGCTATACGCACATCAAGCGGGCCCAACTCCTCCTTGATATCGATCTCACGAAGAGCGAGAACCCCTTTCCTCTCCAGCACCAGAGCTTCCATGCGCATAATCTCTCTCTACATTGACTCAGCGTGTATATAGCGCGGAGCATACGTTGCAGCTGCGCTCCTATTCAAGGCCCGGATGTGGTCTTGCGATATGATCTGCGCAACCTCCATCAGGAACGAGCTTCCTAAGGAAAAGGTAGCGAAGCAAGCGAGGCCCATGAGGAAAACGCTATGTTTTCAAAGCATACGGCGCCCGCTCTTTGCCGGGCGCGATTACCGCGCGGTATCTCAGAGAGAGGGTTGACCCTGAGCTACAGCAGCCAGCGGCGACCCATAGGTAACCTCAACCTGTGTCCCCGTTTTTGAAACGTCGAAGGGGCGCTTCTCAAAGACAAGCACCACGGTTGAGCCCATCTTGAAGGTGCCGATCTTCTCGCCGCGACGGACCGAGACAGGCGGAGTATGATCGATCGTTCGCTGGCTATGAGCGCTCCACGGCGTCCGGTTTGTTTCGATCGGAGCGTACGAGAGCGCGATGCGACCGACGTTGGTGGCGCCGACCATCACCACCGCGACCATACCGTTCGGGGTGTCGATGAAGGAGATGACTCGTTCATTAACGACAAAGAGCCCATCAACCGCTGAGATAGCCCAATCGTTGACAGGCCAGAGCTTTCCAGGAACATGAACTGAGCGAACGATCGTGCCATCAACGGGGCTAAAGATATGGTGCGCGTCTTGCGGTGAAAGGTAGAAGTTCCACACCTGTCCGTTCGAGAACCGCGCGGCGAGTGGATCGTTTCCAAGTAATCCTGCGATCGAGTAGGTGCGTCCCTTTACCAATGTCGCGTCACCAACGGCTGAAACATCCTGCGCCGAGCGAAGGGTACCATCAACGGGAGACACGGTCCCCTCTCCTATCGGTCTCACCTCTGGACGGAGTTCTCTCGTGAAGAACGCTCCGATGGAAGGGAACGATTCAAGGGGACGGATCGCAAGCGACGTATCTATCTTGTACGCTCGCGCGAACCATCGCACCAAGAGTGTGGAGAACGGCCTAGGGAGCGGCAGATTCGCCATCGTTCCCACAAACCAGCTGAGGTAAGACTTCGGAAGATAGGAGATCCACTGCATAGAGAAACCTGTCGTAACCGTATCGACTCTAGCGCGATATTACGCGGATTGAACCTTCGCCGCCGGTTGTCCCTGCAGAGCGCGAATCAAGTTATCGACCGCCGCCGATCCCTGTCGCACCACGCTCTCGTAGGTGCGGCTTCCAACGTGAGGCGTAAGATGAACGTTGTGCAATCCTAGGAGTGGATTATCAAGCTGCACCGGTTCCGGATCAAGCACATCAGCGCCGTATCCAGCGACCTGCCCACTCTTCACAGCGTCAGCCATGGCTCGCTGATCAATCAACGCGCCTCGGCTCACGTTCACGATATACACACCACGTCGGCACATCCCGAGTCGGCGGCGATTCAGGAAGAATTGATTGTCTTTCGTTAAACTCATGTGAACCGAGAGGAAATCACAGTGCGGGAAGAGATCCTCATCTCGCGGCGCTCGCTGAATGACCGGTGGGTATTCAGAAAATATCGGGTCAGCGAACACCTTCGACACATGGTCAAGGAACTGGGTGTGCTGCGCGGACCACGAGGTATTAAAGACGCGCACATTCATGCCGAACGCCATCGCCCGCTTAGCGACCTCTTTACCAACACGGCCAAATCCGAGGATTCCCAACGTCTTTCCAGCGAGCTCGCGTCCAGTTTGACGACGCCACTCTCCCTTGTGAACAAGCGCGTTCTGTTCAGGAATATATCGAGTGAGACTGAGGAGGAGACCGAAGGTAAGCTCGGTCACCGTCGTGTGGTTCACACCTGGAGTATTCGTGACCTTGATGCCGAGCTTCTCGGCTTCGGCGAGGTCTATCTTATCAAGTCCGACTCCGTACTTACTGATTACCTTAGCTCGAGGAGCGGCGGCTTTCAGAACTTTGCCATTAAAATCATCCTCACCGCAGAGGAAGGCGTCGAATCGATTACCGTCGCCGATATAGGAAAGGAGCTGGTCCTCATTGAGGGGCCCCCTTGCTTTAACGACCTCCCACCCCGTGTCTTGCAACTTACGGACGTGATCACCCGGGGTATCGATAAAGCTCGAGGTCGAGACCAGAACTGAATAGGTCATGAACACTACCTTTCCTATGCGGTCCAGCTGGGGACCACTGCAGGCGCGGGGAGTCTCCCCATCGGGCCCCCTACCATCCCAGAGACGCTAGCAGAGCCCCCCAGCGGGATCAAGACGACCAGCCCGAAGGGGCACCTTCCCTAAGTCGCCTAGATAACAACAGTAAGAAAGCCTCGACCTCCCTCAACGACCAGAAAGTGTCCCTTTACGGTCCCGGGCATTCGAATTACGATCAGGGCATCCCGTCTGGAGAAGAGACCATGAAGTTTTCAGCCCTATTCATAGCGACCATCGCGACAGCGGTTTTCCCCCTCTCCGCGTCTGCTCAAACACCAGCAAGCCCCACGCAGCCCCCTCCGAAACAGGGCAACCATGCCCCTCAGAAAGCTGACAATATATCCCGCGCGGTTGGACTGAACGAGCTAAAGATCGAGATGGCGGAGACCCGCCTCAAGCTCTCCAAAGACCCTAAAATTATAAGTGACCTCGCCAGCGCTCTGGAGGAGTACCTCAACACCACCTGCATGGCGAAGCTTCCACAAACGCTTTCGTACGCGGGTAATCCATCCGACCCAAGGTGCATCGCTCGAATGCAGCGGCTTCTGGAAATTAACCCAGGGAATCCGGTCGCCATCTGCGTTCAAGAGGGAATCGCGGCCAAACCTTGTATCGACGCCTATCAGAACCAACCCATTGTGGTCGTTTATCCCTCGTCAAAAGCAGACGATCTGGACCCGGCACTCAAGGTCGGAATACCGGCGGTAACCATGGAGCGGATCGCGAAAGTGGAGGAGTCGCTCCAGGAGGTAAACACCAAGTATCAACAAACGCTCACCCCTGATGAGAAAAGAGCACTGCTTAACGACGCCTCCAATCTGTACGACCAGATCCTCAACATGGCGTGCAAGGTATCAGCGGTGTCGCTCGTACCGGAAAACGGGAGCTCCGAGGTCACGGAATCTGACGAGATACAACAGGCTCGTGAGAGACTCCTTCAGATTCCTATCGCCATTCGAGGAGACTACCAACGAGAGATGATGGGAAAAGCGGAAAAAGAGCTCGCCGATGCCCAGGCGAGCCCCGACCGCGCCCGACAACTTAAGGAGCTTATCGCGGTTATTAAGGATCCAGACGCCCTTTCAACCCTTCAAACAAGCAACCTCAAACGAACAAGGTACATCCTCTCAAAATGCGCGGAGGTTCTTAATGTAGCCGGAAAGATAGTACCAGATCTTCCGAGCATCACCTGCTTTCACCAAGGCTGGTACACACCACAATGCACCTATGCCATGAAGAAATGGCGGTTGCAGAAGCAACAAGAGGCTAATAAAGCGACCGGTACTCCCGGAGCGGCCGGACCGAAACCGTCGATGATCACCAGATTCTAGGGGATTGCTAGAGGGCACCGGATACAGCATCTATCACCACGACGCGCCGCGTGACGCTGGGGCGGATTCCCGATCCCTTCTCATTACCTACCGGGCCCACGCAACAACAATTTTGAAATTGCGATATACCCCTCGACCCTACATTTCGAGGAGGTTTCATGCACCCACGTTCATCTCACCGTAGCGGCGGCTTCACACTTATCGAGCTGCTCGTCGTCATGGGAATTGTCAGCGCGCTCATCGCGGTGGCGCTTCCACGCTATAGCGACTATCGAGCGCACAGCTTCGACTCGCGCGCCGAGATCGATCTCCGCTCCGTAGCGATGGCGGAGGAGGCCTACTTTCTGGAGAAGGAGGAGTATTTGAGCTGCGCAAATGACACCTGCGCGGAGTTGCCCGGCATTCAAAAGCTATCCCCTGGTGTTGTGCTCAGTATCGCGGCATCAAAGACCGGATTTACGGGCACATCGTCTCACCCAAAGGGATCGGGAAAGACATTCAAGTGGGATTCAGCCACGGGTGGAATCGGCAATTAGTCGCGCGCCGTGAGATACGGGGCTATGCAAGCAGACACACCTCGGCGATCAGAGTCGGAGCGGATCACTAGGGCTACCGATAGCGCGGACACGAACACACGCTTTCGAGAACGGCGATCCGGGGCTCTAATCCTGTCGAAACTCATACCGATCGAGGCGTCAAACCATTACGGTCCGCTGAACAACGTGTGGCACGCCAACTGCTGCGTTCCCACTACTACGTATCCCCACCTTTTTCGTTGCGAGACCGTATGTGTAAGCGCCATCAGTATGTGACCATCGCCGTGCTTCTCATCTTTGCCATCGTCGAACGCGGAATATCAACGGCATGGGGGCTCGACAGCTGCGAGCTCGAGCGCCCCTCTCAAGTAGTGCGCTTCGAAAAGGGCTCATTCCCCTCCGGTTCCTTTCAAACTTCCGGCGGGTCAGATCCATCCATTCTTCTTCGCTCCTCGTCAGATCTTGAGTCCCTGCGATTAGGCATAGGCGGGTCGATTACCCTACAATTCACCGTACCGATCGCAAACTACCCGGCCGCTGGAGCCTTGACTATCGAGCGTCCGACCGGAGCTGCTCCGTGCTCCTCGTATCCAGTGAGAGCCGAGGTATCGGGCTCCATCGATGGGGTGAACTTCATCTCTCTCGGGAGCACATGCGAGACCGCTGCCTTTGACCTTGGGGCGTTTCCATGGATTGCCTACCTTCGGATCAAAGACGTTACCGATGCCTCCGATCCAAGGTTCGGAGCTACTCCTGTCTTAGGCTTCGACCTTCGAGCCGTTTCGGGGCCCGGATGTTTAAAGTACTCGCACTGCGCGGTAGCTCCGATAGCCGATTCAGCCGCATCCGATAGATTGAACGCATATGCGTTATCGTTATCACACCTCGGAAACGACTTCGTCTTTGAAAAGCCAGCTTCGTTTGAGGAGTATGGAAACGGAAGCGCGAGACTCTCGGGAACCGCGCATCAAGTGGGCGACCCCTCAACGGTCTTCGATGTGACTATGAGCTTTAGCGGTAAGGTTCAGTCGCCCCCACCCCAAAGTCCGGTACTCGAGCTTAAACCATCCGCCTACACCGCGCGGGGAGGACCGGTAGATCCGTCGTCGTGGTACTACTATAAGCAGGCACGGGGAACCTTGATCGGAAAAGGTGCTCAGAGCGGAACCCGCATCTCGCTTGACGCAACCCTGCGTCCCTTGCAGGTAGGCGAAGGGGCAAATGGGAGAAATGCTTCCCTCGGAGCAAGTGGAAGTTTAACGTACTCCACGTCCTCATCGCCGAGCACCGCTGAGATAACGATCGACCTCACTTCGTGTTCGACAACACCTCCCTTCCCCACTCCCGATCCAACACCTACACCGGGAATCTACGCACCTACGTGCCAAAAGGAGGATATCTCCGACACGTTGGTCGCTCTCGACAGCAACCTTCGGGGTCGAGTTACCATTATTAACCGAGCCACTCGCCTTCTCCTACAAAACCGACGATCGGGGTCCAACGTTCGATTCACAACCGAAGCGAGAGCAAAAGCCCACAATCTTTATTCGCGAGCGTGGAGTGATGTCTGGAAACAGGACCGCACGATCCTGACATGCGCTCCCTCAACCCTCTGCTTCGATGTTCACCTCGAACCGTCACAGGCGGCACTCGCGGCATCAGCGGAAGCGCTGGACACTACGGTCAAAAGAGCACTCAAAATCATTGAGAAGAGGGTCTCCTCCCGCAAAGCGAAGCAGGAAATTAGGAATTTCCACAGAAAACATACGATCCAACGACAACGGTTCATCGAGAAGCTTGCGACCTTACCGGGTCACTCAATGCGGTGCCGATGAAAGCGCACCGACGAGCTCCCAAAACTCCCAAGCACTAGACAAGCGATACTGTGTAAATGGTGTCGATAGCTCAAGGAAACGCAAGCATGTGGCGGCTGTTTCGAGTCGTCTGAGGCGACCTATGTGAAGAGGATTGAAGGCACGCTTTTCAACTAAAAGTATACTTTATACCCTCCACGAAGTTTAGTCGGCCCCTCCGTGGTACTTTGGGCGTGTCCGCGTCTAGGTAGAAAAGAGGTCGTATGACTCAGCCTGAACCACAAAGAAAACCGGAGCAACCAAAGCCACCTCACAAGCCGGCGGAGGCCCCTTTCGATCAGATATGGGTCAACATCTCGGTACCACGGTGTGACGAAAGCTTTCGGCAACGGGAGACACCTCAACCGCAGACCTCACCGAAGAGGTACGACCCTCTCGATAAACTCGCTACGCAGCTCTTTGAGCTTGGATTAGACGTGCGAAGGAATGCATTCGTTGAAGAACGCATGTGGGAGATAGTGGCGAAGGAGCCCTCTCATCCACATAAAGAAGTTCGTATAAATCTCGGGGATCGAGTTACCAGTGAGCGCACAGAGAGCCTCCTCGTCATGCATGTTCGGCTCGAAGCTCTCGCAAGAGACTGTGAAGCTGCGTTCGTGCAGGCGAAGGAATTTATGAGAGGCAACGATTAAAGCTACGACCACACAACCTTGATGGTAAAGTCGTGACTGACAGGACTTTGTGTATGGTACACGGACCAGGAGCAGAGGGCGAAAGAAAGCCGCTAACAGCGGAGTTGACCCACGAGTCATTCGGCGGAGGGCGGGGTGCGCCTGCGCCCAACGGAGGGGTTGCCCCATCTCCTCGAAGAGTGCCTGATTGGTCGAAACCGATCGATGCATCTCTTAAGCAGGTCGAGGTCAAGCTTCCCGTCGAAGCTTGGACTCGGTGTATACAAAACCTTCAGGACCGAACAATACATGGGTCCGCCTCCGTATCCTTCACCTCACAGGCATCATCCTTGGGGCCCGTTTCGGGAGCCCTCGGAGTTGACGTGCGTCTAAGCGCGTCGGAAGGTCTCTATTTCTTTTGGGATTTTAAGGTCTCGGTAAACGGGGAGTCACTGGACTATCACGGGGCCGATAGAAAGGTGGCGCAAGGTACCATACTCCGTGTTCACGGCGACCAGAAAGCATCCGGAATCATCGCGGCCATGGTTCGAAATGCCTATCCCTCCGGGGCCCTCAACTGCTCACCGTCAATCCCACGTGAGACCATCAAGGATGAAATTGAAGGCCTCCAGCGAGCGTGCGAAGCCTACTTCGATACCCTACTCCAGTACCTCGACATCTCAGATGAGAAGGTATCGCTTCTCATCTCTCCACGAGAACCGCGCCAGCTCGTTCAGGGCCACGGCGGGTCAGGGAGCGCACCGCTCTTAGCCTCGTCCAGCGCTCAGCAACGGGTAGAGAGTTTGCTTCAAAAATCCGACGTCTCCTTGTCCGACATCGGCGGCTATGACCATGTTAAACGAGAGATAGAGCGGCTCATCAGACTCTTTACTCATGAGAAGCACTACGACAGCTTCCTCGTCAAACCACCACGAGGGATCCTTTTCGCGGGCCCTCCCGGCACGGGGAAGACGATGTTCGCGAAGGCGATGTGTAACGAGCTGGGAGTTAATTTTTACCACGTCTCAACCTCCGATGTTCTCAATGCCTACTACGGAGAGTCTGAAAAACGACTGGCGGAGATCTTCGATACTGTGGAAACCCCGTGCGTGATCTTTGTCGATGAGCTTGAAGCGCTCGCAGCGAAGCGGGATCACGCCAGCGAGCCATCGCGAAGGGTTCTTACCGAGTTACTACGAAAGCTAGACGGCATGGCGAGCAGAGAAGGGATCATCTTTCTAGGGGCCACGAACAAATTGGAGATGCTCGATCCCGCTATTACCCGTGCCGGTCGACTCGATCGTACGATCGTGATCGACAAGCCTGATACAGAAGCGCGGGAGCAGATCTTTAAGGTGTGTATCGAACGCCACATGAAGGGAACAGCCCCGGAACTCAAATGGCTAGATTCTTTAGACGCTACGGCATTAGCCCGCGCTTCAGAAGGTCTTGTAGGCGCCGATATTCAGGAGGTTATTCGAAGAATCGTATTCACCATGGCGGACGAACGACTCCTTCATCCTGAGGGAGAGTGGCGCCCCAATACCGCTCACGCATGCAGTGTTATCGACCAATACCATGCGGAGCTGGAATTGAAGAAAGGGAAAGAGCGCTAGGCGCTGGCGACCTTCTTCGACTCTCCAAAGGTCTTATGCATCGCCCCAGCGATCGAACATGAAGGATGATACCCAAAGTCCCTCTTCGCCGCGGCGATGTTGAAGTAGTGATGGGTGGACATCTCAGAGACTAAGAAACGGGTCAGGAGGGGCTTCATCTGCACCCCCACAAGGGAGAGCGTGTTAGCGACCACCTCCATAATTGAGGCCATCCCATACGCGAGCGGTGTCGGGATCGATTTCTGGACAGGAGGAAGCCCGTGAGCCGCCAACACCTCATCGATCCATCGCCACATCTTCACCGGGTCACCCTGACTGATGAAGTAAGCCTTTCCGCCCGCATTCTGTGGCGTACTCTCGAGCGCTTTCATGGCGAGGATATGCGCATTCACGCAATCATCTATAAAGGTGAGGTCAACGAGGTTCCCTCCTGAGCCGATTCGGGTGAGGCGTCCGATCTTCGCTCGTTCGACGACCGTTGGAATAAGATTGGTGTCGTTTGGCCCCCAGATGAGGTGAGGCCGAAGGGCTACCGTCCGCAAACCTCCCTGACGATCAGCGGCGAGAACCTCCTGCTCAGCTTTGGCCTTCGTCTCTGGATAGTAGGCGTGGTAGTGCTTCGGATACGGGGTCGATTCATCGACGTTAACCAGGTCTTTTCCGGTATGGATGACACTCGGAGAGCTGGTGAAGACAAGGCTCTTTATCCCCGAGCGCTGGCATCCCATCAGGATATTGCGGGTTCCAAGAACGTTCGTTCGGTAGAAACCTTGATAGTCACCCCACATGTCGACCTTAGCGGCGGTGTGGAAGACACCATCGATCCCCTCAAAGAGTGCGGCCCAGCTCTCCATGTTGGAGCCGATATCGATCTGCTTGGTGTGTACCCCTATCGCCTCAAGGTCAGGATACCGACCACGGGACAAACTCACGACCTCATGTCCCTGTCGCCTGAGCTCCTTACAGAGAGCCTTGCCGACGAATCCACCGCCACCGGTGACGAGGTATCTTTTTGCCATAGGTTATTACGCCGCTCGTTGAGCTTGGAGGAGCTTATCAGCCCAATCTCCCAATCGATCACGGAATATCTTGGCGTTATGCCGAGGGTCAACCGGGAAAGATTTATGGAAGAAGAAATGTTTAATATCGCGGGTCAACGGAGAGTTCGCCGCGCACGCCTTCAGCTCGTTGAGGAAGGTCTCTTGGTCCTTCTCGTTTTCGGGCCAGAACTGCGGGAAGGGCTCTACGACGATAGCGGGCTCACGGTATCCCTTGATGCCTACGAGGGCGGAGCGTCGAACCTTCGGCATTGTGTTGAAGAGCTCCTCAAGGGGAACGCTGTGAAACACACCGTGGTCCGTGTAGATCGAGTGAGACTTCCGTCCGCAGTAGTAGAGATACCCTTCGCTATCGAGATATCCAACATCGCCCATGCGGTGCCAGAACAACTCACCATCAAGGATCTTGCCGGCCTTATTTGCGTCAGGTCGGTGGAGGTACTCAGGACTAACCCCCGGCCCCTGCACGAGAACCTCACCGATCTCACCAACCGGAAGCGTTTCGCACTCCTCGACAGAACGGATCGGATCGTTCGTTGGTCGGATAATTCGTACGGAGACACCGCGAACGGGCTTTCCAACGGGGGTTCCCCTCTCGCCGGTGACGGCTGGGACCCACGCGTGGTTCGTAAGCTCGGTGGCGGTAATATAGGTCACAGGGAGAGCCTCCGTCGCTCCATACGGCGTCGAGGCCTCGCCATTTGGAATAGCGCGCTTCACGAGAGCAAGGGTAGATGCTGGCACCGAGGCACCCGCCATAAACACCCGCTTGATAGACGGCAACGTGGTTCCCACGCGAAGGGTGTACTCAGCGATCTTGTGCCACAACGTTGGAGATCCGAACGAGGACTCGATACCGAGGTCACTTACAAGCTTAACGACCTGAGCTGGGTCGAGCGCGAGCGGTTTACCCGCTGGCATCGTTGGGAAGACACTCGCCACACCGAGTCCGATATTGAAGAGCGAGAATACCGGCAACAAGGTGAGGTCTCGAACGCCCCCCTCTTGGCCGAGGACATCACGGATCGTGCGAAGCTGCTCGGCGAGCATGGCGTTCGTGTAGATGACACCCTTTGGTGTTCCTGTAGCGCCTGAGGTGAACGCGATAAGGGCGCAATCCTCGGCTTTGAGGCGATCATCTTTACGTAAGATCGGCAGCGGTACCGGACTGAGCGGCGCATTCGCGAACCGTTTGAAGTACCCCAGTGAGTGTCCACGGGTGAACGCCCACTCAGAAGCGGTCACGTGGAACTTGATGCGGTGGAAGAGCGATCGCTTGAGGAGTCGCAAGAGGTGCGCGCGAGGCGAACCGATGAAGGCATCGGGATTAGCGTCCTGGATGCAGCGCGAAAGGCGCTCAAGGCCCATGCCGGGATCAAGGAATACCGGAGTAGCGCCCCGTCCCATCACCGCAACGCTCAACGCGAGAAAGTCAGTGCCTGGGGACACAAGCATAAGCACGCGATCACCTGGCACGAGTCCAAGATCGCCTAATCCACGTTGGTACTGATTGATGAGCTTCGCGAGGTCCCCGTACGTTGTATGCGCGTAGTGCAACGCGCTCCCATTGATAGGATCTCGAACCCATCGAGGAGTGATCACCGCCGAGAGGTTTGGCGCCGCTTCCGCGATGCGCATCACCTGGTCGTAAATAATGTGAACGCTACCCTGCTCTCGGCCCTCAACGCTCGCCGGGGCCTCGGTCTTTTCCACCTCAGTAGTTGGGCGGGAGAGGAACTCAACAATCGCTGGAATCGCGACCTTCGGGGCGTCATCGAGCACAAGGTGCGAAGCGTCAGGGATCTCAAGTAGCTCAGCCTTTGGGAAGTGAGCGGCGACCTTGCTCAACATCTCTCGATGGAAACACGGATCTTGCAATCCCCATACGATCTTAACTGGCTTTTCAGCGACCTTCGGAAGGCCCGCCGCGATATCAACCATCTGCTGATAGGTTGGGTGCGACGCGTCGAACGGGATGTCGTCAACGAAATCCCAGATCGCGTCGCGACGTTGGCGGGTTGTGTACGGAGCGCGGTAGCCGTCTTTCACCTCAGGGGTGAGTTTGGTGTGAGCGCCCATTCCCATCGCCGTTGTTAAACGAACGAAGGTGTCGGTGTGACGGGTGAAGAGCTTGCCGATGACTGGGGTCGCCGCGAGCTTAATAAAGCCAGGAAGCGCCTCGGTCTCGGTCAACGTGGTGTTGAGGTACACGATGCGGTCAACCTTATCGAGGCGACGGAGCATGAAGCCCGTCCCCAGCGGACCACCCCAATCGTGCATTACGATAGAGAAGCGATCGATACCAAGGGTTTCAACGAACTCCTCAAGTTGATTAATGCGGTCGATCGCTTTGAACTTCGTTCCAGGAGTACGGTCGGACAATCCGCACCCGAGGAAATCAGGGGCGATGACACGAAACGATGTGCGAAGCTCACGGATAAGGTTACGGTAGAAGTAACACCAGGTCGGGTTGCCATGGAGACAGAGCACAACGGGGCCGGTGCCCTCATCAACGTAGTGCATCTTGTGACCAGCGACGGTCACAAAACGCGATTGAAATGGCAGCACCTGAACTGACACGAGCTACTCCCCCGTACGAAAGCCTAACTGTTGTGAGAGCCGCGTGGCTCGCCTTACCATTGAATGCCGAGGAAGAGAGAGTTCAGACCTGAGCCGAAGCCGGTCATCATGATCTTGTCTCCCTTCTTAACGCCCTTCTGCTCGATACCGATGGCGGTCGCCGTTGGGCACGCGGCGGAAACGAGATTTCCACGATTCTGGTAGATCGTGAACTCCTTGGTGTGATCAAGTCCGAGGGTATTGTAGAACGCCTCGTTTACCTGTCGTCCAACCTGATGGCAGAAGATGTGATCGACATCATCCTTTGTCCACTCAAGAGCCTCAGACGCGTCTTTCCACGTACGTTGACCGAGAACCGCCGCGGCGGCGATCAACTTCGAGGACTCCGTCTCCATTACTGGACCGAGTGGAGGACCATCAACGAGGTGGTAATCGGTGTTTCCAACACAGAGGTCACAATGCTCGGTCGCGGAACGGGTGGCGCCACCAAGGATCTTGTGTCCGGTCTTGGAGATGCTCTCGTGGGTGAGAACGTACGCCACAGCGCCCGAACCGATGGTGAAAGTTGGAAGTAACCGGAGGAGCTTATCGCGAGGGAGATCCTTTCCTTCAAGGATGTTCTTGAAGGCGTTATCGAGGATGACGCGTGTGTGCTCAGCCGAAACAACAACACCAGCTTTCACAATTCCGGATTCGATCAACTGACCGAGGAAGTAGAGACCATCCATGAATCCGAGACACGCGTTGCTGATATCAAGCGCGATGCCGTCCTCTGGAAGCGCGAGGTTACGGTGAATGAGACAGCCCGTCGCTGGCTCGAAGAAGTCACGGGTAACGGAGCAGCTGAAGAGCGCGCGAATATCTTTGTCAGCGAGTCCTGAGTTGTCGATCGCTTGACGTACAACGTTGGTGCCGAGACCACTTGGTCGCTCACTCGCGTCCCACAAACGGCGGGAACCGATTCCGGTGAGTCGCTCAAGCGTTCCGAATGGGATGCCGAGTTGTTGGTAAACGCCGGAGAGCTTGTCCTCGATCTCAGCGGAGCTCACCTCAGTCGGAGGGGTTGAGATTGCGTAAGACTCTAAACAAACATGCTTGAAACGAAATGCGACCATAGCTGAACTCTCATCACCGCGGAACGACCGATAAAGTGTGGCTGGAATACCACATCCGGGGATTGGGAACAAATATTCGTACCCCAACTAGTGGGGGTGCTGGGGATGTGGAGGGAGGGAGGGGGGTGGCCCCTACAGACCCGGAACCTGGGGCGGCATATTTGAGGGGGTTACGAGGTTGAATTGGGTTGTATCAGGGGGTTGGGGCCACACCTTTGCAACCCGTGACCTGGGAGGGCGCGCATTCCTGCGCGCCACGTCCTCGGGGTAGGCGGGGGATTTCCCGACGCGTAACGTTTAGGCGACCAGGAATGGTCGCCCTCCGGACTTTGCGACCCGTGACCAGATCTCGTTCCCCCAAAAACAAAAAAGGCCCCCGCCCCACACCAGTGGGCCGAGGGCCTATACTAACAAGGCTAGGTCACTTAGGATCGCAGAAGGCGTTCGACGGTCGCGAGACTCAGCTTCTCAGCCTGCGCCTCGGTAGCCGATTGGTCGTTATCGACGATCCGCTGTCTCAACTCCTCCGCCAGCCGAACGGCTGCCTCTACCTCCTTAACCGATGCCGCGGAAGCGCCTATATTCGCTTCTAGAATCTCCCGCGATGCGTCAGAAAGTGAGTAGAGGGTAAGCGCTGATGTCTCATTGTCATCGACAGCGTCTTCAAGCCTCGCGAGCCTAGGATCTGATATCGGATCTCTCCGCGGAGAGCTCTTCGACACCTGAACCTGATTAAAGATGCTGCCCCTCGGAGACCCTGCCGAGGAACGTTTACTGGGTGGATCGGCTCTGGAACTCCCTGCTTTTTGAGAGGAAAGCCTCTTAAACGCAGGGGAGCGGCGAGCCGCGGATGGGTCAAAGTCATAATCGCCCATGATACAACCTCACTGTCGCCGTGGAGATTTGAGCTTACTCGCCCAAAGAGCTTCACGTCCTACTTTACCTTGGAGAGCCCCTGGACACCGGCACCGACGAACGAATCGAAAGACCCTTCCGGGAGAGCTCCAACGTGTGACCACATTCTTACCTGCACTGATAGCTATCGGCGGCGCTCGAAGTTGCTGAACGATTTGGCGCTTAAAAGTGCCTCATATCAGCAGGTGTTATTCACAATCAAACACCCCAACCCACTGTTTCAACTGAAATAAAATCCCTATCAGGGACAGCATTCAGCCACGGAAGCTAATCTGAGTGCCGACTCGAGAGGTCGGATGTATACTCAAAGAACCGGGGCGCCTGAAGATTTTTCTCTTCCTTCGCCTCACAACCCGTCTCCGTTAGTACAGAACGACAGCATGAACGGACACACCTCTCACCCCCTCCCAGCCGACCTCATCGAGACCCTCTCATCCATGCTCACGGCGGAGGATCACGCGATACTCGCTTCCCTCTCCGATCCACTTCACCCCGAGGAGCGGCTCTCGGTCGGGAGCTACGTCAAAGCTCTCTTCGCGCGAGCCTCATCCGACTTTACTCGAGCTCAAACTCCAGAAGACGTGCACCGTATCGTATCGGGAAGCCTTACCGCGATCGGCGCCGTAGCGGCCCAGCAGGACCGCATCGTTCTCAACTTCGCTCTCGCCGACAACGCGGGCGCGCTTTTCATCGCGCTCGACGACCACCCATTTATTATTAGCTCCATCGCGGAGACGCTCTCCGACGCTGACATTCGCGTTGACGCGTTTCTTCATCCGATCGTGCTCTTTAAAGGAGCTCCCATCGCGACATCTTTTATTGAGGTGCACATCGCTTCGATCGATAGAACACCTCCCCTCCTTCCGCGACTCCGGGAGATGCTGCGAAATCTTACTCAGGTAGGTCGCGACTTCGCGCCTATGAAGGCTCTCGTCTCATCGACCCGGGCAGCACTGCAAACAACGACCCTTCGAACCAATTGCGGAGAGCTTCCCTCATCAGAGGTAGCGGAATTTTTGGAGTGGCTCAACGACGGATGCTTCTTCTTTTTAGGGGGTGGAACGGGCACCCTCGAGAAAGGACTCGATCCCAACTCCCTTCTCGGTGTGTGGCACGCGGAGAACTCCTACACTACCGACCTTGGCACCGAGGCGCATGAGGATATTCAATCCCTGACGCAAGGTGACCTTCATCTCTCGATCCGAAAACTTCGGCTCACATCCAGGATTCATCGCCACGCGACCCTGCTCCACGTTCTCGTGCGTCCCACAAAGTCATCCTCCGCTGTGGCGTCCTTCATTGGATACCTCACCTCCAAGGCGTGGGCGCATGAGGCTCTGGACATTCCGATACTGCGTCGCAAAGTTGAGACGATTGTTACCCAAGAAGGAACGATTCCGGACTCGCACGACTACAAGTACATCGTTGAAGTTATCGACAACATGCCGACCGACGAGGCCTTGGCCACCCCAACATCAAACTTGGTGGCGCTTACCCGGCTCGCCCTCGGCGTTTTTAGCCAAGAAGAGACGCGAAGTATCACCACGGTGGATGAATTTGGGCGGAGAGCGTTCACCGCGATAGTCCTACCCCCCGAGCGTTACAGCTCCGCGGTTCAATCGAACGTGCAAAGCCTGCTCGAGGCGACCTTCCAAGCGGAGTCGTGGTCGAGCGAGATCCACATCGACTCAAGCAAAAAACGCCAATTTAGGGTCTACATCAGCACACCACTCCCCACGGGACGGGGAGCGTTCTTTGTGCCCGACACGCTCGCGAACTTGATTATCGCCGCTACATTGCCATGGGACGAAAAGCTTCGCGCGACTACCGAATCGCTTGAGATCCCCTTCTCACTCGATGGGATCTTTCCCGAGGATTACAAAGCGGTCACGGATACCGCCGAAGCCACGCACGATCTTCGCTCCCTCGCGACCCTATCTCAATCGGCGACGGTCGCCGTATCCCTCTTCGCTCCCGAAGCTGGAAATCCAGCCCTCCTCTCAATCTTCTCTCTCGACAAAGAGATCTCCATCAGCCACGCGACCCCGGTACTCGAGAATGTGGGGCTTGAGGTACTTAACGCCTACTCATATGAATGTGGCGGCCCCCTCGGCACTACACACCTCCTCAAGCTCTCAGTTCGACCCTACGACGGGGAGGCGCTCTCCGCGGAGAATTTCAACGTAGCGGTAGCCCCAGGAATCTCTAAGGTCCTTCAAGGTGAGGCCGCGAATGACGCCCTCAACGCGTTGCTGCGCAAAGCGCCCCTGACTATCCGACAGGTCGGGCTTCTCCGTGGTTACTGCGCCCTGCTGTGGCAGGTTCACAAGATATCCACGAAACGAACGATGTGGGAGGCGCTTGCTGGCGCCCCTCACGTCGCGACTCAGCTGTGCAGAATCTTTGATTGGAGATTTAATCCCGAACACGCGGTCTCGCTTGAGGAACGAACACGCAGAGCATCCCTTGAGGAATCCGTACTCGTGGAGGCGCTCCGTCAAGTTCCCGACATAACCCAAGACAGAGTCCTTCGCGCGCTCCTCGCCTTGATGCGAAGCACGGTCAGGACGAACTTCTTCACCCAGACGGAGACGCTCGCGATCAAGCTTCGATCGCAAGAGATTGAGTTCATGCCCCATCCACGACCACTCTTTGAGATCTTTGTCTTTTCTCCTCGCATAGAAGGTACCCATCTGCGCAGCGCCCGTGTGGCGCGCGGTGGCATTCGGTGGAGCGAGCGTCTCGACGACTATCGATCCGAGGTCTTAGGCCTCATGAAAACCCAGAAGGTGAAGAACGTCATCATCGTTCCAAGTGGCGCGAAGGGCGGATTCATCGTCAAAAACCTTCCGCGCCAGGGTGATGGAGTGGCAAAGGGGGTTGAACAGGGTTATCGCGAATATATCACCGCGCTCCTCACCCTCGCCGACACGAAGAGAGATGAAACGGTCGCGCATCCCGCTGGATTGATAATTCACGATGAGCCGGACCCCTACTTCGTTGTCGCCGCTGATAAGGGCACCGCCACGTTCAGCGACATCGCGAACTCGATCGCTCAAAAGGATTTCAATTTTTGGCTCGGTGACGCCTTCGCCTCCGGCGGTTCTGCGGGCTACGACCACAAGAGGTACGGAATTACCGCGAAGGGTGGTTGGGAATGTGTCCTGCGACACTTCCGCGACCTTGGTATCAACTACGAGACGGAGCCGTTCACCGTGGTGGGACTGGGCGACATGTCGGGCGATGTCTTCGGCAACGCGCTTATGCTCAATCCGAACATGTCGCTCGTCGCGGCGTTCAACCACAAGCACATCTTTATCGATCCGACACCTCAGATCGCCAAAGCCTTTGAAGAGCGGATCAGGCTCTTCAACACTCCACGCACCCAATGGTCTGACTTCAACGCGTCTATAATCTCTCAAGGGGGCGGCGTATTTAATCGATTCGATAAGGAGATCACCTTAAATCCGGAGATTCGGGCGGCTCTCTCACTCCCCGATGACGTGCCAAACGTTGTCGATGGAGAGCGTCTCGTATCTCTCATCCTAAAAGCCAGGGTCGACCTCATCTGGAACGGAGGAATCGGAACGTACGTCAAAGCGCGCTCTGAATCGCATGCCGACGTAAACGATGGCACCAACGATGGCGTACGAATCAACGCCGATGAGCTTCGCGCGAGGGTTGTTGGCGAGGGTGGAAATCTCGGATTCACACAAAAGGCTCGTATCGAGTTCGCGCTCCGAGGAGGTCGGATTAACACCGACGCGATCGACAACTCAGGTGGCGTAGACCTATCCGATCACGAGGTGAACCTTAAACTGCTCCTCACACCACTCGTGGCGAAGGGGCGGATCTCCCTTGAGCAACGCAACGACCTCTTGAAAGAGATCGCTCCCGACGTGGTGGAATCGGTTCTGCAACATAACCGGGACCAAGCCCTCATGCTCTCGGTCTCGCAGATCCGATCGACTACCACTATGGAGCAGTACCGATACCTCATCCGGGAGATGCACCGACGAGGCTTTCTCGATAGAAACCGCGACGCGCTGCCAGATGAGGCCGAGCTCGACGAGCGAGCCTCAGCTAAAACTGGGCTTACGCGACCGGAGCTCGCGATATGCAGCGCCGCCGTTAAGATGTGGATCAAAGAGGAGATCCGGCCATCAAATCTGTGTAAGGACCACAGCCTTGAGCGATTCCTCCTCTCCTACTTCCCCTCGAAGGTCCGTGAGGGCTTTACCGAGGAGGTCCTCGCCCACCCCCTTCGGTCGGATATCATCGCGAGCGAAATCATTAGCACGATACTACCGGTTGTAGGGATCTCATTCCCACACTCGGTGGTGTCTATGAACAACACAACCGTGCCAACGGCGATGAAGTGCATCCTCGCGGCGGACACGATCCTTGGGGGAGAGGAGTTACGAGCGAAACTGAAGACCCTCGATACCCCAGCGCACTGCCCTAACTTCACTAAGCTATGGCTCGATATGGGTATCGCTATCCGAGAGGCCGCGAACTGGCTCCTCTCAACGCACGGCACCACGCATTCCTTACAAGAGATCGTTAATCTCTACGCGAACCAATTCAAAACGCTCGCCAACCATAGCGCGCTCGTGTTCACCGGCAAGGAGTTCTCCCGCTTTGAACGTCGTGTCAGCGAGTACCGGGCGCTCGACGCGCGGATCACAGAGGCGAATACCCTCGCGCTCTATCGGCGTATTTTACCGTTACTAGAGATGTTGTGGTCGGCGCGTGAGTTCTCTTGTGATGTAAAGCTCGTCGCGAGCACCTATTCGCAGGTGCTTGAGGAATTGCGAATTAACGAATTGTTTAAATTTGAGAACCTTCTTGAACCCACAAGTAAATGGGAACAGGAGCTCGTCGAAGGCTCCTATCAGGAGATCCGTAGAAATATCTCCCTCATCGCCGGGCAGATCGTCCGAAAAGGTCTCAAGCATCCAGAGGAGATCCAGGCCGCGTTAGCGACGGCGAGTGGCTACGAGGGCATCCGTTCCACTATGACCGATGTGGAAGAGCTCCTACAACAGAAGCGTCCGTTCCAGGTCGCGGTCCTTCCAGTTATTACGCGGCAGCTACGAATGTTCAAGGTATAGGTAGAGAGTCTCCCTATCCCTCAAGCCATGCGCGACATGACAAAGAAACCCATGCCCCGCGTCGCCGCGAGGGCCCACGTTCCGTTCAGCGAGACGCCGCACGGGTCGCGTAGAGTCCGCCTTATTGCCGCACCATCACACTCGCTGGCTTCTCACCACGGATCAGATCGCGAAGCTCAAGGGCTCTTGTGTGCTGAGGCTCGAATATCAGGATCTTCTCGACCTCAGACTTCGCCTGCTCAACCTTACCTTGCGCGAAGAGTATTCCGGCGAAGGAGTACAACATCTCGATATTCGCTGGATGCAGCTCAAGGTACGAATTGATAGCCTTTTCGATCTCCGTGTATCGCTTCATCGGATACCCGAGCTGAAGAACGCCAAGGAGCGCTCGTCGATTCTCAGGATTGGAAGCGACCGCCTGCTGGAAGAGCTCAAACGCCTTCTCCTCTTTCTTATTCACCATCGCGCAGAGTCCGAGTCCGGCGAGTGCGACGTCGTAGGTGGGCGCGATGCTCACAGCCTTATCGAAATACCCCTGCGCGGCCGTCCACTCCTGTCGCTCAGCGGCGAGAGCTCCCTTACCACAGAGCGCGCGCACGCTGCGAGGGTTCCCGCTCAACACTTGCGAATATATTCCATCGGCGATCTCAAGCTCCCCATCCATGACGTGGAACTCGGCCTCGACGCAGTTGAAACGCTCACGTTGAGCCTCGCTAAGACCAGGGGTGCGACGAACCTTGTCCATCGCCTCTCGAGCCTCATCTTGCTTACCTTCACGTTTCCACTGCTCCGCCTCATCCATCTTGCCATCAGCGAAGCTCACCATATCAGCGGCTTTTTCGTCTCGCTGTTGGAAGTACTCGGCGGCGAGACCAGTGCTCCGCTCATTCGAGTTGGAGGCGGCCTCCTTCATCGACGCCTCTACAGCCGCGGAGGCGGTTGAGGTTGGAGCTGGCTGGGACACCTGGACTGGAACCTGTACCGCCGATTGCGTTGGCGCTGAAGGGGTCATTTGCTTCGCGATCATCTCTTGAAGCTCCCGAGCCGCCTCATGATCCGGCCGCTCGGAGATGACTCGAGAGAGCTCCCCGTTAGCCGCCGCCCAGAGTCCCTGCTTGTAGAGAACTCCGGCAAGACAGAAGCGAATCGATGTGTCCTGAGGCTTCACCGAGAGGTATCGGCGAACCGCGCTCTCAGCGCGATTGAACGCGCCAAGCTGATAGGAACACTCAAGGAGCTGATGGAGCGCCACGAGGTGGTCTGGCACCTGCGCGAGAACGCGCTCGAAGATCGGCATAGCCTCCACTGGCTGACCAGCGACGGCGACACACATACCGAGCCCCGTGAGGAGGTTCGGATCGTGAGGGGTCACCTTGAGGGCTCGATCGAAGTAGCTGACAGCCTCGGCGATTCGGCCCTGAGCCAAACACACCGCGCCACGAGCCTTAAGGACTCGAGTCGAGGTGGCGTCAACGACCTCGGCCTCTCGCAAGAGGGTCTCGGCTCGCGCGTAGTCACCCTCGCGGGCGGCTGTCTCACCTTGTTCAATAAGGGTTTCTAAGTGTTTTGAATCAACGCTCATATCGTAGCATCCTCCAACTGGTGTAGCTTGTGGGACATCGCCGACCTCGGCAGAACTTCCCTTTATAATATTTTCGTAAGCCGAAACGGTCTTATCCACTGCGGTATCCCACGTATAACTCTTGGCCATCTCTACAAGCCCCTCCTTAACGGGCGCATAGAACGCGGCTGAGATAGCCGCGTTTATCGAATCCGAATCCCAAGGCTGACAGTAGAAGGCCTTCGTACCAACATAGTCCCCCGTCGTGCCCGTCCTTGTTACAACGATATTTTTTCCATGCGCTGCTGCCTCTAAAGACACCAAGCCTGGGAGCTCATACCAACTTGGGAGCACATGAATACGACAAGCAGAGTAAGCGGACGACAACATCTCTTGGGAAACACGATCCAAGATAATCGTGCGTCCCTTACGCTTAAACGCTCGTACCGCCTCTTCGTATTCAGGCTGATATGAGAAACCACCGCCCGCGAGAACCACCGTGAGATCAGAGTCCTCGAGAGCTTTCAGTAACATCAACTGATTTTTCCGAGTCTCGATTCTGCCCACGCAGAGTACGAAGTCCTTGACCCCATACTCCCGCTCGAACAGCTCGGGACCGACCATGCGACCAACCTCATGGCCAAGTGGAACCTCTACTACCAGTTTTGCTTGCGGAAAATCTCTCACTATCGCGTTTGTCTCTCCCGAACCGTTCGTGAAGAGCGCTGTCGCGTTATCGACGAGCCAATCGACGGCGAATCTCTCAGCTGGAATGACGGAACTCAGATCTAACTTGTGGGAAGCCCACCACTGCCGGTCCTGCCCTCGAGCGACATACTCCAAGAGTTTAATCGCCACCGCGTGGGACTGATGATGAAAGGATGGAACATCCTCATAGAGGGTGGTGACCACAAATGGCACCCCCGCCTGCTTCGCCCTGTTCGCGAGACCCGTCGTGAGATCGGCTGTCGCGAAGTTGAAGAGGTGCACGAGGTCAAAGTTGGAAGGGTCCTCAATACCCGCCACATCCAACGTCACATCGACACCTCGCTCCGTAAGTCCCTGACTCAAACGCTCGACAACGACGGTGTCTCCACCACGGCGAACGAATGTATCCGGTCGATTCTGCATCAACACCCGCATTGGAGCCGAGATCTTGGACGTTCCTCTCTCTGATACGGATTCCGCCTCCACAGGAGCCGTCGGGACGACGACCTCAACTTCCTCAGCGACCCGAGTCATTCGCTCCTCATTTGAGGTGAAGAGCCCCTCGTAGACATCCTGAATTCGACGACCAGCTTTCTGCCAGGAGTTCTCCTGAGCGTAGGCGCGAGCGTTCATGCGGATGTGCTCGCACAGTTGTGGGTTTCGGATAAGTATCTCAGCGGAAATTCCTGGAGGATATCCCCCCGTCATGTGCCACACAGCGTCCCCAAACGCCATCATGCCAGGGGAAAGTGACGTCATGACAACGGCGCCAGCCCCAAGGGCGAGAGAGCAGGCTCCGGACGCCTCAAAATAATCGGAGAGGTAGTTCATGACCACCAGGTCAGACGCGGCGAGATACTCACCTACCTCTCTATCTGTTACGTATCGAGACACGAACGAGACGCAGTCCTCAAGGTTGTGCGCCCGAACAAAATCCTGAAGCCCCTTAAGGTACATAGCGCTACTCTTCTGATCCGTTCGCGCTTCGCCAACGATTATTCCGCGGGCGGGGATTCCCTGAGTTTGCAAATGAGCCACTGCCTCAATCACCGCTTCCATTCCCTTGTGCCGTTGAATGAAGCCGAAACTCGTGATGATCGGACCGTGCAGATCGATACCAAGCTTACCGCGAAGGGCTTGTCGGGATTCACCGGCGAGATCCTCTCTGATCTCGATACCGTGGGTAACCACCTTCACAGCCTCAGGTCGAGCCCCGTTAGCGATCGCCTCAAGCCGATTCTCGCGGGAGTGCACGATTACTCGGTCCGCTAGAGGAAGAAGAGCCTCATGCTCGGACCTCTTCGTGAAAAGCTGATGAAGATGAACCACTATCTTCACTCCCAAACTCTTCAACCTTCCCAACAGGAGAGAGAAGAGAGGTTGCTCAAAGAATGTGGTGTGGCAATTAATGTGGAGGACATCGAGCTGAGCCCTCACGATCTCGCGCTCAAGAATGGAATAGTCATTCGGTTGAGCGCCTGTGCTTGTTCGATGCCAGCAGCGAGTAACGATAGGCTCATCACTTCCGACAACCTCACAGGTATCCTCAGCGAATATCGCGACCACATGAGATGTGAGGTGAGGAACGAAGAACTTCGCGTACGTGGCGAGACCACACGCCTGATTCCATGGCGTCAGCAAGCCCACTCTCAACGGAGCGCTCGTCGCGGTAACGACGTGAGGTGGCTGATATGGTCCCTGTGGTACTGTCATCGTTAATAATCCTGTCCCTTCCTTTGGGAAGCAGATGTTACGATGCAGGGATGTGGCCAGAGGCCTCAAAGATCTTTTGGAGAAATACGAGAGAGTATGGGTGGCCCGGCTAGTCGGACCCCTCTACGGAGCATGTACTACTGGGCAGGCAAGATATCGGCAATCTATTCAGTTGCTTAGAAAAGCGTCGCGCCCTAAAACAGCATTATTAAACCAACGCGACCGTGAGAGGACGCGCGAACATCGACGGAAACACGATGGATATACTGAGAGCGGCTCCGGCGAGAGCCGCTCCATCTTACATGGCGGGAGCCGCTGGTTGAAGGTCACGAGCCGCTCTTCGGCACGCGTCCTCAAGCTTGTCGAGCTTTGGCTCAAGCTCCTTCTCGAGGCTCTCACCAAGAGCCCACCACGACTGGTAGAGCTGTTGTTGACAGATCTTCTTGCAAGTCTCAGAGATCTCTTGAACCTGCGGTGTGATATCAAGCTTCGAGCGTTTCGGTGTTGGCACGAGCTGAAGAAGGGTACCGTACCACTCAAAGAAGGCTCTGAGGGTATCAACCGCGCTCTTCAAGCGCTTGTTGCCCGTAATCATATCTCCATCCTGGAAGCCCTTGCGAGCGTCACGGAACTCGAAGAAACATGAACGAACGACACGAGAAGCGTCCTGAATTCGGTCAGCGACATAGGTCTCTGGGAAACCGGTTTGAATGTCGAGAACCTCTCCGCTGAGCTGCGCGGTGTTTTGAGACCACTCCTCATCCGAGAGCTCTCGGCCATCGATAAGGATGCTCGTCATCATGTGCTCTGGGTCGATCGACACCTTGAGCAACTCAATAAGGTCGGTAAACCGAGGAACTGAGGTGCAATTGACATCCGTGTATTCACCGTTAATACGAACGCGCAACATATGATTCCCCTTTCTTCTTTCAGAGCTATAGCTCTTTATCCCTTTGTTAAAACCGAACACCTCAACGATCGCTGGCGATACCCCAAGCGCCTCAAGGTGGTCCCGCATCACATACCCGCGTAGTACGCCGCGAACTTCTGACACCGGCGTTCAAGGTCTTGGTAGATGCTCTTCATTTGAGATGCAAGGTCGAGCGGATCGGATCCCTGTAAATTCTCTTTCGAGAATACAAACATCCGCGTAAGGGCCCCCAGCGGGCCATGAGTCAACCCTAACTCCTCAATAAGACGATCCAATTCGGCTATATCCTCGTTAATTCGCTTAAACTGCATGGCGGTGGTGGATGCGTCTCGGACGATCGCCGACAACGCGTCCATGAGGTGTTGGCCCCGCTCCGCGCATTCCTTTACATCGGAGAGCCCATCGACCCCCTCTCCCACCACGGCGAGCGAGGTTTTTGGACGTGGGGCCTCGACTTCAAATCCACCGATGTCGTCGAGCCATAACTTCCGGTAGGCCTTTCGATATCGAATAAATGGGTCGCCCGATGGCCCGTTAATCGGAACAAGGTCACAGAATCCAAACGAATCGAATTCGGAGCGATAAACGATCACTCCTCGTGGATCCGCGAGTTCAGAGGAAACCTCGCGCACCTCTCCCGCCACACGCGCCATGGCGAGGTGCGCGACGAGCTCAGGTGTAATCAGGTCGTGGCACTCCGGCTTGCTGCACGGCTTGTTCGGATTACACGGAGCGCACCCGATCACCGGCTGAAGGACGATATTCCCCTCACTATACGGGCCGGTCTCGAAGCCAAACGCGGAGGCCAGAAACATCGAGACCACCGGCGTTCCGACAGCGACGGAGATATGCATCGGACCGGTGTCACCCGTAACAAGCACATCACTGAGACTCAACATCGCCGCGAGCTGCGGTACTGAGGTCTTTCCGGCGACGGAGATCACGTTACGAGAAGCACACCCCTCGACGATGGGATCAATGATCGATTTTTCCTTCGCCGCTCCGGTCAACACCACTCGAGCGTTATGTCGCTCAGTGAGTATCTTAATCATCTTGATAAAGCGCGCGGGGCTCCATTGCCGCTTTCCCTGGCTCGCTCCCGCTTGTACGGCGATAAGAGGGCCGGTGTTTGAGAAGCCCGATTCTTCAAGTAATTTCTCACAATGCTCACGAGCTTCCGGCTCTACCTTGATCAGGAGCTGCCGTGGATGGGTATCCACATCAGCCGACGCGCGGAACACATCCACAAGGTTTAGGGAGTTGTATTGGCGATTCTGATGAAATACGGAGGTCGCGAAAAGCCTTGCCCAATCCGTCTCAATTACTCGATACCCTTCGTCATCAGCGGTCCATCCACCATTACGCTTAATGCCGATCAAGCTCAGCAGCAAAGCGGTGTAGGCGGACGACGACATATTCAGGCAGTAGTCGAAGTTCTTCGCTCGAAGATCCTCGACCATCTTGGTGATATAGTCGTACGCGTCGTTAACGCCCTCTTTTTCGCGCGCGAGGTTTCGCACCACGTAATTTAGGTCAATACCGATGATCTCATCGATATTGGGGATGACCCGACAAACCTCCTCGAACTGCTTCTCAACGAGTACGGCGATATGGCACCCTGGATTTTCGGCTCTAATACCCGCGATCGTTGGGGTAGCCTGAAGCATATCGCCCAGACGGGTAATATTCACGAGCAAGATACGATTCTTGGTAGGATAGCGTTTCTTCATACGATTACTTCCTCGCCCCCGATTCCTCTGAGCGCATTCGGATGATCTGGCTCTTCACGTGGTGCATAAAAAGCAACTTCTGCTCAGTCTCTGTCAGCTTGCCCTTTCCGGTTACGATATCAGCGATGAGCCCATCAAGGGCCGGCTCCTCACCACGCATCATCGCGCGTTGGCATCGCTCCTTAAGTTCCGGATCGCTCTCAGCCCTCCGGATCATCTCTCCCCACGGACTGCCACTTTCACGTTGACGGAGTGTCTCGTACTTACTCGCGTAGATCGTGGACAACATCTGCTCGAGACGACGCTCGTATGAGTGATCCTTAATGACACGAGCCCGAGCGCGTTCGCATACCTGTTTGCGCTCCTCTGGATGCGCGAGGTAGTACTCCATCTTCGCGATCATCTCCTCCCGGCTTGAGAAGGTGATAATCTCCTTTCCAACCTCCATAAGCTCAGGGAGAAGCTGTCGTTCATCGCACAACTGGAACGCTCCACACGCAGCCAGCTCAAAGGTACGGGGATTCACGAAGTCACCGCTTGGATCCACTCCATCTCGCTCGGAGCTGGAGTGAAGGTTAAGATTCACATCGGTCGCGTTGAATATCTTAATGTACTCCTCCGGATTGATCCGACGGGATTCCTCTTGCACCAAACGATCGAACGGTTTTCCATTAGGCCACTCACTCCCCCATATCTTGAAGGGATAGTTCGCCATCGTCGCGAAGGTCTGTACACGATTGTGATACCCGGCGCCCACAAACGAGATCGGAGATCCCCACCTCTCTCTATCTTCCTTCGAGAGCTCAACGGGGACGTGAAAGAAGGGGTCGCACGCGGTTGGAAGATAGTGAACCTCTCCAGCCCCGGCGGCTTTAATCTTTTCGATACATTCACCCTTTTGGATCGTGAACACGAAGTCGTAGTACTTCGCCATCTCCCGCCAATAGGTAAATCGGAGATAATCCTCCACGAACCACAAAACGGTAATAACGCCTCGGCTTCGAAGCTCCGTTAACGCCTTGGCCGAGATCGGGGCCTGAGCCATACAAATAAGAATATCGACAGGCTTCTCTTGGAAGCTCTCCAAGAGCACTTGGGAGACAAGCTCTACATACTGTCCTCGCATCACACCGTGACGAGCCTCGTTCTTCACGAACTGCTCAAGGAGCATGAATCCGTCGTTGAATCCACTCACGTCGATACCACGCACACGTTGCCCCATGCGTTGAAGGGCTTGATAGGTGTACGTCGCTGTTGGAAGGGTACCCCCATGGAATGGTCCCAATACGGCGATCTTCGGATGGAGCTCAGAGAACCCGCGCTTGGAGTAGAACGAGGACTTCGCTCGCTCCAGGTACCGCGCGTGAAGGATCGCCGACTGAGGGCGGACCAGGAGCTCCGCGCCTTGAGAGCGCTCAAGGGATGGCGTTTCATCCCCTACAACGAGATCGGAGAGCTTCGAGAGAACAGGTCGAAGATCTCGAACACGGAGCGCTTTCTGAAATACAGCGAGGTCCGGCTCGCAGCAGGCGATCGGCTTTTCAGATAACTCAACGAGGGCACGCAGGTGGTATCCCGCTCCGAGGCCCACTACCACGATCTCTCGGGCGTTCTTAATTCGCGTCTCAAGGAGAGAGCGACGAACCCATGCCTCAGCCGCGGCGAGGGGCTTCTCGGCGTGATCGAGACAGAGAGAGCCCACAAAGATAACCGCCCCATCTTTGGTGCCCCGAACGGAGATAGCACTCGCGTCGGTATCTGAAGACGCCACAACCCGCTCATACACCCTTGGAAATCGCTCTTTGAGAACAGCGAGGTTGTCCCCGTACATTATCTCCTGCGAGGGATAGGGAATACCTTGTGACGCGACCTCATCGGCGAGCCCCTTGGTGGCTTTTGATAAAACCCGGGAGAGGATATCTTGCGTGTCGATAGTCGCGCTCTGACAATTCGCCACCACATACTCGACAGCTTCCTTTGCTTTTTGCGCTTCGCCATTATCGACGAGCGCCTCGGCGTAATTTAAGGCCATCCACGCCTCGAGAGCGGCGGGATTTACCTCCTGGGCGACGCTAGATTCACCGTTTGGAAGAAGGACTTTCGCCACACTCTCCGCGGAGGCCGACGCTCGAGCAGTCGGGGTAAGTTGAACAACACAATTTCTTAGCCCGACAGCGGTCGAACCCTCCTCCCCTATCTCTCGCTCACTGCAAAGAGAGCACTCAAAGCCAGCGAGGTTCGCTGCCGCAACGAAGTTATCGGGAGTAAAGGAACGAAGGTGCAACGTGTCTCGCTCATGAACGAGCATCTCCTGCCCAAGATAGACCTGAACCCGAGCCATACCCGTTGGCTTGAGCACACGTTTCATCTCCACGAGATAGCTCGCGATCACGGGAACCGGCATACACGCCAAGGAGGCGTAGCTCCACGCGAAATCAACTGAATTGGACTCTACAGGAGAGAGATCGACGCCAGAGCCCACAACCAAATCCATCCTCGGCGTCGGGCCCACGAGCTCGCGAGCCTTATCGATAGCGAGACGGGACACGTCGATACCGACCACCCTGTCGAATCGCTCCGCCGCGGCTTTCATCATCCGACCAACGCCGCATCCGATCTCAAGGGCAACAGTTGAAGGACCGCCCGTTACACCCTGCGCGATCGCGGCGAAGTCCTCGCTTCCAGTCTTCCACATCTGAGCGTCATCGAGGTGGCCTTCCCCCATCCAGAACCGATAGTCGTGTCCAACACGACGGTCCCAATCGCTCTTCATCTGTTCAGCAAGTTTCTCTAACGGATTCATGAATCGCTTCCTGCTCTTCTCTAAGTCCTAAGGCACCCCCATGACTCGTAGTTAAGGGTTCACTGAGTTGACCTACGAGGTGCCACGGGCACCCCGAGCCTTCTGGCTATGGGAACCCATGGGTTTTGATGCTCAGAGGGCCCCAAGGGCTGCGCAAAACAGGGAAGAGGAAACGAGACTGAAATATCTGGTAATAACAGGCGGTTAGGCCATGCAAGTTGGAACTCCTGCCGGGCGACCCACCGATGATCGTGACGATTCACTGAGGCGTACAGACGAAAACCGTCCTGTCGTGGACGGTCCTCGTCGTGCGTTGTGATTCCCCGTCAACCTAAGACGGGAAAGATTAGGGCGACTTATAATGAGATCTGCACTCGTCGAAGAGCCTCTCCGACCTTGGCTGCCTCCTCCTTACCGCCCTCATCAGAGAGGTGCTTATTACCCTCAATGATCTCACGGTACGCGGAGTAGATCGTGTCGATAAGCTGAATGGTCTTGTTGATTCGCTTAGCGTCGCGATAGAGGTTCGCCTCGCTCAGGTAGAACAACATGAAATCGTAGAGACGGTCGAGGTCCTGCGCGATCGTGCCACCCTTCTCGAAGTCGAGGGTATTCATCAACTCAGCGATAATCGCTTGAGCTTTGCTGAGATAGCGACAGAACTTAGCGATATCCTTTTCCTCAAGGCCCGCGAGGGAATGATTAAGGAATTTTATCGCTCCTTCATACATCATGAGGAGGAGTCTACCGCGGTCTGTCGTGGTGATTTGGACTGCTTGGTAGGTCGAATGAGGGTTCTTTCCGTACATAGTTATCTCTTCGTAGACCGATAAAATCTCACTTTCGTGACTTTTACTCGGAATATCCCGTGATACTGCTTTGTGGTTTATTCCGTTGAAGTCCCTTCAACGATACGACTTGAGCGACGTTCCTGGTCTGTACTGAGAATGCTTCCATGCATTCGGCAAACGTGTTCCGCTAACTGCGCGGCGGAATCAATCATTTCCGATATATGTTCTATCGGAGACCTCTCTCCTATCCTTGAGCACAAAAAATACAGCAAAAAAGGTCTCGTTATTATAGGCCCTTACGACATTCCAGCGGGACCTTGCCCCTTCCAGCGTCTGGTATGAGTGCCTTTTGACCGTCATAAATTCTCAGGCCGCACCACGCCCCCTGTCGAATGGAATGGCCGTGTCCGCCGTCTTGTGAAGAGGAAGGGATGGTGGGGAATGTAACTCACAAGCGATAACAGCGTGTTACATCTCCACTGCGAGCGGCTTTTCGGGTTGTCGGTCTGGAACTGTCGCTCTGACCCGTAGTATAGGCCCGACGCTAAACGACCTATCATGGAGAATCTATGAAGTTACTGAGCACACTTTGTGTTATCGCCCTCGCGGCTATGGCGATCGGAGCTGTCCCAGCTTCCGCTCAAACGACACCAGAAAACAGGGTATGGACGATCAGCGAGATCCTCGCGGAGCGTCAAGAGGCGGATGATGTCGAGAATCCCCGCATGTGCATGGGCAATAGGTTCAAACCATGCGTGTGCGCCGCGGACGTCACGAAGTTGATCCAATACCGTCCCTCTATCGCACAATGTGGAAAGAAGGCTGGTATCGTAATGTCTGGCCGGTACCTCACCGCTTTCAGCGTTGTGGTCCGAGACCGTGACAACCGTGACCGTTGGCCGATCACCTTCCCAGCAACCGGCACAGGCTACGGCGGATGCACATTGGCTCAAGCCAGAGCTGGACTCGGAAAGTGCAGCGCATTCAAGGTTCAGAAGATCATCAAGGTCAAGGATGATAACGGCGATGCTGAGGTGCATTGTCTCGGACAGAGTGGCTATCACCCGCTCATGAAGGGCATCTCCCGTATGACGATCAAGCTCAAAGATGTTCCGGGTTCGCATGCAGATCCGCTTGAGCGGCTCTGTCTGAAAGGACCGACAACTCCTCTTAACTAAGAACGCAGAGAGAGTGGTCGAAAAGGCTCGTCTCCTCAGGGAGGCGGGCCTTTTTTATTGGGAATCGCTAACGTCAGTGCTCAGCGCGGCGCCGGAAAATTTTCTTATCCCAAGAACACTCACTCACCACAGGTAAGGTTTCAGGTGACAGGGCGTTCATTGCTGACCGCCGTAAGGATGAGAAAGCCAAAACGGCTATGCGCCTAGCTCTCGGGCGCGATGACACGCCGCGCTGATAGCGGCTCGCACCGAGGTATCGGCTGAAGCTCCTTCAAGGACGGCCATCGCGGCGGCCGTAGTTCCCTGCGGCGAGGTCACTCTTCGACGTAATTCAGCGAAGGTGAGTCCCGATTGTTCTAAGTAGAGGGCGGTGCCGCGAAACGTTTGAAGCACGATCGCGTGAGCGTCATCTTGGGAGATGCCGTACTCTATCGCGACACGCTCGATCTGCTCACCCAACCAACAGAGGTATGCGGGGCCACTCCCCGCGACGGCGGTCATCGCGTCGATCATCTCCTCCCGCTCAACACGCCATCGCCTACCTAGACGGGAGAGGAGGGATTCAACGTGTTCAACATCAGATTGGGAGAGGGTATCGCCGCAGTAGTAGTATCCAGTAGCGCTCTCGTCGATGGAGGCCCCTAAATTTGGCATCGCTCGCACGACCCGCTTCGTATCTAAGATCTCCGCCAGTGTATCGATACGAACACCCGCCATGACCGATAACACAACGGCATCGGGGGAAACGAAGGACGCGAGTTTTGTACACGTGGCATGTGCGTCTTGCGGCTTCACGCAGAGAATCAGGAGGTCTCCGGCGTTTACACGACAGTCAGACGATAACTCGGCGACCACATGGCATCCATGCTGCGCTTTGAGCGCGTCTCTATCGGTGGAGCCGCGCTCAAGGAGCACGATCTCCTTTGGAGCGTACGAGTGCATCAGGCTCCGCACGATCGCGGAGCCCAAGTTCCCTACTCCAACGACGAAGATCCTCATTGACGACGGCCTCGCTCGGAGTTCTCAACCTCAGCGACAGCGCCCTCCTCAAGACCAAGGAAACGCTTCATCTGATCCACAAGCACTTGATAGTCTCGAGGGTCCGCCATATTCAGGCGGTACTCATTCAACACCTTAATCTGAACGTCCTTGCTCCATTCATTCCACGCCTGGGCGGAGACCTTCTCGAAGATGACCTTCCCCATCTCCCCACTGAATGGTGGCTTCTCAAGGCCCGGGAGCTCCTTCTGATACTTTGAACAAACAACCGTTCTCGACATATATCCCCTCTTCAATACACGCTCCCCATACCTATTTCGAGGAGCTGCAGAATCTACGTTGTCCGTGATAATCTCACGTATCTAAGCCGCTGTCATGCCCAGTCACACACGCTTTCGGTACAAGTTTTTCCATGTTTATACCCCTTAGCGACGACAATCGAAGACGCGCAATCATCCCCTTCGTGAACTATGGCCTCATCGGGTTAAACGCTTATGTGTGGTATCTCCAATTGACCCTCGGAGAGAGCTTCACCGCCTCCTACGCGGCCATTCCGTTCGAGTTAACGCAAGGGGTGGACGTGACAGCGACTCAGTACCTGTCAGCCCACGGCGAGCGCGTGCCGATTCCTCAAGGCCCAGGTCCTCATCCACTCTGGCTCACTATCTTCTCCGCCATGTTCATGCATGGCTCGTGGATGCATCTGATCGGCAACATGGTATACCTCTGGATCTTCGGCGACCAGGTCGAAGACCGCTTGGGACACATTCGCTTTCTCATCTTCTATCTCTTCGCTGGGATCGTCGCCACGCTCACGCAGGCGTTCGCGGATCCTACCAGCATCATCCCAAGTGTCGGAGCTTCAGGAGCGATCGCTGGTGTGCTTGGCGCGTACCTCGTTCTTTATCCAGGAAATCGAGTAAAGGTCCTCCTCATTCGAAACATCGTGATCGTGCCCGCGTCACTCGTGCTCGGTATGTGGGTTGTGTTTCAACTAATAGGACAGGCTTCGGCGGAAGAGGGACAGGGTGGAGTCGCGTACCTGGCGCACATCGGAGGTTTCGTTGTTGGGTTCGCAACGGGTGCGCTTCTGCGTGTCGCGCGTCCCGAGCAACGTGCGTATTGATGTGACAGATACTCGTCACCATGCGGGTGTCTCTTCATTCAGTAACGACATCGCGACACTCAAAGCGCTCAGTTTCCCCTAAGACCAATCGCCCGTCCCTCTTTTGTCTCGAACACACTACTACCTGTTGTACCAAACAGGAGGGGACACCCCATCGGTAGCGCCCTACCATGAAAGCGACGTATTTTTAACTACTTACATACCCCGGAAATCGTCCACAGCGGCCCCTTCTTTTTACAATTCCGTGACAACTGCGATGAATCGATGTGGGAGTGTAAGGACCATCAGGTAACGTTTTCTTTGGAGGGAAAAATGGCCACCGAAAGAACTGACACGGAACTTGTTAAAGGAATAGCTCTCAGAGATGAGAGCGCCTTCGAGGAGATCGTAGCTCGCTACGGCTCGAAGGTTTTAAACCTCGCACTTCGAATTACGAGGAACCAAGAAGACGCTGAAGAGATCCTTCAGGATGTGTTCATCACGGTGTTCACGAAGGTGAACAGCTTTGAGCACAAGTCGCAATTCTCAAGCTGGCTCTACCGGGTCACGATGAATTCCAGCTTCATGAAGATTCGCGCGCGCAATAGACGACGAGCGGTCTATCTTGAGGAGATCGAGCCATCGACGACACAGAACTGGGTTGGAAATCGGACAGAGATGTTCGATATCGACTTCATGTCATCACGACACGAACTTCGTGAGGCGATCGAGGTGGCGATAAAGGAACTTCCAGAGGATTACCGAGCTATCTTCATCCTTCGCGATATCGATGGACTCTCAAACGAGGCGGTTGGAAAGGTGCTTCACCTCTCCGTACCGGCTGTTAAGAGCCGCCTTCACCGCTCCCGGTTGTTGATGCGTCAACAGCTCAAGAAGCACTATGAGGGGTTTGTCCAAGGAAACGAGTCTGAGGACATCGAACCTCGACATATCGTCTAGCCTACAACGATCTCTCCTGATAGAAACGTTACACCCACAGTGCCGGCGGCACTGTGGGTTTTTTTGCCTCCGCTTGACCTACATCCTCACGAGCATGTTCACGCCGGAAAGAAGTGCGGCTAAGCGCCTTTTAAACTGCGAAACGTCAAGCAAGTGCCCACGTAAACGTGAACCTACACGAAATACCGCCGTTCTCATCTCACATGATCGATAGGCGCTGCTTCTACGTAGACCTTGCGCGGAAGTGTCCGGTAGCCCGGGTACAGATAAAAATGAAGAGTCCGATCTCCCTAATGAAGCGCTGGTCGCGAGTATAGGCACGTATTGATCTGATTTTGTTGTCGCGGATGAGGTAGTGGATTCCTAGTTTGAGGAACCTTCGGAGCTTGAGGATCCTTCGGAGCTTGAGCTCCCTTCATTCAAAAGGTGAGTGCTAGCAGAAATTCTGACGGGAAAAGACTGGCCTTTTTTGGCTCTCGACGCGGTTCTTGCGTTGGGCATTCCAGAGACCCTGATTTTGTCCTTGTTAACGACCCGAACAAGATGACAGATGCCATCTCCGGTCAGCTCCACACACGTAACCGTCTGAATTGGCCCCAGATTGTTAATGGCTGCTGTGAGCGCTAGCTTGAGCGCTCCAGAGGCTATCGTTTTTTCCCTGATATGTAACGATTTAACAGCGAAGCGAGCGGATCTATCTTTAAAGTCCGCTACCACCCTACCGGGGCACTGGAGCGTCTGGCCCACTCTGTATAGACATGTCCATCCTAAGGTAAGCTGGGCCTCCTCGTTTTCTTCTAGCTCGACCCGACACGCCACGAGACACACGACGAGGGCGCAACTTAGGCACACCGCTACTACCTTTGGGAAAGCGCTCAACATAAACAACCTACAACCGCAACCACTCAACCGAATCGCCTCACAGTCCGGGGTTTGACCTGGCGCGTATAGTACCTCCAGGTCACGCCTCATCATCGCACTCGTCTCAAGCCCGTTGAGAGGTGGACGAAAGAATCTAAAAAGAAAACAGCTAGAGCGTTCGAGCTGACAGAGGATTAGAGCTCTGGTCGGGCTCAGCTTGCGCTCCAGGAGTTACTGAGAGGATGTGTTCCCCTACTCGCACCTAAGGAACGGTCGAAAATGGGGTGAGATTAACGAATAGGCGCTTTTTTAGCGTTTGACCAACGTGACCCACCCGGCTGACACAGCTACTAGTACCAGGTCACCTTGAGCTTACACAAAAGTCCCAATTACGTGAGGGGAGTACGCGGTCCTGAATATGGTTAGCGCTTTACTCACACGTGAGTGCTCCTTACATCCCGAACCCTTTCAGAATCTCGTCGGCATCGCCTTGGCCTATGTCCGGGTTATCTCGAGAGCCGTCAGCCAAGGCAGCGGCCGGCGGGGGTACCTTAAAATGAGTAAGGAGCGCCCGAAGATCCCCATCGAGTTTACCGAGAAGTCTCATTACCTTTTCAACATTCTGAGAGCAAAGATCTTGATACTCCTGCGCCATCACTATCTCATGAGCCACCTCACGGAGCGCGACCTGGGTCGCCCTACTTTTGGCGACACTCTGTTTGACCCTCGCCTCGTCGACGGGAGTAGCTCCTCCCAGGCGCTCAAGAGCGCTCAAGTATAGGTCATTTTCCTCTATAAGAGATCTTTGCCGCTCCACCAACTCAAAGACTTTGGTGGCGGCATGACTCGTCTGAGCCAAAACCGAGGAGAGCTTGATGACGGCATCTGGGATATTTGTGGAGGTCATCGTCACAGTCGCCGGCTCAAACTCGCGCTTAATAGAACCTAAGATCCCCTCGAGCTGATATATAGCGTCATTTGATTGCCGGCCGAGAAGTTCAGCGAGGGTCGCGTGAAGATCGTCGGCGCATTTTACCTCGGTCACGACACGACGGTGCCGCTTTCCCTTCGGACGCTTACAGTCTGGGGATGTCATATGACGAGCCTATGCTGCGGGTTTTCTTTTGGCGAAAATCGCGGTTATCTTCTCCTCCAGGGAGGCGACCGAGAACGGTTTCACGATATATTGAGAAACGCCAGCCTTAGCCGCCTCAAATACGTTCTCTTTTTTCGCCTCCGCGGTCACCATGAGGAATGGAATCCCCTTGAGATCCTCTTTCGCTCGAACCGCCTTGAGAAAGTCCAAGCCCATCATGTTTGGCATATTCCAGTCAGAGATGATGAACCCAAAGGTATCTTTTTCAAGCTTGGAGAGCGCGTCAAGCCCATCCACGGCCTCGGTTATATTGCCAAATCCCAACTCACCGAGCGACTTGCGTACTATCTGCCTCATCGTCATGTGGTCGTCGACCACGAGAATCTTAATGTTCGGATCTATATTCGGAACCATTGCTCTCTCCTCCCAGATTACACCTGATCTTTCTGTTGCTCAGTCGGAAATTCACCGGAGAATTGCTTCGGAGCCGCCAGTTGCTTCCAACCTTGTTCGTTGGTGACCAACTCTCGCCCCTCTCCTTTATGACTCCAATATTCGGCTTTCGATGAACTATGAGAGTGCTTTCGATGGAGAGGTGTTTTGCACAAAACGTCTCCTGGCTGCGCGATGTAACTCAGCCAGTAGCTCGCGGCTTTGAAGTCCTCGGCGAAGAAAACCTCCTCAAGTTTCCCGTCCGCCGTAACTCGATACACAACAAATGGAACCTTCCAGTCCATACCCTGTCCCCCATCTCTACATACGTTGGTTACTTGTCGCGTGAACGCGGTCATCCATATGGATAGCACGTTCCACACACTTCGTTTTTATCGGTATCACTCTCGTAGATCTATTCACAGGAACTTGAAGCATATCTCTGTCTCCTCACACCCTTCGTTCAGAGGTCGCTAGAGCATCTCGGCTCGCGACACCTCGCTTCACGATCTCAGCCGCGATGTCCTGCAACGAAAGAACGCCGGAGGCGAGACCCGCGTCAACCACGGCGCCCGGCATGCCCCATACCGCGCACCCCTCTCGCTCTTGAGCGATTACGGCACCGCCCGCCTCTTTGATATGCTGGCATCCGTTGAGTCCATCCTGTCCCATACCCGTTAAGATCACCCCTAACGAATCCGAGCCGTATACCTTAGCTATCGACCGAAATAGCACATCGACAATCGCTCCCCCTGCTAGAACGGAGACCAGACAGGTGAGATCTTCGATCAACATGGTCTATTTCGGCCGTTTCCTCAAAAGACCAAACGGTTTTCTTCACTCTTGCTTCATTCACTGACTAAGTGCCTTGTACCAGGTGTTTTAAGCGGTCGGCCTAGGGCGACGACACAGGCGTCGCAAGCTGAAGGGCGTCCTGTGAGGGGCGCCTTTTTTTTACAAATTGTCATGAGGCCCCGCACCCGGGAGGGCGACCGTCCCCGGTCGCCGTGTTGCATGTGTCGAATATTTTGCCGTGATTCGACGCATTCCGGCGACCGAGGACGGTCACCCTCCCATCGTCCCGAAATGCACTCGTGCCCCTACGCAAAACCCCCACCACATCACATCCCGAACCACCCCATCCATATCCCCTTTGACCTACCGCCCCGAAGGGCGTAATAGGACACAACGTATGTCATTCGCCGCGGCTTTCTATAACTTTACGGTCGATCTGAGTCACAACGACCGTGATATCTTCACCCGGTTTCGGGTTAAGACACCGCTGCATCCACATGAGTCGTTAGAGCACCTCTTCGCTCGTATGATCGCCTATGTGCACTGCTATCGTGAGGGACAGGAATTCTCACGGGGACTCTTTGAACCAAAGGATCCCACGATTTGGCAGAAGGACGTACTGGGGGACACCCTACTCTGGGTTCAGGTTGGAACCCCTGACAAGAAAAAGATTGAAACGACCCTACGCGCACATCCACAGGCGGAGCATCGAATCTATTTCTACGAGCCCGACCAGATCGCTCAGTTCTGCCACATGCTCCGTGGCAGCAAAACGGACTGGGTGAAAGATATTCAATTCTTCCTGATTCCTACCCCGATCCTTGAGGCCCTCGTGCCGCTTGAACGCTCGAGTCCACTGTGGAACGTAACTATTGTGGACGACGAGCTGTACCTTACGTGTGACGACACTGAGCTTCAAGCGAGAATCTCCTCCGTCGATATCTGGGCCGCCTACCAGGACTCTCTCCTCACCGAACGGGGGCAAGATGAGGAACGTTCAAAGCAGTCACCTCTCCGGTAATCTCTCAGACTGGGGCCGGTTTTCAGTGCTCAGAAGGATCCAACCGAGGTATACTTAGTCAACCAAGAGAGGTCACGTTCGATGATTCATCACGTTCATGCTGTGGTAAAGGGACGGGTTCAAGGGGTTGGCTATCGCAACTGGACCTACAGCCAAGCCAAACTCCTGAAGCTTACCGGATGGGTACGGAATCTCCCTGACGGGAACGTGGAGCTAGTGGCAGAGGGACCAGAGGGGAGCCTTCAAAGCCTCCTTACCTTCCTCAAGACCGGGCCAGCGCTCGCAAAGGTAACGGCGGTCGAGGCCAACTGGACGAGCGCTTCGAAGGGGCAATACCAGGATTTCCAGATAAAACGGTAGCGTTACTAGGCGGGAACAGTCCATTTCCTCGCCTACCATACTCCCCTCACAATAATCTCATCGTATCTGATGAGACATTACTCACCTGGTGGAGTATAGGTAAGAGCCATCCGCCCTCATCCACTCTGAGTTTAGTATGGGTCACAAGGTAACTGACACTTCTCAACATCCCGCTCACGGGGATACATCCCTGAACTTCGCGGGTCCGTCTATCGATCGCTCCGCTGTAAAGGCTCAACTTACAGACGGCGTAGAGATCGAGGCCAAGTTCTTCATGCCTCGAGCGCTGGCACACGAGGTGACCTCCGCGTTACCCTTCGTTCACATCGAACAACGCTATTTCCCAAGAGGGCTTATAAACCCTCTCCTCAAGGGCTTCGCGGATGTACTGGGACCGCGCCCTGCGGGTAACGAGCTCCGAAGCGCGCGGAATGCGCGTGAAAACGAACTTCCCGACTTCTCAATCGCCAGAATTCGGCGAACATTCCGGCCTGGAGAGCAGCCGCATTATTTTATCGAATTCAAGGGCGCTAAAGAGGTAACTGAAGGAGCACGAATATCTCGGCGAGAGATATCGCACCCGATATCGGCCAAACAATACAAGGCTCTCACAGAGACGGCGACCGCGGGCATCGTCCGCAAACGACGCTACTCGATCAGCGGAACGATCACGATACAAGGGAGACCGATTTCCGCGGAAGCTCAAATCGATTGCGTTCAGGCCGCGGGCAAGAAATTGCAAAAAATAAATACCTCGTTCGACACCGTGGACATAGAGCTGCAAGATCCATCTCATATTCACGCGCTACGAGCGGGACGTCACTCCTTTCCCTTCCTGGCCTCCTGTATTGAATTATCTTCGGCGGATAAGAAGCTCGCTAGACCTCTGGCGACGAAAAGGATTGCTAAAAGGGGGCTAGATCCAGAGGCACTCCAAGCTATCAAGAAGCTCGAGGGGGCAGCTCATCGGCTCAACTCGAAATCTAAGAACTAACTCTCAAGCCGAAATGAAACCGGCACAAGTAAGGTGACATCTGACTGTTTCATCTCCGAGAGGAACGATGGGAACGGCGCCGCCCGCTCGACCATTCGAAGCAACTCATCGTCAAGAAGGCTCGACTGCGTGGATGTCGCGACCTCAACATTTTTGACGGAGCCATCGGGTAGGATCGTGAGTCGCAGCGCTCCACTTCCGGTAACATGACCTCTCACTGCTCGCTCTGGATACCGTTTCGCCCTAGCGAGAAGGGTCGCTATCATATGGTGATAGCTCACTCGCGCTTGGCGCGTTACCTCATTTCCACCACCGATCGACGCAGCGGTGGTCGTGATCGGTTGACTCGATGGACTCTGATCCTGTGGCGATGCCTTCACATCTCGGTTCACCTTCGGAGCATCCTTGATCTCGATCCGCTTCTCTTCCCTCTTTGGTTCAACGGGTTCGACTCGTTTGCTCGACGGGGGGGAGATAATCGCTCGAGCTTTCGGTTCTTGCGGGGGAAGTTGTGGTGGAGGAAGAACGGTATCCAACGCTGAGAGCTCAACCAGACTCACATCGATCGCTCGGGGACCAACCGTCGGGGCGGACAACGTGAACCAGTACGCCAGCGCGCCGCCGCACAGAAATATCGCATGAAGCAAAATGGACGCGAGAACGGCCTGACCCATCAGTCGCTCGTCTCGCGGACGTAGCGGTTCAGAGCGCTCACACGACGCCACCGAAAAAGCCATCTGCGATGTGAGAGCGAGATCCGACAAAGGCACCATCCTACAACTGAGTTGCAACAAGATACCATAAACGGAGGGGCTATCTCAAATGGAGAGGATCTCCCGCAGCCGATCAAAAGCAGCTATCTAACTATCTAATATGCCTACATATTCAAGCCAACCTGCTTTCCTTTGAATTAGATTCCTGGGAAGGAGATACTGAGGGGTATCGCTCCATCAACCCTTTTGAGCAGGCGACTACCATGGGTCCTTCGAAGATCCCCTCAAACACCCCCACGGGGCGAGAGCTCGATGCGGGACGTTTACACGTTCCCCCAGTTGATGAGTACATCCAGTCAGCCACGGTCGGCGCGACCGGCAGAGTATGGGCCCTGCCTTTTAAAGCGCTCTCGGTTGAGTACAGCTCCATCCCGATCTTTGTTGGGACTAGCGAGATGAACACCGCCGCGAACACGAGAGATTTTCTCGCGCGTCATGCCCCAGCCGAACTCGCCAACCTCCGCGAGGAGCTTCAGAAATGTATCCGCACTCCACACGGCGAATGGCTCAACGCTACGCACCGGATGTTGATAAATCCTGAAAGCTGCGCGCACCTCGTGTGCCCCGTCAATCACACACCGCGTCCATCGGAGGACCCGCCACCAACCCGGATCTCGATGCCAACGATCACCCCTGATCATTGGTACTACCGGCGCCACTTCAATCCAGGAAGCTATACCGCGCCAACCCATTATCCCGAGCAGGCGAGCGTCACGGAGGTAGCGCAGGATATTCAGTCACTCACCCACTACATGACCGCCTACGATACCCTTGCCCGAGAACCATCGGGGGGGCACCTCTTCTTGGCGACACTCGGCGCCGCATACCGAGCCCCTTACTATTCGTGCATGCAGCTGTGTGGTGAGTTGAGAGTTCCCGGTCACTTTCTCGCCATGATTCATCACGGCATCGGCATGCACATGTTAATCGGACACGCGTTTACGTCCATGCATCCACGCAATCCTTCCCCCGCACAGGAAAGCTTGCGCCACGTGACGGATACAATCTACGAGCGTATCGTGACCTACTATAGAGAGGACTTCCCCGGCACGCGGGACATCCCGAGAGAGTGACGCCACTAATCCAAGAGATCGCCTACCGCCTCACGAGCCTCTCGAGCTTTTCGTTCTTGCTCAGCGAGATCCTTCCTCGTTCGTTCGGCGCGCTCAATCGCGGCCTTATTTAACGTCTTAAGGTCGTCACGAATATCTGCACCGTAGTTTTCTTGGTAGATTTTATTTATTCGTTCCTTTCGATCGGAATCAACACCGATAGCGTCCGCGATCTGTTTACGATCCTCCTTGGTGAACACTCGCCGCGCGTTAATCAATGAACGAACAAGGAGCGCATCGGCCAGCTCCGTTTCCCCCTTCATTCGCGCGTCGAGGGATCGTTGCTCAAGTCCAGGCTCTGTTACAAAGATACCCTTGGTTGGAAGTTTACCTCTGGTCTCTTTGAAAACCGGGGTCTCGGCCAACAGAGCTAGCACATGAGCCTTATCCTGAAGTGAGCGGACCACAGCCGATATCTGAGCGATATCCGGCACGGAGTGTGTGACAGGAGTGAGCGGTCCAGGTCGCGACGATGGAGGCATGTATGTCGTTACTGAACGGGTCGCGCTCCGGATCTCCATTGACGCGACGAAGGCGAGACGGTTATCAAAGAACTCTTGGGGGTCGAAGCTCTCACGTTCGGCCCCATACTTCCAGTCCCGCTTGATAAGGTCGATGAAGGCTTTCTTCCCGTCACTATTGAGCGTCCCGAAGAGAGCGATATTTTTATCCGCCCACGCCTTGGTTTTCTCAAGACCCGATTCACTTGAGATCGTGTGCATCGAATCGCGAACCGTTTTTTCAACCTGCGCCCGAGCGGCAAGTCGAGCATCGACGAGGGAAGTGGCTATCTCCTCAGCGGTCGGTGAGTTCTTGGACGGATCGAGGTGTAACGCGTCACGAGATGCAGAGATCTCAGCGCCACGCGCTGGCGTCTCTCCCCGTGATTCCAAGATCTGATTTACATTCTGCTTGAGCTCAGCGAACGCGATCCGTTCAGTCTCCTTCGCGATGCGTTCCGCTATAGCTTGTTGCTCCGCCTGTGAGCGTTCGAGCCGCGCCGCGAGGTCCTTCGCGACCGCCGCGTTCTTGGCGATGAGCTCCTCTACTCGGGCGAGCGTCTCTGGCTTTAAAGGTTCGACCTTACGATCTGACGGGCTCGGCGCTGGCGGTGGAGCCGGCGTCACAACGCGATCCGGTGAGAGTTCCTCGACGAGCGGCTCATGTGGCTTTTGAGCCATCGTGCTGGCGTAGCTCAAGATCTTCTTAGCGAGCCCATCAACCTCGTTCTTCACCTGAGAGGCTATAGCCTCTCCCTGCTTAAACAATTGCTGGACCTGCGCAGTGTCAGCCTTGAGATTCTCGGCCCGCCCCTCCCGCGACATCGAAGCGACCGCGTCGATCGCCACGAACGCTGGGCTCTGTCCGGTACCCTTCTCTCGGCCGATCCGCACATCGTTAGGATTTACGATCCCGGTTATCGTGATCGTTCCCTTATCAGTTGTTATCGTTGCCGTCTGCTTCGTCGCGTCAAAGGTAACACCAGCAAGCCTCTGCTCCTTGCCGATAACGAGTCCGAGGGTGCCACCTCCATCCTTTTGAGAGAAGGCGATCTGCTTGTCGCCCTTCTGACACGCCGCGTTCACAAAGACCGTATCACTCTGTCCGAGATCAATCGCGAGCTTTGGAGAGAGATCGCAATCGAGGCGCACCTTCTCAGACCGGAGCGTCTGCACATTCGTTTGGACCACATGCTGGCGAACTCTCCCGAGAGGCCCACGGGTCTGATGTACAACCTGCTCGGTATGATACGAGGCGTCCTGCGTCTTGCTGAAATCGAGGTGAAGGTCCCCTTTGACGTCACGGTAGTAATCGTGAATGACCTGCCCGTTCGCGAACTTTCGTTCGAGGCCGTGCTCATAGGTGAGCGTGTGCGCCCGCTCGTAACCAAGCGATGTTGTGGGAGTAGAGGCGCTTATAGTATCGAGAACCTTTCCAGCGTCGGACTTGTCTCGCACAAGCGAGGCGACGCTTTTACGAATTGAAGCGGCGTCGACTACCGGGACGGCCGGCTCAACTACCCGTTCGGTTTGATGCTCGACTGGTGTGGCGCGTGGCGCACAACGTTGAAAACAACCCATATCCCCCCCAGGATAAAGAACCTGTTCATAGGAGGTATGACACCGCGAGGAGCTGATGTTTCCTACCGTTATAAGGAATATATCAACAAACCACAGGACGACTGTCCCTTGGCCTAGGCACAGCGACATACGGGTTATAGGTCTCCGTTGTGACTACGAACGAGGGCTTATCCAAGCATGCTGAAAGGGTCGGTACGCGGAACCAGCGCGAATCCCTCACGAGGGGAAGGCGCGGCTTTCTTTGGGGCAGCTGGTGGCACTATCTGCGGAGGAGGTCCCCGCTCTGGCACCAATATCGAACGGCCACCCTTCGGAGCTTCCGGTATATCATTGAAGGGACGACATCCCGTATCCCCGGACATCAGTTGGCGCATCTTTTCAAAAATGACTTTTCTAAGCTCATCTATCTGAGTTCTAAGGTCGTCTATTTGAGATTGAATCTCGGCGATCCTATCTCGAACGTTTCGCGCTACCGCAAAAGTACGTTGCACCTGAAAAATCCGGATCTTTTGTTGCAAAATCTGGATCGCCTCTTGCAGCTGCGCCACCTCATTCCAAAGAGCCGCTTGATTCTGTTGGCAGGCCGGCGACGTTTGTGAATATGCCGCGGTAGGAACGCAGGAGAGCCCGAAAACAACAAGCGACATCACTATGATTTTACGCAACACGGCCCGACAAGCTCCATCACCAGAGGCGTTGACTACAACCCCTTATCAGAAGCCCACGGCGAGTTGCTTCACCCAAAGGGCGAAGCCTGGGAAAAACCCGTATACAACCACGTGGTTCTTATACCTTAGGTAACTCAGAGCCACCCCAAAATAGTCCGAACAGGGTTCGCCTTACATCATCATCTCGATGCTGTGCTTCGACTTAAGCGTATCAAGCAGGGTTGTCATCGCCGCGTCGACCTCTTCGTGCTTCAAGGTGCGATCGGCGCGTTGGAAGGTCACGCGATAGGTCACACGTCGGAAGCTCTCCTCCTGCTTGCGGAAGTCATCGATGATCGACGCCTCCGTCACAGACTCAAGATTGAGCTCATGGAGGATGCGAAGCACACGTCCGGCCTGCTCTTTGAGATCGATCTTGAGGGTGAGATCTCGCGAGATAGGAGGAAGGTCGCTCACCGCTGGAGCCTCAACCTTCGACATCAACCTATACACAAGCCGTAGATCGAACTCCGCGTAGAACGCCTCTTCTTTGAGATCGCACGCCTCTCGAATCGTTGGGTGAACGACACCAAAGAATCCCACAACCGATCGCCCCATCTTGATCGATGCCTGCATACCGGGGTGCAAGAATTTGTTCTCGCTCTTTCCAACCGAGAACTCACATCCAAGACTCTTCACGATCGCGGCGATCGCGCCTTTGAACAAACGAGCGTACTCCTCAAGGGATTCACCCTTACGCCACTCCACATCGGCCCATCGTCCAGCAGACGCGAGGCACAGGACATCGCGCTCGTAGTTGTAGTCGAGCGCGTCACGCTCCTTTGGCTCGTCGGATGGCAACTCCGCTGGCTTAGAGAAGAGTCGACAGAATTCAAACACCTTCGGAGCCCGCACGCCACGCTTGCGATTGAGCGCGAGAAGCTTCGTCGTGTGAAGGATATTGGTAACCTTCATGTGCGAGTTGCTCTGCTCAAGAGAGTTCTTGAGCGCGACGTGTTGCGAGCTCACGCCACGGTGGAGGCTCTCAAGGAGCGCCACATCAGCGGCGGAGTAGAATCCCTTGGTGATAACCTCGAAGAATCCATTTCCCAACACAGCCGAGCGAACACGGTGAAAGACCGTCTCGATCGGGTTCTTCGCCGGAGCTTCGTAATCAAGGGCGGGAAGCTCAGGACGCATGCGGTTCAGGCTCACCGATCGAGCGACATCCTCAACGATATCCTCACGGTTGCGGCAATCCCAGAGACGCCACGATGGGACGGTTAGCGAGAAGTCGCGATCTTTTCCGACCGTCGTAGCCTCAACTGAGTACCCGAGGTGCTTTAAGCGAGCGACTATCTCAACTTCCTCAAGGCGAGGCATGTTGAGCTCTCGCCGGAGGTTATTGAGCGTAGCGTTAACCTTTCGCTTCTCTGGAGCGTTTGCCTCAAGGTAGGTTAATCCCAATGTGTGAGCGGACTCAGCCCCAGGGATTGAGCCAGCTGAACCTTCAGCCAACGTCACAAGACGCTTGAGCGCGGTTTGAATTCCCTCTGGATCAACACCACGCTCAAAGGCGTGTGAGGCTTCCGTGCCGATCCCCATCCCGCGCGCCGTAATACGAACGGATGTCGGATCGAAAACAGCGGCCTCAACGTACACCTTACGGGTCGACGCGGTAACCATACTGTTCGAACATCCGATAACACCGGCGACGGCGATGATCTTCTTTCTATCGCGAATAAGGATCGACCCTTCCGGAACCTTATACGTTTTTCCATCAAGGGCCTCGATCTCCTCAACCTTCGTAGAGAGATCAATAATGATCTCGCCATCGATCTTATCAGCGTCGAAGGCGTGCATCGGTTGACCGAACTCCATCTGGGTGTAGTTCAAGATATCAACGATAGCGTGATGCTTTCCTGGCTCCTCAACAAAGGCGGCGACATCGTTACGAAGCGGCATCTCCGCGGGAAGGCTCATCTCAAGCAACGCGTATCGTGGGCACTTCTCTGTGATTCGTCGAACTGGAATGGAAGCCTTTCGATCGCTCAACTTCGCGGCCAAGGTTGGCAACTTAAACTGCGCGAGGGTTCTCGCCGCGAGCTCGCGCGCGACCCCTAACACGTAGAGGTGGTCGCCTCGGTTAGCCAAGGTCTCAATCGTAAAGACCACACCCTTTTCAGGGGTAACCTCCACCGACTTCACCTCAAGGCCGATATCATCGAGGGTATGACGTAATTGCGAGCGAGCGGCCGTTTCAGGCGCGCACTCAGGGATCTCCATCCACTTCTCAAGCAAACGAACGTGCAACTTCATACGATCTCCTTGAGAACGCGTAGGTCATTTTCATAAACGGAACGCAGGTGTGGGAAGTTGTAGAGCTGCCCCGCAAGTCGCGACGTCCCCAAACCGAAGGCGAATCCAGAGACCTTGTCTGGATCAAACTTAAATTCCCGCAAGACGTTGCGGTGAATCATTCCAGCACCTCCAACGGTTACCCACCCAGCGCCGCCGCACGCGCCGCATCCATCTCCCTTGCACACCGAGCAATCGATCTGAGGGCCGATACTTGGCTCGGTGTATGGGTAGAACTTCGGAACGAAACGCACCTTACGGCGTTTACCATAGAGCTCCTTCAAGATGTGGGTGATGAGTCCTGTAAGGTGCGAGAGGGTCAGCCCCTCCTCCACCCACACGAGCTCATACTGATGGAACATCGATTGATGGGAAGCGTCCTCAGTCTCATTTCGATACACCCGCCCGAGCGAGGCGATCTTGAGTGGCAACTTACCGTTCTCGAAGAGCGATCGTTGCTGCAACATGCGTGCCTGCACCGAGGTTGTGTGTGTCCGGAGCACGTGGCCCGTCTCGGTGTAGAAGGTGTCCTGCATATCCCGCGCGGGGTGGTGCTTCGGAATGTTGAGGGAATCGAAGCAATAGTAGTCGGTCTCGATCTCTGGACCCATCACGTTTTCGAACCCGAAGGGACGCAAAATCTCGGTGATACGCTCCTCAACGATGGTGACGGGGTGAACGGCGCCCAACCCTGAACCCGCCTCTGGAAGCGAGAGGTCGAGGGACTGCTCCTCAAGCTGTTTTTGAAGTGCCTTCGTTTTGAAGCTTTGCTCCTTCGCGTCCAGCTCGGACTCAACCATCTCTTTCAGCTGATTGAGGAGCTGCGCGATAGCGGGTTTCTCGTCAGCAGGCACATCCCGAAGCTTCTTAAAGAGCTCCTTCACGGCCCCCTCTTTACCCACGAGATCGCGACGGAGCAAATCGACATCCTCGGGGCGCTGAATCTCCCCGAGCTGGCGCTGAAAGCGCTCGGTAAGCTCGGCGATGTGTGCTTGCGACAGTTCAGTACTCATCAAACATTCCTTACGTGGAGGAGGCCCCCACAACAACGTGGTAACTGAAGAATTTAGGCTAAACGGAGGAACCGGTAAAGCGTTCTAAACACCGGAAAGATTGCAAGTCTATGCGCTCCAGGGTACAAGCCTTTGAGCGGTTTTTTTGGACGATTCCGCACTGATGTGAGCGCGCATGACACCCCCTCAGACCCCTCCCAAATTCGCGGTATTTCTCATCGTGCTTCTCGACGTCATGGGTTTGGGGCTTATCATCCCCGCTCAACCCTTCCTCGCGAGGCACTTTGGAGCCGAGCCAAGCACGATAACCCTCGTGGGCACTACCTACGCCCTCATGCAGTTCGTTCTCGCGCCGGTATGGGGCGCCCTTTCGGATAAATACGGACGTAAACCGATCCTTCTCACAACCCTCTGCATGACGAGCCTGGGGCACCTCGCTTTCGCGTCAGCGACATCCCTCTTTGGACTCTTCGTCGCTCGGGCCCTCGCTGGAGCGGGAGCCGCGAATATCTCAACAGCGCAAGCGGTGCTTTCTGATACACACGCTCCTCAGGAGCGGAGTCGGGCGATGGCGATTATCGGCGCCGCGTTCGGCATGGGATTCGTGTTCGGTCCAGCCCTTGGTGGAATGCTCTTTAAGATACAACCGTGGGCACCAGCGGTGTTCGCCGCGAGCCTCGCGGTGTTTAATATTCTCTTCGTGCTCCTGCGGGTTCCAGAAACCCGCGATACGTCAGCTATGAGCGAACACACTCGCTCAAAGATAGTCGATTTCTTTAAAACCGATAAGGCGATTCGCCCATTGGTATTCACAACGTTCCTCAGCATGACAGCGTTCGCGCTCATGGAGCAAACCGTTGGACTTTACATTGAAAGCGTATGGGTTCAGGCGTCAGGAAATGAGGGAATGAAGGAGGCCACCTCGCTTACGGCGATCTTTCTCGTGATGGTTGGGTTGTCCGCAATCGCGGTGCAGGGTTATTTCGTGAGAAAATGGCTCAAAACAAGAGCGGAAATCACCTTATGCCGTGTCGGGCTCGTCACGATCGCGGCGAGCTTACTCCTCATCCCTATTCTCGGTTCTATCGGATCGTTCCCTCTCTTCCTTTTGACGGCGGTCGTGCTCGCCTTTGGATCAGGAATGTTCAATCCCTCCATGGCGGGGCTCGTCTCGCTGGCGTGCCCCGATGATAAACAGGGGCTCGGCCTCGCGCTCAACCAATCGAGCCAAGCACTCGGCCGAATCGTGGGACCAACCGCGGCGGGGGCGCTCTTCGCTGCCGCGACCCCGGCGCCGTTCGTCGCAGGAACGGTACTCACCGGGATCGCGTTGCTCTTGCTTCGACCTATAAAGGCGACGCGCTAAGCCCATCATCTGAGGAGCCACGACGGTCCTCTGGCTTGTCGAGGAGCGATAGAAAGAGGCGTAGCTTCACCTCCTCAATCGCGATGTGCGCGCTCGACTTTCCGCGCTCCTCCTGGAGCCGCTCATAGTAGCCTTGCATCATGGAGCGGTATCGCTCCCCCATCTCGTGCTCGTATGTCTCTGTATCGTTCATAAGTGGGCTCCTTTAGTTTAAGCAACCTAAAGTAAGGATGAGCTTGGGGGTATGAGGATGGTTAGTGTGCGCGTGTGTGTGGTGGGGGGCGTGCGAGGATTGCCATTCGCAGCTTCGCGGTGACCAGCCCGTCCCGAGCAAAGTCGGGGGAGGAATGCTCGGCCTCCCGTTGTGCGAGCCCGCGATCCGGGAGGGCGGTCATTCTTGACCGCCGTGTGGGTGCGAAAGGCGAAGAACCTTAGGGATACGCAACATTTCGGCGAGCAGGAATGCTCGCCCTCCGGTTGTGCGAGCCCGCGATCTGGGAGGGCGGTCATTCCTGACCGCCGCGTGGTTGCGAAAGGCGAAGACCTCAGGGATACGCAACATTTCGGCGAGCAGGAATGCTCGCCCTCCGGTTGTGCGAGCCCGTGATCCCGGAGGGCGGTCATTCCTGACCGCCGCGTTACGAGGGGCGAATGTCTTTTGTGATATGCGACATTTCGGCGAGCAGGAATGCTCG
>JBIJBE010000055.1:0-19062 GCA_044345405.1 Bdellovibrionota bacterium
GCCCTCCGATCGCGCTAGTTCGCACATAATCAAAATGCAACAACCCGTGATCCCGGAGGGCGGTCATTCCTGACCGCCGCGTTGCAAGACGCGAGGGTATTGTGCGACGCGCGGCTTTTCGGCGACCAGGAATGGTCGCCCTCCGATCTCGCTAGTTCGCACATAATCAAAATGCCACAACCCGTGATCCCGGAGGGCGGTCATTCCTGACCGCCGCGTTACAAGACGCGAAGGTATTGTGCGACACGCGGCTTTTTGGCGACCAGGAATGGTCGCCCTCCGATCGCGCTAGTTCGCACATAATCAAAATGCAACAACCCGTGATCCCGGAGGGCGGTCATTCCTGACCGCCGCGTTACAAGACGCGAAGGTATTGTGCGACACGCAGCTTTTTGGCGACCAGCCTGTCCCGAGCGCAGTCGAGGGAGGAATGGTCTGCCTCCCGGCATCGCGGGTTCGAACGAGGCAAGCCTCTGGGAGTATCTAATTAAACCTCGCCCCCGGCGCCGCGCTTCTCACGAAACTCAACACTGACGCGGCTTGAATATTCGTGTTATCACTTGGTCCACCTGACACCCGACACGCCGCTGGTCCTGCTCGCACGATCGCTACGATTCCAGGTTGCCCGTCGTTTCCGTCTAATAAGAGAGATCCACCGGAATCACCCTGGCACGTATCGCCACTTCCATCACTGAGAGAGTCGACTGAAAAATCAGAAACCCCGATTACCTCAAGCGAGGTCGCTTTGAGTGGTGCCTCACCACTTTCAATACGACCGATGTAACTATCATCGTTCTGATCAAGTCCGAAACCGTACGTTACGACGGTATCACCCACGGCCACGCCGCGGGACCTGTTGATGGGAACAGGACTAACCGGCGCGTTCTGACCGATCGTCACTATCGCCACATCATTCTGATCGGATGGTGAGAATGGATTAAAGTTTGGATGAACCTGAACCCGAGATGACCTATAGGAAAAATATTGAGAACGGATCGTCGCGGAGGTTCCACCATCAGCGAAACAATGCGCCGCGGTGAGCACCTGATTGGTCGTGATAAAGGTACCACTACAGTATCCAACGGATGTATCAACAACGACGATCTGACTGGGAGCGTCGGGGCACTCGGACCCACCCGCAATCTTCAAGGTTACGCAGACGTCGGTAACAGGGTCTGAGCCACCGCCTCCTCCTCCACATCCCGCAACCGTTATCGATGCCACCGAAACCATAGCTATGAGTGAAAGCTTTACCTGCATGTCTTCGTCCTTCTTTATCTTGAGCTCACTCGGATAGCCGTGAGAACGGTACCCAACCCGCTGCCTGTAGGTCGACCGATACCTGATTTACTGGATGATTGAAAGCCAATTTCGCCCCGAGCCCGTGTCAGACCGGCTAGTTAGGAGCCCAAAATCGGGCCCGCCGTTGAAATCAAACGATACGCATGATACCAACTACCCATCGAGCGGCCGTGTTGCGCCTCATATAGATGCGGTTGTCGCGCGCTCTCATTTCTCTATCTAACGCAAAGGAAACCCCATGGGATTTACGTGTGGTATCGTTGGACTTCCCAACGTTGGCAAATCGACCATCTTCAACGCGCTCACCTCGGCTAAAGCCGCCGCGGCGAACTTCCCCTTTTGCACTATCGAGCCGAACACCGGAGCTGTTCCGGTCCCCGACCCTCGCCTTGAGATACTCGCTAACCTCGCCAAGTCAGCGAAGTTGATTCCGGCTCAAATGACCTTCGTGGACATCGCGGGACTCATCCGTGGAGCCTCAAAGGGAGAAGGTCTCGGCAACCAATTCCTCGGTCACATTCGAAGCGTTGACGCCATCGCTCATGTGGTGCGGTGCTTCGACGATGAAAACATCGTGCACGTCGATGGCGGAGTCAACCCACGTCGAGACGTAGAAACGATCGACACGGAGCTTATCCTCTCCGACCTCGACGCCGTTCAAAAAGCGAAGCTCAAACTTGAGAAGGTGGCGAAATCTGGGGATAAAACCGCGAAGGCTCGCGTCACCCTTCTTGAGGGATTGGAGTCGTGGCTCAATCAAGGAAAACCAGCACGAGCATTCAAAACATCTTCGCAGTTCTCCGGAAGCGAGGAAGATTGGAGCGAGGTATCGAGCAACCTTCTTACCTCGAAGCCAGTGCTCTTCGTGGCTAACGTGCATGAGAAAGATCTCCTTCACGTTCCAACACCTGGAGGCAGTCACCCTATCGATTCGTTGGCCGCCTACGCCGCGGAGCAAAACTCGCCACTCGTCACGATCTCGGGCCAAGTTGAGGCCGAGATCGCTGAGCTGAACGCCGTGGAGCGCAAAGAGTTCCTCGCCTCCATGGGTGTAGAGCAATCCGGTCTCGACCGTCTTACGATCGCTGGGTACAAACTCCTTGAGCTCATCACCTTCTTCACCATCGGACCAAAAGAGGCTCACGCATGGACCGCCAAGGCAGGTAGCACAGGACCTCAATGCGCAGGAAAGATTCACTCTGACTTCGAGCGAGGATATATCCGAGCTGAGGTTATCTCGTACGAGGACTACGCCGCCGCGGGCTCTGAGGTGAAGGCCAAAGAGAACGGAAAGATGCGCACGGAAGGGAAGGAATACATCATGCAGGATGGCGATATCGTGCATTTCCGGTTCAACGTATAGCGGCATACGGCCCACGAGATATCTCATGATTCAGAGCCGCTAGCGGAGCGGTGCGACACCGTTCTAGCGCACGCCACAGGGTGCGGTGACTTTTAGCATCTAAGTCACCTCAGTATCATCCTATCTGACGGGTAGATCCCGTCACATCCCTAGGCGAATCCGGTTCCTATGAACTCGTCCGCGTTTCCACTCCTGGCCTCAACATCGATCACCATCGTGTCGATCCTCGTTGGAGTCTTTTCGTACCGATCTCTTGAAGGAGAGAGCGTCGGCAATTCGATCTCACTGGGAAAGCTTGGGGCAACGCCCACGCAGTACTACGTTATTGAACCAGCAGATCCTAAAACGTGCGTTGGGAACCTCTCCATCTCTGTCGCGGCGGTCTCGAGTCAAACCACGCTTACCCTTCAGGGATGGGTACTGGTAGGACTTTATGATCGGGTTGAGCCAGTAAAGCTTGAGGCAACGATGCTCTTCAACGCGCTGGGGCAATTAAGCGTATCACTTCTCACCATCAACCTCTCTCACGAGTCTCCACGCCTCGGCACGATCGGGGTAAACCCCATCACGGTTCAGCTCTATCGCGGGAATGGGAGCGACAAGCCTCTCTTGGAGCACTCTTTGCCAGGGCCAATCACACTCTCCCTTCACGAGGAGATGTACCAACTCAACGTGCCTCTCCTTCCGGCGTTTCAAGGGCTCGACATTGCCGGAGGCTCACGTGCGCTCACCTCCCTGTCCATCATTCCGGCGACACATGACCGCTCCTGCGATGCCGCCACCGCTCGGCACATCGATCTCGAACCTTTGACCAGACTAGCGGATTCACTGCGACATGCTCTTCCTGGGATTCTATCTGGCTTATGAACCCGATCGTCACCCTTCTTAGACCGAAAGCCCTCGCCTTTCGGAACGGCATCCTGAAGAGCACTACGGCGGCTCAACGGGGACAGAGTATCGCGATCGCGGTATTCTCGTTGATTGTCATGGCCACCCTCTTTTTCGCGACCCGCTGGGGATTAGAGCAACTCACAAATATCCCTCTCCTCGTCTATGTTCCCCCATCCCTGCCCCTCAGCTTGATGCTCATGATGCTCCTGGTCATGACCTCACTCACGGCGCTCGCCTCAGCGCTCGGATCCTTTTATTTAGCGGACGATGTAGAGACTATCCTCGCGTCACCAACTTCCTCACTCTCGTTCTTCGTCGCTCGCCTCATCTATGTCCTGTGTACGGTGGCGTGGATGCCGTTTATTTTTATCTCCCCCGTGTTAGCCGCGATGGCGACCAGTTACCAGTTATCGGCATGGTTTGTCCCCCTATCGATAGCGACGTTCATCCCTTACTTTCTAATTCCCGCCGCAATCGGAACCCTCGTTGCCACTATCTTCATGGCAACCATCAATCAACGATGGGCAAAGATGGTGGTTAGGGTCGCTATCCTGATGGCTATCGCCTGCGTGCTGTACGTTTTGCACGGTCTGGTTGACGCGGTGACGACACGTTCAACCGATGGACAGATGCTTCGCCTCGCCTCCTCGCTCTCTTTGGCGCAATCACCGTGGCTTCCATCGGCGTGGGCCGCGACGATCCTTTCGGAGATCCTCGTTCCCTCAGGAAGGAACATCGCCGGTCGATTGACGCTTCTCTATTCATGCGCAATCGCGGTAACTGGGCTTGCCCACATCGCTCTCCACACACTGCACCCCCGCGGCTTTTCACGGGCGCTCTCACGACGAGCGGTGGTCTCCGCGACCTCACGCGCGAGCACCGCCCGAGGAAAGACGACCCTTCCACAACCCGCGGCTCTCATCCAAAAAGATCTGCGCTCCCTCACTCGCGATGTCGCACAGAGCACTCAAATTCTATTCCTCGGCGGTCTCTGTCTCTTCTACCTCGGAAACCTCAACACCTTTGTGACCCTCGATTCCTTCGCGACCGACGCGAGCGTAAATTGGCAACGCGCATTTTTCATTATTCACACCGCTATTACCGCGTTCTTCACATCCTCCATCTGCACACGACTCGTGTTCACGTCGATCTCCCTTGAGGGAAAAAGCTACTGGATCCTTCAAACAGCGCCTGTCCTTTTCCGCGACATCCTCCGGGCGAAATTTTTGGGATGGTATATCCCGATAGCTGCGCTTTCATCGCTCCTCTTCTCAATCGGCACACACATCTTGATCGGGCGTTGGGATATCACCCTCCTGTTTGGGCTCCTGAGCTTCTACGTAAGTTACGGGATCGTCGGAATGGGAATAGGTCTTGGGGCCTATTTCGCGGACTTTTCATGGGAGCATCCATCACAGCTAGCGCTAAGCGTTGGAAGCTTGGTCTACATGCTCTCGAGCGCTACGCTCGTACTTCTCAATATATTCCCCATGGGAATCCTTCTCCACCTTCTCCTGATCCGAAACCCAACCCCTACTCGCGTCGCTCTCATCAGCGCTGTAGCGATGACGATCGCTTTAATAAACCTCCTCGTAGCCAGGATTACCCTTCGATTAGGTGAGCGCTCGAACATCACCCTTGAGTGACCCACAGGCGCTCTGAGCGCTCACTGAGCGCAGCGAGTGTAACCTTGCAGAAAGGGGTTGAATCTGTTTGTATTCCCGACAAGGATGACTATCGCTCTACCCCTCTTATTTTTCATCTTTTCTCTCTTTTTCGGAGCTCTTATCGCGAGGCCGATCCTGCTTCGCTTTCGAAGCGCGGCACTGATTGTAGCGACAGCGTGGTTTGCAGGGCAGTACGTCAGCGCGTTTTGTACCTACTATCTAAGTGTAGCGCTTGTCTCTATCGGCCAATCGGAAGTACTCCTCAAATCCTGCCTCATCTTTCCGATCGTAGTGACATCCCTCTCAGTTTTATTCTTTCGAGGATATGTCACGAGAGGGCTCCAGGCCGTTTTTACTCAGGCGCACAAAGGATACGCACGTGGCGACATGATTGCATGCGCCGCTGGATTCGCGTTCTCATTTTTCTTTTTCCTCTCCCACTTAAGACTGGACGGAAACCTGATAAAGATCTCGCTCGTATATTGGGACTTCTCGATTCACCTTCCAGTCATTCAAGGCTTTGCTCTCGGCGACAACTTCCCCGCTGAAAATAACTCACTGTCTGGAGTTCCCCTAACCTACCATTTCTTCTTTGACTTCCTGGTGTCGATGTACGCGGCTCTTGGATTAGACGTGGTACTCGGCATGAACGCCGTAACCATCATAAGCTTCGGATTTTTACTAATGACCGCATATGGCCTAACCCTCGAGTTTATGTGGTCACGGACGGCGGGGTGTATCGCTATGGCTCTGGTGCCAACTTCCGGGAGTCTCCGATTCGTCCTCGACCTGGTCGATATCTGGACCGGCACACTTCATCAGCGGCTCTCCCGGTTAACGGACCACCCCTATTACGCCGCGATCCCCCCTCATGCTATCGCCGGACACAACGGTAACATGTTCAATATTTTTTACTTCCTCGTCGAACGTCAAATGATCTTCGCGAGCATTTTCCTTCTCATCAGCATCGCGATTCTTCACTATCGTCGGTCATTCTCGATTGGCCTCTTGCTCGTCGTCGGTGTCGCCGCTGGGGCTTTTATCCACTGGCATCTCTTCGTAACCATCTCCGTGGCGATGATGCTCGGGGGGACCGCGCTACTAGGCTCTCATCGCGTCGCTACCGCCACTATCTTGCTCACGATGCTCCTTGTCACGGGGTATCAGGCTCTCGAGATGCGGTACCTAACCCAATCGGACCTCTTCTTTTTTGAGATTCGTGACTATCCTCAGTTCAATCCTCAATTCCCCACCATGAATCCAAGCGACAGCAGAACAGGATATCCACTCACCATTCGAAACTTCCTCTGGTACTATCTCTTCGCCTACGGAGTGAAGGTTGTTTTTATCCCCTTGGGTCTTGTGTGGCTCTGGAAACGACAACGGCAACTCGCCGTCATTTTTTTGGCGCTCATCGTCCCGACCTTTATCGCCATTAACACGGTTCAGCTGTCTCCCCTATCAGTGTATGACAACCACAAATGGCTTCGTCCCTTGAACGTTGTGCTTGATATCCTCGTCGCGTGGGCGATCGCTACATTTTTTCTTAACAAAAAGACGCTTGCGCGACGTTCTGTGGGGATATGCGCCATAACACTCTGCACTGCGTCTGGCATCATCGATCTTCTCCCCTATTTGGCACCCGTAAAGGGGACCGACCGAGAAAAAGTCTACGCCCACCGGCATACACCCCTTACCGATGCGCTTGAGGCATTCACCCCACGCCAATCAAATTTTTTGGCGAGTAGCGCCTTGGAGGTACACCTCGCCGGGCGCCGTACATTCCTTTCCAACTCCTACGATGAGCCTGGCGCAGTCGGGATGGCCACCTCCTTTCGAATTAATGAGGGACCACGACAGATCATACGCGCCCAAATTTATAACGCCACTAGCGCACAAGAGCTCTGCCAGATTGCGAAAAGTCACCATATCGATTACGTCGAGCAGAGCGATGCGTCCCCCTCCATTCGCGCGCGCCCCGAGCATTCCGAGTGGCCGTTCGTTTCAGGAAAAGATCGTAGGGGGCGTGAAATCTCATTTCTGGATGTCGCTTCGCTCTGTGACAAGGTTAGGTTATCCGAGGCACCGTCAGTAAACACCAAAGAGGAGGTCGCTCAACTCTCCGCCAATGAACGAAAGAGCGCTATCGCGCTCTCCTCCATAGCGCCCATCTCAACACAGGCTGGCTTCGCGCCTCCTAAAACCAATAAATCGTTTCAAGGGAGCCCGCTCCAGCTAGCCGGGAAGATCTATGAGAGCGGGCTAGGACTACATGCGCCAACCGTCCTCACATATGCAGTCCCGTCGGACAGCACATTATTGAGCGGTATCGTGGGGCTCGATGATGTGGTTTCCTGCAAGGGGCATTCAGTCGTGTTCCGAATACTGGATGAATCAGGAAGAACTCTTTTTGACAGTGGATTACTGGTAGTACCCTCCGAGCCGCGAGCGTTTGCCGTAGATGTCACAAGCACCAAAAAGATCACCCTCTCGGTATCCGATTCTGGCGATGGAATTGCTTGCGATCACGTAGACCTGGCAGATCTCTTTTTCTCCCGCGCCAAGCAATCGTAAGTGGAAGAGGTCCGAACCTCGTCACGCAAATCTTGGCGGAAGCCAAATTTGCGTAGAAAACATTCTGCGGACACCAACTGAGTAAGGAGTAATGGAGGAAAGGGGTCGCAAGGGGCATCCGCCCCTAGCCCGTCACGCAAATCTTGGCGGAAGCCAAGTTTACGTAGGAAACATTCTGCGTAGACACCAACTGAGTAAGGAGTAATGGAGGAAAGGGGTCGCAAGGGGCATCCGCCCCTAGCCCGTCACGCAAATCTTGGCGGAAGCCAAGTTTGCGTAGGAAAAACGGCGCAGCAAAATTGGACCGGGGAGAAAAAGAGAGAAGAGATGGTGCGGGTAGCGAACGGGGTCGCTAGGGGCATCCGCCCCTAGCCCGTCACGCAAATCTTGGCGGAAGCCAAGTTTGCGTAGGAAAAAAACTGAGCCGAGGAGGATTCGAACCTCCGACCCACTGGTTAAAAGCCAGTTGCTCTACCGACTGAGCTATCGGCCCACAAGTCTATATACTACCGAGTGCCCATCCCCCGGAGCCTTGGCGAAGGGGGAAGCTATCGGCCCCTACAGACTAGAGACGCATGGACTATACGGAATTATAACGAACTTGTCATCACTCGGGGACCACGACCACGCCCTTGGAGCCTAAAAGCCTCAAAAATCACCCCTGCAGGCCGCTTACGCCAAAAAAAGCTCGATGAACCGGGCCAAGACCTGCTCAGGATCAGCAACGTCGTTGACAAGTCGGGACCCCTCGCTTGGGGGTTGAAAGTTAGCTCGGATCTTGGTCGCGTACTCAGCCGATACCACATCGCCCCGAGCCTGGAGACGTTGCGTAATGAGCTCATCCGGCGCATCGACCCACACCAGGGCCAACCCGGGATGTTCCGAAGCCACAAAGGCGCGATGACGCTCTTTGTACGCCGCTTGCATGACCAGCACCTTTGGATAGCTTTCTCTCAATTTTCTAATTCTATCACTGACGATGGTGAAGAACTCGTCCCGCATGACATCGGTGAAGGGTCGACCCTCGGCGATAGCTGCGCGCATGGCGGGAGTGCAATCAGCGTCCAGGTCGTAACAATGATATCCAAGACGCGCGGAGATCAGATTCCCACAAAAGGTCTTCCCGGCACCGGCGAGGCCAAAAAAGAAGAGGAGGGAGGGAAGATTATCCCCTGGTATCTGCTCGGTCGGGACCATAGGGGGTGGACTTTATGCTGGATCCGCTCGTGTTTCCATATTGAGGCCGGGTTATCTGATAAAAAATCCGAATACATGCGGCATGACGATGACCTGAACAACTAGATTCGCTCACTTATCGGTGAGGCTCCCCAAAGGGAACACAGTTCCCGCACTCCGCGGTAAACTCCATCGGATCCGAGCTAAGGATGACAACTGGAAAGGTGACGGTGTAGTCACCGACCTCACCCGCGACAAGCTGCGTCTTTCCGGTCAATTGAAGGGAGATGCCACGAAACTTACCCATTACAACGACCCCATCAGCGGTGACCTCTCCCCGATTTTTAATCTTGAGTTGCACCGCCTTGAGGCGGGTCGTGGAACCGTCCTCCCAGGTCTTAACAGGCCCCATGACGACATCGAGATCCGCTGCCTGAGACACCTGAACGGGCGGTGGCGAGGAGGTGAACGTAGAACCGATGGCGAGGACCACGAGAACAAAGAACGCCAATCCAGCGATCACAAGGAGCTGCAAGTTCTCTTCAACCCACGCGGGTAGGCCACCCCTCTTTTTTTTCGGTAAGTACGAATTCACCCTCAATAACTCCTTAACGATGTAGGGCCTGGGAGATAGTAGCGCCATCTGGAGCCCTGCCGAAAGACTCTAATCCCCCTTTAGGGAGAAACTCCGTTCCAGGCACCGCGCGCCCAAACACCTCTTTTTCTAGAAAATTCACTAATTTGAAAAAACAATCTCAATCTGAGATAGTTCGCCCACACACCGGATACCGACCATGAACACGAAAAGCCTCATCAAGCTCGTCCTCAGCATCCTCATGGTGGTGATCGTGTTTCGATCGGTTGATTTTGAAAACCTCCGAAACACCTTCCTGACGATCTCACCCGGGGCGGTCATCTTGGTTGTTGTGGGCTACACCACCGGTCAACTGATCAGCTCCGTGAAATGGTGGACGATAGCCCGCTCTGGTGGCATCACAACCCCCTACCCCGCCGCGCTTAAAGCGTACTTTATCGGAATGTTTCTCAACTGCTTCAGCTTCGGAATGCTCGGTGGTGACGCCGCTCGAGGTATTTTAGTGGCACAGGGACAACCGAAAAAGACCGAAGGGCTCGCGTCGGTCGTCGCCGATCGAATTCACGGACTTATCGTACTAAGCTGCATCGCTCTCGTAACGAGCGCGATTATGGGACGAGACCGGGTCTCCCCCGATCTCATTCAGCTTCTTCTTCTCCTCGTGGTGAGCTGCACCGCGGGATGGCTTATCGGCCCCTGGCTCCTTCCCCGACTTCCGCTCATGAAGACCACTAGGATTGGACTCAAGCTTCAGCAGGTCATGGCGATCTTTCCCCGAGAGCCTAAAACCCTCCTCTTCATCACGAGCCTCTCCGTCGTGTTTCATCTTCTCCAGATATCTCTGCATTGGATTATGGCGTATGGGATGGGAATCACCATCTCCTTTACCACCCTTCTGCTCGTAATCCCGTTTGTGAATATCGTGTGCAGCTTGCCGATCAGTTGGAACGGACTCGGTGTTCGCGAAAAGGCCTATACCTACTTCTTGGCGACCGCGCCCGCGATCGTGAGCTATGAGCAAGCGGTCGCGTTCGGAGCTATCTGGCTCCTCGCCGTTACCGTATCAAGCGCTATCGGAGGAATCGTGGCGATGATGTCGGAGGATATGCGGAGCCTTAGGGCTCAGTCATAGCGCCATTACTCAGATCACCAAAGGACATCCGTTTCTCGTGCACGTGCACGTGCACGTTCACGTTCACGAGAGTGAGGGAGTGAGATGGTGGGATTTGAGGCAACTGACTACGAGAGCCACACACCTTCAAAGACATCGCTATGATCGAGGCATTTCCCCGCGCCCTCAGCGACAACGCCAAGAGGATCCGCTGGAACCGTTACCTCTAACTCAAGCTCCTCGGAGAGTCTTTTGCCAAGCCCTCGCACTAAAGCACCGCCACCGGCGAGCGCGAGTCCACGATGAATAATATCGCCAGCCAACTCCGGTGGAGTATTTTCCAGGGTCTGGCGAATCGCGAGTACGATCGAGCCGATAACCTCACTCATCGCCTCACGCACCTCACGGCCACTAATCATGAGCGCGGTTGGTGTGCCGTGAATGAGCGAACGACCGCGAACCTCCATCACTTCATCATCGTAATCAGGATGCGCGGTGCCGATAGACTTTTTAATTTGTTCAGCGGTCGCCTCACCTATTAAGACGTGATGACGACGACGCATGTAGTTCACGATCGCCTCATCGAGCGCGTCACCACCTTGGCGAAGCGACGCGGAGCACACCATGTCCTTCATACTGATGATGGCGATATCGGTAGTGCCTCCACCGATATCAACGACGAGACTTCCAACCGCCTCTGTCACGGGAAGATCACATCCGATCGCGGCGGCCATCGCCTCGTCGATCAATCGCACCTCTCGAGCCTGCCCCTCAACCGCCTCGCGAATCGCGCGCTTCTCAACCTCGGTGATGCCGCACGGAACGCCCACCATGATGCGTGGCTTGGAGATAGACCACCACGTAGCTCGCACACGCGATATGAAGTGCCGAAGCATCAAGCTCGCGACCTCGAAGTCAGCAATAACACCCGTGCGAACGGGACGAATGACCACAACCCCTTCGGGGGTCTTTCCGAGCATCGTTTTCGCCTCGGAGCCGTAGGCCACCGGGGTACGCTTTCCGTTCACCTCTCTCAGCGCGACCATGGAGGGCTCGTTGAGGAGAATCCCTACGCCCTTTTCGTAGATGAGGGTGTTGGCTGTTCCTAAATCAATCGCGAGATCTCGACCAAAGACGCGCTTCATATCCCACACCATCCACTACAACGATTACTCTCTTGTCTTGAGCCCCAGAAAGGGCCGAATATTCGATATGGTGGCATATTTTATTTCCGATGTACAAATGCCCCAGGACCCCTCCTCAGACCGGTCCACACGAGAGAAAAACCTATGAAAGATATTAAAACTGTTGGTGTTGTTGGGGCCGGTCAGATGGGCGCTGGAATCGCGCAGGTTATCGCCGCGGCCGGCTACAAGACGATCCTGTGGGATGCCGCCCCCCAAGCGATTGAGCGAGGGATCGCGGGGATAGACGCTCGCCTCTCCAAGGCCGTCGAAAAGGGAACCATCGACGCCACACAGCGAGCCGCAACTCTTTCGCGACTTTCGAAGGGCGCCACGATCGGAGACCTCTCCACCTGCGACCTCGTCATCGAGGCGGTCATCGAGCAATTTGAGGCTAAGGCGGCGCTCTTTAAGGAGATCGACAAGGTGCTTACATCGGGATCGCTCCTCGTCAGCAACACCTCCTCGATCTCAATCACTCGACTCGCGGCCACCACAGGAAGACCCGAGAAGGTTATGGGCGTTCACTTCATGAACCCCGTACCGGTGATGAAGTTGGTGGAACTCATCCGAGGACTCCAAACGAGCGACGAAACCTACACCACCCTTCAATCGTTCTGCGCCGCGATTCAAAAAACAACGGTGCTCGCAATCGACGCTCCAGGGTTCGTCGTCAACCGCATCCTCTGTCCGATGCTGAATGAGGCGATCTTCCTCGTGCAAGAGGGTGTTAAACCAGAGGATATCGACACGGCTATGAAACTCGGCACCAATCAGCCGATGGGACCGCTCACCTTGGCGGACTTCGTGGGACTCGATACCCTCCTCTACATCCTTCAGGTTCTTCACCGAGAGCTGGGAGAGGATAAGTATCGGCCGTGCCCGCTGCTCATCAAATATGTTGAGGCCGGTTGGTACGGTAAGAAGAGCGGTCGAGGATTCTATACCTACTCGTGAACCACTCCTTGGCCCCACGACGTAAAACGCAACCGTGAACCGTCGACGGTTACCGTGGAACGTCAGCCGTTGACGTCATCGTCGTCGCTGATTCCGTTCATCCGATAGCGGACCAATTCCTTTTTTACCTCTACTCGCTATCGTTCACCGCTTGCCGGGCAGGAGACAAACTATCCCGCCGCTTTAAAGCTGGAACGCTCGACGCGCTCACTCTCCAGCTCAAGCATCGCGAGCCGCACCAACGTCTCCTCCTTAAGTGGAGAATCGAGCTCACGAACGATCTCAATCGCAGCCGCTAGAAAAGCGCCCTGTGGAACGCCTCTTCCGTGAGGTTGCCCCCTCATGAGATCTTTATACACACTTCGAATATACTCTCGTGCCTGCATCTTTATTCGTCCTCACCAACTAACAAACCACCAAAACGACACCACTACGAGGCGAGATCCCGAGGGACCACTCGGAACACACCGTAGCCTTGCGTGGAACGATCATGAGACGTGGAATCCATCATGTCCTCGCTCAAAAGAATTAACGCGCGCTCATTTTCCTCAGCTTGCGAAAGCATCCCATCTATCGTCGTTAACACCTCCTCCTCTCCCAGCACATCAGCGAATGAGCGCACCAACTCGTAGCTGCTCTTCTCGAAGTGCCCCACCTGACGAAGGGTCGTCATAATGGCGAGATCAAGCACCCGCTCATCGCCTCGGAACTCGGCGAGCGCGATCGCATGGCGCGTAAAAGCCTCCATGACCCCGCACCGCTCACCACCAAGGTTCTCTGTAACAACCCTTGAGATGCCTTCCAGCCGCTCACACCGCTCCTCGACCTGAAGCTGATACTCGCGCACAAGGGACTTCACTTCTCGGGAGGAAACACCCTGAAGTATCTTCGGCAACGACTTCGAGAGCTGATGCTCACCTGAATACATAAGCCGAAGGTGCTGAATGAAGAGCGCGCGTAAGGTTTGAAGAGCCATAACTAGTACCTCGTGGAAACCTCATCGAAGTCTTCCAGGCCACGAGCGGAAAACACGATGAGGAGTTGTGTGCACGAGCGCCCCGTTGACCATTCCCCGGATAGAAAAAGCCAACGGAGTTCAACTCGTGGAAGCCCAGTGTGCCTCTACTCTTCAGATCGGTGCATGAGCGGAGTCACCTTTTGGCGTTGAAACGGTTTATTGCCGGGTTGCGTGAGACCATTTAGACTTGGTGGACATGATACCTCAGGGCCCTCCCACATCACCCAATCTAGCTCCCGCCAAGCGTCGCGAGAGAACGTCCCGCTCCCGTGGCATGGCTCTCATCATGATCGTGTTCATGATCGCTCTCGCGTCCGCTATCCTGATCTCCTTAACTGACTCAACGTATGTGGCGATGCGCCTCAACGGGGCGGCGGAGCAACGGATCAAGGCGGAGTACATTTTGAAATCCGCGGTAAATGTCGCTCAGGTTCTTATCAAAAACGACACATCTCCCTTCGACGACCCATCACTGGACGCATGGATGATATTCGCTGAGGGTCGCGAGGTTCCAGGGGATCTTCTCGCCCTTCCGGAACCGAACATCCGAGTATCACTCCTCATCACCTCGACGAACGCGAAGGTTCCGCTTCTCAAGATCTATTCATCCTCAGGCGTTGAGCAGAATTGGAAAGCGATCCTTTTGCGGTTGTTCGTTCAATTAGGATTTGACCAACCCTTGCCGATGAACCAGGCTCCCGACGGATCCCCTCTTCCCGATGCAAAGCAATTAATTTCGAATCTGATTGATTACCTCGACAACGATGAGGACAACTTTCCCGGTGACACAGTCCTTCCACCTGGTATTGAGGAAAACCTCCCCGATGGTCAGAAATTCCCGAACTCCGGTGGCATGGACGCTCTGGCGAACGAACTACCTTCAATCCCTGGCTTCTCGGCGGGAAGAATCCAACGACTTCTTCCGTACGTCACAACTATTCGAACCTCAAACATCAACGTAAACGCGGCGTCGATGGAGGTGATCTCCGCGGTCGTAACCGATCCATCCGCTGCCGCCAGCATCGAGCAATGCAGGAATCCAGCGTCCGGAGGAAGCCCGATCCAGAACCCCTCAACGGACCTCCTCTCGCGGTGTGGGGTGAGCGACCCGAACTCCACCCTCTTTCGAGGACAGGGGCAGTGGTATGAGGTCATCGCGAAAGTCGAATACGGCACCGCGATGTTTATGGCGAGCGCTGAGTTGGACAACACGGGCGGAACCGGCCGACTGCCAAAGATCCAGAGCTTCCAGATGCACTAGCACCTCTTCGAGCACTCATAAACCTTTGAGATCTCAAACAGTTAGCATTTACCCAGCCGAGATCGGCCCAATCTTTGACAATTTACCCAGGAATATATAAGGTTTGCGGGAATTTTTAACCTTGCGAGAAGTACTATGGCACGTCGTTGTGATATCTCTGGTGTAACTCATCAAAACGGTAATCGTGTTAGCCACGCTAACAACAAAACCCACCACAAGTTCGAGTCGAACCTTCAGTCGAAGCGCTTGTTCGTTCCAGAGTTGGGTAAGACCGTTCGCGTGCGTGTATCAACCCGCATCCTTCGCACGATCGACAAGCTCGGCTTCACCGGCGCTCTTAAGAAGTTCAATCTTACGATCGCGGACGTAACGAAGTAAGGAGGTCAGCGCTTCGCGCTGGCTCCCGTTTCTCTGCCGAGTTTCTTCTCTGCCGAGTTTCCATCAATTTAGTGCAAGCAACCCTTTCTGAGGGCGTTCAGCTTTTCCGCGCTTAACTTAACGGCGTTGATGCCGCTCATAATCGCTTCGCCGCTATCGGTGCTGTCCTTCTCTACAGCGCCGCGCAGAGCCTCGTTATCGAGTACTCCGAGACGCTGCGTCGGAGGCACGAAGATCTCCCTACACTCGCGGCATTGCACCACGACGATGATTCCTTGGTAGGTAACCTTCGTGAGTTCGGTTGTAAAATTTTGGTCATCCGAGCCCACAACTCCACAGCATGGGCAGGTAATTGAATCAACGAACGTCTCGGCGAGTCCTTTCAGCCGAAATTTAAGAGCCATAGTCCTCCGTGCTTTTTCGCTCATGCAACCGCTTAATCATGGTTACTACTGAACCGTTCTTATCAAACCGCACTTCATCAACAGCGCTCGACATTAACGCCAATCCCCTACCCGAGCACGCGAGGGAATCCACTCTTCCATTAGCCTGCACAACATGCGCGTTGAGAAACCCATTACCCTCATCACGCACCGTTATCTCAAGACAACCACCATCGAAGCTTAAGGTCACATACACATAACGCTCGGCGTATTTCGGATCGGCGAGCCTCTGTTTACGGATTGAAGAGAATCGATCGCTTCCATCAGCCTCTATCTCCTCCTTCCACTGAGAATCCAACTCTAAATTGCCGTGCTCGAGACCATTCAAAACCGCCTCCTGCACAGCCAACCGAATCTTCAGCGCGTCGGTGTGCGACAACATCCCGCTCTCAGCCAATCGCCCAACAAGGGGCAGGGAGATTGAGGAGAGCTGCGCCAAATCCGCGCACGAGAACCGCATCTCCGCGTGCTCGCTCGTCACAAACCGATAGGTCGCTCGTTCACGCTCGTCGTTTCGACGAGAGAACACGATCTGCTGAACCACCCGCTCAAGCCAAGTGAAATCAACCGGACGAGCGAGAAGATCGGTCGCGCCACTTCGAAACACCTTGAGCGCGTCCTCATAGGTGGCGTTGGGGCTCACCGCGATGATCGCTTGAGATGGATGTTTCTCAAGGATATCTCGCAACACAGCCGCGGAGTCCTGCCCCGATAACTCAACATCGGCGATGATGATATCGTAGGTACCCTTCTCAAGTGCTCCTGCCATCGCGGAGCTATCAGGAACGACGTCGTACGACCACCCTCGGCCCGCGAAGAAGCTGCCAAACATCTCGCGGCTCTGCTCGTTGCCGTCCGCGAGGAGTATGCATGGAGGGTTAGCGCCAACGCTCATGAATCTCTCTTATGCCCCGATAAAGTTCCGCATCGAATCCCCCTGGCTATTGGCCATTTGAATCGTCAACAGGAAGCAACTTATCCAACATCAAAAGCTCGAACGTTTCCTTCACAAATCCATCAAGGGGTTTCACCATCAGCACCCCGTTTTCGGCCTTGAGCCGCTTGTAGCACATGAGCACCTTACCGATGCCGTAGCTGTTGATAATCTGAGCGCCCGAAAGATCGAGAACGACGGTCCGCTTCCCCTGCTCATAGACCTCGTTAAACGCCGAGCGGAGAGCCTCTCCCGCTGTCTCAGTATCGAGATCACTCGTCACTCTGATATAGGCCTTATCCCCGATGACCTTGGTTGGGAATTCCATGCGCTACTCCTGCCCCTTAAAGTGATTACCCTATAAAGCTATCGACCAATCGTCTCCAAAGCTGAAGGGAAAGCGTCCGGCGCCGTTTACTCCCCGTAAAAATAGAACTAGCCCATTGGAATCACTACGCAATTGAGTCACCATCGGAGAAGGCAGGCGAGCGGAACTTGATGGTTGTCGGGCGAAGTGGCTCGCCTTGCTTTTATCCGGCTTAAACCATTATAATCCCAGCCGTTTTTAGGAACTTCGCGTGACCGCTCGGTCACCTCACCGTCTTGAGAGGATAGTCATGTCGCCACTGGCGGAGTACACCCCGGATCCTACGGATACCACCGCGACCTCAGGACACACCGAGAACGCTGACCTTCACGCGTCCTCCGATGAATACGCCGCCCGTTTCGGCGATGCCGTTGGTCAGTGGATGCTTCAGGTTCAGGAGAGCGCGCTCTTCGAACTTCTCGACAATGAATGCGCCTCCGTTCTCGACGTTGGGGGAGGACACGGTCAGATCGCTATCCCCCTCGCGCAACACGACCACTCGGTCACAGTGGTAGGAAGTTCACACCTCTGCGCGCAACGACTCGCACCCTTCATCGAGAGCGGCGCGATCTCCTTCAAGGTCGCGAATCTGATCGAACTCCCCTACCACGACAAAGCGTTCGCGCTTACGACAAGCTTTCGACTCATGAGTCACTGCACACAGTGGCGTACGTTGGTCGCGGAATTATGTCGTGTTTCTGAGCACGCCGTTATTATCGACTACCCTGTGTGGTTGAGCGTCAACATCCTCACCCCCCTTCTCTTCTTCGTGAAGCGAAAGATCGAGGGGAATACACGGACGTATCGGATGTTCTCTACTCGAGAGCTTCAGCGGGAATTTAAGAAGCACGGATTTCGTCTTGAACGCGCGAAGAAACAGTTCGTATGGCCGATGGCGCTCCACCGCATGCTCAAGAGCATCCCGCTCTCGAAAAATCTTGAGGCGCCGATGCGAGCACTCGGCATCACCCGTCTCTTCGGTTCCCCCGTCGTGGCTAAGTTTGTTCGAGAGTGATATTCGCGATGACATCGGCAATCGATCCATCAGGTGAGAACCAACCCACTCCGCGACGAGAGAAGCCCGCTTCGCTACGCGTGCTTCCTGACACGACGCCCTATACGCAACTCCGCGATGGAGGTCGCTTCAATGAGCCCCTGGAGTGGACCAAGGACAAGGAAGACAAGACTCCTCGCGCGTTGCGCGGACTCGCGAAGATAATTGACGGAGGGCTGTGCCATCGGTGCGGCTCATGCGTTGGCATCTGCCCCACCGGCGTGCTCGGCCTCGACAGGGAGGATTATCCAGCCGTGCATAATCTTTCGGCGTGCACCGATTGCGACCTGTGTGTGAAGGTGTGCCCAGGTGACGAGTTCGATCTTCACGAGGCGTATAAGAAGACCCTCGGTGTAGAGGCGGATGTTACCTCGACCCACGGACACTTTATCGATTCCTTCATCTCCTACTCTACCGATCCGATGATACGGGAACGATCAACGAGCGGTGGATTAGTAACCGGTATCCTACTCAACATGTTGCGCCGCAAAGAGATCGATGGCGCGGTGGTTATCGTCTCTGATGACAAGCAGCTCTGGAAAGGGAAACCGATCGTGGCGCGAACCGAGGAGGAGATCCTCTCGGCGATGAAATCGAAGTACGCCATCTGCCCCACCAACTCAGTCTTCGGCGAGATCCGAAACATTCCCGGCCGCTACGCACTCGTTGGCCTTCCGTGTCAGATTCACGGATTCACGAAAGCGGCGGAGCTCGACCAACGACTGAAAGAACGTATCGTCCTTACGATCGGACTCTTCTGTCACGCCGCCGTTGAGCACGAGGCTCT
>JBIJBE010000056.1:0-18919 GCA_044345405.1 Bdellovibrionota bacterium
CCTACAGGAATACCGTCCGTAATATCTGGTTATGGATTCGTAGGTCTTCGGTACATGACATGAAAGGGCTGCCAAAAACTCGAGAGCCTCAAACTCATGAGCAGCTCCGTCGTTAGTGGTGTAGGTGACGATGTCGTCTTGTATTGAGAGTTTCTCTAAGGATAGAGGAGAGCGTTCGATGTAGCGCGCCTCTCTCCTGGTACCCTGTACCTTTTCAGTGCTAGCTAACTATTCGATTTGTGCTCCGAATTCCGCATGGTTTAACGGCTTGTGAAGGTACAGGGTACTAGCCGAGAGGAAGTTGTTGATATCGCAGGGTAGCTGAAACTATTTACGATATTCGCTGCGGCGCCCGAGCGGGCTCGATAAAGTAGGGTGTACCAGAGGATGGGGTACCAGAGGATGTTCCAGAGGATGGAGCCGCACTTTCTCAAGCATCTGAAGAAACCTGTCGAAGCAGAGTTCTAGGGGTTTTGAGGTCCTTAAGGGTCTTGATGGGGAGCAGCTATGCGCACGGTTACCTATAGGGTATCCATCATACTTTTGGTCGTGCTGACCGCGGCCTTAGTGCCTGTCTCGGCTGGTCTGGCGGCGCCGATAGCAACCCCCACTCCAAGCCAAGTCCAAAAACCTTTTGAAACACATCCTCAGCGGAATCCGCGCCGGGTTCTCGATAATCAACGTCACTTCACCTTCGCTTCGGGAGCCTCCATGGCTCGGGTCTCGTCGATCCTTTCTTCATGCAGAGTCAGCTCGATAAAACACCTGTACTCTCAGAAGGAGGTCACGGTCGACGGCATCGCCGGGGCTATTCAAGAAGCGCCGGTCTCCAAGGGCGAGGCCCGCAGTCGGGCGGACTTTCCCGAACGGGCGGCTCGAGGAGTCGGGGTGTCTCCGGCAAAGGAGATGGACGCAACCTTTCTCGCCTTCTTTTCCAGCCCTGATGCCGCAAGGTGCGCCGAGGAGACTCTGCGAAAGGAGGGTCTCATCACCAAGTCCGGAAAGCCGAGCGCTGGGTTTCTCAACCAGAATATCCCACCTCAATCTTTTCAATCGAAGATCTCCGAGACTCCAATACCAAGCTCACTTACCCTCGACCGCTCCTACATGCGAGCCCTTGAATCATTCATTCCCCCAGGAGTGCGGCTAAGAACGACTCCGATCGTGGCGATTATCGATTCGGGCGTAGCTATCGACCACCCCGACCTCCGAGGCTCGGTTTTTATTAATAAGCGGGAGATCCCTCGTAACGGAAAAGATGACGATTTAAACGGTCTTGTGGATGATGTGTATGGCGGAAACTTTGCCTGTCAGGAGGCGACTAGTGAGTACCGTTGTATCAAGCCTCCAGTTGATGGCGATGTACGGGACTACACAGGGCACGGTACACATGTTGCCGGAATTGCCGCGGGGCGGGGTGCGGTGCCTGGTGGAGTTAGAGGTGTTGCTCCTTCAGCCATGATCATCCCAGTGCGTGTTTTTGGGGAAGAGTCAGGCCCCACATCAAGTTCGATAGCTTCCGCGATTCGATACGCTACTGATCGGGGCGCTCACGCCATGAACCTATCTCTCCAATGGGGGTATCCACCAACTGAAACGGATCCGACGGATCCAATTGTGCACGATGCGATTAGGTACGCTCGAGCGAATGGGTCGGTCGTTGTGTTCTCTGCTGGGAACGACGAAGAAAACGCGTCAGCCCATCCAGGATGTTCCATCCCGGAGTCCGTGTGCGTCTCAGCGTCACTCGTCTCAAAGGATTCCCTGATTGAAGGACCCAAAAAGCGGGCAAATATCAAGATAGCGGATTTCTCGAATTTCGGCGTCCAGGTTGATATCACAGCTCCCGGTGAGGCGGTGTGGTCTACAACTCCCTGCCTTGCGACCGATGAGAACGGCAATCTGGCACCAGCCAAATGCTCATTTCCCCAGGACTACTATGCGAAATGGGATGGCACATCGATGGCGGCGCCGCATGTCGCCGCGCTCGCGGCTCTTGTCGCTGCGGTTAATCCCCGCCTCACTCCGGATCAGATCAAGAGTGTCATTCAGATCACGGCGAGCGACGCGTTTGAGCCAGGCTATGATGCTCTCGGCGGCGCGGGGCTGATCAACGTGCGCGATGCCCTAAACTACGCCAACGATATTTATCTGGGGCAACGTCCGTTGCCGCCGACAATCAGGGTCCTTGAGCCAATCGCGGCATCGCAAGCAAGAGAGGAGCAGGTCGTACCCCTTGGATTCGAGGCCTCCTCTAACGGTGAACACACCTACTCGGTAAACGTTCATGACGCGATCTCCGGAAAAATAAGGAGCTCCGTGACGGGCGGTGCATCTCCCTCACGGCTGTACAGTGTTCCTATAGATACGGCAAAGGTGGGTGGCGGCCTATTCGTGGTTGAGGTCTCACTATCTGACTCTCGGGGGAACTCAGTCAGCGAGTGGCGAGACCTTGAAATCTCTCCACAGAATCAGTCTGTCGAGATAGAATCCATGGACATAGGCTTTAAACCAGATGCTTATACAAGCGTAGCTGTGCCCCTCCACGTTGAAGAATTTGCGGGGCGGCTTTGGGTTCTTGAGGAGGTGGCTGAGGACGCGGCAGGAGATGAAAAGTGGTATCGGTATCTCCGTGAGCGATTCTTGACTTTTTCCCCAAAAGGCATGCAGAGCACCCCCGCAGCGTTCCTGATTGAGACTGTAGATTGGAAAATTGACGAGACGTATACACATCGGCTCGCGTACTCAAGGTATCCTGAGCATGTGGGGTTATGGAGCGACCCCAGCCACGGGGCAAAGATATCTGGGTTCGCGACCCTAGATACTGTTAATCATCAGATTGCGGAGGATCCGGAAGGGACTGCAAGCCTTGGAGACGGGGACATCAGGGAAATTGCGCACAATGCAGATTATTCAGTGGCCATGAAGCATTCAGTCGACCAAAGGGGCGCTTCGCTTTTTATCCGTAATGGAGCCACCGGCCGATTTACCGAGATTAAGGGAGTATCAGCCAAGGAGTTCCTTCTCGATAGCAAAAAGAAGAGGATAGTGGCCCATTCATCTTTGACGGGAGAGATACTTCTCATCCCTCTCAATACGCCACGAGTGGCTGAACACCTTTCTAGGGGGGAGTATCCTGTAGAGGAGATCGTTCGCACTCGACTACGGCTTCCTCCGTTCGCCTATCCTGAGCTAGTTGATATCGATGGCGCTAACCTTCTTATGACAGGGAATTTGGGCGATCTCACGCAAAATAGACCCCGTGAGCTATTCATTCTCAACCTGGAGACCTCTGCCTCGCTCCCGATAACCGCTAAGCCCGAGGAATATTTCACAGCGGCTATCCACGGAGAGGACGTGTACTATACGAAGGGGACCAGATTAAGCCCCTTCTTCGGGCGAAAGCCCGCCTTCATAGCTAGGATGTACTCGTTCAAAAGCGGCGAGGACAAAGCAATTTTGACCAGCTTTTTGCCATACCATCACCGAGGGCAGATGTGGATAAAACTTTCCAATGGTATCGTGCTTTACAGGAACAAGAACATTCCAACTTTCACGTTTCAACAGTACCGCCAGAGGGAATCGCAACCTGCACGCCTCAAAAGTACAGTCAAAGGGAAGACAGATATGCTTGATTGAATCGGAAGAAATCAGTTCCCTCCCAACTATTTCTCTCAGAGACCGCGCAGTCTCGCTCCACTGGTACAGGGCAACTCTGGACCGGCTCATTTTTCTGTGTGGTTTTCCCTTGTTGTGCGGTTGAGTCAGTGAGATCGAGAGTTGCCTTGTACCAGAGAAGGGGAGCCTTTGCAGGTTCCTTAATTGTATCGGCCTGTTAGGCAGGTTTAGGTGCGCCTCTCTCCTGGTACCCCTCTCTCCTGGTACCCTGTACCTTTTCAGTGCTAGCTAACTATTCGATTTGTGCGCCGAATTCCGCATGGTTTTACGGCTTGTGAAGGTACAGGGTACTAGCCGAGAGACTAGCCGAGAGGAACTAGCCGAGAGACGGGTGTCCCTGTTCCACCTTTTTCGAGGGGGCAAGGTTTTAACCCCCTTTCCTTAAGACGAATACAGGAAGTGCCGTTAGTCCGACAGTAGAGCAATAGAGTTGTGCCGGGATTGCGATATGCAAATCACTACGTCGTGCGGGATCGTAGCCAAATTGCGCTCTCTTACCCTCTCTCTTTCTTTAATACTTTTAAACGCACAGCCTGCTCATGCACAGCCTGCCCGCAATTCGGCAAACAATAGCGTCACCAGTAGAGCTACTCCTACACCTGTGCCTACAGCTGGGTTTTCTCTCTCGTACAACAGTTGTCTAGCTCCAATGTACGAATCAATCAGTGGAGGCGTGCCTTATACGGGAGTGTGCGAAAGGGAGTGGGTTAGTGGGCAATATGTGTGCCGACATTTTGCGCGCGATCTGCGCGGCAATTCTTAGTAATAGCAGTAATCAGGAAATGGGGTCTGGTTGTTGGATCCTGACGCTCAGTCCGGACTATTCAAGTGTCAAGAAGGTTATAAAAATTGCCGGCTGCGTCGCTAGCGAGTGTGGCATTAGTTGGTTAAGCGCAAGAACGGCGGACCTAGCGACGGGCGGAGACAAAGTCGCTGACTTCGTAAGTAGGGCAACGTGTTCTGAGAAGGAGCGTAAATGTGTGCACGATTTCGTTGGCACTGGGCATGCCATAAATATTTTCCGGTCGGGAGGTAAGGGATTCCTAGATAGATCCGGGGAGGTAACCTTTATGGCAGTTGAACCGCAGTATCAGGATGGTGGTAGTGCTGTTCTGTGTACTTGGACACAGAAAACGCTTGAACCGGTTCTTCCTGATTGGTGTAAAGAACATATTGCTAAGGATACCTATCCAGGGCAGGTCGCATGCGGTATCCCGTATCAATTTACAGTGTCGGACCTAGATACATATGTGGCTCACGTAACTAGGCAAGATAAAGTGTATGGGTCCGAAACTTCCAAGCCCTAGGGATAAAGGGGACGCTACTGCTCTGTAGAAAAGCCCTGAATCAAGCATTAATTGCCACGTTATGACAAAGCGATCGGAGGAGCAGCTCTCGATAACGACCATGAGTAGATCGTGCCCCCTGGGCTCTTGGTCCCTGGGCTCTTGGTACACCCTACTTTGCCAGGGTCGGCCGAGCTCTTCAGAGCCGCAACGCAAACTGGAAATGGCTTCAGCCATCCTGCTATATCAAACTACTTTAGCTACTTTTGAAAAGTAGGGTGTACCAGACGGATAGGGGACCAGACGGATAGGGGAGTTGTGAAATAGGAGGGGGATCATATGAAGGATAGGATGATCGATCGCTTTTTTGTAAGTAGCTGAACTGTAGTAGGCAGCCGCTACTTGTACCGCCGAGATGGGTCAAGCGAGGGTCGAAATCAGTTGTCTGTGGCTCCACGCTATGGTTTCAATCCTCCAAAGAGAGCGTGGAAGGGCGAGCTAAGTCGCCAAAAATGGCGTGAGACACGCACTCCTGCCTTTCCGTGACAGAGGAAGCGGGTTTTAGAAGTCATCAGGAGCCGGCTCAAACGAGTCGTGCGAGGGAATTTCATCGATAGCCTCCACGGCATCGATGAATTTGGGGATTTGAGGAGGTGCTTGGAAGTCAGGGATTCCTTGAGCCTTCATGATGTCCTTGATTGAGTGCTGGTCTTGGATGAAGGAGATAATGCGCATCTGTGCTTTACATTTTCAGGTTGTTAATCCAACAGCTACCCCGACTAACACGCCGACTGCTTTGCCAACACGCACGCCGACAACTACCCCAACTCCGATGCCAACGCATACCCCTACGCCCACAGCAACGCCGACCCCCGAACCTTTTTGCCAGTACAGTGAGTGGAGCGCTTGGAGTGGTTGTTCCAACCAGTGCGGTTCTGGTACCAAGCGGCGCCGGCGTTCAGTGATATCATCATCAGGCACCATCGCGGGTGGGTGCACACAAACCGAAGAGGTTTCGGCTTGCCGAAGCACTACGGAGTGTTATGTAGAGGCGACGATCAAATTCACTTGGCAAGGAGCCACGATGGACCTCCAATGTCCGAACGGCGGAAGTGAGGTCCAGCGGTCTGGATTCAGCGGCACCCAGGAGTCGTGTAGGTTTGACAAATTCCCGAGCAAGAGAGGAGGTCGATGGACCTGCGTGGCTGGTAACGGCACCTGCTTAAATCAGTCTCCGATTGTGAGCAGTCCAAAAGGCCGTTCGGGGACATCTTACCGACGTTCCGGTACCTGTGACGCAACGATCTGGATACGATGCGAAGAGGATTAATGCCCTAAATCGGCCCGAAGCCTTACCGTCTTTCTCGGGAAGGCATGAGCTTCTCGGGTGGGGCTCTCTGAAATCCAGAGAGCTCTACCTCATCCTTGCCGGTCACTGGTGCAGGGCAGCTATTTCGCGTTCGTCTTTGGGATTCATATCAATTCATTGGCTCGCTGTTTGGCTCTCTGGAGAGTTGGCCTGTACCAGAGCATGTGAGCCACTGAGCGTGTCGCGCAAAAGCTTACCAAGAATATGCCGCCTCTACTCGGCTCACCAAGCTCATTGATCTTTGTGCTGCGCTCGCAGCGTGCCTTGCTCGCGTGTGTTGAGTTTGCGCGAATAGATGGTGAGTGGCAGGTACTCCATCTGCTATGTGTCGACGCAGAGCAGCGATACGACAACTTTATCGCGTATGCTATGGAACAGTTTTTTGATGTTTCAGGGGCTAAGCGGGTGGTGGTACCAGAAAGTAACCTCTCTCGCGCGCTTGTCCCTGCTCTTGAGCATTGGCGAGCTGGCTTACACGCTAACGCAGGACGTCGTTGTGGGGGCGTGCTTTCCCGTGGTGTGGCCTATTGATGGGTAATACCGTTGGTTAGCGATAGGCTAGCAACCCCTACGTCCTCCCCACTATTTCTCTCAGAGACCGCGCGGTAGAGTAGGGAAAGGTAGCCGCAGTTCAGAGAACCGAGAGATTCTCTATTCCCCCGCACACACGGTGTTGTACATGACCATGCATGAATTTTTCTGCCAAGGCGCTGGCAACTGGATGCAGGTCCTCCATAGTCCGGCGCATCCCGCTTTTCCGAAGGTTGTGCAAAGAAGACCACAGGCGGAGAAAGCTTTCGAGTAATCAACTCCTTTGGCATTGTCGATGCATTTGTGTACACATTGTAGGCACGTGCCTCCGCCAGGAAATGCTACCGTTTTAGCTTTAGCACAGGCGTCACACATCGCGAGCGAGGGTGATCCTTCGACAGGTACGCACTCGGTGAATGAATCTTGGTCTGCTGTTGGAGATGGTGTTGCTGTCGCTCGTGCCGTTGGATACACAGGTGGTAACGCATCGGCTGAATTGAAGACTAGGCATGAAAGAATAATGACCAGGAGTATTCCTCTCTTGGGGCGGATGTAGCGATTTGCTGTTGCTCGTGTTTGCATCTCAGTCTCGTCTAAGCTGTTACTATCCCTCGGTGATTCGGACCCACCGTCCAACGAACCTGTTACAGGAGTCGTACGGATAGTTCAAAAACTTTAGCGCAAATGAGTAGTTGCTATGTAGACCCCTAAAAGAATCCCTCTCCGCCCGTAAGTAATCGAAGTGATTGCAATGAGTAATTACTTTGAGAGGAGAGGGATATGGGAACACCCAGTTACGAAGGTAAGCAGGTGTATATGGGGTTGGATGTTCATCGTGAGTTTTTCGTTGCAAGTTGTATCTGTGACGGGGTTGTCGTTAAGCGGTGCCGAATGCCTGGGACAGCGGAGGCTGTTATCTCGCTGGTGTCCAAGGAGTTTAGTGGGGCAAGCGTTCGCGCGGCGTACGAGGCAGGGTATAGTGGTTTTTGGCTGTACCGAAAGCTCGTGGCGGTAGGGATTGACTGCATAGTGGTTCACGCTGCGTCGATAGAAGTGTCATCACGTGACACCGTGAAGACGGATAAGCGGGATTCGTTGAAGATAGCGCAGCAGCTGGCCGCTGGCCGGTTGCGGGGCGTGAGGGTTCCGACCGAAGAGGCGGAACAGCGACGACTACTGACCCGCACTCGTGAGCAGCTCATGAACAAGAAGCGCCGAGTGATGGTTCAGATACGGATGCGGTTACATTATTTCGGGCGGTTCCCTGAGAGCATTCAGCGACGGGTAAAGCTTCAAGATGTTGAGGATATTTTAGTCGGGCTTGAGGGCGAGCTGCAGCGCACGATTGGGATGCTGCGTGACGAGTGGGTTGAGCTCGCAAAGAGAATCAAAGAGATCGATCGATTGCTTGTAGAGCAAGCCAAGGAAGATCCGCTGGACGCAGCGTATCGGAGTGTCCCAGGAGTTGGCCCGCTCATATCGCGTATCCTCTCAGCGGAGCTTGGCGATATGAGTCAATTCCGAAACGAGCGTGCGTTATTCAGCTTCACTGGATTAACCCCGAGTGAGTACTCAAGTGGCGGACATATCTGTCGCGGGCACATTTCTCGCCAAGGCAACACTCGATTGCGACATATGTTGGTTGAAGCCTCGTGGAAAGCGGTAAGAAAAGACCCCGTTATTAAAGAATATTACATCAAGCTCTCAGAGCGAATCGGCAAGAGAAAGGCGATCGTTGCGGTCGCGCGTAAGCTTGCCGGGCGCATCAGAGCTGCATTGAGGAAGCATGAGCATTATACCTTAGACTATAGAGCAGCGGCGTAAGAAGTAGAGCAGTGAGTTGTGGTAGTGGAAGGAAACCAAGAGTAACGTAACTTTGATTTCAGGTGTGACCCCGTCGATTTGCCTGTGTCTGCGAAAGCATGCACGATTGCTAGTTTGAGGCGCACCCCTTTTGTAATTTACGAAAAAGCATCATGTGAGCGCTGCATAGACAGTGACCACGAATAGCAGGTTGTTACGCGAAAGGTCCCTTTAGGTTTTTGAAGGCAACTCTACGCCAACGGTTTTAGTGAATACTTCGATTCTTTGGATCGGACAGGATTTTTTGTCGTGACGTTGACAAGTCTCATAGCGGGCAAATCCTTAAAGATGAAACGTACCAGTTAAGCTCCGTGATCCCCTCCCAGCAAACCGAGACACCCGAAGCGCCGCAAACCTATCGCGCGATCGTTCTCAACAACATAAATCACGAAGCCTTGCCAAACAGCATCAAATCCGGACTCTCTCGCTACGTAAGAGGCGGTGGTGGCCTTATTATGGTCGGTGGCAACGAGAGCTTTGGTCTCGGCGGTTACATCGGCTCCTCGATTGAGGAGATCCTGCCGGTGCGCTTACTGAAGCCACGCCAGGAGCAGAAGCGCCTCAACGTGGCCGTCCAACTCATCATTGATAAATCACGAAGTATGGCGACCGATGACCGCTTGGAGTTCGCCAAAGCCGCCGCGCAAGAGGTGCTACGAAACCTAAAGAACGACGATCTGATTGGCGTGATGGGATTCGACGAAGGTCCTTTTAAAGTTCTCCCCGTGTCGCCCGTAAGCGCCGTCCGAGACACCGCGATTACTCGCATCAGCCGCCTTTTTCCATCAGGAGCGACAGCGCTGTACCCCGCGCTTGAGGAGGCGGAGCTCGACCTTTCCAGCGTTCCCGCCGGGCGCAAGCATATCATCGTCCTCACCGATGGAAAGCTACCAGACGCTGGACCAAAATATCTCGGCACCCTCAAGCAGCTCCGCATGCTGGGAATTACCCTCTCAACAGTTATGGTTGGTGGCGATGTAGGTGATGGATTCCTGACGCAGATGGCCGAGCTAGGTGGTGGCTCGTTCTATCAAACAAGTGACCCAAGCAACCTCCCCAAGATCTTCCTCTCTGACGTGCGCGTCGCTGGGGGCGAGCGAACGATGAAAGAGGAGCCCAACCTGCCCGTGCGAAACGGGCCCGATCCTCTCGTAAGCACATCACTACGCTCGTTTCCAAATGTTCGTGGAATCGTTCAAACGGAGCGTCGCGACAGCGCTAACACCGAGCTCGTGGTTTCCGACCAGGAAGGCACCTATCCACTCCTGGCGTCATGGAAGGTAGGAGAGGGGAGGAGTATCGCGTTTACGTCAGATGCGAATGGTCGTTGGTCATCCCGGTGGATGCGCTGGGACCAGATCCGAACCTTCTGGTCGGATCTCATTGACTCCGCGCGCCCTAAGACAGTCGGCAAAGAATCGACGATTCCTTTCGATATGCGTTCGTCGGTCGAAGGCGGTGAGGTCGTTATAGACCTCACCCTTTTTGAGGAGATCGGCTCAAGTAGCGTGTCGGCCTCGATTGTCACTCCCGGCGGCGCCACCCGCTCCGTTTCGTTCAATCCGGTACGACGAGGTCACTATCAAGCGAGACTCGACCACGCCATGGCCGGTACCTATAAAACCACCGTGGCGATCGACGACGCGAAGCTACCGGAGGTAGCGTGGACACTATCGGGGGAGTTGTTTGGTGAGGTCTCTCATCGAAAACCAAACGTGTCGCTCCTCTCGGACCTAGCGCTGCGCACAGGCGGCATGATGGATCCCTCGCCAGAGGACATACGTCCCTATTTGAAACAGAGCGCCACGAGACGACTTTTCAGTCACGATCTGCTCGTTTTAGCGCTTTTGTTCCTCTTTTTGGAGGCCGGAATGCGCGCTCTGCCGCGTCGCTGAGAGGTCGCTTGCCTTTTGACTCGAACTCGGCAAAAACCACCCGATGTTCTCCTTTGACGACAATCCAGCGCGCCACATCGACGAGCGCCAACCACCACACTCACCGCGCGAAGTATTGCGGGCCACATCGCGCCATCACCTTGAGGACCTGAAAGATACTCTTGAGCACACGTCAGGATACCTTCCGAACGCGATGCGACATCTCGCGGACTCATTAGCGTCCCCATCAGTAAGAGATCCCGTGATCGCGGTGGTACTTTCCGAACCTCACCTTTTTCTAGATCCTCAACACCGCGTGGCGCTGCTTGATTCGCTGACGAAATTTAGTCATGAGCCGCTAGTTCAATCCTTCGCCATTCAAACACTCGCTCAACCCCCGTACCAAAATCATCCCGATGTGGTACGCGCGGCGTCCGACGCGATTCTCTCCGCTTCCGAGCACCTCACTCCCACGAACATCAAGACTATCGCGAATCTGGCGACGATTCAGCGCGATCGCTCGGAATCGCTAGCATCCGCCTCCGCGCGCCATATCCTTGAGGCGCTTCCGTCTTCCGCTATCCCTCATGAATCGCTTCAAACGCTCGCGCGCGATTGGTACATCTCTCGTCGCGGGGAACCCAATCCATGGCTCGCCTCGATATCTCACGTTCCATCCCTACAACGAGTCGCGATTCTGCGAGAGATTCTCTCTGGAAATGTGCCGTATGAGGGAAAGCCATCGCTACTGCAACGAATGTCGACCTTTCCGACCGACCTCCACCATGCCGCTGTCGGAAGTGGCTTCGTCGCTATCATCTTCAACAAGGCGTTACCACTTCTCGGCGTAGGTAGAGGAGTCTCCTCCCTTCGCGCCTTTTTGATAGCGTCGACGATCGTCTATGGCGTTAAGACCCTCGCGAATGCCACGAGCATGGACGCCGCAAACGCTCAAAGAGAGCCTGAAAGGCTCGAAGCCGTTCGACACCTAAAAACCATCTACGAACGCGCGTTTGAGAGTTGCGACCGTAACGATCGCGCGGCGGGACGCTCTGCGTATCTCACTCTACGGCGAGCCTCTCGCTCTCTACTACAGGAACCGATCGTTCGAGCCGCCGCTCGCGCGGCGCTAGAAGACATCGAGCGGAGCGAATCTTCATTCCTTTTATATCAGCGCTTTAGCCCCTAATACGTCGTCATGTAGGCTACCTATTTCGTCCAGAACCGCATAACTCCAAGGCAGGACGGATAGGGAGAGCCTAGCGGTGACTGAAGCGACGTTAGAGAATAGAACACAACTAGAGCATACGCGTCTCGCCTCGCCCGAGTCGACGGACTCCTCGTCCTCGCTCGAGGGGAAAACGGCGCCAGGTGATAGGGAGCGATCTCTTGATATCCTGCAGGAGCGCTACACTCGCGAAGTTAAGGCGTTCGACGTGATGATGCGGCAATGTCACCGGATCGTCCCCTCGGAACACCCCACTCACCAACACCTTCAGTCCGTACTAACACAGGCCGCGACCATGCTGGGCCTCGAAAGCCCCGGGGTGAACCTCGTAATCTTCGCTCGATATCCATATGAACGATTAGAGAAGATAGTCGACGCGGGCAATATAGCTCCATACGTTCCTGAAGCCTTCGTCAATCCCGCTACCGGAACTGTGTACCTCAACGTCGCTCTCCTCGACGCTTGTAAATACAACTCCGACCTCATACATAGCGTCATGTATCACGAACTCGCTCACATGGTGCTTCTTCAAGGTCTTCGAGAAGAGCTAACCCAATCACTCTCCGATCCGCTCGGCAGGTCCTTTCGAGACTATGAAGTGGAATATCACTGCGATCGTATCGCCGCGCTTATCTCCTCCAAACGAGGCGAGGACCCTCGTAGTATAAGCAAAGCTCTTGAAGCGATCGAAGCCGCGGAGAAGGCGACCATAGAGTCGACACGACTAGCGTCAGAGGTCGCGTGCTCAATCGAGCTCCCACTTATCAGCACTCATCCAGCGACTCAACGGCGAATGCGCGCGAATGAACTGGTGTCTCACCAGATGCCTGTCGCTCGAAATGCGCTGACCTCGGCGCCCACCCTTCAAAACATCGATGTTTCCACGATCCCGGTAACGAGACCGTATGGAAACCTAATCCGTCGTGATAATTCGAACGGCAATCAGTGTGATACATTAGATGGACTCACCGCCCTAGACGCCGACAATCGTCCCCGGCAGCTCCTCCTCACCCCGGATGATTACCGTCGCTGGTGCGGAGAAGCCGCCAGCGGCGATGATAATGAGCTGATTCCGCGCGAAATACGAACTCTCCTCCGCGATCCCTCTGTACTCCATGTAAGCGATTGGCTGCGTGAATTCGCCCAGCTCGCCAGCACGGGAACCGAAACGCTCGCGGATGTCATTGATGAGTTCAACCAGGAATTAGAGAGCGTTTCCCTCGACGACCTCACCACAATACTTACGCGGATAAACCCAGCTCGAGTGCTCGACAACTCAGATGAGCCCAATCTGCAGATTGAGCCGTATACAACGCTACCGTTTTGCCTCTCACCACTTGTCAATCGCTTCATTCAACTGAAAACCGAGCAGGGCGCCAGCTCCCTGGAATGCCTATCAGACCTCATCAAAATCGCGCAGGAGCATCAACGCGTATTTGGAGGGAGCATTCTGTTATCGGCCGCTGATGTTCCGATACTGGCGATCGACATCTGCGGAAACGGCAGCGCTTCTGACCACGAGAAACTTGTTGGACTTATTCTGGGAAATAGCGATCTAAAAGAAGCGCTCATATCCAACGCGACCGTCAAGCTAGCCGATGCTCGCCCATCATACCTTCGAGAGACATCCGAACTGATTAAGCCACTGCTTGAGCGCTACAGCCCGTTTAGAGTCACTCAAGACAATAAAATACTTTCGCGTCACTCGATGTGCGCCGAGATCGTTCCCCTTTCGACGGACGACGAGATTAACCAGCCAACAGTACTCAGGCGTGTGCCGGGAGGAGAGTTCGCCATAAAGACGCTGGAACGTCCTGGCAATCTACCCCCGATCTCCCTGATAGAGTTCGGAGACGCTCCCCTCAGCGAGCGTAATATCGAGGTTATAAAGCAAACTTTTCTGGCCCGATTCACCGATCCATTTCACGCCAAGCTCCATTCTACAACAATCTCCAACGCTCTCCAGTCGATGCTGACTAACGTGACGCGTCATTCAGAGGATCTCCTTACACTCACTTCTCCCTCCCGAGAGGAGCGCGAAACATTCGTGAAAAACGATCTTGCTACGCTATACGCGCAGGGCGGCACCACCACCTCCGTAGCTCGTCGATTCGGTCGAGAACTAACCGAGACCAAGATCCGCGAACTCTTCGCCGCGACGTCGATTGAAGCGCAAATCTTTGACATGGGCGACGACGAAACAACCAAGGCTTGGATAGGCGTGGGACGCCAGGGTTACTCAACCACATCATACACCCGCCCTGAGAGCTCATCATTTGATATCTTTCAATCCTCTCTTCTTTTTAATGACCTGCATCGCTCTCACTTTGACTCGATCTCCCCCGGCGTCGAAAAGGCCGCGCTCTTGCTCGATAGCTACCCAATTAAGGTGCTCGAGCGCGATCAACTTCTGTGTGTCGCGCTCGGATATCCCGCGCTCGAGTGCCTCAACGACATGAAGCCAGTGGAGATCACTATCGCCGCGGAAACCGACATTCATGTCCTTCATATCTTACGCGAGGGGCTAAAAAACCAAGGCCTCGCCCAAGTGGCGGAGGGGCGGCTACATGAGATCAGCACCCAGGATAGGGACTCGTTTCTCAATCACCCAGCCATCGTGGCATTGAGAGCTTCTATTCTCACTAACCTTCCGGAAGTCGTCCAGGACGCGGCGATACGAGACGAGCGTTTACTGGCGATCCTGTCGGCGTTCACCAGCCCCTCCCGGGAGCGTGATAAATATCTCCGTGAATTCATCGACCACGCCAACTCCCGAGCCCTCAAGGAAGGTCTTGGCGCGCTCCTCGCGGACCCAATCGTGTCGCGACTCTCTCCCGATATAGGCACCAAGTCACGCGTCTCTCCCGACACTATCCTGTCTCTCATCTCATACCTCTCGCCATACGACAAAGCGCAAGCGCTCCTCTACTTCATGGGCTGCAGAAAGTTTGAGTCTCCAACCGCGACGTGGCTTCTTGAGGGATATGACGTGCGTACTCCGCTCTCCGAGCTACAAGCGCGGCTCTCCCTTGAGGCGCCAACGGGTAAGCGCATCAGCGAACGCTGGCTAGGCAAAGAAGTGAAGCATCAATTTGACCTACCTGACTGTTTGGTTCGAGCTCAAAAGACATTCGGCATCTCCGTCGCGACCGCCGAAAATCTTCAGGGCTCGCTCCTCAATGAGCGCGCCATCACGGACCTCCTTACTACCATTCTTTACGGAGACTCGGGCGTTGTCGCTGACGACAAGGTTCGAAAAGAGTTCTTCAAACTCGCGGGTCGAACCCTGATTCAAACCAGCGATCGCTTCAAAGAGCTGGATCCGCAACGGAGAAAGGATCTCTCGAAGTTTGTGGCGTTCGCCTTTGAGCAGTGTCCGAGTGAGAAGCTACCAACGGTGATTATGCGCGTATGGGAGGCGACGAAAGGGGAGACGGAGCAGCTTCCGTCCGTGGTCGCCAGTATCCTTACCGGACTCGGCCCAGCATTTGTCAAATTCGGCCAAAAGCTCGCCACGCTCAACATCGAAGCTGAGTACAAGAAGGCGTTCAGGCAGTTATCCAGCGAAAATAAAGAGATCGACTCCACGCTCGTATACCACAACACCGAGGCGATCTTTGGTGGTTCGGTCTTCGAGGAGCGGGGCAGTGGTCGCAAATTAGGCGAGGGTTCCATGGCCGCGACATTCGTCGCGCTGCCAAAAGGAGAAAGCGAGCCACGAGCGATTAAGATTGTGCACCCATTTATTGAGCAGGAGATTGAGGCCGACTGCGTCTATATTCAGAAGCTCGTCGAATACATTAACACTCATAAACCATTCGCCTCGCTGACGCTGCCCAAAAATACGGCTACCGTCATCCGTCAACAATTGACTCATCAGATCGACACCGAACGTGAGATAGCGAACAGCCACGCGCTCGCGTCCGCGCTGCGCCCTGGCACCGATACCGTCGACTTCCGAGTCGCGAAGATAGACAATCGATTCTCCACCAAGGGTGTAATTGCCGCGGAGTTTCTCCCCGGCTATGAGCTCGATAAACCCGAGATAGAGGCGCAGGGGTACTCGAGCGCCGCTATAAGAAATGAAGTCGGTCTCGAGGCCCTTCGACTCCTTCTAACAGCTCCCGTCTATCAATCTGACGTCAACCTTGGGAACTTCGGCGTTCTCAAAAACCCAACGAACGGAAAGATTGTGGCGCATGACGGACGACCCACGGTTGTCTGGTATGACGCCGGCGCGGTCGACCCCATATCGACGAACGATCAGAAGCTACTTCTTACGATAATCAAATCCGCCATGAAGGACCCCTCGTCTCTTCCGGGCGAATTAAGCAAGCTTGTTAAAGATTCTGACGGAAGAGAGGCGGAACTTACAGTCATCTGCGATGACCTCAAAAAGGAATGGGCAGGTACGGGCTCATTCGCCCCGAACGTAATTAAGGGACGATTTGAGCGCTTCTTCGACAAAGTCAGCGAAGCAGGGCTTGAGATCGAGGAGCGCTGGCTTATCGTCGCGAACACGATCTCGATGGTCGCGCCCCTTCTTGATGGCGTTTCAAGCGATCGCGTGAGGAGTCTCGTGGTCGAGGCGCTCAAACATCATAAAATGCTCTCCTTTACTGAGCGAGCGGCGCTTGCTGCGCTTCCGTGGATCAGCTAAGCCGATGCAGAAAAGCGGAGCTAGAAGCTCCGCGGTCCGATAAAGAGGGTGGGTGTCTCCGGAAAAACCGAATGAAAATATATGGAGCCACCCATTCCCCCTACTTACTATCCTACGCCGCGGAGCGGTCATAGGACGCAAGCAGCTCGAACGAAACGCGGTCGTTCTCATCCTTTCGGAAGAGAACTGAGCCGTTCCACATAATCCGCAGTCCCTTGTGTGGTTTTAGCGCCAACACATTAAGACCAGGATCGAGAACGATACCGGCTTCGGTTAAGACAAATCGCGCGCCCTTTACCTCCACCTGGTTACCGACCTCCTCAAGAAGCAGGTCCTCCAGAAAGAATTCATCGCATTGCTCAATGCGGAATTCCTTAAAGGTAATCGTGCACGAGCGACCTCCTTGTCGCACTTCCAGCATAGCGGACTCCTTTTGCTGGTGAATGGATGGCGGATAGTCCCTCAGCGCTAATCACGCGATTAGCGAATTCCTTATCAGACCCCACCAGATAGTGTTATGGAGGGGTTATTGGCTGATGCGCCATAACGCTCGCTTTATTGGCCCAAATAGGCGATCTCAGGTTCATGTATCGGCTAGCGGAGCTGGAAGCTCCGCGCTCCGCCCTCTATGGACCGCGAAGCTTCCAGCTTCGCTTGGCATTTGCGCCCAACGGCGCGGCTACGGATACACCACCGCGACAACGCTCCACTCGCGCAAGACACTTGGCGCGAGCCGACCAACCTCAACCCATCCAGATGGGAGCGCGCTCAGCGACGGCTCCTTCACCAAGTACACTCGCCGCGACTCCGGTTGAAGCTCAGAGATGGCCGAAAGAATAAGAAGGTCTGGCTTGAGCGTCTCTCGATAAATCCCTTCAACATTAAACCTACCTTTGCGCGGATTTGACCTCGCGCTGACGGCGCTCTCCACGACACCAAACTTCGTGTACTCACCCCGAAGCCGCTCCGTCAGGATATCAATTGGAAGTCTGCGTGTGTCTGTAACGACCTCTTGGATGTTTCTCGCGAGCGCGCGAGAGTACGCGCCAGCTGAGACGTAAAGCGTCACGAGGATCGCCAACGTGGCGATCGAGCGCACCATCTTTCGCGCAGATAAACGATCATACAGAGCGCTCGTTCCGAACACCGCGACCATACATACGAAGGGGAAAAACGGGGCGATATACCACGGAGTACGAGATGCCGAGAGGCTGTAGGCGACAACTGGAAGCGCGGACCAAACCAACGCGTATCGTGCCCACAGGTGTCGTCTCGCCGCCCAGACCGCGCCCACTACGCCTACCCACGCCAACACCCGCGGCGCCGCGCCACCTCGTATGAATATATACCAAACGTAAAACCACCGACTGCCAGTGTTGTGCCCATCAAAGCCAGAGAACGCGCGGTCAACGATCTCAACGCCAAGGAACATCCTCAGTCCTCGCATGCCGCCTACCTCCCAGACGGCGAAGACGTACCCCAAGAAAACAGCGAACGGCAGCGCGAACCACAGCGCGCGCCTTGTAAAAAGCGCTCTCGGAGCGACAACTCCTATCGAGCAAACTGCGCATGCGAGCGGTATAAATCCGGCGACGCTCTTCGTAAGCACCGCAAGCGATGAAAGTATTCCGATAAGACAGAGGTCCCGTGATCGCGGGGACTCTCGATTCTCGATGGCGCGCCAAGCGGCCCACGCCGTTCCCAACGTCAGAACCGTTAACAATCCATCAAGCACGACTTTGCGGAATCCGTGTTGCGCGATAATCCACTCAGGCATCGCTAGCACAAGGAAACCAAGAGCGAGCGCCCCCGGAACGCTACGCGAAACTCTCCACGCAAGTAACACGGAGCCCAGCACCGCGAGGACACCGAAGAGTCCATCAAGCGCTCGAAAACTAAAGTCGCTCTCACCAAGTATCCATGGGGCAAGTGCCCCTAGCCATAACTTCAGTGGTGGCTTTTCAAAGGTCGGAACATTGCCGTGCATGAGAGGAAAAAATGATCCCTCGTGCAGGACCCCTTGGCTGACCCTCACGTAGATAACCTCATCTGAAGAAATCGAGATTGAGTTCGCTCCGAGATTCCAGAACATGACAAAGAGTGTTAGCGCTAGCAGCGTGCTGGCGCCGACAGCGAGAAGAGCATCTCGGCCAAACGCTGAAAATTGAAATCTTCGATTATCAGGACACCAAAGGCGCTTCATCGGGCAACTACTGTAACAGATAACTTCGTATGGAAGTGTTCCACATGGCGGAGAAACAGACCTTATGCTACACAGCCAAATAGCCGAAATAAAGGGGAGTTGGCGCCCGCGCGGCCCTAAAGCCGTTAACTCAATGGAGCCTATCCAGCATGAAAGCACTTGGAATGATGAGCGGCACAAGCGTTGACGGATCGGTCAGCGGCGCGATCATCTAAACAGATGGCGAT
>JBIJBE010000005.1:0-124700 GCA_044345405.1 Bdellovibrionota bacterium
CCAACATCGTGGAGAAGCGCCGCGACCTCTAAGAGGGCACGTTCCTCTCCTCCCAGCTTATGAACGCTCTTGAGCTGGTCAAAGATCTGAAGGGAGAGCTTCACCGCGTGATACGCGTGCGTTTCGTCGAATGAGTACCGACGTCCCAACTCAACAGCGTATGGCAAAACTTTCTCCAAGTTCCGCTGAAGCGAAGTGATCTCCTCAGATGAGCGATATTGCTCGTAAAGGTCAAAGAGCACTCCATCACGCAATCCTGTTCGAGGAATCGTAAGGGTCGAGACCTTACTTTCATTCATGACCCCAGCGACAAGCGCCATCGCTGGCATAATAACGTCCGCTCGGTCGGGCCGAAGCTTCAATTTGTCAATCCGCTCCGCGACCGTCATCCCTTGAAGAATCTTCATCAGTCGAAGCAGCTCGATTCGGTGAATACTTCGACTCCCCTTCTTCTTCAGTACAGTTTTTCGTAGGTCACCAAGGGTATCTATGTTTCCGCCAGTTCCGATCAGGCGTGTGATCTTTCGCACCTTATTCGTTCGAGCGATCTGAGTCCGAATACGCTGCGCGTATTGCCGCAGCAAACGAGACATGACGACTTCACTATTCTTATTCTCTCTGACCATCTCCAGGAGGCGCACGGTGCCCAAGTTCACACTCTCTGAGAAGATAATGGCGCCACGGTTTACCAGAGTGAGCTCTACACTTCCCCCACCGATATCGAGCAGCAAACTCGTCCCAGCGCCAAGCGGTACCAACTTCGAAACGGCTCCGTAGATAAGACGAGCTTCCTCATCCCCTGAAATAATTTCGATCTCAATGCCGGTCGCCCTCCGCACACGGTCCAAGAACATTTGAGAGTTCTGCGCGTCTCGCAACGCGCTCGTAGCCACAGCTCGACAAACGGTAACACTATGAGCCCGCAAGAGAGATTCGAACTCAAGGAACGCCGCGACCCCCTGCTCTACTGTGGCGGGCGATAGCTTGCCCGAGCGAAACACGTCTCCACCGAGGCGCACGGGAGCGCGTTGGGTAGCCACTATGGTCAAGTTGCCTTTTTTATCGAAGGTCCCAATCGCCAAACGCATCGCGTTGGACCCAATATCTACAGCCGCAAAAGTTGTCATAGAAAAACTTCCTGTGTGATTCCGAGTACTTTTACTCCGACCAGATCTGAGGGAAAAGATGGTAAATAACGGCTACCAGGGGTGTCGTAGGGAACCGCCTCTCATGATACGGTTGTTTGCCATGCGAACCGCACCTCTTGAGACTACCGCGCCCGCACCCCCTCAATCACAGTTCATCGATCCCCGCTCACTCCCTCCGGCGTCGTTTTTTCGGGTGACTGCTGAAGCCGGAATTTCCGAGGAGTGCGCTCGACGGTGGGCCGGGTCCGTCATCGGATACGGCCTCTCCGATCCGACCGAGATTATGGACGCGAGTCATATCGCGCGCTCCAACAGAGCGCTCGTCGCTCGGCCGCCATCCCTTACCCTCGCCAAACACGAGCGTTCAGCTGTCGATGGTTTCGAAAAACTCCTTTTTCAAACCAACGATGGGATGTTTATCGAAACGGTCCTCATCCCCCTCGAAAAGGAGGGTCGCGTGTCGGTATGCCTCTCCTCTCAGGTCGGCTGCGTCATGGGGTGTACCTTTTGCGCTACCGCGAAGATGACCACGCGACGAAACCTCGAAACGTGGGAGATCCTCGATCAATTCATTCAGGCGAGAGCTCTCGTTCAATCACAGGGACGGGCCGTGACGGGAGCGGTCTTCATGGGCATGGGTGAGCCGTTCCTTAACTTCACGAACGTCATCACCGCGGCGGATTGGATGAGATATCCGATTAAAGACTCAATCTCTGGAAAAGCTATCACCATCAGTACGGTCGGGCTCGTTCAGGAGATCGAGCGGTTCACCGATATGAACCTCCCCTTTCGCCTCTCAATAAGTCTAGGGGCCGCCACCGATGAGAAGCGTGCGGTCCTCGTCCCCGTCGCCGCTCGAACTCCGATCGCGCGGGTCATAGAGTCAGCCCGCCGCTACGCGCTTACCAAGAAGGAACGCGTGAACCTTTCGTACGTCTGCGTGAGTGGCGTCAATGTGAGTGAGCAGGACGCGATCGATCTCGCGGGCCTCATCGGGGACACCCCCGTCCGACTCGATCTGATCGACGTCACCGACACCTCTGGTAGGTACCAACCCCCTTCGGCTGAGGAGCTTAAAGGATTTCGAGACGCTCTCGCGCGCCATGTGCGCCAACCCATCGCGAGGCGCTATTCGGGTGGAAAGGATATTAGAGCGTCGTGCGGTTCCCTTGCGGGCGTTACCCACGAGAAACCAAGCAGCTCTCAAATAGCGTAATTTCAGGCATTTAAGAGTACGTCGCTCAGCCTTCCGAATCTCACACTATCTCCTGGCGCCACCCCACCGATCGGCGCATGATACCCCCATGAGCACCTTCGATGTTCGACACGCGCAGGGCGATATCCTCGTGCACCTCTCCGACGAGAGCTTCAGCGATGAACTGCGCCAACTCTTGGACGAAACGGTGCCGCAGTACCCGCATGGGGAGATATCCCAAGTACGGATCGATCATCTTCGAAGTCATTCGGCAAACTATCCAAGACTTCATATGCCGGACCACTACTTCGGTCCCATCTGCGTCGAGGTTCTCCAACCCGCGGCATCGATGTCTCCCGAGGCGTGGAACGTCGTCGTAGAGCTCACCGGTGCTCTCTCGATCCCTAAGCGCCGATAGCGCCGCCTGTGGCATAAACCCTTCCGTAAGGTCGCATGATCTCGTTTATATTGCGCCGCCCCCCTAATAAGGCTATGAAAAGCCAGGAAATCACGTTCACAAACGGAGCATAGTATGGCTTTTGAACTTAAACCCCTTCCCTACCCATCGGACGCGCTTGAGCCGCATATCGACGCTCGAACCATGGAGATCCACCACGGTAAACATCACGCGACGTACGTTACGAACCTCAACAACGCTCTCAAAGATCAACAAGAGCTCGCGAACCTCCCCCTGAACGATCTGGTCGCTCACCTTGAGAAGGTACCGGAGAACATTCGCACAGCCGTACGTAACAACGGTGGCGGACACTGGAACCATGACCTCTTCTGGAAGCTCATGACACCAGGTGGTAACGACACTCCAACGGGAGATCTCGCGAAGGCGATCGACGCCGCTTTCGGCAGCTTCGATGAGTTCAAGATCAAATTTAAAACAGCTGGCCTCGGCCGCTTCGGATCGGGCTGGGCATGGCTCGTAGCTCAGAAGGATGGCTCGCTCATGATCACCTCAACCCCGAACCAAGATAATCCTCTCATGGAAGGCAAGCACGCCATCCTTGGATGTGACGTATGGGAGCATGCCTACTACCTTAACTACCAAAACCGTCGCGCTGACTACCTCGACGCGTGGTGGAATGTGGTGAATTGGGATGTCGTCGCTGAGTTGTACAAAGCTCGATAAGCGAACGCTCATCTAAGAAAGAAAACAGGCGCCTTTGAGCGCCTGTTTTTTTCGCTAGAGCAACCGCTCAATCGCGTACAATAACAACCCCACCAACCCACCAACGATAGTTCCGTTAATGCGGATGTATTGAAGGTCGTTCCCTACCTGCTCCTCAAGCTTCGACACGAGGGTCTTGGTGTCCCATCCCTCGATAGTGCGCGCGATAAGATCAGCGACGTGACTGCTCTGCTCACCGAACGCCGCCCGCAAAACGCCACGCATAAAGGTATCCATGCGATGCTGCAACGCGGGAGAGGCCTTCATTGTGCCCACAAAATTCGCGAGGATGCGATCGATCGTCGCGGCGATGAGCGATGAATCGCTCTGCGCGTCGCTCTTGACGCTCTGAAGAAAGGAATCACGGAGAGAGCTGATGTACCCACGAAAAACATCACTCGCGAGCAACGTCTCCTTAAGCTTCTCACCCTTAAGTCTAAACTCCTCCGAGCTCTCGAGCTTCTCAATGAAGATCAGCACCGAACCGTGCAACCGTCGGCGAAGCTCGTGGTTCTTATCGGAGAGCGCCTTGGAAAAGGTGTCCTCGGTTTTATCAACGATCGCGCCGAATATGCGCTTATCGATAAAATCGGGAACGAACCACGGACTCGCCTCCCGCAACTCTCGGCGAAACCACTCTTTATTTGAGCGGAAGAACTCACGGGCGTGCCCCACCATCTCGTCGAGCATGACCTCGTGCATCTCGTTGGCGGTGAGAGAGCGGAAGACCTTCGCGCCGGTCTTCGCGAAATCAACGCGACGAATGAATTCCTCAACTTGATCGTCGATAAACGACTTAACCTCACGCTCCTCAAGACTGGAGATGATCTTCGGAAGGAGGGTCGCGATTCGGCTCGTAATCGTCCTTCGGTTTGTCGGGGTCTCAAGCCACCGAGCGATAGCCCCGGTGATATTGAGCGACTCACCTTCGAGCGCCTTCTCGGTCAGGAAGTTTCGCTGAACAAAGAGCCCTAAGCTTCTTCCGATGCGAATCTTGTTGCGGGGAATAATGGCCGTGTGGGGAATCGGTACACCAAGAGGATGGCGAAAGAGCGCCGTTACCGCGAACCAATCCGCGAGCGCGCCAACGAGGGCAGCCTCAGCGAAGGCCCGAACCGGCGCTAACGCCGGATAGGTATCCATAAAGAGCTGGCACGTTACAAAGAGCACCGCCATCGATAGGAGCAGCGTCGTCGCCACCCACCATACCCGTGAGTACCCGCCCGACCTGGACAGCTCCTGTGGAGGTACCGACTGGGGAAGGGAAACTATGGATTTATCAAACTCAGCAATATCCTCAGCGAGCACGACCGACCTCCTGTTGGGCTCTAACCCTGTACAGGACACATTGTAGTGGGATTATGAGAAAATACCACTATCACTGCTATGCTCCCACCCGGCGTTCGTCACATTTGTAGGGACCGGCTCCTGATGACCCCCTCGCGTGGGCCGCTAAACCGAGGGGGCCTCGGATGCACCATCGAACTTTTGACCGCAAAGGAAACAAAGACTGGAACGCCGCCATACGACCCGCCAGGAGTCGAGCCCTACCGGCGCGGTGAGTAATGTCCCAGACCTACTCCTCAGTAGCTGGCTTATTGTAGACCCGAGGGAAATAGTCCGAAAAGGCTGGTGCCAACACCATCGCCCCTCCCTTCGAGTACAGAACGGCGAACAGGTCTGGACGGGTCGTAACCTTCGACAGGAGCTCGCGGTGAGCGGCGCTCGGCTCCCCTTTCCCCTGAGCTCCCGGGACAATGAGCAGGGAAACCCCATGGGCCATCATCGCCTTAAAAACAGCATCAGGGTCCTTGAGGGCGCACGCGGCCTCATCTCCCGGCTGTTCTTTGAAAGTTGGAAGTCCTGCCCGGAGGGCCGCGCTTTCACCGATCGCTTCATCACACGCCTCTACGACCAGCGGAGCGCCTTTAATAGAGGAAGAGAGCCACTCGACAAGGGGGTCCTTACGCTCGGTCATGTCCCCCTCGGCTTGAGCGATGTCGATCCCCGAATACCCGTTGTACAGAACATGGGCACCGCGGATCGCTGGAACGAGGCAGATCAAAGTCACTAACAACGCGGAGAGCGGGCGGCGGATAACCGAACTAAACGCCGTGTAGAGAAGTCCCCCAACGGCTCCGCCCAACATAACGAAGCACACCTCGTACGCGAACGAGCCGGTCGCGCCAACGAGTTTCACGAGCCATCCCGCGAGAAGATGTCCACCATACCAAGTTCCTGCGTCGGGGAGCGGATTCCATCCACCCGTCGGAGGCATCGTTTCATTACGGGCGAAGAACGAGAGCGCGAACTGCTGAAATTCACCCGCTCCCCAAAAGTAGGAGGGGAAGAGGGTCTTCGTTACTACAACCGCTACCGCCCCGGTAAAGAGAGAGAGAAGCACGTTAGCTCCATGGGCCGAAAACGCCGCGATCAAACTCGTTCTGGTCTTGCGATTCGAAAAGAAGCGAACGCACGCGCACGCCACGAGAACAGCCACGATAAAGAGCCCCGCAGAGGCGTTAAAGGGCAGGATATCCAAAGCGGCGCACATCGCGGTGAGCCCTCCTCCGAGGACGATCCCTCCCAAAAAGCTCAGCCCGAGACCTCGGTCCGGCAGAAACGAGAGGAACGGCCCGATCAAAACCCAGAAGCTCGCACCCAAGAGGAGAAGAAACGCGAAGGTCCGCGCGAGTCGCTTCGGATTAGGATTGTAGACCGTCGCGGTAGAGGCCCAGCCCCCCTCATCCATAAGGAGTATCTGATCCATCGTGGGGAGCGGTTGATAGGCCTCAGGGTTCAGAACCCGTTCCGTCATCTGCTCCTCGCTCAGACGCTGAGCATTTTTAAAGATAACAACCTTAGGATGGTCGTACACGGAGAAGCTCTCATCCGCGAGGTCATCATTAAAACTCAACCCCAGAAAGCTAGGCCGATCCTTAAAGGTCTTCTCGAGCGTAAAGCCTAACTTCTCAGCCCATAGCAGCTGAATGAGGGCGGTTGTGTGCGGATACTCCTCCGGAATCCTCGGAATAGAATCGGAGATTCGAGCGGTCGGGAAGATAATATAATCAGCCTTCGCCATCCGACGGAGAACGAGGCTTACCTTCTCCTTTGTGTCTCGCTCGTAGAAAGGGAGCTCAGCGTCTCGCCCCTCCATAACGTAGGTGCGAGTGGCTTCCTTGCCGGGAATGGAAATTGGCAGCCGATCATCCCAGTGCGGACCAACCAACACGCTGCCCTGCGGAATGTTCTGGAAGATCCACTCGGAGGCCACTCGATAGGGGTGCGGCTGGAGGTAGAGCTGAATCCACCCTAGGGCGTAAACGAGCGCATACCCAAACACAAACAACAGAACAAGGCGGGGAACCAAGCGGCTAAATCGAGCGACCAATTTCATAGGGCCCTATTGTCAGATGATTCATTGAGTTTGGCGAGGGTCGATTTCGATGGCGAAGAGCAGCCCTTGGGACGCCGTTTTTTACGTACTCCACGTACCCGGGGGCGCGTGCCCCGCCACTCATGGGCAGAAGCCCGGCACCTTCGTTCGTGAACGTTCACGTTTACGTTTACGCGCACGTTCACGTGCGAACCACCGCTTTCATGTCCCTTGAATGCTTATTGGGTCTATTCCGAGGGGTAACGGGAACTTGTTGAGCGGTCTCCTGTGAACGTACCCCTTCCGGAATGTTAAGGTCGGGGACGGGTAGGCGCTCGAGCACTGACACATGCAGGACAGAGCCCTTTTTTAAAACAGTGGTGCCTCTCAAATCCCCCTATACACCCAGGCAACCAAGAGGTTACTTTCTAACGATGACCTCACAACCTAAATCCTCCTCCACGGCGTGGCTCATCTCTAAACGCTGGGATCTCACCATCCTCCTCGTGATCACCCTTGCGGGCGCCCTCCTTCGAGCGCCCGGCATCCCACACGGGATCGGATTCCATCCGGATGAACGACACATGGTGATGGTGACCGAATCCCTCACCCGGCAGAACATGAATCCAAAGTCTTTCGCCTACGGAAGCTTCTCGTTCTACATGGCGTGGGCCTTCGCGGCGGTAGTAAAGCCCTTCTGGGCCTTCGCGGGAACCTACGACGGACTCTTCTACTCAGGCCGGACCTTCTGCACCCTCATGGGAACGGTGGCGATCGCCCTCACCTACCACCTCGCCGTACTCCTCTATCGACGATCGGCGGTCGGACTCTTAGCGGCGTTCCTGATGGCGTGCAACGTCTTCCACCTCCAACTTTCCCGGTACTTCACCTCTGACATCCCCCTCACAACCCTCTGTCTGATCTGCATGATAGCGCTCGTGAAGGCTCATCAGAAGGGCACGCTCTGGTCATTCCTCGTGTTCGGCGCCTGCACAGGACTCGCTACCGCGACCAAGATCAGCTCTGTATTCCTCGCCTCACCACTCTTTGTGGTACTCGGCCTCGCGTTGATTAAGGAGTGGCCAAGGGTCGACTCTACCAAGCGATTCTTGAAGGTCTTGGCGATCATCGTGGGAGGGTTCACCCTCTGCGGCGTCGCCCTCTTCCTGACCTACTGGAAGGGATACCCCCGAATCCTCGGCTACCGGGTCGCCCAGCAGGCGTTCCTGGTTCCTCTCTCCGTTCCGTTTCTTGCGGGTATCAGCCTCCTCCTCCGAAAGCACTCGAAGGCCCTCTCGAAGCTCTTCGCCTGCTTCTCGGTAGGCGTGCTTGTGTTCACCCTGGCGGAGCCGTATGCAATCCTCGACTTCGACACCTTCCTACGCCACACACGCGAGCAAACCTCGATGGTGCGGGGGATGTGGCGGCCTCCCTATACCATCCAGTACGAGAGAACGGTTCCGTATTTCTACCACCTCAAGCAGATGCTCTGGTACACGATGGGGTGGCCCGTCTTCACGGTTGTCGCTGTGGGGTTCTTAGCCGCCTCGCTCCGAGTCCTTATCGATCTCCTCGACAAGGTGTTCCGTCGAGAACTCGGCTCGAAATCCCTGACGGCCGAGATGATCCCGCTGGTATTCGTAGGGGTTTTCTTCCTCGCGACCGGTTATTTCCAAGTTAAATTTCCACGCTACCTTCTTCCCCTCTATCCGATGCTCTTCATTTTCGCCGCCTCAATCTTCGGGGCGATGTTCCGAGCTCCCTCGGCGAGATTTGAGACAGCGACGGGCGACTCCAGCCTGGTTGAGTCAGAAAGGCTGGTGCGTAGTAAGCCGCTACTGGCCCCTGTGGATGTATCGGGAACCGCCGCCTACGGCGACCCCACGCCGGTGGAGAGGAAGCCTGAAGAGCCTGTCGTAGCCGCACAGAACAGCCCGGAGAGCGACTCATCGTCCGAGCAGTAAGGTTCGGCAGGAATCCGAAGTACATTCCCCTTCAGCCCTCTCCTCCGTGAGAAGGCTTTTTTTTGCCCCCCTTCTCTCTAGAGGTCTTGCAATCTGGAGCCTATGGTGATTCATTCTCCCTCGAAGGGGCGACCCTGCTCGCTGGGGAAGCTCCCACACTCTCGCAAGGAACATAGAGAAGTTGAACTATCACAGGCGTGAACCTCTTTCCTGCCCCCTCTCTACCGGTCACTTTGGGCCAACACCTTCCGAACCAACCCGGAACCTGAAAAATGGTGGCCTACGCGAGCTTAAGCCCCAAACCTGCTGTATCATACTGACCAGTCGCCGTAGCGCAAACAGCTCTCGGCGCATATCCCTAAGGAGTAGTAGACATGAGTAACTGGACGATTGCTAACAGCTCTGAGCTGTACCGTATCGATGGATGGGGCGCCGGGTTCTTCAAAGCCAACGAAAAGGGCACCGTCTCGGTATTCCCCGATGGTGACGGGAGGTCGGTCGATCTCTGTAACATCGTCGAGGACCTCGTTCGCCGGGGTGTAAAGCCCCCTCACCTCATCCGATTCGACGGCATAATCCGTCAGCGCGCGCGAACCATCTACGACTCATTCGATAAGGCGATCGCTGAATTCAATTACCAAGGCAACTACACCCTCACCTATCCAGTGAAGGTGAACCAACAACGAGGAGTTGTTGAGAGCGTTCAAAAAGCCGCCAATGGGCGAGGTATCGGCCTTGAGGTCGGCAGCAAGCCGGAGCTCCTCGCGGTACTCTCGATGCACAACACACCGCACGGACTCCTTCTCTGCAACGGCTACAAGGATTACCAGTTCATCGAGCTCGCGCTTATGTCGAGCCAACTCGGACTTCGCCCAATCGTAACGGTTGAGCAGTTCTATGAGCTCGACACGATCCTCCGAGCGAGTGACGCGACAGGTGTGAAGCCGGAGATCGGTCTTCGCATGAACCCATCCACACGAGGCGCTGGACGATGGGCAGGCTCGGCTGGAGAGAACGCTAAGTTCGGACTCGCCCTCTATGAGATCATTGAGGCGGTTAAGCAGCTCAAGGCTCGCGGAATGGAGGATTGTGTTAAGCTCCTGCACTTCCACATCGGAAGCCAGATCACCTCGATCAACGCGATCAAGAAGGTCATGCAGGAAGCGTCGCGAGTGTTCACTGAGCTCCGCAAGATGTGCCCTGGGCTTGAGTTCCTCGATGTCGGCGGCGGTCTCGGCGTTGACTACGATGGAAGCTGCACCAACTTCGAATCATCGATGAACTACACCACGGAGCAATACGCTCGAGATGTGGTGTGGGAGATTGCGCGGGCGTGCGACGCGGAGGGCCTTCCGCATCCAAACATTATCAGCGAATCAGGCCGAGCTCTTGTGGCTCACCACGCCGTTCTCGTAACCGAGGTGATGGATGTCGCGGTCGTTCCAGTGCCACCCGAGTCCCTTGAGGCGGATGCCTCTCGGGATGAGAAGGTTCAAGATCTCATCACCCTGTATAACGAACTCACACTCAAGAACTGCCACGAGACGTTCAGCGACGCGCTGTCACTTCGAGATGAGTTCCTGCAACGGTTCGTGCAAGGAAACATCTCCCTTGAGGACCGCGCGTTCGCGGAGAGCGCGCTTCGAAATCTCTTTACCCGCATCAACGCGCTCAAGAGCTCGATGAAGCACGTCCCAGAGGACTTCGAGCAACTTGAGGGAATGCTGAAAGACACCTACTTTTGCAACTTCTCGGTGTTCCAATCGTTACTCGATCATTGGGCGATTGAGCAGCTCTTCCCGATCATGCCGATCCACCGCCTCGCGAGCCAACCATCTCGCAAAGCGATCATCGCCGACCTCACGTGCGACAGCGACGGCAAGATCGATAAATTCATCGATCTTCGAGGAGTTCAACGATACATCGATCTCCACCCGTACAACGGTGAGAACCCGTACTATATCGGCGTATTCCTGATCGGCGCGTACCAAGAGTGTCTTGGAAACCTTCACAACCTCTTCGGCGATACCAACGCGGTACACGTTGAGCTCGACGAGGAAGGTATTCCGAAGATCACGAGCATCATCGAGGGAGATACCATTAAGGAGGTACTAAACTACGTGCAGTACACCGGAGAGGATCTCATGTCTGGGATAAATAGCTCTATCGATAGAGCGGTTCGCAACGGCTACATGAGCGCCGAGGAATCCGCGAAATTCATGCAGCGATATAAAGAGAGTCTCGGCGGATATACCTACCTCTTGTGGGAGAACACGCCGAATAACGTTTCCACCGCTCCTGCTCCGAAGACGCAGCCTCTCGATCCGATGCGCGCCGCCAACGCGGGATAAGGTCTTTACGACCCACTCGAGGGGGGCTCCGAACACCACGGCGTAGTGAGCCGAAGGTGCTCGGGCCCCCCTCTTTTTCTTCCCTTCGGCCCTTTCAACTACGCAAAAATTATCAGGATTGGCGTCTCATTGACCCACGTGAAAGGTATATCGAAGGTCTGACGCGAACGGGTCGGCCCAGCGCTCCCTGAGAAACCCCGCCATTCCAGACACATAAAAACCATGTCCATAAAGGCCTCCAGCACTCGCCCATATATCGTTTAGTGGCACAGTCCTTGATTGTTTGAAAATCGGACCTCTTCTACAAGAAAGTCCGAACATAAGGTCCCTCGACTAGCTAGGATAAAGAGGTGACAGGAAGGTTTTAGGTATGACGAGCCACGGCTCTTTAGAACAGGCGCTAGCCGAGTTTGCCACGATTATTATTCCCCTTGGGCAGGATTTAGGTGGCCCCACACCGGCGGCCGCCGCTGTTGCCTTAACTACCCCTGTCAGATCATTCCTGAGTGTCTTTGTACTCAATTTTATTCTCTTCACCGTTGCGCGTCTGGCGATCCGCCTTACGCTGAGCGCAATACACTCCGTCGTCACCTCCGTCTCGCTCACGACAAACGGATTCCAACGGTGGGCGACGCGTCGCCTCTGGCGCCTCTATCGCCAGGTTACGCGGCCGAAACGGCGCGCTCAGCCTCACTCGACAAAGGCTCGAGAGCACGAGTCTACCTCAAACTTTGAATCGTGGGATGATTTCGCGCGACGCCATAGGATCGGCGAGAAGCAACAAAAGAGACCCGACCTCGAGCAAGCGTTCTCAGTCCTCGGAGTTACTCCCCTCGCAACACCCCCAGAGATACGGAGAGCGTACCGGCGGCTGATGAAAAGATACCATCCAGATTACTCGATGCAGGCGCCGCCATCAGAGCGTGAGCACCTGAAAAACGCGACGATACGGATCCGGCAAGCGTACGAGACCCTTACAGAGCGAGTTTGTCGGGCACCATAGAGCAGTCCTCGCGACGCTCTCGCCACGCGACGAGCTCCTTAGCCCCGTGCCAGAAGAATGGCTCTTTAATCGCGTAGGCGACGTCAGCGATAGTATTCGCAAGGACGATCGACCAGAACTGGGACGCGCCGGCAACGAAGATCCCTCCCGTGGCGGCGCCAATCAACGGCATCACCCACAAGTCTGAGGGAAGATGCGCGAGGAAATCATATTGAATGACCTTACATTTACGACGAAGCCCCTCGGGAAGCACTCGCCCGTTCGCGAACCAGTCAGTCCTCTCCTTCCACAACATGCCGGCATAGTAGGCGATCAGGTAGGTACCGTACCCCACAACGCTTGAAAGCAACGAGAGGGCTGAGATAAAGCCGGCGTCACTTTTGGCGAAGTCGAACTCCCGCAACGCCGGCGAGACCATCGCCATGATCGCTGTGGTAGCAAGGGTGCTCGGGAACCCAGCGAGAATACAGATAGGGATCGCCATCCACTCCTTACGCAACGACTCCTTGAGGAAGTTGAGAATCACGCGACTCAGTGGAAAAAGGTTCGCGTGAGATTTCCTCAACTCGCCGGGACTATCATCATTTTCTATCGCAAACCTGTCACTCAACGACTTTGATCCGCCGCGCGCCTGAGAAGCCCTCACCTTCTCCTGCAGGAAGGGCTGAAAGTGCTGCAACAAACGCTCCTGCACATCTCGCAAACGCCAATCCTGCCCCGTGATCGTCCCGCGACAGTTGGGGGATCCGCACCGACACTCCATCTGAAAGGCATCAACATCCGAAGCGACACAGGTAGCGTACTCAAGGGTGATCGGTTCGCCCCGAGAGATATCGCGAAGCGCGACCAATTCGATAGCGCCGCGAAAACCAACATTCGGGGAGCAGGAATGATTTATACGCTCCCCTACTCCGATGTCGTCACCATCTCGAGGACCAAGAAAGAGATCGTCCGAGACCTGAAAAGGGTAATGCTGAAGTTCCTCCGGGAGCTCCTCGAATTCCGCCTCGGTAATCACGACCCCCCCGAACATCACGAGCAGGGTTCCTCTGGGAATATCGGCCAACGCAACGGTCCCGAAACCACAGTCGGATGTCTGCACCACTCCAAGCGAAGGATGTACCCAGTTCGAACCGCGCGAACTGTTCACTCCCACGTTCGGACCGGAATCGAACTGCGACTGACTTTGTGTGTCGGCGGCTACCGTAGACATGTGACCTCTCGCTCGTTGGAAACTCCCTGGATGCGTCCGCCGAAGGATACGTCAATTCATGTCGGCATCCAAGGCGAGTAATCCAAAACACGTTCTACGTGAGCAAGGGGTTAACGACCTAAAATTATTTACTATTAAAAATGAGGGCCCACGTGTGAGGGCCTTAGAAGGATCCGAGCGGATGTTATTTCATGAAATCAGTCGAAACGTCCCCGCGCCACGGCCATGCTGGGCGACACGTTTGATGAAGCTCTCAAGACAATATCTCAATACCATTCACGTATCTCATGAACCGTAAGTACGGACAGTCTGCCTGGCGATCGCATTGCGACACTACACGCGAAAAATTTTGAAAGGAACTCTAGCCTATGGCGCTCGCGCGACGGCGTAAGACGTCCACTATCTTTCGCTTGAAAAACTGAAAGCCAATAGGCTTTACAAGGTAATCGTCAGCGCCAAGCTCAAACGCGGCGTCGATGACATTTCGATCATCACACGAGCTGACAACGATAAAGGGGATATCCACCAGGTAGGCGTAATTGCGCAGCTGATAGAGCAGATCAAGTCCAGACATGTGACGCATCGCGTTGTCACATATAATTAACTGAGCGCGATGACATTTGAGCGTCTCCAAAGCCTCTTCTCCATCCCCAGCTTCGACGATGTCCTCAAAACCCATCTCCACCAGCATATCTCGCAGCATCGCTCGAGTAGCCGCGACATCATCAACTATGAGCACCTGAGGTTCATCGAAAGAATCCAGATTCATACGTTTCCTCCTATCGAGTCTCAGCAATATACCTCTGACACGAGAGCTCGGCTTTCATCATCGAGACCTTTAAACCTTTCAAAGAACCACATGCGTGCAAGCGATAGTCGTCCTGTCTAAGAGGCGGCTAGACTCCATACGCTTGTTGCGTTCCATGCAGCGCCCGTTCGATCTTCGAACGGAGCTTTCTAAAATTTACCGGTTTCACTAAGTAATCGGTGGCTCCAAATGTCAGAGCGCTCTCAACGCTCTGAACGTCACCAAGAGCGCTTACGAATATAATCGGAGGAATGTGCTCTACGTTTCGTGCCCGTAGAGCCTTGAGAAAATCGAGCCCGTCCATCCCCGCCATCATGAAGTCGCATAACACAAGCTGCACGGGAGCGCGTTCCATCATATGGAGAGCTTCCTCTCCATCGCGAGCTTGCAAGCATTTTTTAAAACCTAACTCTTTGACCATATCGGCGAGTATCATGCGGGCCGATAAGAGATCATCGATGATAAGAACCGGTGCATCAGCGAGTACTTTCATTGTTTCGTTCATAGGCGCTACTCCGTTAGCCTCTTGCCGTTCGTGACCTTACTCCCCAAGCGCTACCCTCACCTGGCGGGATTCATAAACGATCCTTGATGGGAGCATCCTACCCCTCGTATATACTGTCGGCTCTTTAACCAACCAACTTAAGCGGCGCCTGATGTGACGTGGCGTCCACTTTTTTTTCCACTTTGAGTTGAAATCGAGCCCCGCCCTACCGCCCAACAAAACGGGGTTTGCCCGAAATTTCGCAAATCAACCCAGATACAGTCACGCCCCACCATCCAATCTCCTGCTATGCCTCGGTAATTTACCGAAACTGTTAGGAAAAGAGTGGTCACCGCCTCAGCCCCAAACAGGAATTAGGCTTTGTTTGAGCTCCGCGAACTCAGGGAAAAACCTGGTAGCCCACGTACGGAGAGTGCGGCGTAGGACAACAAGGTCTAAACAGCTTCAGAGCACCGGAGCAGACAAACAATTGTGAGTGAAAAGAGCTTATTAACACAATCACCCCCTGACCTCCGCCTCAAGACGAAGACCCCGTGAGCAAGGGACCGCCAGCGACTCGGTCTCTTCTTGAGCCCCTCAGCTCGAACACCATGATGAATCGTCAAAATAACGGAGTTCATCTTTCCCTTAGACCCTCTCGCCCCAACTCGTGGCGAGAGCTCATGCTACGACAGGGTCAACGACCACCGAGTGAAGAAGGATATGCGACTTCAAACCAAGACCTCCTTGATCGTAGGCTCAATATTCGCGGCCTCGTGTCTTCTTGTTGTAGGACTCTTTCACCAGGTCATTCTTCGAGAGTTCAAGCTCATTGAGGCTCGCCAGTCTCAACGGAACATGGCGAGAATTGAGGAAGCTTTTCAGCAATCGATTCGTAGTCTGATCGATCATTCGAAAGACTGGGGGTGGTGGGAGGAGGTATACGAATTCGTCGAGCGGCCCTCCCGCCGATTTATAGACGACAACCTCTCCTATCAGACGATCGCTCCTCTTGGCTTTCGGCACATCGGATTCCTTAACGCTCGATTGGAGCTCGCCTACGGGATGGAGGCCAACACCGAGACCGAATCGGTCGAGCAGCTCTCTCAGGTAGCGAAACAGATCCTCGTTGATACCAAGATCTTCAAAGGAGTGCTCTCAAACGAAACGCGGGACGTTGGCGTATTCGCCACCATCGGCGGAAAAAACTTTATTGTGGCCGCCTCTCCGATCAAGCGCGACGCCCCTGAAAAAGCCAACGGCGTCATATTTATTACTCGTGAGGTAGACGCCTCTCTCCTTGAGAAGATCAAGCAGATGACTAAGGTCGATTTCAAAGTAATGAAAGGTAGCGCCGACACCAATCCGAGCGGGGTAGGAGTAGCTCTTGTGACCGGAGATGACGCGTTCTCCCGCGTAGCGTTTCAAGAGAAGCCGGATATTCTGGTTGGATTTTCGACTATTAAGGATCTAGCCGGACACCCATTCTTATCGATTGAGGCCTCGCTCCCTCGCGACGTTTACCGAAATGGTGTCGCGACTGAGCGATTTCTCGGGGGTATGTTCTTAGCCATCTTCGCAGCTTCAGGCGCCGCGATCATCTTTCTCATACGCACGTTTGTGGTGGCTCCAGTACAGCAACTCGGATCAACCCTGCGGGCCATCACGGTAGCGTCAGACTTCAGCGGCCGGGTGGCCGTAACAAGCGGCGACGAGATCGGCACACTGGGATCGCAAATCAACGAGACGCTGGGCTCGCTACAACAGGCGCTTGTTGTCGCTGAGGAGGCCCAACACGATGCCGAGAGCGCGAATCGAAGTAAATCATCATTTATCGCGAAGGTCAGTCACGAATTGCGAACTCCGATCCACAGCATCACAGGAATGCTGCGAATTCTTTTAAAAGAGGAGCGGTCAAGCGCCAAACGAAACTACATCATGATGGCGCGCAATTCCGCGTACGGACTTCTTGAGACAATTAACGAGATCCTTGACTTCTCCAAGGCCGAGGCGCATGCACTTTCCTTGGAGCGAATTGAGTTTCACCCTCATGAGGTGATTCGAGAAGCTGTTCAAACGGTCGGTCCTCGAGTCGAGGAGAAGGGCTCCCTTGAGACTATCGTCGAAGTGGCTCAGGGGATTCCCGACAAGCTTTACGGAGACCCTCTTAGACTTCGGCAGGTCTTGGTGAATCTCTTGGGGAACGCCACCAAATTCACCAAAGAGGGGCATATCGGATTACGCGTCGAGATCTCGCGCCATGATTCGGATGGGATAGTTCTTGAATTGGCGGTGTTCGACACTGGAGTTGGCATTCCAGAGGACCGCATAGAGGGAATTTTCGAGCCGTTTAGACAAGCCGACGAGTCCGTATCTCGATTGTTTACGGGCACCGGATTGGGACTCACAATCGTGAAGCAGTTCGTCGAAGCGATGGGCGGCTCCGTGAGAGTTGAAAGCACTCTCGCGGTAGGGTCTCGATTTATTCTGTCTATCCCTTTCGAGGTATGCAGCGACGCCAAGCCGATCACCCACAACCCGTCTTTCTCATCACCTCGAATCGCTGTCGTTGACGGAGATACCGAGCTCGCTCGAAGGTTCAATGACACCCTTCGACTGATCGGATACCAGTCAGAGACAGTTCGGTGCGACGATCCGGAAGCGGTGGAACATTTCGTTGATTCGGTAGATACCTACGGACTCATTATCGTGACGAGCGAAGCGTTGAAACGCTCGCGAGTGTTTGACCTGATCGTGAGCTTACGTGGGACATGCGCCATCCCAGTCGTATCAATACTCTCACCATTTGAGATCTCAGTACGAGAGCGCCTCCTCGCCTTGGAGATACCATACGTAGTAACTCGACCGATATCTCTTCTCGATATCCTTGGTGTAGCTGGGGGGCAACTCTCCCTCAACCATGAAAGATGGGAGGACGCCGAGGATAGCTCCCTTCAAGCTGAGCGCCCTCTTGAAATTCTGGTCGCTGACGACGCTCCAACGAATCGAATTATCCTTACCGAGCTCCTTCGAGACGCGGGGCACCATGTGGTATGCGTTGAAAACGGCCTGGAGATGGTCGAGCGAGTTCGAGAGTCTCTTGCTGAAAGCCCTTCCACCCGAAAGTTCGACATCGTGTTAACAGACGTGCAGATGCCGTTGCTTGACGGCCTCTCCGCGACGACCCAGATCCGCGCTCTAGAGAGGGAATACAAAGCCTCAGCCAGGTTGCCGGTTGTCGCGGTCACGGCGCACGCGATGACCGACGAAACAAGTCGCATGCGTGATTTTGGAGTCGACGATGTCGTGACCAAACCGCTTGATCCTATCAAGTTGGGGGAGGTCCTCCAACGCTTGACTGGCCTGAAAAGCGTCTCAGGTGACACAACAACCCACTCCCTACCTCTCGCCCCCCTTACCGCGACGGAGCTCTCCGAGCTCGGATTGCGATTATGGAAGCAGATCGCTACCAGGGATTCCGATGTTGTGGATCTCTTTGGCTTATCAGACGAGCCGTATAGCCCAGAGGATTTTCAACGAGTTCTCGACATTCCAGATGTCATAGATCGGAGCGGAGACTCGGTTCGACGCTCACTTCTCATCTTTCAAGGATTTCTCGAGTGCTTTAGAGAGCAGCTTCTAAAACTGGGAGAGGCTAAGCAAACAGGGAGCTTCGATGAGATGCGTTTCGCGGCCCACGCGCTGAAAGGGCTTTTGCTCGACGTGGGAGCCCGGGTATCTAGTGGATTAGCGAGTTCGATAGAGCAAGATTGCAAGAACGGAAGTACCGCGTCAGCGATAAGCCTCGTTAGCCCGCTTACCGAACAAACACTCCTGGTATCGCGCCTCATTACCCAGATAACTCGCATCGCCCGCGGCGAACAAAGCCCGAAAGCTTCAGAGCCGCTTCTTAAGGTACCCAGCACATGCGATCAGATCGACTATGACTAGCGACCCTACTCTCCACTGCATAGACCGAGCGAAACACTCATCATGAGACGGTCAGCGCGTTTATCACTTTGCGGCCTCTTGGCTATCTGGTCTCTAGCTTTTCGGGATCCATTAGGCGCGTTCGCGGAAAACGAAGAGGAGTCCACGACCACCGAAGCGCCGAGCACAGGGGACTCTGAAGAGACCGGGGAGCTACCGGAATCGATCCGACGTCTCTTCGGCGAGACGATACCCTTTCCGGAACCGGAAACCACTGGGATCGAACTCTACGCGCTTGCGATACAGGACGTCTACGCGAACACCACAGGCGGCGCGAGTCGCGGAGGTGGTATTATTGGAAATGTGCTCCTCTCCCTTACCCTGCGAACGAAAGAGCTCGGGCTGTGGGAGGGCGGCAAAATGGTGACCGAGGGAATCGGTATCTACGGCCGGATGCCGTCAGAGCTGATCGGAGACTACCAGTATACTAGTAGTATCGACGCCCCAGATGGTGTCGAGCTCTATCAGATGTACTATGAGCACACATTCTTTGATGAGCGCGTTTCCCTCTTGGCGGGCATTCACGACTACTCCCTTGAGTTCGCTGTGGTTGAATACGGTTGGGATTTCATTCACAGCTCTTTTTGGACCCCTTCAACGATGACTCAGTTTTGGTGGTCCTTCTACCCGAGCACAAGTTTGGGGACTCGCGCTAAGGTGCGCCTCTCGGAATCCGGCTATCTTTTGGCTGGCGTGTACGATGGAAATCCAACCAACCAAGCAAACAATCGAGAGATAGATTGGGGCCTAAGCAAAACGGATGGAGCCCACACCCTGGTGGAGCTCGGCCTATCCGAGAGCGGCGAGGGCAAGCGCCCCTATAAGCTCGCCCTAGGCGGATGGTATAATTCTGGAGAATTCGACTCCGCGGATGGAGGCACCATGCGCGCGAACTCCGGCACGTGGATGGTTGGACAGGCGCTCCTCATCAGCGAGGACGAGAGCTATGAACGGGGACTGGGTGGATTCTTTCAAGTGGCACAAGCTGACAACACCCGAAATTTCAATTCATGGTATTTCGGAACGGGGCTCCGCTACAAAGGACTGATTGGGTCCCGGCCTGAAGACATCGTTGGGCTCGCATGGGGCCGAGCCACGATTAGCTCTACCTATCAGGAGGCGAATCCAGGAACAGATTCCTTCGAGGCAACCACGGAGCTCACCTACAGGGCAATTATCCGTCCATGGCTCACCCTTCAGCCCTCCGTTCAACTTATTACGAATCCCGGCGCTAATCCGGACTATGACGATGCCGTGGCATTTTACCTACGCTCTGAAATCGTACTTTAATAGGGGAATGGGGCCTCCCCGCTTGACCTGGTAGAGCCCCATGAATACCCTGGGTACATGAACGGAGCCTTCAGAAAACTACTTCTCGCCAAGATTCACGGAGCCGTCGTCACTGAGGCTAACGTCAACTACGAGGGTAGCATCACCATTCCCCGAAACCTCCTCGACACCACGGGGCTCCTTCCCCATGAGTCGGTGCACGTGTGGAACATTACCCGTGGCACCCGCTTTGAAACCTACATCCTTGATGGCGGAGAAAAGCACCGGGATATTCACGTGAATGGAGCGGCGGCTCACCTCGTTGAGCCAGGGGATTCCCTCATCGTTGCTGGTTTTGTTCATTTGCCCGCGGAAACAGCACACCTGCATCAGCCAAAGGTGGTTTTCTTAAACACAGATAATTCAGTTAAAGGTATTCGCGGTGAGAAGCCGGCGACGATTGCGGCGTAGGGGCTCTCCTTCCTCGCGCCTCGGCACTCGGGAGCGCGGTCATTCCTGACCGCCGCGTTCGAACTTGCGGCCCACATCGCTTGAGTCCCGAAACATTCCGGCGAGCAGGAATGCTCGCCCTCCCGCATCTCGGGGCGAAATGTGTTTCGGATGTCGCATTTCCCAACCCTCAACACCCAACTCGCCCCCTGAATCCCACTATTTTCAAAAAAACACCGAGCATCCGCCCGGAAATGCCCTGCGAAAGACGACGCAATATCAAGCACTTAGAACACTTGTCGCGAATCCAAAGCAAACCGGGACAATCTTTTTACAAAGCTGCACCGGAGCTGTGACAACTGCCGAGTTCGTTCATGCGAAAACCTCCCCTCGTTGGTTGTGACGAGCGCGACCAACGACGAACGAAACTTAGGGAGATAGAAAATGAAAGATAAGAAACTTACAGACGTAGAAGTAGTAAACGAATTCAAGGCGGGAGACGCTCTCGCGTTCGAGGAGATTATCTCACGATATGAATCGAAGGTGATGAGCTTGGCGCTTCGTTTCACTCGCAATCAAGAGGACGCCGAGGAGGTTATGCAGGACGTCTTCACTACCGTCTACCGCAAGATCGATGGCTTCCGCGGTCAATCAGCTTTCTCAAGCTGGCTCTACCGAATCGTCGTAAACGCCGCGTTCATGAAGCTTCGTAAGAGGAAGCAGAGCCAAACGGTATCAATGGACGACCTCTCTCCAGCGATCAAGCAGTACTGTATCGACCGAGAGACCTTTAACGGATCGTTTTCTCAAAACATCGCAATCTCTCATGAGATGCAATCAGTTATCCAAAACGCGGTAAACAGACTTCCTGACCAATACCGCGCGGTATTCGTACTCCGCGACGTGGATGGTCTCTCGAACCAAGAGACCGGAGAGATCCTTAACCTCTCCATCCCAGCGGTAAAATCAAGACTTCACCGTTCGCGCATCATGCTCCGTAAGAAGCTTCAACGCTACTACGAGGATTACACCGGTAATAAGGCTGTAATCGATGAGCGCTTCGTTGAAGAGGACGCAGTTCAGACAGCAGCCTAATTCGTTAGTTCGTTCGAGCGGCCTCCTACCTCCCTAGGAGGTCGCTATTTTTTCGCCAGGGAGGGTTTGACACCACCGTCCAATTTTTTCCAAGCCGAGGGCGCTATGAACAGCCATCCTCGGAGCGAATACACGAGAGGCCCTATCGCTCTCGCGGCCTCTATTACCAAGAGGCAACCGCCACGATAGGCGCCTCATCACGCGACAACCGCACGGCGACATCCGCTATAGTCGTGAAAATAAAAAGCCCGACACAAGGTCGGGCTTCTGACGATTCTTCGTCGCTGCGTCTCAAATCCTCTACAGATCCAACAACACCGCGGCGATCCATGGGAATGCCACCGTCACATCGCTTTGGATGATCTGGTAGTAGCTCTGCGTTGAGAGCTTATCCCAGGTAATCTTCTCTTTTCCTCCAGCTCCCGAGTAAGAACCGTACGACATCGGCGAAGAGCCGATCTCGATGAATCCGGCCCAGTCACGAACCTTGTGCATCTTGAGGTCATGCTTGATCGATGGAACCGCGCAGATCGGGAAGTCAGCGGCGATACCGCCACCAAGCTGAAGGAACGCGATCGGGCTCTTCTTGCTGTTATCAAGGTACCAATCGTACATCATCGTGAAGTACTCAAGTCCGCTCTTCATGATGTTCTGATCGAGAACAACGTCGGCGTCCTTGCGGTACTTACCGTTATACGTGTAGCTCGCGAAGATATTACCCATCGTTGAGTCCTCGAAACCAGGGATCACGATAGGGATGTTCTTCTCGTACGCGGCGTAGGTCCAGCAATCAGCGGGATTAGCGGCCGCGTCGGGCTTGATCAACTTCTCAGCGTATAAGCGTCGGAAGTACTCATGCGGGAAATAACGCTTCCCTTCCTTCTGAGCCTGCTTCCACATCTTGAGGAGGTGAGGCTCCATAATCCGCACACTCTCATCCTCTGGAAGGAAGGTATCGGTGATACGACGGAGACCCGCGTCACGAAGCTCAGCTTCTTGCTTCGGGGTAAGCTCAGTGTAACGAGGGATGTACGCATAGTGAGAGTGCGCCACATAGCGGTAGAAGGACTCCTCGTGGTTTGCCGCCGTGGCGGAAACGAGGTGAACCTTATCCTGCCGGATAAGCTCTGAGAGCATCACGCCGACTTGGAACGAGCTCAACGCGCCGGAGATGGTGACAACAAGCTTTCCGCCGTTATCCAAGTGCTCCTTAAGCCAGTGGGCTGCCTGAAGGGTAGCGCCACCGTTACAGTGCTTGAGCGTAAGCTCGGCGTACCGTGATACGGGGGACTTCCCTGTCTTCATCGCCTTAGAGAGCGCGAGCTTCTTGGCAGCGCCGGTCTCTGGGACAACGAAGTCTTGGAGGTTCTTGGACAGGGATTTGAATTTCTTTTTCATGTGCGGGGACCCACTCAGACGTTGTGGGGGTACTTTACGCACCAACGGGAAAAAATCAAATTTTTCCTGAGCCAAAAATCCGCTCACCGAACTCGGCCCAGCAGCACAGGCGACAAGCGAAAAACTGTCAGATGGGCTTACTATGAATCTTCTTTAGGGCCGGCACAGATAACCATCCCAGCCATACCGTCGGCCCGCCCCGGCTCCGCTAAACCATTGTTTTTACGAGTCCATTCGTGAGATACGAACACACCGTTACGCCGCGGCCCCGCTCGCGCTCTCCGCCTCAACACGCATCTGAGCGACCACTTTGTTCGGAAGCAGCCACAGGAACTGATCTCTTTGGGAGTCCCAATCAGAGAGGAACGCCTTTGCCGACGAGCTCTCGGTCGCCTCGAGGTAGTCCTCAAGGATCCCACGTAGTCGCTCCTCAGCGGCCGCGCTCAACGAAACCGGAGTCACATACTCAGTGTTAATGAACTTCTTGCTATCTTGAAGGACGAACACCTCTCCACCGGTCATACCAGCGCCGATATTAAAGGAGGTTTCTCCCAGAATGACGACCGTACCATTAGTCATATACTCACAGGCGTGCAGCCCTGCTCCCTCGACAACGGTGACCGCTCCACTGTTCCGGACCGCGAAACGATCTCCCGCTCTTCCGTGAACATAGAGACGCCCACCGGTCGCGCCGTAGAGCGCGCAGTTACCGATAATAGCGTTCTTTTCAGGAGCGAATTTCGCCGCTGGGGCTGGCTTGATCACAACACGGCCACCCGACATCGATTTACACACCGAGTCGTTCGCCTCGCCGAAAAGTCGCACATTGAAACCTTCACAGAGGAAGACACCGAATCCTTGGCCGGCGCTACCGGAGAATGAGAGGTTCATCTGCCCCCCAATCTTGATAACATCACCGTAGGTATCCCGCTTCCTCTCAGAACGTTCAATCAGCGCGAGCCGTTGAGCGTGCACCCGCTGTGACACAATGCCAGACACAGAGGCGAGGGTTGCTTTGTCGTTTGTCGATATCTGATACGACCGTACGATAACTTCGCCGTTAGTAATCGCGGGCATGCAGTCATCAATCAGCTCCTGATTGAGTTGACTTATTCCCGAATCGAAGAGCGGTGACAGCTTCGTCTCAAGTGGCGCGCTCGACTCAAGTAAACCAGAGAGATCGAGACCGCGCGCCTCAACGACCGACGCGTGTAAAGGCTCTACCACCAGGAACTCCGTTCGTCCGGGAAGCTCGCTCAGGTTATGCACCCCAAGAGCCGCGAGATTAAGTCGAACATCGTCGGCGATGTACGACAACACCCGTACGATATCCTCGGCGGCTCCTTTATACTTAGCTTTAAACTTCGGATCGTGGGTGGCGATTCCGGTTGGGCATGTGTTCTTCTCACAGATACGAGCCATGATACACCCCTGCGCCACCAACAGGAGCTTCCCGAAATCGAACTCCTCAGCTCCAAGTATAGCGGCCGTCACAATGTCACGTCCGGTCTGAAGCGCTCCGTCAACTCGCAAGGTCACGTGTCGACGCAATCCATTTTTAACGAGCGCCTTATGCACCTCGGTAAGCCCAAGCTCCCACGGAAGCCCCGCGTGCTTCATCGACGTTAACGTCGCGGCACCCGTACCTCCATCGCTTCCGGCTACGTGGATAATGTCGGCGCCAGCTTTCGCGACACCAACCGCGATAGTGCCGATAGTAGAACCGGACACAAGCTTCACACTCACCTTGGCTGATGGCTTTACCTGTTTGAGCTCGTAGATAAGCTCTTTGAGGTCCTCAATACTGTAGATATCGTGAAGAGGTGGCGGTGAGATGAGGTCAACGTTCATGTTCGAGTGGCGAGCGCGAGCGATCTCCAAACTCACCTTTACTCCCATGAGTTGCCCACCCTCTCCAGGCTTCGCGCCTTGCGCGACCTTGATCTGAAACTCCTCAGCGCTACTGAGATATTCACCGGTGACACCGAACCGCCCCGACGCGACCTGCTTCGTTGAGGCCGTAGTGCCATCGATGTAGTAGTAGGGGTTCTCTCCTCCCTCTCCGCTGTTGCTTCGACCACCGATCATCTTCATCGCGGCGATGATATCTCGCTGCGATTCAGCGCTAATAGCGCCGAACGACATCGCGCCGGAACCGAAGAGCTTGAGAATGTCAGCGCGAGACTGGACTCCTTCGAGAGGAGTCGTAGTCGCGCCTTTCCTGAGCGCCAGAAGTTGTCGGATGGTAACCGGAGCATCGGCGTCGTTCGACTTAAGGTACTCCTCATATACCTCCCACGCACCCTGCTCACGCGCGAGCTTATGAAGGAACCGTGAGCGAACACTCGTCATTGAGTGCTTCTCGCCAACAACGCCCTTTACGTGCTCTTTAAACACATAGGTGGAGCGGAACTTCCCACCCTCAGCGAGCTCCTTGGCCTGCGCGGTCTCGATGAGGATCTTCTCGACAAGCTGGTCGATACCGATTCCCCCGATAGGACTCGCCACGCCACTGAAGTATTCCTTTACGATCTCTTTGCCTAAGCCAACCGCCGTAAAGAGTCGGGCGCCATGATAGCTTCGAACCACGGAGATTCCGATCTTCGCCATCACTTTAAGAAGGCCCGCGTCAAAGGTCTTGAGAAGGTTCTTCTCTTTCTGATCCGGGGGAAGCTTCTGGAGGCTCGCGTCTTGGTCAAAGCACGCGATCTGGAGCGCCAAGCGAGGGCACACAGCCGCCGCGCCGAATCCGACGAGCGCCGCCACATGGTGGGTACTGCGAACCTCTCCCGTGTCAACCACGATAGAGGCGCTTAAGAGCTCGCCTGCTTGATTAAGCGCCTTACTGACCGCTCTCAAGACGAGCAGGCTCGGGATCGGGGGGTGTTCATAAGTCGCCAAACGATCGGTAAGAACAACGATACTGCAACCGTTCTGCACCGCGGTTACAGCGTCAGCGGCAAGCTTTCGGAGCTGCGCCCGAAATCCTACCGCCCCGTGATCACGGCGGAAGGTCATGTGGAGCTCTCGGGTCTTTAAGTGCCCCTGCGAGCCCTCATGTTCGGCGAGCTTCTGGAGGTACTCCATCTGCCCCAAGCTCAGTACCGGACTGTGCAGCTCAATCGCTCGAGCTGGAGGAATCAGCTCCTTAGGCGCGAAGATGTTCGGCCTGCGCCCCAGGTAGGTCGTCAGATCCGTGACCATACTCTCTCGAAGATAATCGAGCGGCGGGTTCGTGACCTGCGCGAACTCCTGATAGAAGTAATCAAAGAAACTTCGAGGCTCTTGCGAGAGTACCGCCGGACGAGCGGTATCTCCCATTGAGCCGATCGGCTCCTTACCCTCAAGGATCATCGGGAAGAGAAGCCGTTCACGGTCCTCATCGGTGTAACAGAAGAGGTGCTGACGGGAGAGATCGGGGATTTCAGATGAGCGCGATCCGAACTCGATCTTCAAGAGATGCGGATCAAAGCGAGCATCGTGATTATCGAGCGAACGGCTTGGGTCTTCGAAGTGCACAAGGCCACTACTTAGCTCGACGCTCACGCCAGAACCGGCTCGCAACGTCCCCTTGGACTCTACGCTCGCTTCATCAACAGGAAACGCTCCAGCCTCGGAACAGAGGTAGAATCGATCCTCGGTCATCGTCCATCGACATGGACGGAATCCGTTGCGGTCCAGCCGAGCACCGATCTTTTCACCGTCACTGAACGTGATGAACGCGGGTCCATCCCACGGCTCCATCGCGCGACTCCAGAACTTATAGAAGGAGTTCTGCTGATCGGCGGGCGGGATCATAATGGCGAGGATATCCTCTACGTTCGGGATACTGCTTCGATACTTTAACGCCTCCACCATCTCGTTCAAACTTCCTGAGTCGCTGATACCGGTGTGGGTCAGAAGCTCATCAAACGGCAAACCCAACGCGTGCTCACGGGCGAACGCCCACGATCGGTTACCGGCGATGGTATTAATCTCACCGTTATGCGCGATAAGGCGGAACGGCTGCGCCTTATCCCATGAGGTACGCGTATTCGTGCTGAATCGTCGGTGTACGAGGGCGAATCGTGAGGCGAAACGAGGATCTTGAAGATCAAGGTAGAGCCTATCGAGATGCTCCGCTTTCGTGAGCGCCTTGTACACGATCGTAGTAGTCGAAAGCGAGGTAAAGAAGAACTCGCCCCCGAATCCGTGCTCACGGTGCTTCGTTCTTGTAGCCTGCTTCGCGGCGTAGAGGGCTTTATTGAACGACTCGTCCGTACGACAGTGGGCAGGACGCTCAACAATCACATGTTGAATATGCGGCAAGCTCTCAAGCGCCTCTTGCCCAAGCACCGAGGTGTCCATCGGGACATCGCGATAATCGAGCACCTTCATCCCCATAAAAGCGAAGGTATCCTCGAATATCTTCAACGAATGCCGCAAGCGCTGCGGCTCTTTGGGCATGAACAGGGTCGCGACCGCAACCGAACCCTTAGGGTAGCCAAAGAACTCAAAGGGGATATCGGTCATAATCCCCGCGCCATCGCCCGTCACCTGGTCAGCGCCACACGCTCCCCGGTGCTCGACACAACGAAGCGCCGAGAGCGCCGCCTGTACTATCTCGTGGCTCGCCCTCCCCTTCCGGTCAGCGACGAAGCCTACGCCACACGCGTCGCGTTCCTCATTGAGGAAGGGGGTAGCGCCATGAATGTCAGTGGAAACCGAGGAGACGGGGGGATTGGAGGGGGGTGTGTTCATGAAGTACACGCGCCTATGTAAGAAGCAAAAATAAGTACTGCCTCGACAGAATAGAGGAAAGGGGTGAGGGAAACTAGAAAAATCGATCGCCCCGGGCTCAGAAATTGAACCCTCCTAAGAGAAGGCGACGGTCCCTACCTCTCCACGAAATCGAGGTCTCGCGAGAAGGTCTCCTCTATCGTAAACAAGCCCACAGTCGCGATGATACACACGCCCAGCCCAACGATCATCGCGGCGTCAATAATGCCCTGCGTGGGCCGCAGCGCCAGAAAAGCGGCGCTCACCGGGACGATCGCGCCCCGAATAAAATTTGGAATAGAGGTCGTTACAGTAGCTCGAACGTTAGTGCCGAACTGCTCCGCCGCAAGGGTTACGACCAACACCCAGTATCCCCCAGCGCACCCAAGTACGAAGAGATTGGCATACAACCCAGTCAGAGAGAGTTGCTCACGGGTTAAAAGCCACACAGGAGCGACGCCACATAGGCTGAGGTAGATAGCGATCGGGCGCTTACGGCTCTTGAGGTACTGACTTAAGAGCCCCCCAAGTACATCCCCAACAAAGAGCCCAAAATAGCAGATAGCGATGCAGAGTCCCACTTTTGGGACCTCGACTACTCCAAGCGCAACGGCCAGGTCCTTAGCGTTCGCGAGAAGGATCCCAACGATGAACCAGATCGGCACTCCGATGAGGATACACTGAAAGAAGCGAGCCAACCGTCGAGGCCTCGCCATAAGACGCACGACCTCACGCATCGAGCTTCCCTGTGCGGCCACCGATTTGAAGAGCTCCGACTCCGCTACTGAGACCCGCAAGAAGAGGAGCGCTAGTCCCAGCGCGCCACCGATCAGATAGCTGTGTCGCCACGCCAATACCTCTCCGACTAATCCTGCCACGATGGCACCACATGCCCCAACCGCAGCGATAATTGTCGTACCGTAGCCACGGAGCCGTTGAGGCATCAACTCAGCCACAAGGGTAACTCCCGCCCCCAACTCCCCAGCGAGACCCACGCCGGCGATAAAACGAAGAACGGCATACGCGTCAAGGGAACCTACAAAGGCGTTGCAGATATTCGCGACCGAGTACATCACGATAGAACCGAACAACACCTTGGTACGGCCTATTTTATCTCCGAGGAGCCCCCACAAAAGACCTCCCACGAGCATTCCCCCGTTTTGACAGTTGAGGAGAAAAGCGCCCGACTCGAGCATGGCGTCAGGAGCGACTCCGAGATCGATCAAGGATGGATTCTTAACCACGAGAAAGAGCACGAGGTCATAGACATCCACAAAGTAGCCGAGGGCCGCGACGATAACGGCGGCGGAGAGGAGGTGTTGTTTCGCGGACATAGGAAGGTTTGTAGCATCAGGAGGGCGCAGGAGCTAGAGCGACATCGGCAGACCCGATTGGAAATTCCGAGCCCTCTTGGGGTATATTCGGCTCGTCGCATGAGAGAGCCCTTGGTATGAACGCAGGTCCTTACAGAACGTCTATCTCCCCCTCATCTCCCCACGATGGGGGCACGGGTTGTGTATCCGCCACGCAATCGGTTCGATCTCATTCCTCCGTATCATTCATCCCTATGCCAGGGATGGATCGGCAGCATTGTGTGGATATGTACGGAGATATTCCCTTCGGCTTATTCGTACTACCGGATTCCACCCTGCGTGGCGAAGCCGCCTATATATTTACGAACGAGGGAACTCCGATCCTTGAACAGAACGCGGACTTTCTCCGTAAGAAGCGATTCCTAAAACCACGACTCACTGAAGAGCACCTGCACCTTCAAACGGCGCGAGAGGTCGACGACATCGTATCCCTTACATCACGGTGCGACACCGGCTTCTTTCACTGGATGATGGATTCGTTGCCGAAAGTTATCCTCGCTGAGGCGTGTGGGTTTACGGGGAGCTACCTCATCCCCCCTTCCTCTACCGCTCCGTGGGCTGAGGAATCCCTGAACCTTCTTGGAATCTCCACGAGCCGACTCATACCCCACTCATCACTCGACACGCGAGCGAGTCGCCTCTTTATTCCCACCTACTTCAGTGGCTACAACGCGCATCACAACAAGCAGTTTATGAAGCTCTATCGGGACAAGGTTCGCCGAACGATATCCATCGAACCAAGGAGATCAAACGAGCGCATCCTCATCGCTCGCAAGCCCGAGACCAAGGTGCGTCGCATCATCAATCACGACGAGGTGCGCACTATCGCTGAGCAGTTTGGCTTTCAAACCGTGTACTTCGAGGACCTCTCATTTCGCGAACAGCTTGAACGAGCCCTCTCCGCGGAAGCGATGATAGGAGCGCACGGCTCGGGACTGTGTCACTCCCTTTTTATGGGTGAAGGATCAACGCTCATCGAGCTCTTCCCTTTTGCTCGCAAGCAGTCGTGTGATTGCTATGAGATGATCGCGACGATCCCGGAGCATCGATACTATGCACTGGAGAGCGAACAGGATTGTGAGGGAGACGTGCGCGTGTCACCAGATACCCTGATGGGCGTTCTCAGGCAGGCACTCGCGAGATAGAAAGCTACACGAAGCGAGCACCCTTCGTCTCAACCCGTCCGTAGGCTCGCTTAAGAAGCCACCCTTTAAGACCCTTAGGGAGATCTATGCGCAACTCAGCCGGAATGATCGCACCCTCAAGCCCGACCTTACACGCTTGAGCGAGAGACGCCCCATCCAGCAATCCCCTCTCCCTGCCGTCCACCATCACCCGCTCGTTCGCCCCTGTCGCGGCGAGGAGTCCGAGGGGAATAGAGGCAACCTCGGGGATGTAGGTCCCCTTTTCAAAGAGAGCCCCCATCGCGCGATCGACGATCGCTTTCGGTCTAAAGATCATAGTGAACAAGCTCGTCTCTTCAAGGACCCGTTGCAAGGTCGCACCGAGCTCCCTTTGAGCGGCGCTACTCGGAGCCTCCAGATCGGTGCATCCAAAATCAAAGTGGTTCAGAGTAACCGTGGTACTCCGAGGGTGAGACCCCTCCTGAACCTCAACGAGATAGTTCCCGGGGTGACGGTCATGATCCTTCCCCTGCCCCGACGCCGTCACTCGAACCTCGTTTGCGATAACAGAGAACGCTACGGCGCGGAGCACCGCGAATCTCCGCTCAACCTCTTCCTTGGACCACGCTCCGCTTGCGCTCTTCGCGCGGAATTCGGCAACCATATCCAGAAGGGAGCGGCCAGAGACCGCCGCGGCCTCTTTATTCCCGGAGTCCTTCATGAAGTCACTCGGATGGGGTTTCGCCTCAGACGAAACCAGTGGCGCGCATGAGGACCTGATCACGACACCATCTCCTGGAAGCTGCATCGAATAGGTATACGCTTCCTCAGCGATACCCTGCTGCGCCCTTGGAGCGCCCGCGAAATCGGTCTCATTTGCGATAAGCCGTCTCGTTTGCTGCGCCATCGGAGCGAGCACTCCAAGCTCTGGCTTTATCTGAGAGAGGTTCGAGGCCATGGTGGTGAAGTTTTGCAGCCAGTAGACGCTATCGACCTGCGCGCCTGGATGAATAATCGAGAGGAACGACTCCTCTCCATCCGCTTTCTTCATCGGAACCGAGAGACACATGGAGCCAGCCTTGGCTCGTCCGACCCAGTGAGCGGTAGCACCCCGTGGCCCCAGCTCCTCAATACGCTCATGGATAGTCCACCGAGGGAGCGAGATAGTCTCATCGAGCACATTATGGAGAACATCCTTGATCTCCTGCGGAGTGCTCGGATGGTTACGGATTCGTTGTAACAACTTGTAGCCAGCGGTCCCATGAGAACCTAGAAAGCTTTTGGCGACGAGGCCGATGTTCGCGAGCTCAGAAACCTCCGTACGCTCCTCTTGCCCACTCGCGAGAATGGCGCAGGCAACCATGTATTTATGGTGGAGTGCGTTGCCATAAAACTCAAAATAATCGTTGATACCAGACACCAGGAGATCGTTATAGGCCCCCTCGTGTGGAAGAAGACGGGGTAGTAGCATCTTATTCTTGAATTCTTGAAAGTTCGCTTCACTCGGAGAGGTATCAACCGCAATCATCGAAAGCGATGCCCCCTTGGCCTTCACATCAAGGGCAAGAAAGCGTTCGTGAAGGGAGCGGAGATGATATTCAATAATCTCTCGCTGCCGCTCTCCCTCTTCCGGCGTTACGAAACCCCGCACGCCCTCCATTCCGAGCACCTTAAAGATTCGCGGCACATTTCCCTCATCGTTTGGATTGTGGCCTCGTACCTTGGTAAGGAGGTGCCCTGCCAGGGTCGATAGTTCGCGTTCAGGCCTTCGATCAAGGAGGAACCGAAAGAGACTCTCGCGAAGAGGCTGCTCTGACGTGGACCGAAGCTCGATGAGTTGATTGTGAGCCTGCGACGCGACCGCATTGGTCGCGTTTTCATCTTGATGAGTCGCGGTCATGAAATTGGCAAAGGTTAATTGCGATTGATACTTACTGTGGAACGTAAGATTATCTCGGAAGAGGAACGAGGCCTCTCGCTGCAGGAGAAGCTCATCTGCCACTCCGCGCAATACGCGGGAGCGTATGGACTGCGGGAGTCCCCGTTTATCAAGGGAGGCAAGAAGATCCTCGCAATGCTTGAGAAACTGGGGCGAACGGTCATCGTATCGTTGCCCCGACCTCAATCTAACGTGGGTTGAGAGCGCGTCGACCAAACCATCGATAAGAAATCTCTCAAAACGGGGGGCCGATGCCTTAGGCAGGTACGCGGACGTTATGGCACCAAGGTCTTTGAAACGAGTTCTATCGTACGTGCCGATGTGGAGAGAGATCGTATTCTCATCACCACAGAAAAACGGCCGGGGAAAGGAGATCTCTCCCAAGAAAGCTGTTCGGGCTTGAACATCGGGAAGGGCCTGGCATCGACGCATCGCCTCCCCCTGCCACTTCGTTTCCACGGAAACGGACCGATCGGTTACCCCCATCGCCACCAGCCGTTGATACGATTCGAGGAACTCAGCGTTGGAGAGATTCGAGAGCTCCTGGCGCTCCGCTCTATTCGTTACGAGCTGCCGTATGTGTCGCCCCTGCTCGGTGTGCACACAGAGGTCATACAGGGTGTGAAGTTGCTCCATCGAAAAACGGTCCGGAGAGCCCCCAGAGATATAGTCACCGATGTAACGGGCTCGCTCCTCACGGACCGGGCCATATGGCCTTATCATTTCTCCGGTATACAAGCACGCCCCAACATCCGTTATACGAAGGAGTCCTTCAATGAACTTGCTCGGGGGAAGTAAAAGATCCACTCCGAGAAGATGCCGTAGCTTCTCCTCACCACCAACCGCTTCTTGGAAAGCCTTGTGCAGCGAATCTCCGGTGAGACGGGTCTTATCTCCGTTAAATCCATTCAACGCGGCTATACCGACGATCTGTTCGACTGGCGATAGAACACCACCGAAATTCTCTAAGAGAGCGCGAACCATCGGGTGGCGAGGATCTACACGAGATCCTTCAATACCACTAGCCGAAGCCCCGCCTTTTCCGACCGCGGATCGGTGATACTTCCTGTACACGCTCAGATACGGAGCTCCCGCCATTGGGTTAAAACTGGTAAGGAAGGCGATCGCTGTTTTTTTTACCTCACCGTCCACATCATTCCGCAAGAGCTCTTGAAGCTTTCCTAAAACAACCTCCGCAAGGAGATGAGACCGCTTTGCGAGCTCCTCCGGTAGTATCCCCACGGGATGAACCTGCGGCATGATGAAGTGGGCATTTTCGAAGGCGAACTCAATAAAGGCTTTACGGGTATCGATTCGAGCGACATCGGCGACCAGCTCGGCTCCCCGTCGCGCGATGAACTCGGCGTAATTCCGCTCCGTCGCAAGCGCAGCCCCTTTATCCTCAACGCTCAGCTGCCGACGAGTCGGAAAGCGTAACGATATACCCCGAACCTCATCGATATCGAAGGCCTGCAAGGTGCCACACTCCGTTCCTTCAAGGAGCTGCTGGTCGGCGGGCCGTGAGGCACCAAATGAAAAATCCTGCTTCGTCTCTCCACGCAGCTCCGCGCTTACTCGCTGTATGCCAGCTTTTGAGTAGAAATGAACGAGGGCGTTCAGGGAGCGTTGACTCGGCCAATCGCCGGTGGTTTGAACACGCGAAAGCAACTCCTCCCGAAGAGCCCGATGGACTCCAAACGGAAAAGGGATAGTTCGTCCCTGCTGTAGCGCCTCAAAATCGGCCCCTCGAAAGAGCTGGCCGAGGTAATCCTTGGTCTGGGGGAGTAGCACGTGCACCCACTCCTTTGTATCGACATCAGGTTGTGCGGAGTAGGAAAGGAGCGGTTCACACCCTTGGAGAGCACCGGCGACCTCATCTTTCGTTCGAGCAGACAAGAGCGCAAGATACGCATGATCAGCTTTGGCGAATGCTCCAAAATTTTCTACTCCCAATGCTTGGCAGATCGATTGATAGGACCGAATGGAATCACGAACGTTTGATTGATGGTATAACGTGGTACTGAGGTTGACACACACCGGATGTTCGCTGAAGCGACTAACCGGCCCCTTCGCCTCTGACAGCGCCTCCACCGTTAACGCGGAGATCTCTCCGCTTAGGCTGCTCACCCTCCAATCGATTATGAGCGGTCTATACTCTTGCATGAACTGATCAAGGATCTCTAACTTGCCATCGCAATCCGCGGAGCCAAATCCTCTCAACGCCATCTCGTGGCGAACCGGCTTTACGATTCGGTGATCTCGTGAGGCATCGACGATAGCTTCCAGTCTATCTCGCCATCCATCTCTGAGAGCCTCCGCAGGAGACGAGGACCCATTGATAAGGTGTTTGCGCCGCTCACGCTCGTATTCGGCCCACGCCCCCTTCTCGTAGACCTCTTTTCGAATGGGGGGTGAGGCATGTGGCTCTTCATGGGATACGGCAAAGGCCTCGCGCCGATTTCCAATACGAGCGAAGAGATCGCAGAGCCTACTCATCGCCTCGGGTTTCAATCCGATTCGCTCTAACATCTTAGCGGGCAAAATATCGCAGTATTCTTCCTGCACCATTGAGTTCGCTCGCCCTTGATACTTCCGCTGGAAATTCGCGTGACAAACCTCGTGCGCTACAACGCCGGCGAGGGCGTCGATAGACAATTTTTTTTCCGTGAATTCGGGCGCCGAGAGAAATTCCTGTATCAAACCTCTGTTAAGGTACACATCGAACGAACCGGAGCTCTTCGAAGTGACGAATGCGTTGACCGAGGGGCTATCGACCATCCAAACGACGACATCTTCGGGCCGTACATGCGACATCTCGTCCGGCACCGCTCGGATCATGCGAGAGGTGATCTCTCCGACGAGCTGCGAGAGATCTTGGGCATACGAACGATCAGGCGGATAGGCCCGAAACATAGCTTGTTTTAGTTTATCGAAACTATTCACCGCTATGTCCTTAGCGATGTCTTGTATCGTGTGGGTTGGGCATGACGCCATATCGCGGGTCGAGATCCTCGAAAACACGCTCCGAGGTGCCGCGGCGTCAGCGAGTACATCTTCGTTCTCAACGGCAGACACAGAGGTCAGAGAACGAGAGCTGGTGGCTGTCAGAGATGTATCAAGGGATGGGGGCTGAGTCTCGGCGCGCGAGCAAGAGATGAGATTGCGGGGACTATCAACCATAGATTCAGCTACGTTAAAACCGGTTCGTACTGGAGGGTTATGGTCAGATTGGAGACAGGCGTGCCTTTCAACTGCAGGCACAAAAAAAAGCGCACTCCACCCATGCAACCACCTAGAATCGCTTGCGAAAATACGGTCGCTTATAAAAGCACACGGACCAGGGCAAACTTTGATTAAGTCCACCAGACGTGAGACCGTGGACAGGAGTTTGAAACGCAGCTACCGAGATCCGCCACGCTACAACCATGACATTCTTTCAGCTTCCCATAGGCTTACCCCGCGTCGCAAAGGATGGAGAGATCCTTAATTCATGCGCCAAGATAGGTCGTGAGATCGGAAACGGCCGTCACGGCACCGCCCACGAGGGGGTGCTCAACGGAGAGAAGGCCTGCTTCAAGCGCTATCACCTCTCCTGGTCTCACGCCTTCACCTCAAATCCGGCGAAACATGAATACGATCGCCTCCTAAAAGCCCGTGGGACCCTAGCTGAGATCGCCGACTCAATTCAGTCACCGATCGGGTGGTATAAAGATTCCATCATGGGTCAGGTGATGGTTACGCGGCTCGTGCAAGATTACAACGGATGGCCCTCGCAATCCCTTAAGCACACGCCTGAGATATCACGTTCATTTTTTAATCAATTGGAGGGAATATTCGAGGTCTTCGCGGCCAAGCAGGTACTCTATAATCCGGTCGCCGCGAACATCCTCGTTCAGAGGCTCTCTGAAACTGAAAGCCGCCCGATGCTGATCGACTTCACAAACTACGAAAGTTACATTCACTACATCAGTAAAGGGGCAGCGCACCTCATCTCCCCCGCAAGCCGGAAACGGGACATCGCCGCGTGGCTACACTCAACCCTTACCGTCGCCCAGGGAAAGGTCACAGAGAACAGATCGCTCTCATTGAATGACCTTATGCTACCGCCCTCGCCTTCTAATCACACCGTCTGAGATCTGACCGGTCGGACAGCTCCGGATTCATGACGAGAGTCTTAAACTGCCGTCTAGCTATACATCCTAACTGATTCGAACGTCCTAGGGCGTATATTGCCGCAGGTTAGAGCACCCTCTCTGCCAGCGTCGCATAACGCATGTATTCCCCCCGGGAAGGAGTACCTATACCTATGGGCATTTTCAGCAGAAACAGCAAGCCAGACCAAAGTTCCGGCAAATCCAACGACAAAAAGCTCGCACCGAATGAGCCACCTGAGCGACTCGACGAGTCGGTAAGGAACAAATTCTCATTGGAGCATCCGGCGTGGAGAGCGGATCATGTCTCTATGGGAACGACTCCCGAATCGACGCGGATAGCGATGTCACGCCAGTTCGCTCGAGTTATCGGAGATATGTTGGGCAAGCATACCGACTCGACAGTCGCGTCCATCGAGTGCCTGAAGCAAGCGCTCGCGGTTCCAGTCTCAATTCCGGAGTTCGACCGACATCTGCACGGTGCTGTCGAAACGGTCTCAACATCACTCGGATACGATCAAGCGACCAAGCGCCTCGTATCGCACATGAACGGCGCGTTCCAGGACGCTAGTCTCCTGGAGAGGCTCTCAACGACCGCCGCTCTTATGCGAGAGACCGTGAATAAGACCTTTGACGCCATGCTGCGGGGCCCGACAAACCAAGACACGATGATGTCCTACAGTGGCGATCAAAGTATGTGCACGGTGTTCGGCGTTCGAGGAAGAGTTGAGCGGATGTCTATCACCATGATTCCGGGACAACTCGCGCATCACTTTAAGACGACCCTCGAAGAGGCCCAGCAACGCTATCAAGCAAAAAAAATTGAGCTACGGGAAGGAGAGGCTATCCCCTATGACAAAGTGTTCTCACTTAGGCTGAACGTTGGAGAGAAGGTACTCCAGGTCAAAACCACGCAGGATGATCTCGTACAAAGTTACAACGAGGCGCTCATCCGATATGCCTCGGTCAGCTACTCCAACAGGGTGCGAAAGCGTGAAGAGGCACCTGCCAAGTTGGAGCAAGGGCAACAAGCCGCTCGAGAGCGCGACGGAGTTTAGACTCCACCACCCCCTACAGACCTCCTACGGCAGCTCCTTATACACCACTGAGAGTACTTCGACCTCTTGCTCTCCCTTAGGAGAGTGGAACGTAACGTAGTCACCCGCTTTAGCTTTAAGAAGTGCTTTCGCAAGCGGCGACATCCAACTGATCCGCCCCCTGTTCACATCGACCTCATCGACCCCAACGATTGAGTAGGTCTTCTCTGAGTCATCCTCGAATCGAAGGGTCACGGTCGCGCCGAACTGCACATACGGGACAGTAATCGCCAACGGATCCACAACCTCCGCGGCTTCCAAGCGCTTAGCGAGAAATCGCATACGTTTATCGATCTCGCGAAGGCGTTTTTTTCCGTAGAGGTAGTCACCGTTCTCTGAGCGATCGCCATTGCCCGCGGCCCACGAAACGACCTTCGTAACCTCAGGACGCTCCTCATACCGAAGCTTTTTGAGCTCGGCACGCAACCGCTCAGCGCCAGCGGGAGTAATGTAATTCTTTCCACCTGGCACGGATGCGTCTACGTCCCTATCAACCTCGGTGTTGTTCTCATCCCCGTCGCGGGTGAATGCCTTACTCATGATGGTACGTATGCAAACGAAACTAATCGACCGGCACGTTCGCTTTAATCCAAGCTACCACATCCTGCGTGTGGGTTCCGGGAATGAAGATCTCCTTAACGCCGACCTTCTTCAGTTCCACGATATCATCTTTCGGGACGATTCCTCCACCAAACACAACGATATCGGAGGCGTTCTCAGCGTCGAGTTTTTTGAGGAGTTCTGGGAAGAGGGTCATGTGGGCGCCCGAAAGTATACTGAGCCCGATACAATCCACATCCTCTTGAATGGCCGCTCGCACGATGTGCTCCACGGTCTGGTGGAGTCCCGTGTAGATAACCTCGAAACCAGCATCCCGAAGAGCCCGCGCGATAACCTTCGCGCCACGGTCGTGCCCGTCGAGACCGGCCTTCGCGATAAGGATTCTGATAGGTCGTGCTTGTGCGGTCATAACATCCCTGGATCCGAGTAGGTGCCGAACACCTTACGATAGATATCTGATACTTCACCGAGGGTTACCCCGGCGTCAACGGCGTCGATAAGAACGGGCACTACGTTCCTGTTCTCCACACACGCTCGTTCGATCTCCTGCATCGAGTGCTGCCACTTCGCCTCGTTTCGCTGCGCTCTAAACGCTTTAATCTTCTCGATCTGTGCCTTCTCAGGTCCGTGGTCGATCTTAAGGGTCGGAATCTCCTGCTCTCCCCCCTCCTGGTACTTGTTTACACCAACGATGACCTGCTCCTGCGCGTCAACTCCGAGCTGAAACTGGTAGGCGGCCTCCGAGATCTCCTTCTGCGGGAAACCCTCCTCCACCGCTCGAAGCATTCCACCAAGGGCGTCTATCTGCTTGATATACTCCATGGCCTCGTGCTCAATCTCACTGGTGAGACGTTCGATGTAGTACGAACCTCCGAGGGGATCGATCACGTTCGTCACGCCACTCTCATCAGCGATAATCTGTTGCGTTCGAAGCGCTACGCGCACCGCGTCCTCAGTGGGCAACGAAAGCGTCTCATCCATGCTGTTCGTGTGGAGTGATTGCACCCCGCCCAAAACAGCCGCGAGCGCCTGCATCGCGACGCGAGCGACGTTATTGATTGGTTGCTGCGCGGTAAGACTGACGCCCGCCGTTTGGGCGTGCGTTCGAAGCTTACATGATGCGTCGAGCTTCGCTCCATAACGCTCTCTCATGAGACGAGCCCAGAGCCGTCTACCGGCGCGGAACTTCGCTATCTCCTCAAAGAAGTCGTTATGAACATCGAAGAAGAACGAGAGCTGCGGCGCGAAGGTATCGATCGCCATCCCTCGACCGAGGCAGTGATCAACGTACGCCAATCCATCTGCGATCGTGAAGGCAAGCTCTTGCACAGCGGTCGAGCCGGCCTCACGGATATGATAGCCGCTGATACTAACCGGATTAAACTTCGGCGCCGAAGAAGCGCAAAACTCAATCACATCGCACACGAGCTTTACCGATGGCTTCGGAGGGGATATCCACTCCTTCTGCGCGATAAACTCCTTGAGCATATCGTTTTGAATCGTGCCTCCGACCTTATCGAACGACACGCCACGTCGACGAGCAACCGCGAAATAGAACGCGAAGGCGATCGTCGCCGTGCAGTTGATCGTCATCGAGGTCGTAATCTTGTCCTGCTCAATTCCATCGAAGAGGGTCTCCATGTCTTGGATCGTGGCGACACTAACCCCCTCGCGCCCCACCTCCCCGAGCGAACGGGGATGGTCCGGATCGTACCCCATAAGACACGGCATATCGAAAGCGGTTGAGAGCCCCGTCTGTCCGTGTTCAAGGAGATATTTAAATCGTTGGTTGGTATCCTCTGGACTACCAAATCCCGCGAACTGTCTCATCGTCCACAGACGCCCGCGGTACATCGTTGGTTGAACACCCCGGGTGAAAGGATATTCACCGGGATAGCCAAGCTCTTCGTCGTATCTCACGGTCCCGCCGTTGTCGGGGGTCACGAGGTCCGGCTGGTCTCGAAAGCTGATCGATTCGTAGGAGGCCTTGCGCTCCCTCTGCGAGGCGTAGCGCTGCTTGCGCCACTCCTCATACGAGGCGCTCTTGGAAAACGACGGTGCGCTAGGTTTTTTGCTCATACGTTCCGCAGAAACTACTCCTTTAAGAGCTGGGTGGCTATCAAGATCCTCTGAATCTCGCTCGTTCCTTCGTAAATCTCCGTAATCTTTGCGTCTCGAAGATGACGCTCCGCCGGATAATCAGTCACGAACCCATATCCCCCGTGGATCTGGATCCCTTTATTGGCGCAGTACATCGCGGTCTCAGAGGCCGAGAGCTTCGCCATAGCCGCCTGCCGCACGTAGCTCTTCTTTTGATCCTTCCGCTTGGCCGCCGCCAAGGTGAGATATCGGGCGCTATCGATTCGACACACCATCTCGGCGAAGTAGTTCTGAATCGATTGATGCTCGCAAATCGCTTTACCGAACGCCTTACGCTCCTGCGCGTACTTCAACGCGTCATCGAGCGCGGAACGGGCGATACCAACAGCCTGGGACGCGACACCGATCCGCCCACCGTTCAGGGTCGTCATCGCCACTGTGAAGCCACGGTTCTCCTCATACAGCAACGCGCTCTTCGGGAGGCGCACGCTATCGTATATGATGGTAGAGGTCGGAGAACCCCGAATACCCATCTTATCCTCGTGCTTGCCGCGAGAGATTCCTTGAAGGTTCATGTCGTGCACGAAGGCGGAGATCGCTTTATTTCCCTTAGAGGTATCACGTGACGCGAATACCACACAGACACCGGCCTCTGGAGCGTTCGTGATCCAGTTCTTCGTGCCGTTGAGAACGTAGCCGTCACCATCTTCTTTGTACGTTGTCGTGATCGCGGCCGCGTCACTTCCCGTGCTCGGTTCAGAGAGCGCGAAGCATCCGAGCGCCTGACCAGAGGCGAGACGGGGAAGGAAATACTTTTTCTGCTCTTCAGTTCCGTAATCGAGGATAGGTGTGACACACAATGAGGTGTGCGCGCTGACGATGATGCCGGTGGACGCGCACGCCGCTGAAAGCTCCTCGATAATTAATGCGTACGCGAGGGTGGAAAGTCCAGAGCCACCGTACTCGGGAGGGATAATAGAACCCATTAACCCGAGCTCACCCATCTTCGGGATAAGCTCTTTCGGGAAGTAGTGCTCTCGATCGATCTTGGCGGCGAGAGGAGCTACATCCTTCTCAGCGAAGGTGTGCGCGGTGTCACACGCGAAATTCTCTTCATCTGAAAGCTCGAAAGGGAAACTATCACGCCACACCATAGAGAGCTCCTTTATCGTCCCGTAAATGTCGCTGGACGTTTTTGAAGAAACGCTGTCATTCCCTCTTCACGATCAGCGGTGCCGAAGAGCTTTAAGAATTCCTCAACCTCAAGCCGCAATCCGGAGAGAAGCAACGACTGGTGCGCCTGATTGATAACCTTCTTCGCGCCCTTGACGGCGAGCGGGGCTTTCGAAGCGATCGTAGTCGCCATCTTCTTCACTTCGTCGAGAAGCTGCGCGTCAGGGACAACCTTATCAGCTAAACCGATCACACGAGCCTCTTCAGCGCCGATAAGATCCCCGGTGTAGCAGAGACGACGAGCCGCACCGACACCGCACCGTTGGATGAGTCGCTGCGTGCCACCGAATCCTGGAATGATACCGAGATTGACCTCAGGCTGGCCGAGTTTTGCGCTCTCGCAGCACACGATGATGTCGCACGCGAGGGCGAGCTCAAGGCCCCCACCGAGGGCGAAGCCGTTCACAGCCGCGATAACAGGAACCTCACACGTTTCGATGAGCCGCATAGCTCGCTGCCCCAACTCTACGTAATCCGCTATAGGACGAGGACCAAGTCCGTTCATCGAGCGAATGTCAGCGCCCGCGACGAAACCCTTCGGTCCCCTTCCCGTGATTATAACGCTTCGGATGGAGGGGTCTGAGGCGATTTTTCCGAACTCGATGATAAGCCCCTGAAGAACATCAGGATTTAAGGCGTTAAGACTCTCCTGGCGGTTAATCGTAACCGTCACGATAGCCCCATCTCGCTCCACTAAAACGGTATTCTCTTCCATCAGCGTTACCATAGAAATTCCTGTGTTAGATGAGATGCTTACTAGCGTACCGCTGTTTCGCCAGGGTCGCTATATTTTAGATTTGGGGTGGGGTAGGTGCCCGGCCCGCGAGCCCGGCACCTGGGGGAACGGGCGCCCTCCCATTACGCCCCGAGATCCGGGAGGGCGGTCATTCCTGACCGCCGCGTTAGAACCCTTCGAAAAAATACATGTGCCCTAAGAGACATTTCGGCGAGCAGGAATGCTCGCCCTCCCGGGTGCAGGCCCCGACAACGCCCCCCTACCCCGGCGGCCAGACCAGCGGTCGCCCACCGATGACATGGAGATGAAGATGAAACACGGTCTGGCCCCCATCCGCGCCGATGTTGGTTACGACCCGATACCCACTGGGCTCAAGCCCCTCCTGACGAGCGACCTCCGCGGCGGCGAGCATTAACTCTCCAAGAATTTCGGCGTCGGTCTGCACAGCCGTCGCGATGCTCTCGATCGGCTTCTTTGGAATTACCAACACATGAACGGCCGCCACCGGATTAATATCTCGGAACGCGAGCACCCGTTCAGTCTCATACACGATCTGAGCAGGGATCTCCTTTCGAATAATCTTACCAAAAATAGTATCGCCACCGTGTGTCATAAGATCCTCCCGTTTAGAGATTCATCGCCATCGCTTCGACCTGATCGAAGACATCCTCTGAGCGAACGAAAGCGCTTCCTGAGACCTCATCGTACTCAACTTGGATGAGATGTTGCACCCCATCTTTTACATCGTCGAGGTGCGTGATGATAAGGATCTGCTCGAATCGATTTCGCAACTTCTCAAGAAGAGCGAGCACATTCCCTCGTCGCCCCTCATCGAGAGACCCGAACACCTCATCGAGGATCAGAAGCGAGAAGTGTTGCCCGGCGCGCTCAGCTAACATATGTGAGAGCGAGACGCGCATGCACAAGTTGAGGATATCCTGTTCTCCACCACTGATGACCGATTTAGCTTCGCCGTCCTCAACAACGGTGGGAGTAAAATCCTCCGCCAATTCAACGGCGGTGTATCGTCCATCCGTAAGATCCGCGAGATACTCGCTCGCCAACTCAGCCATTCGTGGCCGAATCGAGGAGTTCACATACTTTCTAAACTCGGTAACCATCCGGTCACACTCATCGCAGAGGCGAACATCTCGACGGAGACGCTCCACCTCCATCTGCCGCTCGGTGAATTTCGCGATCTCTGATTTCGTTCGCTCTACCAACGCCTCTTTAGTGTTGACCTCTCCCTCAAGACGCACTCGCTGCAGTCGAGCAACCTCCACGAGACGCTGAGAGGCGTCGAAGGCACCCTTCTCACGGTTATAGTCCTCCTCAGAGAAACGAAGCTCAGCCATCCGCTCTGAGGCGAGTCGCTTATGCTCCTCAGCGAGCTTCCTCTCGCCTTCAACCACCTCACGTTCCTTTAGCAACGACTCAATCTTACTTTGCAACTGCACACAGAGCTGCAACTCTTGAAGCTTTGTCTCAGCGTGCTTTACTTTTTGCTCTATCTCAGCTCGCTCTTGCGCGATAGCGAGTGACGATTCAGGTCTACCCTGAATATCTTTGAACGCTCTCTCAAGATCTCGAACCTTGCCCGCGAGCGCTCGTTGCTCTCCCTGAAAGTGCTTCCGAACCTGCTCAAATGACTCGCCAAGCGACTGACCGCACGTTGGGCAATCACTTCCACCTTCGAGTTCACCGACCTTTGAAACACGCTTCTCAAGTTGCGAGTATTGGGCCTTCGCCATATCTCGTTCAGCGGCGGCCTTCGAAACGGCCTCACGCCAGGCGAGCTCAACGGTTCGCTCCTCCTCAATCTTGGACGCCAACCGCTCCCGCTCAACCGTTACCTGTCGTTTCGCCGCGGAGATCGCGTCATCGAGACCACGAGACCCCGAGAGAGGTTTAAGAATCTTGAGTAAATCCTCCTCTGCCAACGAGATCGTGGAGGTCAGGTCTGAGAGCCTTCGAGCACGTTCATCCAATCGAACCACCGCCGACTGAACGCTCTCCCTTTCTCGGAGGAACCGGGTCCGAAGCTCTTCAAGCTTCACCATCTTTTCTCGAAGCGCGTTAAAGTCGGACTCGGAGTTCTGCAAGGTCTTCTGCGCCTCGGCGTGACGCTCCCGCATCGCGGTCAATTCGTTGGCCTCAACCTCAAGTCTCTGCTCGATCTCTTCTCTCGTACCGAGGCTCGCCTCATATCCTGTAAGAACCGCTCGCTTCTCCTTGCGATCCCCTCGAATAAGCTCCTGAACCTCCTCAAGGCGATCGTAGCCCATCATGCGAACGATGAACTTCTCACGCTCGGTGGCGCCCTTTTTGCCGCTTAAGAACTCCAATCCCTTCTGCTCGGTACAGTAGGTTGAGATAAACTCCTCATACGACATCCCGACAATAGCGCTTATGCGCGCGGAAACATCACGACTTCCAACGGCGACCGGTTGAGACTCGCCACCGATGTAGATAGAGGCGTCATTGAGCGATCGCTCGATTCGAAATACAACGCCGTCATGCTCAAGGGTAAGCTCAACTCGAAGATCCTGCTCTTTTTTCCCGCGGCCCGTTTTCGCTGGAGCGGTGCGAGTTCGAACATCCTCGACACGACCTCGCAACGCGCGCGAGCCGTAAATCGCGAACCCGATCGCCTCAACGATCGTTGTCTTTCCTGACCCGTTCGTACCGATAACTCCAACCAAACCATCGGGAAACTCAACGTGGGTTGAGACGTGCTGTCGAAATAGATTGAGGGAGAGGCTACGAAGCTTCATACTTAGCCTCCACTCGAGTTACATACGATTCAAGCAATGAGCCGATCTCATCTTGGCTCGCGCCGGGAACCTCAAAGCCCTTACTGAACTCTCGTAATTGATCCTTCAACAATCCCTTCCCCGCCTGTCCGACCGAACGAGCAAGGGGTGATTGCGAGGCGAAGGTGATGTCGAGGGTTAGATTCAACGCCCGCGCTCGCAGGACGCGCAGCTCCTTGTGATCAAGGTGGCGATAGGTCTCTCGGGAGAGACCACGAACCTCGAGGCGAACGATCTTGCCATCCATACCTCCAGCGATCGAATCGAGCCTATCCCGGATGAGCTCCATAACGTCTGCGGGCTCAACGCCTTCAACGTCGAGGGGCTCAAGCACCGCAATCTCACGCGGCGACGTGAGGGGATGAAAGGTTCGCTTGCCACCGGGAAGAAGAACTTCAAGGAACCCTTTACCTATCGAAGCCTCACTCCAGATATTATTGGCGGTATGCTCGAGCGCGCCGGAATAGGCGGCGTTCAGCGCCACAGGACGGTGAATGTGCACGTGACCGAGCGCGATATAATCCCATTCATGAGGCGCCAGAGCCTTGAGCTCAACTTCAGCGCCACCGAAGTCACTCACCCAGCGCTCATTCACCTGCCCATGCACGACGAGAATGTTATGCGCGAATCGGTCGTCGGCTCGTAACGTCACCGTATCGATCTCAAGCAACGCCGTATGCGGCAAACACGAGACGGCGAGGCTCTTGTCCTTGAAGGTAAAGACCTCGAAGCCACTCTCCGCGACATAGACGTTCTCTATCTCACTAAAGAGCTGCAGCACGGAGCCCGTGTCAGCTCGCTTCGGCGTCTCGTGATTACCAGCGACGATAATAACTGGCGCTCCCGTATCTCGCGCGAGTCGTCGCAATTGTCGGAAGCAAAAAGTCACGATCGAGTTTGAGGGACGCACCGCGTGAAAAAGGTCTCCAGCGATGATCGTGACGTCGGGTTCCAAGGAGATGATTCGCGTGATCGCCTCTTGGAACGCTAAATTTACATCGAGCTCACGTTGATTGAGTCCCGACTTGGAGAGCTTATTGTACCGACGATATCCCAGATGGACATCCGCCATGTGACATATGCGAATGGGAGGTTTTGACGTAGCGCTTATCGGGGTGGGCATAGAAAGGAACGCTAAAAAATGGCTAAACGGAATCTAACCAATCCTTCTCGGGACTTCAACGAAGAAGAGGCGGGTTAGCTACCATTATTGGTGGAACATACGGGGAATTTGCCCTGGCCCAGGGAGCTGGGGTTCGTGGAAACACGCGCCGAATCTTAGACCGAGGTCGACGTGTCGCTTTGACCCGAGGTGGCAGTCACTTCAAATTGAAACACCCAAATCCGTACATCCCCATGAGGGGCTGTGCGCAACCTACACGCGGATTGATAGCCATGCGCCTTCACGTCGCTCGGAAGCTGGACAGTCCGGTCGATGGTCACGAGGGGATTCCTTTGTAATGCGTCACGAATCTCGATGTAGAGGTCTCGATGCATCAGTCTAACAGCGAGCTCCTCCGCGCGAAGCGCGGGCGCTCCCTCAATCACGCGCCCCAGCAATTCATTGCAGTAAGCTAACGAACCGTCGCTTCGCTGAGCGAAGATCGCCTCATGGTTGAGCTCCTCAATCGCTCGCCGCAACCCGAGGATATTCACAACCTTTTGTCGATGCTCGTCGTTCTGACGGCGAGCCTGACTCAAACTGATGTGATTATACACCCGCGCGAGAAACGCGGTGCGATCGAGCGGTTTCGTCAGGTAATCGTTCGCCCCTGTTGTCAGTCCGCGAACAACATCTTTGCCATCAGTGCTCGCCGTGACGAGCACAACGGGAACGGAATCAGCCGCGTGGCGCTGTCGAATTTGACGCAAGAGATCAAAGCCATCGATATCGGGCATTGAGATGTCGAGCAAGATAAGCGCGGGGATCTCTTTATCGATGAAATCCATGCACTGCGTTCCACTACCGCATTCAACGGCGTCGTACCCGCACGCGGCGAGGATCGAGGTTGCCATACCTCGACTGACCGGACAGTCGTCGACCACGAGAATTGACTGCTGTTTTGATGCCATACCATTTCCTTATGCGCGACAACTCATGCGGGGCGCGTTCCCCTACCAACGGTGGCTCAGCTCTTGCAATCGTCGGTCTACGCGCAATCCTTTAGGAATGGGAGTTCCAAAAAGCCAAGGGAATACATGACCTTAGAAACCAACCCCTTAGAGCAACCTGCCAAAAGTGCGCAGGAGTTGCGGGGCGACGCTCCAAATTTGTCCACAGGATGCGTCCTTTTGGGCATTCTTAAGTCTATCGAGAACGAACTTCGAAAGAGGGAGCACCTCTGGTCCTCCGGTACTCCCCCAACCCCGCTCTGGTTTATCGCGGAGACCGAACGAAACATCTTTCTGTGGCGAACGAACCAAAGCCTCGACGACGCTCGAAAGTATAGCTTCTGGGTCGATATACGAGGACTCATTAGTAAACGACGGGAGCAACTCTCACGACCTCAGGATTCCAATCCGTTCACAAACCCCCTATGGGGGAGTGGCGCGCTCGATCCCTGCCTCGTTGAACGGGAGCGCGACTACCTCGACGCCCTTGAGGATCTCATCCCCAACGCGTTCCGAAAAGCCGAGACGCTGAGTCGCGCCAGTGAATCTCTCAGACTTGAGATCGATCCTGAGGCGGTCCGCGCCGTTATCATCATTCCGACGCCTGGCTCGGGGCCCCTTCCGGCGAAGCCGCACGAACCGTAAGGAAGCTTTCGAATATCGTGCCCTGCCCCCGTAATTATTCACGGACATGCCCACGTAAACGTACCCGAAAAGGTACCGTTGGAGTTCCTCCTGAGTCAGGGGACCATGCCCTTTAGAAAAATATTGCGCTGACCTGTCCCGTGGCTCGTTCACGTTCACGTTTACGAGCACGTTCACGTCCGGATACCTCTCGCACCTACCATTTTCTTAGGGGAGCGCTTTAGCGATCTTTGCTATACTCTAGGAGCAGCAACCCCGTGCCCTGGGATACCTATGACACACGCATTCATCGACCCCCTTGTCATCGAGACCGTCACACGACTCTGCGAGACAGAGATTCCGAAGTACCAGAGCGACGAGCACTACAACACCATCCCACGCGCGCTGTTTACAGCGATGTGCGACGCTGGATTAGGAGGTCTCAGTATTCCTGAGGAGTACGGTGGTATCGGAGCGAGCGCGACGACAAGCGCCGCTGTGTATGAGACCATCTCCCGATACGACGCCGGACCAGCTATCTTTCTCTCCGTACATTCCATGGTATGCGGCCTCATCGCTCGCCACGGATCTGAAGAGCAAAAACAGATCTACTTGCCCAAACTGGCGTCAGGAGAGCTCCTCGCGGCGTTCGCGCTTACCGAGCCACACGCTGGCTCTGATACCGCCGCGCTCGCCACTGAGGCGAAGATTACGCCCGAAGGCTTCACACTCAACGGAAATAAGTGTTACATCACGAGCGCTGGATTCGCGGACATATACCTGACTTTCGCGAAGACCGAGGACGATTCCACATCCGGACTCTCAGGATATATCGTGCCAGCCACCGCCCAGGGCCTCTCATGGGGTAAACCGGAGAAGAAGATGGGAGCGGAACTCTCGCCGATCGCGTCCCTTTTCTTCGATAACGTCATAATCCCAAAGAACGCCCTCCTTGGAGCGCTCCACGGTGGACGCAAAGTCGCGCTCTCTGGGCTCGCCGGAGGACGGGTCAATATCGCCGCGTGCGCGAACGGGCTCTCACGTGCGGCGATCGAGGACAGCGTGGCGTACATGAAGGAGCGACATCAATTCGGAAAAGCGCTCGTTGATTTTCAAGGGCTCCAATTTATGCTCGCCGATATGCACACGAAGCTCGCCGCGGCTCAACTTCTTACCGTGAACGCCGCGGGAGATATCGACGCCCTCGCGAATGGAGATACCTCCCGCAATACGAAGCTCTCCTCATCAACCGCGAAGTGCTTCGCCACGGACGCGGCGATGGCGATCACAACCGATGCCGTTCAACTCTTCGGCGGAGCGGGGTATATCAAGGACTATACCGTTGAGCGCTACATGCGCGACGCGAAGATGCTCCAGATCGTTGAAGGCACAAACCAGATTCAGCGGGTCATCATCGCTCGTGAGCTAATCGACTAAGATACGTCGCGCTAGCTCGATCGGTTTTTCATATCCACTACTCGCAAGAAGGTCGTCGGATCAATATTTGAACCACACACGATCAACGCGCAGGTGTAGTCAGTCAGCCGATCGCGCTCTTTAAGATACGCCGCGACCGAGAGCGCCCCCGCTCCCTCCACTACGAGTCTATGCTCATAAAAGAGGTATCGCATGGCAGCGCTAATGTCCTGCTCCTCGACGAGGATCCACTGATCGATCAACGCCTTGCACATATCGATAGTTATCGACCCCTCCTCAACGGAGCCCGCGGTGCTATCAGAGAGCGTCTCAAGATGCGCCGTAAAATCATCTGAGATACCGGTCACCCTGTCATACATCCCCGCCGAATTAGCGGGAGAGACACCGACGATCCGAATAGAGGGCTTGACCGCCTTGAGATACGCGGCGACCCCGGCGACGAGTCCACCACCACCGACTGCGACCAAAACGACGTCGACATGCGGAACGCGATCGAAGAGTTCAACAGCGATCGTGCCTTGTCCCGCGATGACCCACGGGTCGTTGTACGGAGAGATGAACGTTTTACCCGTCTCGCGCGTGACTTGTCGCGCCTTGCGCTCGCACTCATCATACGATTCTCCAACGATATGCACGGAGCACGAATACTCCTCTAACATCCGTTTACGCGCCGGATCGACGGAGCGGGGAAGAAAGATAGTCGAATTAACACCGTGCACCTCTGACGCCATGGCGACACCGAGGCCGTGATTGCCCGCTGAACACGCCACAACTCCCCGGTCACGCTCCTGATCGGAGAGCGCGCTGAGACGATGGAGCGCTCCTCGAGCCTTAAAGGAACCGGTGATCTGCTGACACTCCAATTTGAGCCATACCTCTCCCGCAGAACTCTCTAATGAGCGCGCCCGTTCGACACCCGTTTCACGGATATATGGTTTGATAACACCATGAGCTTGGCGCACACTCTCATGGCCAGCGAATACGGTTGTACGTGGTGTTTTACTCATGGGTTGTATGGTGCGCCGAATCGCGAATAAGCGCACCCTTGTAGTGAGGCATGATTAGTCGGCAGCCTAGGATCTCCCGCGAATCCCCTCTAAGGTCGCCGGTCCGGGCACCACGCCAAGGACGTGCTCTACCGTAACGATAGATCGTGGTTGATCGTTCGAGACGAACTCGAGTCGAGGATCACCGTGCGTTTTGGAATGAAGAACGTGCGCGGCCATCACAAAGCCGACGAGGCTGGCGTAAAAGGCGGCTCCTGAGCCGAGCAGGAACGTTCTCATCTTGGGAGAGAATTCGAGCCCCTCAACTGGGGTATCAGGGGGAAGATCGATAACATCCCGACCACGATGGTATCTCATGCGAAAACAGGTTTCACACAACCGGTCCGCGCTACCATCCGCAAGGCCACACCGATAACATCCACAGCTCATACCGACTACCTCATCAGGATGGGTCGGCGGAATATCGGCAAAACTAAAGGGTTAGGGCTCAATTCACGTAACACGCTGAATTGGCGAACGAATAGCGATGAGCACTGACGCTCCGGAGAGGGCTATCCCCCTCTTAACACGAGGTGCTGTTAATGCACTTGTTCGCCTCGAACGGCCCGTAGCAAACGCTGCCCACCTTCATATAGATCTTGGAGGAACCGGAGCTCTGCACGGCTCGAGCGGCAACCTGCGCCCCACCATACGGGGTGCTCTTCGCGCACCGAATGCCCGCATAGTAGCGAGCAGCCCAGCCAGATCCTACCCCGTACAATCCAAGTTTCGCGATCACGTTACCGTTCATATCGATTGCGTCGATACACGAGGGGAATGGGCCTGAAGCGCCAGGCTTCAATATCAATCCGATCGTTTTGGCGCGAACGTCAGTGAAGTGTTTTGACCCGAAGGTTTTGTAGATGTGCGTGCCTGGCATCCGCGCGAATGAGGAGCACTGAGCCGGCGGACCAGCGGAGGGATCACCTCCACTCGATGGAGTACTTGTGGGCGCGGGCGCGGTGACCTGAAGCCCAAGTGAATTAATGTTGACCTCATCGACAGGAATTCCACCAAGCGCAGTCGTCTCAGTCAGATCGATATCACGAGGATTAACAATCGTCGCGACATCCCCACCCTCATAGAGAACCTCATAGCCTGGCCCTTGAAGAAACTCACCCACAACGCTCGTTCCCGTACCAGCGAATACGCTTGAGGATACAGCGCCGCCCTCAAGGTTAAAGACCTTGACGGATGTCTTTCCCCCACTTCCAACGCTAAATCCGAGCAGGTCAGTTCCTGAGGTCTGACGCACCGGGAATGGTCGTGGGCGATTTCCCTGGCTCGCGAATTTGGGGAGACGAGAGAACTGTTTTACCGCTCCTGAATTAACATCCATCATCCGCGCGAGTGTCTTGGCGTTTGTCCCCGTTCGGGTGAGACCGATCCAATCGACCGCGGCACCGCTCTCAGCACGCGCGTAGAAAACTCGATCTCCCGCGTCACCGAACTGGAATGTCTTCTCAACGGGCGTGTCCACGGCGAAGAGATCGAATACGATAGTCCACTGAGCCTTCTTGTTTTCGAGACGAACCACGGCGGCGTCAGCGAGTCCATTACCGTTAAAGTCAGCCCCCGAGACAACGAGGTCCCCCTTCTTACCCAGTACCTTCGTACGGACGTTGCCACTCGAGTCTCGAATGGACCACTCGATCTGGTTGCTTGTGGCATTGAGGGAAGCGACACCTATCTGGGTACCCCCCGCTACCCACTGGGCCATCGCGATCGCATCACCCGCCTTTCCGAGCGAGCCGAGAGCCATCTGTGCCTGGGATGTCGAGAGTTGGGCTATCCATGTCAAAGATTTGTCACTTTCGATCTGTACCCAGGTGCGGTCCGAGATACCGTCCCCGTCGAAGTCGTTGGGAACAGCGGCATGGGCGTTCGACGCTACCATCAGGCAACCAAGCAGGCCGATTGATATTTTTTTCATAGATCCCCAAAAACGTTTGACGGCCGCGCGACGATACTCGTGGCTTGAGCGCTCGTAAGACGCGCTCGCTCCCCCTACCTATTCAAACTTCATGCCTTTTTATGGACTAAATATGATTACTGTTAGAGCGTCCGAGGCTCGACGCTCGAAGGGCGTTGCCGACCGCCCAGAGGTCGATAAACTCCTGCAGCAAAGCTCCAGCGACCGGCTCAAGATATCCCGCGGCGGCTAGAAACATCCCTCCGACACTGAGAATCATCCCGCCGACCGCGCTCTGCAACGCGACCCGTCGCATATGCCCGCTGATGTGAAGAAACTGATCGACCTTTCGGAGGGAAGGCTCCAAGATCACCGCCCCCGCCGCCTCAGAGGTAATATCGCTGCGTGGACCGAAGGCGACCCCAACCGTCGCGGCCGTCAACGCCGGAGCATCGTTGATACCATCTCCAAGATAGAGGGTCTGCGCTCGAGCTGTCTCTTCGCGCACGATATCGACCTTCTGCTCCGGAGATTTCCCGGCGAAGACCTTCGAGATGTGAAGCTTTCGCGCGAGGTACTGTACCTCCTCATCGCGATCCCCCGAGAGGAGGATAATATCCTTAAAGTTGTGCTGTGGGCCCAAATGCATGACGAAATCTTTGCTTTCAGGTCGAGCCTCGTCCTGAAACCGAAACACAGCCGAGGGTTTATCATCGATCAAAACAAGACACTCTAATCCACTGGGCGCCGCCGCGAATGACTTTGCGAGATCAGGGTCTACGGTTCTTCGGCCAGTAATGGTTACCTTCCGCCCGGCGACCATCCCCACCAAACCACGCCCCGGAATCTCCTGCACATCTGAAGGATCAGCGAGTAAGAGGTGGCGTTCGTCCGCGACCTGCACAACGGGCTGCGCGAGAGGATGCTTGGAGTATTTCTCAACGCTCGCGGCGAGTCGAAGCACCTCGTTCTCCTCGATACCAAGAGCCTCAATCTCCACCAGTCGTGGCTCACCGATCGTGAGAGTTCCCGTCTTGTCGGTGATTAACACCTCACAGGTGTGCGCGCGCTCAAGCGCTATAGGGTCTTTGATAATTATTCCCCTCTTGGCTGACCACGAGATAGCGCCAATGATAGCGACCGGTATCGCGATGATGAGTGGACACGGTGTGGCGACAACGAGCACGGCGAGAAACCGGTGAGCCTCCCCTGAGAGCCCCCATGCCAGAAGGGCGATTACAACCGCGACAGGCGTGTAGAGCGCGCCAAGTTTATCGGCGAGACGTCTCAAACGGGGACGCTTCTGTCGCGTAACATCCATGACCTGCATGATCTTGGCGTAGCGAGAATCCTTAGCCTCTTTGCTCGCGCGAACGATAAGCGCCCCCTCTCCATTGATTGCGCCGGAGATAACCTCGCACCCCGGAGTCTTCGAGATCCGATAGGGCTCGCCGGTGAGGTACGACTCGTCCATGGAACTACGCCCCTCTATGACGACGCCATCCACAGGGCACAGCTCGTGCGGAAGAACCACCACCTCCTCACCAGCTCGCACCTCATCAGCGGCCACATCCACCATGCTTACCCCATGCCGCCTATGCGCGATCGATGGCATCCGCTTCGCGAGCGCGTCAAGCACGGATGACGCTCGACGCATCGCGTACTCCTCTAACGCGGTACCGCCGGAGAGCATCAACACCACCAGAGCGCCGGCTATGTACTCTCCTAAGATGACTGATGTTACGATCGAGATACCGGCGAGGAGATCGGAACCGAACTCCCCCTTGCACATGCTGACGATAAGATTAAAGACAAGAAACGCCCCGCCACTGATAAGAACAACCAACACAGGCAGATCCGCCGACCCAGGATCGATCCCGAATGCGTAACGGAACACTAAGGTCATCGCGATAGCGATAACTGTGGCGATCGCTACGGTCACGTTGAGATACTTCATACGTCGCCCTTTTCACTCTCTGCCGCTTCGGCCCCGGGGCCGCTAGCGGGAACGTCTATTGACGGTAGATTGTACACTACACCAGCGCATGGGTACCTGAACACCATCCCTTCACCACTCCCAAACCTCATGGACAGGTCGCACACTACTTTGCGATGATACCGATCTATTGAGCAAAAGTGGTATCCCGATGAACGCCCCCACTCATCCTTCAATCATTCACCCCAAAGTCGATCCCTGGCTCGTCGGAGGACTTTCGATTCTGGTCCTTATGAGCTTTATAGTCATCAGCTCAAAGGTCCCTCAGGAGCTCATCCTCGGGAATTTTTTGATTCTCACGGTGCTCATAAACGGCACCCATTTCATGGCATCGTACTTTCTCCTCTACTCATCTCGGGACTATATCAAGCGATATCGCGCGGCTTCGGTCTACGTACCTCTCGGATTGTTGCTGCTTGGGGCAGCCGGTTTGTGGATGGCGGCTCCCCCCCGAAGCGATCCAGGTATCGTGCACGCTCTTATCGTTATCGCCGCGCTCTACCTCGCGTTGCACTATACAGGCCAGGCGTGGGGGATGATGGCCTCATACGCGTATCTTCACGGCATTCGATTCTCTAAAACTGAGCGCACCACCCTTCGAGCGTGTCTTCGCGTGATGGCGGTGTGGCAAATGGTGTGGGCTCTCACCACAAGTCCCTCATATATTCCGGCTTCTTTTCTTCCGTGGGCAGAACCTTGCGTGAGGGCAATAAACGTAGCCGGCGCGCTCTCATTTCTCGTAGGGCTCCTCACCCTTTTAGCTCTTCGACGTCGACTTCACGTGCCCCTTCCAACCTCCCTCGTCCTCCCATTCGGAAGTCTCTACGTTTGGTACCTCTTTCTGTTCCTCTATCCCCAATCACTCTTCTGGGTTCAAATATTTCACGCGACTCAGTATCTCTCCTTTCCTTTGAGGATCGAGGCAAACCGCTCGGCTTATAAAGGCGGCCCCCTTTTGTCTTCCTCGCAAGCGCGCCACCTCTTGACCTACTCACTGACCCTGTGCGCCATGAGCCTCTTTGTCTTCGTGGGGATCGATAAAATCCTCAATTATCCGAGCGGAGGATTTGAGACCTATACCCTTGTGCTCGTATCGTTGATCAATATCCATCACTATTTTATCGATGGATGCGTCTGGCACATCCGAAGCCCTGAGGTGCGCGCCGATCTCTTCGCGCACCTTACAACAACGCGGAGCGGTGAGTAGGACCATGCCCCTCCCCGCTCCGCGGCCCCTCGCGAGACCCGAGAGTGGTAATCACCTACCTCACGTAGATGCGCTTAGTCGAAAGCTTCGCGGCTTTCGCCCGTTGCCCAACAACCCGCTTCAGCTCCGCCGAGCACGCCGCGGTTTTAGGATCTACGTTATCGGCGTTTACAGCGCCAAACATCGGATCTGATCCGCCTACCTGCGCGCCCAACGCGGCGATATACCGCTTGAGAGCCGTTTGCGCCGGACGACTTATCTTAACCGATGTTGCGGAAGCTCCCTTTTTCAGGGACACCTTCAGCGTACGGGTAGCCGGGTCGTAATCCCCGACTCGGACATTCACCAAGGCGCCGACCGGCATAACTCGGCTCGCGTAGAGATACGCGAGTGCCTTGTTACGTAATCCTATCGTTCCCTTTTCCAGCCCCTTGGTAGCGAACGCTTTCGCGGATCGTGGAGACACCCGAACCCTCAGCCCAGCTCCTTGCTCCGCGGTTGAGCAGAACGCGGTGTGTTGCACGTGTGGGGTCGGCGCTCCGGGCGTTATCCCGGGGGAGGATGGTAGCTCCGGTGTTCCTCGATCCACTCCACCATCACTATCATCGGGATCGGGGGTCGCCGTAGGAACCTGACCACCGGTAACATCTGGACTTGTCGGTGGGCACAACGCGACGGAACTTTGCTTAACAGCCGTGGAGATCCCGGCTGGAACCGGTCCGGTGGTGGTGATCATGAAATTATCCACTCGCACTCGACCGTTCACCTCAGCCAAAAAGACACCAAACGCGCGGACCGTTCCCGCGGTTGGAAGTGAGGTGTTGTACGCGATTGGCGTGGTCGCGCCAAGACCGGTCACGTAGGGAACGGTGCCATACAGCAGTTCAGAGGGATCCACCTTCACAGGTTCCCAAGCCAAAGGATTGCTCTGACGAGTAGCGATACCCGAAATGTACCATGTGTCATCGATCAGAAAGATCAGCTGGGTCTGATTCATGATGCCCGCGGCATCGGCGCCACTGAGCCGCTGCTCGTATTCGATGCTTGCGGACTGTTTCGAAATGAGTCCGACATCAAATGGAAATTCAGCCGTCAGGAACGAAACTCCATAGGTAGGCTTAAACCAAAACGAATACCCCTCTGCCTTTCCGTTTGGGGAGCTGTTTACCGATCCTCCCACAATCTTACTTCCGTATGAAAAGACCTTAAGGTTTCCGAACTTCTCCTTGGGAAGCCCCGTAACCAAAGCCATCCATCCAGACTCGTCAGCAGCCGGCTTTCCTAAGCTTCCCGAGCAATACTGGTAGGTCTCTTTGTAGATTGTTTTCGATTCAGCCCAGGCCCGACCGGGCACCATGGCGGTTGAGAGACACGTTCCTAACGCGATGGCGTGGAGACACGTTCTTGAAAATGATCTCGATAGCAAGGGGAGACGATTCACGGAAAACTCCTCAGAAAGATAGGCATCACATCTCGCATGTCAGGACTGTGCCCACAGAGATGCTTCGGTATGTGATAGTCCTAACGGGAATTTGTCTGAATGACTGACATCATGAGATGACGACGGAGATCGTCAGACCCGCTCAGCCCACATGAGGAACTCTTTATTCCCTTCGGTGCCCAAAATCGGAGAGGGGATGGTCCCCCGGTGAGCGAGGCCAACAGACGGAAGAAAATCTCGCACGGTTTGCGTCACCCGGTCATGCACCACCGCGCTCTCAATAATACCGCCCTCTCCAACATCCTCCTTTGCCGCCTCGAATTGAGGTTTCACAAGGGCGATCACTACTCCACCCGGGACGAGCCACTTCGAGATCACTGGAAGAACCTTCGTCAGGGAGATAAACGACACATCGATGGTGACGAGGTCGATCGCATCAGGGAGCTGTTCAACGTAACGAACGTTCGTTCGCTCCATCACCACCACACGAGGATTAGTTCGAATCTTCCAATCAAGATCCCCATACCCCACATCAATAGCGTACACCTTTTCAGCGCCACGCAGTAAAAGCACCTCAGTGAATCCACCCGTGCAAGCCCCTACGTCGGCGCAGATCTTGCCGGATGGGGAGAGCTCGAATTCATCGAGCGCGCCGCAGAGCTTATGAGCGCCCCTTCCCACAAAATCCTTTCGGGGCGCCAACGTAATTTGAGATTCAACGCTCACTAAGGTGCCCGGTTTATCAACCGTCACCCCTTCCACTCGAACAAGCCCAGCTCGAATATGCTTCTCAGCGACCTGCTGGGATGGCGCGATCCCCTCGCTGACAAGGCGGTCGATCAGTTTCTGTTTTTGGGGAGCTTTCGGGGCCATCGGCATTCAGTATCTCACACTATTGCTCCCGCATCTCCCCCCCTCTTCCGACACCATCACCTAAACGTTCCTTACTGAATCCGACTATCTCAATCCGATCTCACCCTGCGCGTGGTCCCACGTGAGTTGATCCCTGTCGCATGGTGTTATGATCCGCTCGGCGGGATCGATGCGGTGCGTACGTGACCCGAAAATCAGAATCTGAGACAAGCGCTGGATGGAAAATTATTTAGAGCTGTACACCGCATCTCTAATGGAATAGAAGACATCTCAACCTCGTAGGCAGTACCACCTTTAGGTCACTACTTCATGACACATATCCCCGAGACACTTGCCGATACTTCGTACGAACAACATGACGCCCGAGACATTATCGTGCTGGCGGATGTGTGTTTTGAGATGTTCCCTATTAAAGAGCTACGAAAGCCCCACCTGATTATCGACGAACTCCAGGCGGCGTTCCCCGATTTTGATGAACCGGATATCCTCCGCGCGATCTCGATGGCGCTCTCGTGGCGGCGCCTTCTGCGCGACGCAGGGCGACCGCTGCACTAGGAAAGCATCTAGAGAATTACTACAAGTGACGGACAAAGCGACCACGATGACGTCGACGTCATAGGTCTTACGTCTTACGAATACCGTCGATGGCTCACGGTAAACGTTTCAGGTCCTCGTTACTCGTATTTGAGAGATAGACAAAGAAAAAGGCGGTTGCGGGTAACTCACCCACAACCGCCTTTTCGTTCTAGTGAACGGAGAATTTAGCGACGTCCGCCGAATCCACCACCACCATCACGGCGGCGAGGGCGATCCCCACCACCACGATTGAATCCACCCTCTCGTGGAGCTCGCTCGCGAGCGATATCAACCACGATTGAGCGACCATCTACGTCTGTTCCATTGAACATGTTTACAGCGGCCTGAGCCTCGTCCTCGCTGGACATCTCAACGAAACCGAAACCACGCTTACGACCTGTAGCCGGATCGAGCACTACTCGCGCGGACGCCACAGTACCAGCTTGAGCGAACAAGCGGTTCAGATCAGCATCCTCAAGCGAGAACGGCAGATTTCCTACATACAACTTCTTTGACATTTACATTCCTCCACGGCACTAACAGTTCTGATAAGCCGCGGGAACGAAGTGACGGAACGTACACTGTTGCCTCTGAAGTAACTCGAACGGGCGGCCCAAACGAGCGACCTCGGCGATGAACATCTTCCGGTAATGTCCCGGAGCGGAAACCAGATTAACAGTCCGATAGTAACAACCTCTTGACAATTGGGTCAATGATGATTTAGGACGAGCGCCCCCGGGCATCCGAGATCGGCGATAACCCGCTGAAATAAGCGAGCTAAATCACTCGAAAAACCCCCTAAAAATGGCCCTTTTTGGGCAACTAGAGCCCAACATGCCGCCCCGAATCCGTGGACTCGGCCATGACAACGCCGGAAAAGTCACTGGGAAACACCTCTCCAAACACCACCGAACGGTAAAGGGCCGCGTATTTATCGACCACAACCTGAAGTGAATACCGCTGCGCGATTCGAGAACGACCTCGCACTCCCCGTTCTCTCCACGCCTCACGCCCCTCTCGACACATGGACACGAGCGCGTGCGCGAGGTGCGTAGATGACCGAGCTGGCACAATGATACCGATACCATCGAGCAAAGCTCTCGTGTTACCAACATCACTCGCGACGCACGGCACTTCACAACACATCGCCTCGCCGATCACATTTGGAAAACCCTCAGCGACCGATGATGAGCATAGGATATCCAAAGCGGAATACACCTCCGAGATAGGAGAATACTCACCCACAAGTACTACGCGAGACGCGACGCCGGACGAGACGAGAAGCCTTCGCAACTCTGGATTCGCCTCACTCATCCCACGTCCAATCAACATGAGGCGAGCGTTGGGCACACGCTTCAACAGCTCGGCGAACCCCTCAATGAGATACTGGCGCCCCTTCGCGCTATCATCCCGCCCAATATTCCCGATCAGGATATCGGACTCCGCGACACCGTACCGATCCCGAATACCTTTTCGCTTCTCCGAAGAGTGCGCGAATGTCTCAGTATCGAAACCGTTGCCGATCACGACACCACCCTCAGGCTCAAATCCCAAAGCTTCATGCTGTTCCCGGCTTTCCTGAGTGCAGTACACGATGCGCTCAGCGCGCGAAGAGAGCCATGCGTTAGCGCGAATCACGAACCGAGTTAGAAACTTCCGCTCCCGCACATCTTCGGTACCTCGCCGAATATTCCAGAGCGCGGGTAGAGCGCGTGTCAAGAAGGGACGGACCAAGGTTACCATCAGATTGGCGTGATACATCCACCCCTGCAAGATGTCGGGTTCGAGCTCATTGATGAGCCGCCGCAATCGTGGAATAGCGAAGATCCCCCGAACAGTGGGCGACAAGCTCAGGGAATAGACCCGCACGCCCCTGGCCTCAAAGGCGTCAGCGAGCGGCTCTCGAGATGACAAGCTCACGACGATATTTTCGATTCCCCGCTCCTGAAGCCCAACAGCCAACCGAAGCAACATCCGTTGAGCACCATCCCCTCGCAGTCCGGTGATACAGTGAACTACTCGCATATTGGCTCATCACATCCCCTACTCATTCGGGGATGAGTGTACGAGAGCGCCAGCTCGGCCTTTATGAGCGGCCTTAGCCTTGAGAGAAGAGAATCACTGAGGCGAGCGCTACCACCGAATCACAGTCATTACGCGGGAGTCACGCTCGACACGTCGCGTCTTACCCTGAACCGATGGGGTCTTGGATACGCCATGAACTGGCCTTTCGACCACAAAGGGCGCAAAGGACACAATGCGTTGGGGAGTTTACACCGCGCAAATAGCCAACAGGGAGAGGATCCGCAGCCTAGGTAATAGAGGTGGTCCGCAGCTCAGCCAACGCCTTATCGGCGTCACGGGTGACCTTCTCCATCGCGTCAACACAATACGAGGTCCGAACCGAGCCGAGCCCATCGCTCCCCAGGTCCTCCGTCGCCAAACGAAGCGCCTTGGTGAAAGCTTGCGCAAGGACAAGCACCGAGTCGAGTCCTACAGAATTATCGCCGAGTTCGTTAAGGATATACGCTGTCACATGCTCAACGCGGGTATCATAAGGCTCCCACTTCTGGACACCCATGACCTCACGCTCAGCCGGGGATCGCTGCATGGCCCGGGCGACCTGCGTATCGATGGCATGCATGGCCTGGAGAAGGCCCTCCTCTAATTTGCCGCCTTTTGTTGTCATACGCGTAATTCTCTCCCTATGAGGCGATACACCATCTCACCTGTTAAGACTCATGTGACCGTGTCTTGGATGCGGATTTTCCGGTGGGCCCCTATCGCCGAGCCGTCCCAACCCACATAAATCGTGAGGATACCATCCCGTCGGCCGTTTCCATATAGGTGTACACCTCTCGACCCCGAGGGACGGAGAATTTAACTAACACCTCATATTCTCCCTGATCGTTGGTCACAACCTGCGCCACGGTCTTGTCTTGGACAACCAGGTTAAGCTTCACCGCCCCTACCGGAATGCCAGCGTCTGAGTAGACCTTGCCACTGACTCGATAGAGCCGCTCACGCCGAGAGCCGATAAACTGACGTCGAGCCGTGATTCGCGCGGGAGAGATGTCAGGGTCGCTTGCTGGTGGCTGCGGAGCCGCGGTTGGGTCGGTTGGAACTCCCCCTCGCGGAGTCATCAGCTCGGTAGAGATACATCCGTTGTAACGAGACAGGTGGTCCGAGATCTCCCGCACGCTCACACTTGAAAGGCGCGTCGCAGACGGGATCGATATGCTCGGATACATCAGCCCGCTTCTATCACTGATATCGTGGAAACCCCCGAAGTTGTGCCCAATTTCGTGCGCGAAGATTCCCGGTGTCGCGGCGTCGACGTACGCTTGGGTCACACCGAAGGCGAGCGCTGGAGCCGCGCACACGGTACCGATATAAGCGATACCGATAACACTTCCATCCATGTCCTTCCCTGTGAAGAGATGCTTAAGGTCAACCTGCTCATGAAAATCGCCCCCTGAGCCCCCAAGGTTAGCGGCGTTGTCTGGATTACCAGTGAACACCTTCAGCAGGGTCGCTGAATCGGTCATCGTATATGGTGAGGTCTGTGTGTATACGTGCTGCTTCACCAATCGAAACCGAATCCCGAGCTGAGCCTCGTAGATCGCCTCGGCCGTATTAAGAATACTCGCTATAACCGCGTTACTTGATTCGCCGTACTTCGCGTACCACTCGGGGTCGGCGTCCGTACTGATAGTTATAACTTTGGTAGCTTTCGACTCTCCGGTTTCCGAGTTACCAACCGGGGTAGTCGCGGGGTCAATCGGCATGATCGTGTATTCGCTATGCCCCTCAGCGTGCTGCGCTACGGCCGCCGCGATACTACCGGAACCGACCGCGGATCCACACGCACCCCTATAAAAGGCGTGCGCCGGAACGCTCGATACCTTCGCGGAAACCCGTATTGAACCGTTCAGTAAAACCCGCACAGTATAGATACGCTGACGAGTTCCGCGCGAGCCAGTCGCGCGCCCCGGGATCGTGATCCTGAGTTCATTATTAATGACCGACGCGGCGGTCGGAAACACCCGACGCCCTTGACGAACCGTCCCACCGCCAACCGCGACTTTGCCCCGCAATAAGACCGGCTCGATAGGATCGATATATTTCGCGCCCCGCTTATCAACGAGAGAGGTCCACGTCTTATTTCGACGAAGATTGAAACGGGCGTCGATATTTCCAAGATTCGGGATTCTACCGGCAACCTTAACGGTCGGTATGGCATCAAAGGTTTTCGAAGATGACGCTCGAGCCTGAACGTGTCGCAACCCTTCGACGTCGAGAGCGGCTCGATAAGGAGTAGTTCCGGCGCAAGCTGAGTTTGGCGCCAAAACCACAAAAACCAGGGTTACAACCAAAGAGAACTGCTGGAATAAACAGCCACTTCTCATATCCTTCTCCACTCTTTTGCAGGCATCCATTCCTACGGCGGAAAAACGCGAGGGCGTTTTCTCTTACGATGCCCCTCGGAGAAGGAGGGCTCGAAAAATTTTCCAAAAAATTTACAACCCTTGTGCGAATCCCCGTAAGGCGGCTACATAAGCTAGAGAACCAACCCTGCGTGTCAGATGATTCGAGCCACCCCCTTCTCTCTTTTTCGAATGACCCATTACGCCGCTCACCCCATCAATAAGTTCACTCACTTACTGGTGTTATGCGCTGTTGTTGCCTCTGGTTGTGGTCGACCAACGACCGTCTCTCCAGAGAAGGCCTTTCGGCCCATTTCCGCTGAGCGAATCGATCTTTCAGACGATCTCAGCTTTGAGGGGCTCGAAGCCGCGATCGCTCAGCAGCGAGAGATACTGCGGAAGAGTGGCGACACTCCGATGAACTTCGGCGCCGAGACCGTGTCACGGCGGGAATACGCCGAAGCACTCGACGCGTTGGTGGCAACCTTGAGAAGTTCGGAACCCGCGGACTCGAAGCTCACCTACATCCGAAATAATTTTCGGTTCCTTGAGTGGTACGGGGGGAGTGATTGGGGCGAGATCCTCTTGACCAGCTACTTCGAGCCGATCATTCCGGGAAGCACGACAGCGTCCGCTCAATTTTCACAACCACTTTATGAAAAGCCAGACGACCTCGTGGTTATCGACCTCAAAAAATTCTCCGATCGCTTCAAGGATGAGGCAAGCCTACGGGGACGCGTGCACGAGGGGAAAGTAACGCCGTACTTCTCAAGAGGAGAGATCGATAGCGGACACGCGTTAAAGGGCCGAAAGCTCGAACTGTGCTGGGTTGATCCAACAGACGCCTTCTTTCTTCACATCCAGGGGTCCGGGACCGTCAAGCTTCCCCACGGCGAGGAGCTCTTCATCACCTATGCGGAGAAGAACGGTCAAAAATATGTACCCATCGGTAAGTATCTTAAGGAGCGACTCGCCCCGCTTCCGGTTACCATGCAACGGATTGAAAGGGTCGTAAAAATGATGTCCGAACAGGAACGCTCCGATCTCTTCGCTAAAAATCCGAGCTATGTGTTCTTCACGAAATCAAAACGGAGAGCGATCACATCCCTCGGCGTTCCGGCCACGCCGGGACGGACGATCGCGGTCGATTCAAAATTCGCCCCCAAAGGCGCGCTTGCGCTCATCTCCTTCAACAAGCCGTTAGTCGACCAACCAGAGTCAGTTGATAGAGGGACACATCCCACAACGAGGGTTTCACGATTCGTTCTCGATCAGGACTCGGGCGGCGCCATCACCGGAACCGATCACGTAGATCTATTCTGGGGACGGGGCGATGAGGCTAAAAAAGTAGCGGGAATACTTCAAGACAAGGCCCGAATCGTATTCCTCGTGCCTAAACGATAAGGGATTACTGGTCCTCTTCCTCAAGGCTCGGCACGACTACTCCAGGAGCGATACCTGGCGAGCCTCCCCGTTGAACAGGCACAGCGTTAGGGATCAGTCCCACGATAGCGGGATCGCTTGCGGGAGGAGCAGAGACGCCCCCGGTGGAAGGACCATCAGGCCCGGAAGGTATCTCGCGCACGATGTCACGCAGAATATCTTTCGACTCCTCGGAATCAGCACTCACCTTCTTCACAGGCTCAGGTTCAGGGGCTTTCTTAGCGCGAACACTCTGCTCCGCCGCCCCTGCGCGAACCGAGGTTACCTTTCCATTCTTAAAAATTACTCTGGCGCCACCTTTATAGTTCCACACGAGCTCCTGCTTCACCCCGCGAACGACTCGCTCCTCCGGCTCTCCCCACGCGGCGAGAACGTCGCGAAGTGAAGCGCCTACGCTGAATCGCTCGTCACGTTTCGCTTGAGCCTCACTAGAGGCGGCGTTAGCGCACGTCATGACACACAATCCGATCATCAAGGTTGTAAAGGTTACTCTCATGTTCCCTACCCCGTGGCTCTCCCATAACGCAGACCGGATTCGTTTCTCACGAATCGCGCCGCCTCACTCAGAACACTATCGCATCCCGCTGTGAAACCAGCATCTCGTGTATCGGCTCGAGTCATTGAAACCCTGAGAGATTTTGAGCGTCCTTTGGCTAAGTAGCCTATCGCCCTCGTTTACGAACGGGGTTTAAGATAAATGGAGAAGGTAGATCCCTGTCCCAACACACTTTCAACGTCGACGCGTCCGCCATGCACCTGGGCGATATGTTTCACGATTGCGAGACCGAGGCCCGTGCCACCCATCTGACGACTACGCCCTTGGTCTACCCGGTAGAATCGTTCGAAGAGGCGGGAAAGATGCGTGGCCTCAATACCGGGCCCCGTATCACAAACCATACACCGGACGTACTCTCCTTGGCGTTCAGCGGTAATCGAGACCTGAGTTCCAGAGTCAGAGTATTTAATCGCGTTATCGATGAGATTGACGAACGCCTGCTGCATGAGACTCGAATTCACAGCCACTCGAATGTCGTCATCGATCGACGAGGCGAGCGAGATAGATTTCGCGGCCGCGTTAGCGGAACACACCTCAATCGCCTCACGCACAATATCAGCGACCTTGTGATTCGAGACGTCCATGCGCTCCTCCTGATCCCCCGCCTCCAGGCGAGAGAGGATCAAAAGATCGTTGAAGATCGCGTGCAGGCGCTCAGCGTGCTTCCCAATAATTCCCAAGAATTTCTTGAGAGATTCAGGTTCATGCATCGCGCCATCAAGTAAGGTTTCGGCGAATCCTTTGATAGATGTTACGGGAGTCCGAAGCTCATGAGACACATTCGCGACGAAATCCCGCCGAACGTTCTCAAGCTTGTGCACCCTCGTCATGTCTCGAAGCACTATGAGGGTTCCAGATGACGAGCCGTCATCCTGAAACAGCGGAGAACCATACATGTCGAGGATCATCTCTGGGTCTTGTCGCAACATCACCGTGCGCGTTGTGGGAACCATCGAGGAGGAGGCCTCCTTCATGAAACGTCGGATCTCATCGAAGAGGATAATCTCACCCAGCGACCGACCCTCGACATACGCCTTAGAGATCCCGAGCAGCGTTCTCGCCGCCTCGTTCATCCGGCGAATTCTCCCCTCCGAATCAACGGTGACAACACCCTCGGTCATGCTTCGTAGGATAGCGTCCTGCTCTCCGCTCAACTGGGACAGCGCTTGCACCCGCTCTTGAAGCTGCGTCGCCATATCATTCAAACCCTCGGTCAGGGCGCGAAGCCTCTTTCGACGTGGTATCTCAACGGGCTGCTCAAAACTCCCTTCGGCGAATCGAGCGGTGGCCTCTTCGACTCGCTTTAGCGCCTCCTCACTGAGATAGGAAAGACGAAGCCCTCCGCAGACGGCGATACCGATGGACATAAGGGACGCGACCACCGAGGCCCTAGAGATATCGGTGCTAAAGGTCAGTTGGAGGAGGAGCGGCACGGAGGCGATGAGGGCGATCCCTCCTCCCCACACGATTAATCGACCGTATCCACTCATGCTGACCTGACCAACTTCGAGCGAGACAGCGCCCAACGCGCTACTCTATCCCAGTGCGTTATCCCTTGAAACGGTACCCTACTCCCCGGACGGTCTCAATCAAAGCACCAATCTCTCCGAGCTTCTTTCGGAGACCGACCACCTGAACATCTACCGACCTATCGGTAACGGGGTAGTCGTCTCCATGCACTCCATCAACGATTTGAGTGCGGGTGAATACCACACCTGGTTGGCGCATTAAGAAGTGAAGGAGCTTAAACTCTGTGTTCGTGAGCTCCACGAGATCATCTCGAACATGAACCTCGCGTCGCGTCGGATTTACTTTAAGTCCCTCGATGGCGAGCGTAGCGTCATCCGCCACGGGAGAGGAACCAACGCGGCGAATCACGCTCTTCACACGAGCGAGCAGAACACTTGGGCTAAACGGCTTCGCCACATAATCATCAGCTCCAAGCTCCAATCCGGCCACGACATCCTTCTCCTCTCCAAGAGCCGATATCATCACAATTGGGGTCTTCGACAGCGTCGCATCGGACTTGAGACGGCGACAAACCTCAAGTCCATCGATTCCTGGAAGCATGATATCTAGCACTACCAACATCGGGCGGACCTCGTGCGCGATCTGCAAGGCCTCCTCTCCAGTACCCGCGGCCATAACCGTGTAGCCACTCTTGGAGAGATTGTATCTGACAAGTTCCCGAATATCCTCCTCGTCATCAACCACTAAGATAACATCTTTCATTGTTCCCGATTCCTAATCCCTAAAGGTTTCTCTCTTTGCTGAAATTCTACCGTTTTCCCTAGCCAAGGTATCCGGATAACGTCCAACTCACTAAAAACTAACAGATGGGGACGCCATATTCATAGCGGATTTACTCAAATAAAAAACACCTTTCGACGGTGGGCGAACCGAGACTATGCTGCCACCACAACAACTACAACAGAGAGGTAACGGTCATGGGGACAAAAATAGAATGCTTTGAATCGATAGCCAACGCGCCAAAAGCGGTCGGCCCCTATTCCCCAGTCGTGCGCGCCGGAAACTTGGTGTTCCTCTCTGGACAGGTCGGGCTCAACCCCGAGACATCTCAACTCGTGGGCGCGGGCATCCAGGAACAGACCGAACAGGTGATGAAGAATCTTAAAACGGTACTCGCCGGCGTTGGGCTCTCATTCAAGGATGTGATCAAGACCGTCATCTTCCTCACTGACCTCTCGAACTTTCAAACCGTGAACAAGATCTACGGAGACGCGCTTGAGGGACACAAACCCGCGCGCTCTACCATTCAGGTCAGCGCCCTCCCCCTCGGCGCGATCGTTGAGATCGAGATGATTGCGGTGGTGGGGTAGAAAACGATTTTCATCACGAGAACCCGTGACCTCGGAGGGTGCTCATTCCTGAGCGCCCTGTCGCGCTTGGCAAATCACCTTCGCCGTACGTAACCACTCGGCGACCAGGAATGGTCGCCCTCCCGACTTTGCGACTCGCGCTTAGGTCTATTGATATGGGGAGAACGAGGAGTCGTCGCGGAGCCCACCCCACAAGGGGCGGGCCCCACTCCGAGGAAGCAAATCAGGGAACTACAACCAACAACCTAAAACCCTGTCAACGTGGACGAGTAGATACGCTTCACAGTGTGAAGACCTCGCTCACCAATACGACAGAATTAATTCCTATAGCCGACATGGATCACCTCCTTTCTCAAAGCAGGCCCCCTTCCCTATAGGAGAGAAGGTTCGCCTGAACTAGGCGACCGAACTCAGATCATCCGATGAGAGATGATCGAGAACTTAGGATTAGAATGAATATCTATAGCGCATAGCGCAATGACTAAAATGTGAGGGAACGAAAACTTTTCTCTCTTGCGTGTCTCACAACAGAAGTGAGGTTCGACTCTCGGCGCCGGACTCATGCGCGCGACTACTCAACGAACAACATGAGTCCCTTCAGGTAATCCCCCTCAGGATGAAAGATGCTCGTCGGATGACACGGCGCTTGGTGGAGAAAATCAACGACGCGAACAAATCTTCCGGCTGAGACCGCCGCCCGCATAATCGCGTCGCGGAACATCTCTCGTGAGATTAGTTGAGAACACGAGAACGTCGCGAGCGTTCCACCCGGTTTAATCTTCTTCAGCGCGAGCGCGTTTATCGTCTCATACCCTCGCATCGCTCGCTGCACCGCTCGCTGGTGCTTCGCGAACGCGGGAGGATCGAGAACGATAAGGTCAAAGGTATCTGGAATCTGGGTCAGGTAGCTAAAACAATCCGCTACCTCAGCGTTATGCGGGGCGCTCGCGAAATTCGCCACCACATTCTGCCGGCATAAATCGATCGCTGACTTGGAGGCGTCAACCGAGGTGACCGACTCCGCGCCACCAGCGAAGGCGTACACTGAAAACGCTCCGGTATAGCAAAAGGCGTTCAACACATGCTTACCACGCGCCGCGTCCCGTATCTTCTGTCGATTAACACGTTGGTCGAGGAAGAAGCCTGTTTTCTGGCCGCCGGTGATATCCGCCAAAAAGCGAAGTCCGTTCTCCGAGAAGGATACGACCTGGGAGGGCTCCGCGACGGTCGCCTCCACCTCGCCGGACTCCTCTTGCTCATCCATTTGAGACTCGACGCGACGAAAAATAACCTTTGAGAGACCAAGCTCTGGCATACCGAGCAGACTCCCCTGGATGGATTCGCGTACGCGCCACATCCCCGCCGAGTGACATTGAACGACCGCGGTGTCATCGTAGAGGTCAATCACGAGACCTGGCAGCTCATCCCCCTCAGCGTGGACCAAACGGAATCCATTTGTTGAGGCATTTCCAACAAGACCCAACCGTTCACGAACCCGTGTCGCGTTCGCGAGCTTTGCATGAATCAACTCACTCTCGCTTGTCACCTCTTCGAATGAGAGGAGACGAACGGCGATACCTCGCGTTCCCCAATGTCCACATCCCAGCAGCGCGCCATCTTTTGAACGCACATCAACGAGGCACCCTCGTTGCAATGTGCCACGACGGTCGGCGATCGCGCCGGAGAAGATCCATGGGTGACGACGTTTAACAGCGGACTCTCGACCTTGACGAAGGACGACTACGGGACGCGAAGACTTTTCACTCATGGAGGGGCCTATGCTTTACTAACTGACGCGCCAACGTTTTGGGCGGGCGTCGTTGCAGTAGTACCACAGAGGCCGATACGCCAGTCAACGCTCGCCCACATCGGGCACGGCGTTACCGAGAAAGCTTTTCCTCACCCTCCCGCTAACCGTGCGGGAATATTAGATCAGGTTAACGAGAGGCGCGAGGCTAAACCCTTGCTCGCCACCGTAGTGACTGAAAGAGTGCCCCGCGTCCTGCATGGACGAGCCCTTCACGAAGGCGTCCGTAAGGTAAAAAGATTACTCGGGAGCGGACTCCATCGAGCCCCGAGTGTACGGACGTCCATTAATCGTTACCTGACTTCGAACATCAGAGACCCCTTCAACGTTGAGGATAGAGGCGAGCACCTCATCCACTTGGCGATGATTGGAGAGCTTTCCTTCAACGGTAGCTACCCCATCTCGCACAGTAACCTGCAACGCCTTCATCAATCGAGGATACTCCTCGCTCAAGGCGCGTCGAATAGAGTTCTCAAGTTCAGCATCGGAGATTCGCGCTCCGGCCCGACCACCCTGAATGATCATCTGGTCGGAAACGGTACGTTTAGCGATAGATGCGGCGGATGAAACGATCCGCTCTCGAGTCGCTTGAGAGTCGACGGTTCCACGTAAAATCACACGGTCAGGCTCCGTGAATACGGAAACGTTATACCGGCCGTTCGGCACATCGCGACGGAACGCCTCCTCCATGCGAGTAATCTCCTCATTACGGCGAGACTGCGGCGCGTGGGCCACCGCGAGGCGGTTGTCCACTCGAGATACACCGTGCGCTCGTTCAGCCGCCTCCTGGACTCGACGACGAGCCTCCTCGTTCTCAACATACCCCTCAAGACGTATCTCTCCACGGCCACGGTTATCGATATCAATATTGTGTGGGCCTATCGGCGGCTGAATCATCGCGATCTGATTGCTTACGTCACTATTGACCTCACGCCAATCAGCGCTGGCCGCGTCTCGCATACCATGCACACTGAACGCCGCGAGTGCGCATCCCACAATGATAGTCCGATAAACTCTTGAGCGCGCACGAGGTGTCATAAACTCTTCTCCCTAAGCTGTGGACCATGCCTCCACTAAAACATGGTGAACATGAATCATCTTGCGCCGTGACGGTATGACCCACAACGCTCCCCTCTCACGCCACACACCCGGCTAAGGCCCTGACCGCAGGTTACATGCGGAGCTAACTCCTTGATATAAAGGGCTTGAACAGCTCACTTTTTAGGACTCTTTAATTGTCTTAGAGCCTGAGAAAAGAGATACTGTCAGGGGCCCAATTCTTGGGTCGCGTGTGCGAAAGGGACGACCAAAACTATGCAATCTCGGCCAACTAAATACATCTTCGTTACTGGTGGCGTTGTATCTTCAATCGGCAAGGGACTTACCACCGCGTGCATTGGAGCCCTTCTTGAGGCGCGAGGGTTGAAGGCCACCGCCGTAAAGCTCGATCCCTACATCAACGTTGACCCAGGCACGATGAGCCCCTTCCAACACGGAGAGGTTTTCGTGACCGATGATGGCGCTGAGACAGACCTCGACCTCGGTCACTACGAGCGGTTCCTCGGCACCCGCATGTCGAAGTTAAACAACTTCACCTCGGGCAAAGTATACGAGACCGTTATCGCCAACGAACGACGAGGCGACTACCTCGGTGGAACCGTTCAAGTGATTCCGCACATCACTGATGAAATTAAGCGACGCCTCAAGCTCGCCGCTGAGGGCTTCGACATCTGTCTCGTAGAGGTCGGTGGAACGGTGGGTGATATCGAGAGCCTTCCCTTCCTTGAGGCGATCCGACAGATGCGAAGTGATGTTGGAGCGCAAAACACACTCTACATCCACGTTACCCTCGTTCCTCACATCGCCACCGCGCATGAGTTCAAGACCAAGCCAACTCAGCACTCGATCAAAGAGATCACTGGATACGGGATCGTTCCAAGCATCATCATATGCCGCTCTGAGCAACCACTCGACGAGAAGATTAAGAACAAAATTAGTCTCTTCTGCAACGTAAGTCCGAACTGCGTCATCAACGCTCCAGACGTGAAGACGATCTACGAGCTGCCGCTTCACCTCAACAATGAAGGACTCGATCAGCGCATCGTTGAGCTCCTCAATATGTGGACCGGCGCTCCCAAACTCGATCCATGGACCAAGATCACAGCATCAGTTACCGACAAATCACGCAAAACCGTCACGATCGCGATGGTTGGAAAGTATGTCGATCTGACCGAGAGCTACAAGAGCTTGAGCGAGGCCCTTATTCACAGCGGCGTCGCGAATAACTGCAAGGTAAAGATCGTGTACGTCGATAGCGAAGGGCTTGAGACCACAGGAGTTGAGCACGCGATTAAAGCCGCTAACAACGGCGAGATGGTAGACGCGATCCTCATCCCTGGCGGATTCGGGGTTCGCGGTAGCGAAGGAAAGATCGCGGCGGCTCGATACGCGCGCGAGCGAAAGGTGCCGTTCTTCGGCATCTGTCTTGGACTCCAAATCGCTACCATCGAGTACGCGCGTCATGTCGCCGGCCTCAAGGACGCGACGAGCGAGGAGTTCGACCCGAATTCCTCATGCGCTGTCATTCACATCATGGATAGCCAGAAGAAAGTTGAGCAGAAAGGTGGATCGATGCGCTTGGGAGCTTACCCATGCGCGCTTAAGACAGGCTCAAAGGCTCGGGAGATCTACGGCAAGGCCCAGATCAGCGAGCGACACCGTCACCGATTCGAGGTAAATAACGCGTATCGCGAGCAACTTGAAACGGCCGGTCTTATCTTCTCGGGCACCTCCCCGGACAATTCGCTGGCCGAGATCATCGAGATCACGGATCACCCATGGTTTGTCGGCGTACAATTCCATCCGGAATTCCAATCAACTCCAAAGATCCCCCACCCTCTCTTCACGTCGTTTGTAGCGGCGGGGCTCGCGGCCAAGGAGAAATCCGCGGTAACCGTCGAGAAGGGTGGAGATAAGAAATCTACAGGATCTAAACCACAGAGCGGTGTAACAGCGAACGCGGTACAGCAGGAGCTCACCAGCTCACTTACGAGGAATTAACAGTGACCGTTCAGATAACCCCCTCAGTAAAGGTCGGGAGGGGAGAAAAGCTCCTTCTCATAGCGGGCCCGTGCCAAATTGAGTCCAAGGATCATGCCTTCAAAATCGCCGAGTTTCTGTGCGAGGCGACGTCGAAGCTCCCTGTTTCACTTGTCTACAAGTCCTCCTTTGACAAGGCGAACCGCACAAGTGTTAAGAGCCAGCGTGGCGTTGGAATGGACGCTGGTCTCCGCGTCCTCGATGACGTTCGGACGCAATTCAAGATTCCCGTCCTCACTGACGTTCACTCCGAGGAGCAAGCGCGTGAGGTTGGAAAGGTAGTTGATGTTCTGCAAATCCCCGCCTTCCTCTGTCGCCAAACAGACCTCTTAGTGGCGGCGGGATTAAGCGGTAAAACGATTAACGTGAAGAAGGGACAATTCCTTCACCCGGCGGACATGCAGTTCGTCGCCGAGAAGATAGCGAGCACAGGCAACAAGAAGATTCTTCTCTGCGAACGGGGTACCTGCTTCGGCTATCGCGACCTGATCATGGACCCTCGTAACCTCGTCATTATGCGAGAGACTGGATATCCGGTCGTATTTGACGCGACGCACAGCGTTCAGAGTATGGGTGGTGGAGCGGGCAGCTCCGGAGGCTCCCGCCACTTTGTGGAGATCCTCGCCCGAGCCGCGGTCGCGACGGGGACCGACGGACTCTTCATGGAGTGCCACGAGGATCCCGACAACGCGCCCTCAGACGGACCTTGCATGCTGCCCTTAGATCGGGTTACCCCTCTCTTAGAGCGTTTAGTTCGCATCCGAGAAGCCGCCGAATAGGAAAACTTCGTGCCGATTATCCTGACCCGCAAAAAAAGTTTGGTCCTTGGACTAGGGCTCCTCGGCTCGTTTTTCGTTATAAGCGGGGTAGTCATCTCCGTTCATAACTCCGCGCGCACACCGACCACGAACGCCTCCCTCAATCGAGCCACTATCGAGGGAGAGACCGGCCTTTCCCTCTCTGAAACCCCGGGCGCTGGGATAGGCTTCGTCTTGAATGACTTCCATAGAAGCGCGGTGCGAAACGGCAAGATCGTGTGGGAGATCTTTGGCAAAAAGGGGCGATACGACGCTGGAAAGAATCGAGCGGAGATCGACGAGCCGATAGTCAACGTAAATCGAGACAACGGAGACACAGTAAACCTTACCGCGAAACGAGCGGATGTCGAACTCACGGGGACTGAAATCCTCAAGGCTGAGCTCTTTGATGATGTCGTCGTGATTCACAACAAAGAGACGACAATCAAAACGGACCGGGCAATCTACGTCAAGGCGACCGAAACCATCGACATGCCCAACTACGTACAGGTCGAACATCCGATCTTCACCATTTATGGCAAGAAGCTCCACGGCAACATAACCGATCAAACGGTCGAGATTACAAACGGCGTGAAGAGCACCTTCAAACCACGGCAAAAAAGGAAGAGATAACACATGAGACAGTACATCACCGCTCTCACCTGTTTACTCACGCTCTCCTCAAGCGTGTGCGCGCAAAACAATCCAACCGGATCGATGTCCAATCTTATGGACTCAAAGGGGTTTGACGACAGCTTCGGCAAGCTCCCCACAAACATCACCTCCGACTCCCTCGCGTTTAACGCCAAGGACCGCGTCTTCGCCTACTCCGGCAACGTACAGGTAACACAAGGCGATATGCGTCTCACCTCCAAAACCCTAGAGGGAACGTACAGCGAAAAGAACGAACTCTTAAAATTAGTCGCGAAGGGCGACGTATTTATCGCGAAGCAGGATATACAGGCGACCGGTCAGATCGCTTCCTATGACGCCGTGGCCGCGATCGTGACGCTTACCGAGAATCCCCAGCTTCAACAAAAGGAGAGCATCCTTCGAGCGGACAAGATTAAGATCTTCCTTAACGAGAATCGAAGCCAAGCCGAGGGTGATGTCCGCGTTACCTTTGTGAACTCAAAGGATGGGAATCCTGGATTACCCTCTCTCAATCCTGTAGCGCCACAACCATCGGCGGCTCCAGCCGCGCCGGTCGCGGCGGCGGTGGCTACACCGACACCAGCGCCGAAGACAACCACCACACCAGCGCCAACCAAGAAAGCAGCTCCGGCGAAGAAGAAGGCGACACCGACGCCGACGCCTAAGGCGAAGAGGAAGTCGTAGGACATACGGACCGGCACGTCCGGAGGGCGGCCATCTTGCGCGCCGTAGCGAAGCGATGGCGTGTCCTGGTCGCCAAAATACCGCGCATCTCGAAGCAGCATCACCTTACGTAACCACTCGGCGCGCAGGAATGCGCGCCCTCCGGTGTCATGAGTCGCACCCTGGGAGGGCGACCATTCCTGGTCGCCGAGTTGCGCCCCCGGCCCCAGTCATCACATAACCGCTTTAATTTCATCCCCAGCCCATTCCGGTCCGAATCTGTCCGTTTTGCAATCATCCCCCCCGCCCCACGCCACACCTTTCCTTGCCTATGAAGTTCAGCCTGTTACTCTACATGGACAATCTGGAGCGGGTAGACGAATCAACGACGGCGAAGCCTGGAGATCCCCCTGCGGGCTTCGTCGAACGCAACGCAAGGTTATGTAACCTTCGGTTTTCGATGGGCTCAATCAACCCAATTATGTTCAATGAAACTGCTAGACCTAGTAAACAACATCAACTCCGCCCTCAAAGCGGCTAATAAACTCCTGAGAGATGGTGGTCACAAGACTATCTCCTTTCGGGAACTCGAAACGCTCATCTTTGTGAGCATCGATGGCGCTAAAGGACTCGCGAAGCTCGCGCAGCTTCGCGGGGTCTCCTCGGCGGCAATTACGGGAGCGGTCGATGCTCTTGAGAAGAAAAGACTGGCGCTCCGCGAGCATTCCGCTCAAGATCGCAGAGTCATCCCCGTGCGACTAACACCGCTCGGTGACAAAGTGCTCAAAATCGCTTCAGACGCAATCTGACGATCATTCCAGAGGCACCAGCGCGACCCCTCGCCTGGTGCCTCTGGTGTTCCATTGAACAGTTCTTACGTAGGTTCTTTCGTTGCGTTCGTCGATGTATTTATATGTTCGGTACCAATTAGGTGGCGGAGGCGGTAAGGGCCGTTTCCCCACGCAAGAGAAGGAGAACCTCATGGCAGTCGAAACGTCCCCCCACGTCGCTCCAACGCAAACAGTACGAAGCGCGCGCGGCGGCGCAGCGTTTAGTCGCGATTTCGTTCATGAACGAGGCACCGTTGAGGTAACCACGGGTATTACAGAGCCGCTCGTAACCGCCAAAGCCAGCTTCCTTACGACCGGCGCGGGCACCGACCGGCAATTCTGGGCTCTCAAGACATCCATCACCGTGTTTCACCGACTATCTCATCAATTTATTACGGTAGAGGAAGCGGCTCACGAGCTCCCCGTTACGGAGAAGGCGTTATTGACCCTTCATGGCGACGAACCTTGGACGACTTCATGGAGCCCTGATGGCATGACGTTAAGCGGACAATTCCAGACTGTCATCAAAGAGGCTTCAACTCGCGGCCTTGAGCTTGCTCAGTTATGGGAGGCGATAGGCTCCACAAAGACCCAAGCGGAAAGCGATGGTCGGTGGGAGATTCGGTCTATCTCAGCGGAACTACAACGAGCGATATGCCAAGCCCTCGCTCAGAGCTAAAGGTGCTCGCCTCGTTTGAGACCGAGCACCGTTCGATATGGATTGTTTATCCGCAGGCGCTCCAACCACGGCGCAAAGGTCCCCAATAACGGGCCATGCCGGTATTAGCGTTATTACCGATCGCTCCATCGCGACGGATAAGATTCTCAGAGATAGCTAAGGTCGCTCGTGAATTTACCTCCGGGTCTTGCAACTGGCCTATCGTGAAGGCAGGTTTTCCATCGATCGTTGTTCCAGGCTGAAGACCAGCTCGCTGCATATCGCCACGATAGTTCGCGTAATCAAGTGGCGAGAGCTGGTAGATACCGTTGGAATTTCCAACGAACTTACCTTGGTCTCCAACAACCGTGTTCTGGTTGCCCGACTCCTGAACACCGAGATTCGCGTAGAACGCGGCCCACTCCTCAGATGAACCGGTGGTTATTCCGTGCTTCGCGCCATCCGCTGGGACGTACCCTTCAAGGGAAGATCCCTTGATCAAACGATTCATGCGATTGAACTGCTCATTCCATCGCTTCTGCTGCGCTGGCGTAAGGCTCTGAGGACGACCACACTGCCCAAGCGGCGGAGCAGTATCATCAACAGGGTACCTCATATGATTCTGCGAATCGTTAATTCCCTGCTGCATGAGGTTTTGGTACGCGAGCTTTGCGCTTTCGCCAGTGTTTGAGCGATTGAATTGTTGATTCATGTCGAATGGTCCCGTGCCATTCATAAGGCGCTGCAAGAGAGCGATGAAAGCTAAACCTTGAAGGATCTGATTATTCTGTCCCACGAATTGACCGAACGGTCCGGCGCCGATTCCGTTGCCTAACGCAGCCGACGCTGCCCCACCCCCAAGCCCTTGAAGAATTCCCTGAAGGTTCCCTGATTGTCCCTGCCCTACGCCAGCGATATTTCCGATCGCGCCAAGCGCGCCTTGGGTGCCTGAGCCACCACGTTGGAACTGCCCAAGCGTCGAACCGACAGCGGCAGCCGCTCCGACTACCTGAGCACCAGCTTGAACGGTACGAGCGATTTGACCAACTCCTCCTGGAAGAGATCCAGCCGCGTTACCCATAACCTGTCCGACCGCGGGAATAGCCGATGGCCCCTGAGACGCCGCGGCGCCCACCGCTTGGAAGGCACCAAGCGTGTTTCCTGTCTGCATGTTTCGTACCGCGCCTCCAAGATTGGCGACGACTCCAGACCTATCCGAAGGCGCGAGGTTGGGAGCAGACGGCATCGAATCGAACATCGACGAAGGAACGACTATCTCGGGACGAGCGTTCCCTCCTTGAAAGATGTCACCACCCACACCGTTGAACATATCTCCACGCTGAGGGAAGAGCGATGCGTCAGGACCCCGCCCGCCGCCGGACTGCTCCCACACGGGAAGTGGTAGTTCTTGAGCTGACGCTACGTTGAGGTAGGTAGGCGTGAAGAGGCACGCGGCGAGGAGCGCGCGCAAGACAACAGACGTCGGTGTAGTTGGGGGGATAGACACAACTTACCTCGTGCAAAAAGTAAAACCCTATTCACTATGGCGTTATGCTTTGTACACACGGCTGATTCCGTATGCACCAACACTACCACGGTGATACCTGTGTTATGCGTTGAGGTGAATACCGAGTGCCGTGAATTCCACGATTTTGCTTCAGAAAAAATGATATTCCGCGGCTAACCTGCCGAACATAATGAACTATTTCTTTCAAAGAGACGCAGATTCACACAGATAATGACAGGCAGACCCCTCAGAGCCCCCGTTGAAGGGTGTTCTACGCGACCGATCGCGCGGCGATATCGGCGAGCCGCTCATACGGCGCGACGGCCACAAATTCCTTCGCGACGCTCTCCGCGACAGCCCTCGCGGAGAGAACCGCGCCAGGTACTCCACACACCCCTGGAATCCGGCCTCCACAGAGAAAGAGGTTTGAGATGTTTCGCATACGGTAATGAAAGCTCACCCCCTCGCCCCGTGACGCCGCTGGCGCTGAGGGGAAGGGCGCCCCCAGGGGATGATTGAGCACATCTCGCGCGTAGCGAGGGTCGATCGATTCCGCGAACACCAAACTGGAGGTTAATCCTGGAAATACCCGCTCCCGAAGCTTGGTAAGTACCGAGTCCTTGAATCCCGGCCCATCGAATTTCCACCCACTGTACCTTGCGAGGTGAGGAACGGGCACAAAAACCGAGAAAAGCTCTCCCTCGTCACGAGGGTTCGGCGAGTGCGCCGGCGAGAGACGGTGCACCGATAGCATAGGATCTTTCGGAAGTCGCGCTCCCGTCCCGAGCTGAGAGAGGAGCCCCTCCCACCTCTCAGAGAAGATGACGGTGTAATCAGGAACCTCAGGATAGGCCCGCTTAAGTTTCAGGAAGAGTGAGTACATACCGAAAGATGGAACGCTCGGCCGCAAGCCGAACCGTTCAAGGGGTGAAAGCCACTCATCAGGAAGCATCGAATAGAGACTCCGGGTCTCTCCTCCCCACACAACGAGGTCACACCCCGTCACTACACGCTCTCCCCGATGAGCCGAATAGAGTGAGCGGACATTTCCCGCGCCATCTCGCGCCAGAGCGGCAACCGTATGGTTATAGTGGAATCGAACACCGTGACGCTCGGCTAAGGAAACGAGCTCCTGAATCAGAGCTGATACTCCTCCTCGAACGATCCACCCACCACCGTCTCGCTCTGCGGAATGGAGCGCGACACAGTGAGCCGGCGCCACAAGGGGATTGAATCCCGCCGCGACACTCTGCCAGGAGAAGGCCTGCCGCACCCGACGGTCGGTGAAATACCGTCCTGAGCATCGCCACAGACTCGATACCTTTCTCAGGCAAAGAGGAATAGTAGCGCTTTTAAGGACAACCCTGAGATCGATCACTTGCTCACGTTCCGACTTCAAAGCCGCCCGACGAGTCTGCTCCTCGCAATGGTTGAGAAACGAACGATAGCGACGAGCATCCTGAGGCGAGAGCGTCTCAATCGCCGCTTCTTGCTCCTCGATCGAGGAGACGATGTCGAGATGGCTTCCGTCCGCGTAGAGGTTTCGTCGATAGAGACGGGTGGGAACGAAGGTAATAAAATCAGCGCGCCTCTCATGAAAGAGAGCGAATAGGTCATCGAACACCCAAGGAGAGCTGATCGTGGGAGGAGCTATTTCAACCGCCTGACCGCTGAGATGAAAACTACGCGCCCATCCACCGGGAGTGGATTCAGCTTCGAGCACATCAACATCATGCCCAAGCGCGCGAAGACGCAAGGCGCTCGCCAAGCTCTCGAATCCGGTCCCGATGACAACGGCTTTCATACAAGAAAGGGTAGCAAGATACCGGAAGGAGCAACATCAAAAAATCGGGAGAATCACTTGGGCTCGCTACCAGCGAATGAGGTTACCACCCCACGTGAACCCGGCGCCGAACGCGAGGGTAAGCACGAGATCTCCCTGCTTCAATCGCCCTTCAGCGACGGCCTCAGACATGCAAATAGGGATCGTGGCGGCGGTGGTGTTGCCGTACTTCTGGATATTATTGAACACCTTCTCCGGAGCGAGTCCGAGTTGCGTTCGTACCATCTCATTGATGCGGAGGTTCGCTTGATGCGGGATGATGAGATCGATCTGCTCAGGAGTTATCTTATTCCGATGGAGTAACGTGCTCGCGGTTTCGAGTAATCGTGTCACGGCGTTCTTAAACACGAGCTTGCCATCCATCGAAGGATGCACACGGGCTTGCTGGATATCATCCGCCGAGATGAAGCCGGGGGTGGCGGTTCCCGGAAGCTTCATGCACAGCACCTCAGCCCCACTTCCATCACTTCCGAGGAAGGAATCAACTATTCCACGATCTGTTGAAGCACCTTCAACAGCCTCGATGGTCACAGCACCCGCGCCATCACCGAACAACACCGCCATATCGCGGCCACGGGTGGTTAGATCGAGCACCGGCGATTGGACCTCAGCGCATACGAGAAGCACCTTCTTCGCTTGGCGGCTCTTGATGTATCCATCAACGACCGAAAGGCCGTAGACGAGTCCGCTGCACTGCGCGCGAATATCGAGCGCCGGAATAGTCCGACACCCTAACTTCTGTTGAAGCATCACGCCAACGCCTGGAAAGTAGAGATCCGGGGAGAGGGTCGCCATCACGATGAGATCGACATCCTGAGCGCTCCATCCAGTTTTCTCAAGGGCGAGACGAGCGGCGCGCTCTCCCAGTTCAGAGGTCCCTGCGCACGACGGGTCAACAAACCGCCGTTCTTTAATACCCGTACGCTCAGTAATCCACGCGTCATTGGTATCCATCAATTTTGAGAGATCTTCATTGGTGACACGACGCTCAGGAACGTAGTGGGCGACCGATCGAATTTGAGCTCGAAGCTCCATAGGATTCTCCATCAAGAGGGATTACCTCCCTACTGTAGTAGACTTACGCTGTCCGCACCAATATCTTATCGCCGACCGGGAAAACGCTATGATACCATAAGCTCATGAGTCCGAAGGTTCAAAAATTCCGCGTCGCGCTCTACGGAGTGCTGGTCGAAAACAATCAGGTCCTCATGGCTACTACCCGAGTCCCATCGGGTCTTATCACGAACTTTCCAGGTGGTGGCCTGGAATTAGGGGAGGCTCCCCTGGAAGCGGTGGCCCGCGAATTTCATGAAGAGACCGGGTTAACGGTCGCGGTGAAGGAGCTCCTCTTCTGCTCCCAGCAATTCCAGCAGAATCCGGAATACCCGACCGAACAGCTCATGCACATCTTTTACCGAGTAGAGCGCGTGGGGGGACAGCTCATCACCAAGGGAAATAACGATGACGTAGCGAGCGTTGAGTGGGCTACCCTCCAAGACCTCGAACACAAACGTATTCTAGCCGTGGACAGGGAGTTCACGAACCACGCCTCGTTCCGTCTGCTCTTTGAGTAGACAACGCCGCCCTCCCTTGCTACACCCACACCCATGACCTTCGATGATTTCTTAGCGATGTGCGAATCGTCTACTGAACCAAGCGGTATCTCCGCGCACCTCAAAGCTCTCTGGTTTGACCGTCAGGGCGACTGGGATGGGGCGCATGAGGAGATTCAAGATGGTCACGATCCACTGAGCGCTGTCATTCACGCCTACCTCCACCGCAAAGAGGGAGACCTCTCAAACGCGCGCTACTGGTATAGCACCGCGAATCGGGGTGTGTTTAAAGGGTCCCTTGATGAGGAGTGGGAAGCGTTGGCGAGAGAGCTGGTGGCGAAAGAGAAGTAGATCTGGAGCTACCGCAATCCCAACTCCTTTTTCATCACGGTTCGAGAGATTCGCACGAGCAACGAACGGGGAACGAACCGGGTTCCGTGTGAGAGGAGCTTATTAAACCACCCATCTACTACGATCGGCTTCTTTCCTAACGCGGCGAGCGCCGACTCGACGACGTGCTCCGCTTTACGATACGGCGAATGATAGTCTCGCATACCCGCACCAGCTTGGAATTCAGTCTGCGTGAGACCAGGCAACACCGTAACCACATCAACGCCGGTTCCGAGACACTCGCCGTAGAGACCCTCACCGAAATAGAGGTCAAACGCTTTCGTGCCGCTATAAGCCGAGAACCACGGCGTGGGAATGGTTCCCACAACGCTTGAGACGATAATGATTGCGCCTCGCTTTCGCTCCTTCATGCCGGGTAAAAACCGAATCGTCATATCAACCACTGCGCGGCAGTTAAGATTGATCATCGAGAGGGTCTTGTCTCGGTCAATCGTCTCAACAGACCCGAGATACCCAACCCCTGCGTTGTTGACGAGCACGTCGACGGTGAGACCAGCGGCTTCAACCGCGCCAACAACGGTATCGACGCCGTCGGATTGTGAAAGGTCGGCGGTCACTGGAATGACCCGTCCCTTCCCTTCCTGAGCGATCTCATCTTTAATTTTTTGAAGTCGCTCTTCACGACGCGCGACAGCGACAACGGTGAATCCTTGCGAGGCGAGCTTTCTTACGAACGCCTCACCGATGCCTGAGCTTGCGCCAGTAACGAGGGCGGTTGTGCCGTAGGTGGTTTGCATGGGGGGTATTTTCGCTAGGAGAAGCGAGGAAGGCTATAGCATTTATGTAGGAGGGACGATCGAGGGAGGGCGGTCAGCTAGACTCGACGTAGCGAAGCGAAGGCGGGTCCTGACCGCACCCCGTCGCATCGCTATGGGGCCCAAGCAGCGTTGCGTGAGGCGAAATCTATCCGCGTTGAGAGACATTTCGGCGACCAGGAATGGTCGCCCTCCCAAGGTGAGAGCCCGTGACCAGGGAGGGCGGTCATTCCTGACCGCCGCGTTGCGTGATGCAAAAATATTAGGCGTCACGTGATATTTCGGCGACCGGGGACGGTCGCCCTCCCGCGGTGCGAGCCCGAGGGGGGCTACCCCGCCACCACCATAATCCCCACCTGCACTAATCCCACCAAGAATCCCAGCACTCCGCCGAGAACCTCAATCGTTCGCAACTCGCGCGCGGAGATCTCGTAAATTAGGGACTCAAGCTTTGAGAGATCGAACCCCTCGATCTTGCGGGCGACGATCTCGCTCACATCAAGTCGGTGCTCAACACGGGTCACAACCCGCTCCATGAATTCCGGAAAACGCTCCGCCATCTGTCCGGCGAGGGTTTGTTTTATCTGATCGAGAAGCGGCCCCTGAAGAAACATTCCAACCATCGGGTTCTGAGATCCGATCTTCTGCGCGAAGGCGTCTATCTGCTCAGACATAAAGGCGGTCGCCTCCTCCGCGGTCTCAGATCCACTAAGCGCCGCGTGGATATCCGCCTGAGAGAAAAGGTCTCGCTCAATCATTGAACCGAGACTCGCGGCGATCTCCTTTTGTCGTCGAGGTACCAAACCTTGAAAGGTGATACCCAAAAACCGCGCGGGCTTATGGGGACGAAACAACATTCGAACCGCGATGTAGTTGGTGATGTACCCGATAAGGGCAGCGATTACCGGAACTGAGAGTAAGGCCCAGAGGGAATAGTGAGATGTCATGGGGAAATTTTTTGGGGAAGAGTTCTATCCTGTATCGACCTCCTGGCTAGGAGGCCCCTAGTCGGCATCGCGGATAGAAAGCGATGCCGACTAGGAACGAACCAATCGACTTAGAACGGAATATCGTCATCGTCGAAGGTAACCGGCTCATCACGAACCGCTGGGGAACGTCCACCGTTAGCGGCCTTCGGAAGAGCGTCCGCTGTCGGAATGCCCGCGAGGACGTTGTTGTTAGCCGCCTCACCGCCGAAATCCATGTCAGCGCCTTCGCCCTTCGCTCCACCAACGAACTGAACGGTGTCAGCGAGGATCTCGGTCGTATACCGATCCTTACCTTCCTTGTCTTGCCACTTACGTGTGCGGATACGTCCCTCGATGAAAGCCTGACGGCCCTTCTTCAAGAAACGAGCGCAGTTCTCAGCGGTCTTGCCGAACACAACGATGTTGTGCCACTCGGTGTGATCAACCCACTGACCGTTCGTGTCCTTCTTACGCTCACCCGTAGCGAGTGAAAACTGACAGATCGCCATCTGTTGAGGGGTGTAGCGAACCTCCGGATCCTTTCCGAGGTTGCCAAGTAACATGACCTTATTGATACCCATACTGAAGCTCCAAAATTAGACACGGAGTTATCGGAGACACACCCTCAAGGGTTGCGTTGACACGCGGTTATAACTCACTTTTGTTCAGGTTCAAAGAGTTGAGTGCGACCCGCCACAACTTTCAAAACCCCAACCAAACTGATGGGTTACCCCTCTTTTTTCGACCCACACGGGCGCCTTGAGTTGAGAAGTTCACCCACTCAGGTACACTACCCTTCATCATGAGAATTTGCACGACCACTATCCCCTTTTCAGGGATGAAAATTGAGGCCGACCTTCCGCTCGAAGCGCTTAACGCTCGCCTCGCCGAGGGTTCTGAGAAGCAGGAGTTCACCTTTGAAGCCGCTCCTATGGTTGACCTGACCCTCACCCGTACCCACGGCGGTATCTTGGTGAAAGGGGTCGTATCCGGTCGATGCAGACAGGAATGCGCGACCTGCGCGGACCCCGTCCCTCATGAGATCGTTTCCACGATCGATTGGCTCCTTCAAACCGAGAGCGACCGAGCTGGACCCGAGGATGAGCTCGACGATCCCGGAGTGATCGTCTACGAAGGCGATCACGTTGAACTTGAAGAGCCCCTTCAAGAGGCGCTCATCCTGAACATCAATCCGTTCTGGCACCCGGAGCGTGACCCTCACGAAAAGTGCACCTACTGTAAGCGTGATTGCAAGGCGCGCGTCTGGGGAGAGGAGAAGAAAGAGGGTGAGCAGAAGAGCTCGACCTTCGGCTCCTTACTCAAAGGGGCGCTCAACGCGGCGAAGAAGTAGCGAGCGCTTTCACCTCTCGCTGAAGGTCCTTTCGATCCCAACCGTACTGTTTGTTGAGCGCCTCATAGAAAGGGATCTGCTCACGAACCATGGTCTCGTACACGCTCATGAGACCGGATATCCCTTTTCGTTCAACGAGCGCTTCGAACTCGAGTGAGGCGAGTGCGTAGTCTTCGCCACTTCCATCAAAAGCTGATGTTCCGACATTTTCCTGCGAGCGAATAAGAGAACGATACCGCTCCTGTACGCTTCCTTTTGGAACGGTGGAGGCAAACCTGGAGCTATACCCTTCAAACCACGCGGCGAATCCCTCCGCGCGCTTTCTATCGTTCCCACCCGCCCCATCGAGCAAGGCGAACTCAAGCACGTGCCCCATCTCATGCAGGAGAACCTGCGTAAGGAGCGCGTCAACGTCACCACTCGCGTCACAATGTGGGGAGATGAAATCGACAACCATGTAGATCTGATTCGGCGGCACCATGAATCCGGGATGACCACCAAGGCTCAACGCCATTGGGAATTGAGAAACAGCGCTCGCGCGATCAATAAAGACCAACGACCAATCGCGACGCTCACGCGCGATACTTTCATCGAAACGAGCGGTTCGGAGCGCTCGATTAACGGCGGTCGCGGCCTCGGAGATCGCTCGGCTCGGACTTCGTCCGAAGCACTTCTCAACGGAGCGCTGCCATCGAACATCCATCGTACCCAAGGGCGTGCTGAACGAAGCGCTTCGGGTAGCACCACGAAGCTCTACATCCTCGGCTTTCGGTATCGTTCGTGGCTCCGACGTTCGGCACGCGGCCTTCGATCGAAACCGTGACGGTACGTCCTTGAGCGCGGGAGCGCTGAGGATGTTCCCTTGCTCATCAGCATAGACGCACGATTCCTGGGCTTGCAGGGACGCTGAATGCAGAACGACGGCACCCACGATCGCCGCCCCAGCGATACGATAGAGAGAACTGACACACCACTCGGCGGCGATAGTCATGAGACTAGAGAGAGAATTCTCTCCGCTTCGCCTTCTTACGGGGGGGTAGCGACTTTTTGCCACGTCCAAGGAGCGCGAGCGCGAGCACCTCACTCACGTGTTTCACCGGCACGAATTGGATCTGCTTCCGCTGCTCCTCCGGGATCTCCTCGAGGTCCTTGATGTTCTCGTAGGGAATGATCACCTTGGTGATGCCGTGCTGAAGGGCGGCGAGCGCCTTCTCACGTAAACCACCAACCGCTAGAACGTTTCCACGGAGGGTCATCTCACCCGTCATCGCGATATCCTTCGATACCTTGCGACCTGAAAGCGCCGATACGAGCGCGGTCGCGATCGTGATACCAGCTGAGGGTCCATCCTTAGGGATAGCTCCACTTGGAACGTGAATATGGATGTCATACTTCGAGTGGAAATCACTCTCTAATCCAAGCACCGACGCGTTCGCTCGGGCGTAGAAGAGCGCGGCCTGCGCCGACTCCTGCATCACACTACCGAGTTGTCCGGTTAGGGTGAGTGATCCACCACCCTTCGCCAGCGATACCTCGATCGGCATCACCTCTCCACCAAGCGCCGTCCACGCTAAACCTCGAACGAGCCCCACAGCCTCTGAATGCTCAGCGACCTCAGGATCGTACTTCGTGGGTCCAAGGAGCGTGGCGACACGTTTCTCATCAATAACGCGAACAAACTTCTTCTTCTCAGCGACATCTCGCGCGAGCTTGCGGCACAAGGCGCCGATCTCTCGCTCAAGGGAACGAACTCCAGCCTCACGCGTATATCGTTCAATAACAAGCTGAATCGCTCCTTCAGTGAATTGAACCTTGTGGCTTCCGAGCCCAGCCTCTTTGAGTTGGCGAGGCACGATATACTTGGTCGCGATCTTCTGTTTCTCCGCGGCGGTATACCCGGGGATAGAGAGGATCTCCAAACGGTCCATGAGAGGCTCAGGGATAGTGTCCATCGTATTCGCCGTAGCGATGAAGAGGACATCCGAGAGATCAAACGGCACATTCAGGTAGTGATCGAGGAAGTCGATATTCTGATGAGGATCTAAGACCTCAAGAAGCGCGGACGCTGGGTCACCTCTAAAGTCAGCGCCAACTTTATCGAGCTCATCCAAGACGAAAACTGGATTACGCGTCGCGCACTGCTTCAACCCCTGCAGGATTCGTCCTGGGAGAGCGCCGACATAGGTTCGACGGTGTCCACGAATCTCGGCCTCATCACGCATACCGCCCAGCGACATGCGATTGAAGGTACGCCCAAGGGCGCGCGCGATAGACTTACCGAGGGAGGTCTTACCAACGCCGGGAGGTCCAACGAAGCAGAGGATCGGGCCCTTTGAATCTGGATTCAGCGCGCGAACGCTCAGGTACTCAAGGATTCGGTCCTTAACCTTATCGAGACCGAAATGATCCTCGTCGAGGATCTGCTTGGCTTTCTTAAGGTCAAGCTTGTCGGTGGACTTCGTGTGCCACGGGAGATCGGTCATCCACTCAAGGTAGGTGCGAAGGAGCGCGTACTCGCTTGATTCCGGACTCATCCGCTCAAGTCTCTTGAGCTGCTTGAACGCCTCATCGTGCGCCTGTTTCGGCAACTTGAGCGCTACTAATCGCTCACGAACGGCTTGAAGATCCTCCGATCCCGTATCCGTATCGCCGAGTTCACGTTGAATCTGCTTAATCTGCTCGCGAAGGTAGTACTCGCGCTGCCCCTTCGTCATCTCATCGCGAGCTTTGTCCTTAATCTTCTCAGCCAAGATGAACTTGTTAAGATCGTCGCTGATGGTCTTGTCGGTGAGGCGCAATCTCTTCACCGGATCCAACTCCTCGAGAGCGGCCTGCGCGTACGGAATCTCGACCTTGTAGTGCGCCAAGATAACATCCGATAGGGTTCCCGGATCTTGGATCTCCTCGGTGATGATGAGCATCTCCTCAGGCAAGTGCTCATACTCAACGAGCACCTGAAGGTTCTCACGAATTCGATTGATGATCGCTTGATTCTCGGCGGACACTCGCTTCGCTGGCGTCGATGGGAGTGGCTCGATCCTGCACGAGAGAAACTTCTTTCCTTCATACTTCTTCGCGCGGGCACGAACGAGTCCCTGCAGGAGCACCTTCATTCGTCCATCGGGAACTTGCAACGTGCGAACGATGTGCGCGACAACGCCCATCTGGTAGAGATCTCGCCCTTTGGGTTCCTCAACCTCCGGATTCTTTTGGGTAACCACGAACGCGAGTCGCTCCTCACCCATCGCGGCCTCAACAGCGCGCATACTCTCGGGGCGACTGAGGTAGAGCGACATCATCACCCCAGGAAAAGCGACCATGTCCTTGGCGGCGAGCACCGGGAGGACGTTCGGCACCAGTACCGGCTCAAGAGCCCCCGCGGTGGAATCCGACGATCTCTTCTTGCTCTTTGACGACTTTCTCTGTGCCATATCTTCCCTGGATCGACCTTCTCAAACGACCGTTCTAAAAGCCGTTTTGCAACCCGGCGATTCAGTCCCTCTCTGGGCCCAAAACAACCAAGTATATTCAATAGGATATGCCAGCCAACCAACATCGTCCGTTGCACCGACAAACGTAGCTCGCTTTCGACGCACTACGTCTCTACCCCGTTGGATGACTATAGCCCCGGTATCGATGTTGGAAACAGGGGGAATAAGAAGGGATTACGGCGACCGACCTGGCACCTTACCGGAACGACATGTAATCCGGCGAGCCGGAACCGGGTCGGCGCCCACACTCACTCGGGAGGACTAGCACGAGGACGAGTATCTTACTTGCCGCACTTCACCAAGGGACTTCCAGACGCACCGATCGATCGCTGCCTAGACACGCCGCGATACATTTCACAGATAGTAGAGGCCATATCGGAGCACGGCCGTAAGGTGAGACACCCTCCGGGAAGAGATCCAACCGCGAATCCAGGAACGGAGCCTCGCGCAAAACCTTCCCAGAGGTAGTTATAGCCATCATTGACACACGCATGCAGCGCTGCGGCGATCACTTGATCTCTCGGGTCAGCAAAAACGAGTCCCCTCTCTACGAGTATCTCCAACTGCCCACCGCGCGACTTCCCCAGTGAATCCTTTACAACTCCCTCAATGGTGACCCATCGATCCTTGGAGTAGTCCCGTTGCGTTAACTGTTGGGGGAAAAGTTCAGGGAGCGCCTCACACCACGCAATGAGCTTGGGGTCTATGGCGTCTCTCCCAAATCTGGGAAAGGCGATCCTAAAGTACCGATTGAGCACCCTCATCGCCAAACCATCGGATATCCCAGCCGGTAATTTGAAGGTCGAGAAACCTGTCTCTTGTTTGAAACAATACGAACCTCCCAGCTGTTCCGCTACCTGGAAGGGACTTTTGCGCTGTATCACTCCGGCGTTGCCAGTACCCCTATCAGCACGAATATCGGGCACCTTTGGCAAGGACAGCTCTGAATGCGCGTCGGGCCCCGAAATTCTCGCGGCGTCCACCATCGCCACCATCTTTCTGGCGAGCTGTGAATCCTTGTCCAACGCTTCAATAACACGCTCCCGCTGCAAGATCGTAATCCCCTCATTCATTCCAGTATTCATCTTTCAATTCTTTAAAAAATCTCCCCGTTATCACAGCTCTCATAGTTCGAGGCATCCTCGGTGACACATAGGAGCGCTATCGAGCGACAAGAACCTCTTTCGCTCGAGCTTTTCCCTCTCGTTGATATCTCTATGTTCGTACCCTTCCGCTCTCGACGGGGAAGGCGCCCAATAGTGTGACAGAGACTGCGATTTTTTTCCTGTTAGGACACAGCTACCCTTTTCGTTAAACACGCCTAAGATACTGGAATACAGGGCTGTTGGCACTGAGCCACACAGGCAACTATCGGAAACCAGGCAAAAATTGACGCACAGAACTTTTTTTCGCACGATTCTACTTTACGTAGAGTTACGTCGGTCCAACGGTGCGCATGTTAGATGAAGCCTGGTCCAAGAACTCCAAGGGCCCATGACGAACCCGTCGAGGGAACGGAGCCGATTAATACCCACTCTCCACCCGCTCCTCCTCCTTGAGGAACGATGGACCGGTACGCACCGGTTCCGCTGAACCGTTCGTCGCCGCTGGTGGCGCGGCGTTGACACCGCCAGTGCCGGGGAAGTGCTCGAGGAATCCGCTCTTGGAAACTTCAACAACGTAGAACGAACGACGGATCTCACCACCTGGCGCCATCTCGATCAAACCGGTCACACCCTCGTAGCGAGGAAGTGAGGCGAGCGCCTCGGGGAAGCTCTTTCGTTCACGCGCCGCTTTGTGGATCGCTGATACCACAAGGGTTCCGGCGTCGAAGCCTTGAGCTGCGAGGAAGTTCGGCGCGACCTTGAACTTACCTCTGTAGGATTCGTTAAACTGCTGAACAACCGGACGCGAACTCTGCGGGAAGAATGGAGTCACGAAGATAGCGGACTCAAAGAGCGCCTGGGAGTTCGCTATCTTGCTCGGATTATCCCACAGCGCGGTTCCAAGTGGTCGCATCGTCTTGCGAGTGGTCGGACTCACGTTCGAGAGCAGCTTAACGCTCATTTCGATAGAATCGGGGATAAGAACCGCTTGCGCGCCCGCGCTATCGAGCCGTTGCGCCACCTCAAGCATCGAGGCCTCATCTGAACTCACATACGGAGCCTCAAGCACCGGCGTCAAACCGTAACTCGCGAGGCGTTTCTTAAAGACGTTCAACACCTCGTTCCCGTTCGCGCTCTCTGGATACGCGATGGCGAACTGCGTGATGGCGTAATCTTTATGAGCGGCGGTCACAAGCGCGTCCATCTGTGATGTCGTTGTCGCGCCGAGACGGGTGATTCCGTTTCCGGTGGGGAAGGTCTCACTCTTCGAGAAGGAGAGGAGCGGTGTTCGAAGCTCGCGAGCCGTATCAGCGGCTGCTACCGAAACATCCGTAAGAAGAGGCCCAACGATAACAGCAGGGCTTGAGGTCGCGACAAGCTCTCGTACCGCGGCGGACGCGGCCGCCGAATCAGAGCCAACATCACGAACCTCCACTCGCGCTCGCGGAGTCTCTCGATCGGCCTCCACAGCGAGATCGAACCCCTGTCGGGTATCTCGACCGAGTGAGCCGAACTTGTCTGAGAGACTTAAGATAACACCAACCACCGCGGGCTGTCCGTTACCCATAACTCCGGTCGGAAGATCGGTGGCGACGAGGCTTTGCGCGCCACCTTCCCAGAATGGCCGGCGAAGGTCGGTGTACTCCCGATATCCCGGAGAGGAGCGTCGAAGTCGCTCACGACCAACCAACTCGTTGATGAAGGGATCGCTGCTCCAATCAAGCGCGACCGTTTCGAAATCTTGTTGTGGGATCGTGCGAAGAAGCAGGTTCGCTCCGGTTTCGGAGGCCTGAATACCGGTGCGCTCACCCTGCTGTGCCTGTCGATTGGCTTTTGAGAACCACGCGAGCGATTGCTCAGTGTCTCCGTGACGACCATACGCGTACGCCAGCAAAAGAGAGAACGAGGTTGGAACGTCGGTCTCACTCAACCCACGAGATTTAAAGTACTGGCTAATCGTTGAGAGGGCGCGAGCGGACTCATCGAGCGCCAAATACTGGCTCGCGGTGCGAAGCGCCGCGGCTTCAGCCTCCCCGTCAGAGAGCTTAGTCTTTTGCGCTTGAAGATACGCCTCAAGGGCGGATCGTCGCTTTCCTTTGCGAAGCATCTCATCGCCAAGCAACAACGAGCCGTTGGTCAGCTTCGTACCGCTGGCATCGTAAAATGGTCGCCAGATCTCCCACGGCAGCGGCTCTGACGGAGAAGTTGCTGAGATATCCTGCCCTTTTTTTGAAGCGGGGCGTCGCGGACGAGCACCATCATCGACGGAGCAACCCACGACGGATACCAGCAGTCCGGAAAGGATCAGAGCGCGAACAGTTTGTCGGACCATAGCGGGAGTCATCGATTAGTCTGGTAGCAGTTGCCTCACTATAATAGGCCGCAACCGAGCTAGCCAACGGTGATTTTCATGGGGCTACGCCATGAGCTGCTCTAATGGGCTTAGAGCCGATTCAAAAGGTGTTCGTGAAGAGTCTTTAGGCTTATGTGAGAAGTCCTCTTACGAGAACATATCCTTAACCTTGTCGAAGAACCCCTTATCGGAGCCATCATCGACAACGGTTCCTTGAAGGGTGGCGAGCTTCTCAAGGAGTTCGCGCTCCTCTTCGGATATCTTCTTGGGAACATGGACGTACACACGCACATGTTGGTCCCCTCGGCGTTGCGGATTACTGCCGAGAACAGGAATACCTTTGTTCTTAATGCGGAAGACCTTACCCGATGGAGTTCCTGCTGGAATCTTTAACTTCAGCTTACCATCGAGCGATGGAACCTCGATCTCAGTTCCAAGCGCGGCAGCCGCATACGTGATAGGAACCTCGCAGATAACTTCCTGGTCTTGGCGTTGGAACACCGGATGCTCCTCAATGTGCACCTGCACGTAGAGGTCACCGCTCGGACCACCGCCCATTCCCCCCTCACCCTCGCCCCGCATCTTGAGGCGTTGGCCGTGATCGACACCGGCGGGAACTTTAACTTTAATCGTTGACTCTTTGACGCGAAGACCTGAGCCGGAGCAATCACCACACGGGTTCTTCACTACCTCGCCCGCGCCACCACAGGCGTGACATGTTCGCGCGAGGGTAAAGAAACCTTGCTGAACTCGGATCTGGCCCGCACCCTCACATTGAGGACATCGCTCACGAGAGGAACCCTTGGCGGCGCCGGATCCCACGCACGTATCGCACGTTGAACGACGACCGATCGTGATCTCTTTTTCACAACCGAACGCGGCCTCTTCAAAGGTGAGATCGAGATCGTAGCGAAGGTCGTTACCGGCACGGCCACGACCACGACGGGGATCTCCGCCCATACCACCCATGCCGCCACCAAAGAAGGAGCTGAAGATATCACCGAAAATATCCTCGAAGCCCGAGAAGTCTCCACCTTGGAAACCACCCGCGCCACCACCCTGCTGGAACGCCGCGTGACCGAAGCGATCGTACCGCGCGCGATTCTCAGCGTCGCTCAACACTGAGTACGCCTCAGTCGCCTCTTTAAATTTATCTTCCGCTTCTTTGTTGCCTGGATTCTTGTCGGGGTGAAATTGAACAGCCTTTTTACGATAGGCTTTCTTGACGTCCTCAAGAGACGCGCCTTTGGAGACCCCTAATACTTCGTAGTAATCACGCTTTGACACGGCCGCACCTTACACTAAAAACATCCTTGGTGTCTGCACTTGGGTGGGTGAATTTCGGCCATTTCTAAGCCCCCTAAGCGGGTATCCCTTTGACGGAAAAGGCTAAAACCCCAACCTCACACGTAAACGTGCTCGTGCTCGTAAACGTACCCCAAAACAAAAGCCGCAACACGATCGGGAGCGTTCACGAGCACGTTCACGTCGTAAGCAGACTAACAGCACGTTACACACTGAACTCACAACGAAAAGCCCCCGAACTAACCCTCAAAACAGGTCAGCCCGGGGGCTCTCTCCTTAAACCACGCCGGAGGCCGGTTTACTTGTTGTCGCGAACCTCTTCATAGTCCGCGTCAACAACGTCATCCTTAGGACCAGCGCCTGCGCCGTTCTGCGACTCAGCCGCTCCAGCTCCGTTCGCTGTAGCGCCTGCTGCCGCAGCTCGCTTATATGCCTCTTCGGAGAGCTTATGGCTCGCCTTCTCAAGGTTCTCGTACGCGCGCTTGATAGCGTCCTGCTCGTTGCTCTCAAGGGCCTTCTTCGCCTCCTCGAGCGCCGTATCAACGGTACCCTTAAGCTCAGCGGTCGCCTTGTCACCAAGCTCCTTCAAGGTTGACTCGGTAGCGTAGACCATCGTGTCGAGCTTGTTACGCTCTTCGATGAGCTCGCGACGCTTACGGTCCTCTTCAGCGTGCTCCTTGGCATCCTGAACCATGCGCTCGATCTCCTCTTTCGAGAGACCGGAGCTCGCCGTGATCTTGATCGACTGCTCCTTGCCAGTACCGAGATCCTTCGCGGAAACCGATACGATACCGTTCGCGTCGATGTCGAAGGTTACCTCGATCTGAGGAACTCCTCGAGGCGCCGCTGGAATACCAACGAGCTCGAACCGCCCAAGGGTCTTGCTGTCTCCCGCCATCTCACGCTCTCCCTGCAGAACGTGGATCGATACCGCTGGCTGGTTGTCTGAAGCTGTCGAGAATACCTGCGACTTCCGCGTTGGAATCGTCGTATTCTTCTCGATGAGCTTGGTGTTCACACCACCGTAGGTCTCGATACCGAGACTGAGCGGCGTAACGTCGAGAAGGAGAACATCCTTCACGTCACCCTGAAGAACTCCACCCTGAACCGACGCGCCGATAGCGACAGCCTCGTCTGGGTTTACGCTCTTCGACGCTTCCTTACCGAAGATCTCCTTCACACGCTGTTGAACAGCTGGCATACGGGTCATACCACCCACGAGGATAACCTCGCCGATATCGCTCGCGTTAAGGCCAGCGTCCTTAAGCGCCGTGCGGCATGGAGCCTCAAGACGTCGAAGAAGGTCGGCGCAAAGCTGCTCGAACTTAGCGCGGGTAATCTTCAAGTTAAGGTGCTTAGGACCGGACGCGTCAGCCGTAATGAACGGAAGATTGATGTCGGTCTCCATTGAGGAGGAGAGCTCGTGCTTCGCCTTCTCAGCAGCCTCTTTAAGACGTTGAAGCGCCATCGTGTCCTTACGGAGATCGATGCCCTGCTCCTTCTTGAATTGGTCAGCGATGTAATCAACGAGGATCAGATCGAAATCCTCTCCTCCGAGGAAGGTGTCACCGTTCGTCGACTTAACCTCGAATACGCCATCACCGAGCTCAAGGATCGATACGTCGAACGTACCTCCTCCGAGGTCGAATACCGCTACGGTCTTCTCGTGCTTCTTATCGAGACCGTACGCGAGCGCTGCCGCTGTTGGCTCGTTGATGATACGAAGGACGTTAAGTCCCGCGATCTTTCCGGCGTCCTTGGTAGCCTGACGCTGCGCGTCATCGAAGTACGCTGGCACGGTGATTACCGCGTCAGTTACAGCCTCACCGAGGTAATCCTCAGCGGTCTGCTTCATCTTGGTGAGAATCATCGCGGAGATCTCTTGTGGGCTCTTCGCCTCACCCTTGAGCTTTACCCACGCGTCTTGATTTTGCGACGCGGCGATCTCGTACGGGAGAACTCCCTTAGCCTTCTCAACCTCAGGGGCGTTTACCTTGCGACCGATCAACCGCTTTACCGCGAAGATAGTGTTCTTAGGATTCGTGACAGCTTGACGCTTCGCGATCTGCCCTACGAGGCGCTCTCCAGCGTCATTCACGCCCACAACAGATGGAGTTGTGCGGCTTCCCTCGCTGTTGGCGATAACGGTCGGCGTTCCACCTTCCATGACAGAAACGCACGAGTTGGTGGTTCCAAGGTCAATTCCAATTACTTTTCCCATATCGTGTAATACTCCTTCCTTAAAATCTCTTTATCGTTACTTAGGCTTCGTCACCCGCTGTCGCGACGATTACCTCGCCGCAGCGGATCAACTTGTCCTTGTAGTAGTAGGGCTTCTTCAGCTCGCCTACGATCACCCCGGACTCGGTTCCCGGCACTCGGCTGATCGCCGCGTGCTTTTGTGGATCGAACTGGGTTCCCACGCTCGAATCGCCCCGAATCTGCCACTTGCCGAGCTTCTCAACGAAGAGCTTGTGGACCATCTCCAAACCAGTTTTGAGGCTGTCTTGGCTCGCCGAGGTGTGGGATAGCGCGAGTTCCAGGTTGTCCAGGACCTCGAGCATATCGACGACAATCTTCTCTCCTTGGTATTTAAGTAGCTCAGACTGCTCCTTCAAGGCCCGGCGCTTAAAATTTTCAAAATCAGCGGCGAGTCGAAGGTAGCGGTCCTTCGCGTCGGCGAGCTCGGCCTCAAGGCTCTGCGTTCCGTCGCCGGGCGTGGCCCCCTGTCCTTCATTAGTAACATCTTGATCTGGCTGGTTATTATCTCCGCCTACATCCATGGCATCGGCCTCTTCTCTTGACTGCTTCTTTGACATTCGTGGTCTTCGATTTGTATCGGGTCTCTCCCTGGCAGCTTGGGTAAAGCTGGAGGTATTCAGAACGATTAAAGGGCGACAACCCTTAAAACTTTCGGACACCGTGTGCTATAAACACTTGCCGAGGCTTTTTCAATGTCCACCCCTCAAAACGACTCACATATTCCCTCCGAACAGCTAAAAAGAGGCCAAGAGACTTCGGTTCCGGCGATCGTGCTCCGAGTCACCCCCTTTCGAGAGAGCGACCTTATCGGACACCTCCTCACACCGAGTATGGGAAAGATATCGGTCATAGCGCGCCACGCTCGGGGAAGCCGCAAACGGTTCCCAAGCTCCCTTGACCTCTTTGACCGTGGCACCGCCCGCCTCACCGTCGAGAAAAGCGGCGCCCTCGGCGTGAAGGAGTTCTCACCTTCGCACTCCCTCGTTCAGATTCGCCATGACCTCGATAAGCTCACCCTTGCTTCCCTTCTATGCGAAGCGTTCGACCTCGTTATCCCCGAGCACGGCGGGCACGCCACCCCTCACCTCTTCGAACTCCTTGATCTCTCACTCAACGCGATCGATGAGGCGACGGATGTGAAAGGAAGCCTTCGAGCGACCTTCATCGCGCTCGCCTCACTGACGCAAGATAGCGGCATCGCTGATGTATCATCAGCGACACCGGGGAGTCGCGCGCTCTCACACCTGCTCGACACGATCGAGCGATTCTGCGAACGTCGCCTCATGACGAGAAGCGCGCTGAAAGAGATTATTAAACGGGCCGCTTCGTAAGCCTCCCATCAAACAGGAAAGCTATGAGTAAAGAGACCACCTGCCTCGGCGTTATACCGGTTCGACTGGAGAGCTCGCGCTTTCCTAACAAGCCACTCAAAGAGATTCACGGCAAGACACTCGTCGAGCGGGTTTGGCTGCAAGCAAGCAAGAGCCGGTGCGTAACAACACTCGTTGTCGCGACCAACAACGAGGAGATCGCCGCTGAGTGTTTAAAAAAAGGGATGCGTTACGTTATGACGAGCCCCTCGCACGAGACAGGAACCGATCGCGTGGCGGAAACGTGCGCCGTTCTCGAAAAAGAGGGGCACTCATTCGATCTCGTCGCAAATATCCAAGGCGATATGCCCTTTGTTAATCCAACGGTCATCGACAGCGTGATCACCTCACTCGCGCAATCGGACGCTGGCTTCGGTATGGCGACGATCGGGACACCGATCGTGAGCCGGGAAGAATTCGAGCGTCCCGCATCCGTGAAGATCGCCCTCGGCGAATCGGGCCGCGCGCTCTACTTCTCCCGCTCCGCCGTTCCGCATTGGAGAAACTTCCCCGGTGAGTCAGTCGTCTCAGCCGAAAATCCCCTCGGATACAAACACATGGGGCTCTACATCTTTCGTCGAGACACCCTAGCTCGTATCGCGACACTTCCAAAAGCGTTCACCGAACAACGAGAAGCCCTTGAGCAGCTCCGCGCGCTCGCGCACGGTATCGGCATCAAGGTACATATCGTATCGAGGGACTCGGTAGAGCCGTGCATTGAGGTCGATACGCCAGAGGACCTCGAGCAGGCGATTCGGTACGCGGAGCTTAAGAAGTTGTAGATCTCCATTCGTGACGGGGGGGCCTCTCATCGAGAAATCGGAGAGTGATTCTGGGTACGTTCACGTTTACGTTTACGTGAAACATAGGGGTGTTTGTGTAATTAAAAAAGCCAGGTTGTTCAACCTTTTCCCATTGATATCGTTGAAGAAGAGATTATTTTAGCCTCCGCAACCGAAGAGTTGGTATCCTAGAGCAGTATGGATATGCGAGATACCTCTAAAGCGAGCACTCCCCGCGCCGACGCTATCCGAGCATCTTCTGAACTTGATCGATTCCAGCAAGAACTTACGGTCTCAATGAGCCTGCTTGCGCGCTTCGGGGACCCGGTTAAAGCCGTCCGAACGGCGCATCACAATCCCGGGTTAGCGACCGATGGATTTACCGTAGTTCCCATGAAAGTTCAGCACCACACTTGCGGTTACTTTAAGACTGAATACGACAGGGGCGCGGTTTGGGCCGCCACAAGTGATTTTGTAAGTAGCAGCCTCGGGGAGGCGATTCGAAACGTCTACCAACACGGGCACAAATTTCACCACGTACGAGACACCACACCGATACCTCGAGAGGTACACGGCGTGGTCGCGTTAAAAGAGCTCTCTGTAGTCGGTCCAGACAACAAACCGATAAAGGCTTTGCTCGCCGCGGTGATGGACGCTGGCCCCGGCATAGAGGATCCGGCCCACTTGATGATCAACGGAATCGGAACCATGGCGCACGGGGGACAGGGCTATGGCATGGGCATCGAACTCAAACACTCTCTGGTGTACGTTATTCGGTCAGCCAAGGAGGGATGGTTTGTCTTCGATGGGTTTACCTACTCAAAAACCCCCTACAATGAGGTCGATCCGTGGTCCCAAGAGGCGAACACGGCTCGAGTGGAACCGGTTGGCACGATCGATCTCCCCTCGCCGGGCATAGGGTGTCAGAAGATATTCCTTTGCTCCTTGGAAACCGCGACAGAGGCGGAGAGAAAATGGCTCACGGATCAGATGCTCGCGGCGCTCATGAAGCCGGGTGCTTAACAGCACGATGCGACTACAAGAGACGATGTCGCAATAAAAAAAGGCGAGCTCTTCAGCTCGCCTTTCTCATGCATCGCGATGCCAAACCATTAGTGGCACCCACATCCAGTGCCACACGCCTTCTTCGGCGTGGTTGTAGTGTTTGAGTCCGAAGAGCTTGAGGACTCCGACTTCGATGCCTTTGGCTTCTTTGAGCTTCCTCCAGTCGACGATGAGCCAGAGGTATAGTCGGTCTTATACCAACCGCTGCCCTTGAGATGGAACGCGGACGCGGACACAGCCTTGGTCACCGCGTTGGTCTTTCCCTTCTCCTTGCAGTTTGGGCACTGCTTGAGTGGCTTGTCGCTAAACTTTTGAATTACCTCGAAACGTCCACAATCGGGACACTCATATTCATACAAGGGCATACGACTCTCACCGTGAAAGAAAACGTACTCTAAGTATAACGAGATAGGAGGCACTTGTCGCCTCTCTCCCCGTCTTTTGAGCCCCCTTTAAAGAAAGGAGACTCTCAGATGTTTGGATAGTCATCCTCGCCTATAATTTCAACTACCCTGTGGGTTTTCAAGCACTTGGAGGACTTTTTCGGTCGAAATCCCCCTAAGAAGCACGGCTTTTCGCTTTGAGGCCTCCCCTCGAACAAGCTCTATATCCCTTCCCGGAATACCGAGGAGCTCCTTGAGAAAGGACACGAGTTCCTCATTTGCTCTACCTTCTATGGGAGGCGCGGCTAGGGATATCTTCGGATAGCCGCCATGAAAGCCAACAAACTTTGAGCGTCTCGCCCGAGGAGCGACAGCGACCTCAAGGATCAGACCCTCGTTTGAGGGACGCAGAAATGGAGGTGCAGGACTCGTCACGCCCTGGAGACTACACCACGAGGGATACTCCAGGAATGGGGCCCGAAGCCTACACGGATACTACGATCTCATTCTTCACCTGCGTTACTCCGGGAGCCATCCATGCGGCGTTCTCCGCCTCTTTGCGCTCAGCCCAGGAGCGAACACTTCCCCGCAAGGTAACGGTGCTATCGGTCGCGTCGACCTCAATGTTACGGGATTCAAGTTCGGCGTACCGATGAAGCGCCGCTTTAATCTCGTGCTTCACCTCTCGCGATTTGATGTGAGGCGATACCGAGATACGATTCGTCACGCCCTTCACTCCAAGCAGCTCTTCTACGACTTTTTCGGCCGCCTCTCGTTGGTAGTTCCACTCCACATTCCCCTCAAGAGTAACCCATCCCTTACTCACCGATACCTTAATATGCTCATCTGGTACCGACGAACTCCATTTAAGCGCGTTCAGCGCCGTGGTCGCGACGCCAGCGTCGGTCTTCTCAACCGCGCTTGGAAGCTGCACGTCGATATCATTCGCCACGGCGCGCACGCCCGCGACACGTTTTGTGATCCGCTCCGCGGTCTGTTTCTGAAAGTAACTCGGCACCGCGCCCGTGAGGGTTACGACGCCACCAGATGTCGCGACCCCGATCTTTGAGGCGTCGATACTCGGATCCCAACGGAGATCTTCCATCACATCGTGCTGCAGATCTTTGTCATTCTTGATGGTCATCGCCCAATCCTCCCAGGGTTAACACGTTACGGAGCTGAAAGTAGAAGCGGGTCCATGAACCGCACGGTCTCACGCCCACCACCTTGGGTAACAACCTCAACCAAGGTCAACTCACGCCCAAAGCCTTCGATCGAAACTGATTGGGGAGCGGCAATGACGTGCTCCTGCTGCTCACATGACACGATTAACGCGTCATCGTGCGGATCATAGGTCACTCCATGAAGCTGCCACAGACGACTCTGATGCTGAGGTCCGTTTCCGGATGAGAGGGTGATGTCTACACCCCTTCCTTGCAACGTGTCCGACATCTGGTCGAAGAACGTTCTCCACTTCTCTTTCGGTAATCCCCGCTTACTTGACTCAACCATTGCGCTCTCCATTAGACAGCGAGCTTCTCTCGCGCGACCTTTAAAATATCCTCGTAGCTTATGATTCCCTTAAGTTGTCCAAGCTCATCGGCGACAACGATCGCGCCCACTTTGTTCTCGAGCATGAGGTCGATGACATCGACGATATCGGCGCTCGCGTCGACGGCAAGCGGCTTTACCTGCATCACTTCGCGAATGGAGATGTTTTTTCGCCTAATACCTTCATCCGTCTCTTGAGAGGATTCGTAGAGCTCCTCTAAGAATCCCCGAAGGTCCCGTTCGCTCAAGATTCCAACGACCTCGTTGTGCTCGACTACTGGTAGATGTCGAATATTGTGCTCATGCATGAGGCTTGCGGCGTCCATGAGAGAGGACGCACCGCCGAGAGATAGCACCTTCCTCTCCATAATCTCTGAAGCTTCCATAGACCTCTCCCGCACGAGCACGGTGCCGAAACCGTATCCGTTACTAAAGGAGATACATCAAAGAGAGGTCGAGGGAGCATGATAGGGAGCAGAGGGAGGGCGACCGTCCTCCCCTTCGCCAAGGCTTCGGGGGACATGCCGGTCGCCGCAATGTTGCGAATCGCCGCCAATCGTCGCCTAACGTAACGCGACGGTCAGGAATGACCGCCCTCCCGGATCACGGGCTCGCACCACGGGAGGGCGACCGTCCTCCCTCGGCGTTGCTCGGGACAGGTCGGTCGCCGAAATGTCACGGATAAAATCCAACGAACGCCGCGGCTAATCTCGCTCCCCAAAAATCGCCGTTCCCACCCGCACGACGTCAGCACCTTCCTCTATCGCGACGTCGAAGTCATCCGACATCCCCATGCTGAGAAGAATGGTCGTATTTTGGAAGATACGCGCCCGACCTTCCGCAATCAGACGGTCCCGCAACGCAGCCATCGCCTTAAAATGCGGCCGACTAGCCTCAGGATTTTCGTCGTACGGGAGGATAGTCATAAGCCCCTCAACGCTGATGTCGTTCGCGAGCCGTTCGCAGGCACTCAAAGCTTCCGATAGCTCATCAGGTGTAAATCCACTCTTCTTCTCATCGGCTCCGATATTAACTTGTAGCAGAATACGTTGGCGCTTATTGATGCGAGCGGCCTCCTTCGCGACCAGTTCAAGTACCTTGAGTGAGTGCACTGACTCAATCACGTCACAAAGACCCACAGCGTCCCGTACCTTATTGCTCTGCAGAGGGCCGATCATGTGAAGCTCAGCATCCGCCGCCACATGGGGTCGCTTCTCTTTGATCTCTTGAAGATAGTTTTCACCGAACACGACCGGTAGCGCCATTCGACCCGCGGCAACGGCGTACTCACGCATCGCCTCGATCGTTTTGGTTTTGCTCACCGCGACGAGCGTTACGCTACCGGGATTGCGTCCCACCCTCCCGGCGGCGCTGTGGAGCCTCTGACGCACCTCCTGCAACCGCGCTTCGATGGACACTACGCCCCCTGCTCTCGATGAGCGCCGAGCGCGACGAGCTCAACCATGAGCGCCGAGATATTAAGTCCAACGACGTTGGAGTAAGATCCATGAACGGTATCAACGAACTGCAACCCGAGCCCCTGGATCGCGTACGATCCAGCCTTATCCATGGGCTCTCCGGAACGAACGTACCGCGCGATAACCTCATCACTCATGGGAGCCATCGTAACCTTTGTGGCGTGAGACCACCGCTTCTCAAGACCGAGCGAGCGGTTGATGATAGCGATTCCACCGAGCACCTCGTGTGTTCGTCCCTGAATCTTTCGAAGCATCGAACACGCGTCCTCGAACGACTCCGGCTTTCCCAGCACCTCGCCATCGATACATACCGTGGTGTCAGCGCCGATAACATAAGCGTTCGGATGTTGATCAGCAACGACCGCGGCTTTCACCACCGCTAGGCGTTCAACCATCTCTTGCGCCGACTCCCCTGGGATCGGGGTCTCATCACATCCAGAGACAAGTATAGCGAATGAAACACCCGCTTGAGAGAGCAACTCCTTTCGTCGAGGCGATGATGAAGCAAGGATGATCGAGGAGGTTTCCATCGAGATAATTTACCCCTTCTTGAAAGCTTTTCGAAGCACACCAACTAAGGTCAACAGAAGCGCTTGATGAAGCGACCCATGCTGATGCGCCTCAAGCTCATCATTGAACTGCGCTTCGACCACCCAATCCCGTTGGTCGATCCGCCTACATGAAACGCAAGGCACGCCTCGGCGCTCCAAGATCTCCACCACCTCATCAACTGAAGGGATCCAGAAAAAGTGATTCGTATGCTCAGTCGGCAATGCGCTCACCGTTCCGGCGGTAAGCGAAAGGAGCTTCAAACTAGGAAGCACCTGAAACTCCTCGAATCCAAGATCCGCGAATCCACGCGCTACGATATCACCGGGCTCAAAGCGGGGCTCAAGCCCCCACTGTTTCGCCTCGGAGCACACCGCGAACTGTTCACGAGAGAACCACATCGTTCACTAATCCTCATTTGGCTTCATACGGTCGAGCATCTCAACCGTTGAGGTACCACCCTCAACCACAGTCATCTCAGAGACCCTCGTCAAACGAGCCTTCTCGTGGAACTCCTTCACCGAAAGGACACCCACGTTACACATCGTTGACTTAAGCTTCACTAATGACACATCCACTTTATCGGAGAGCGGCCCACTGTACGGAACGTACGCGTCAACGCCCTCTTCAAAGATGAGGTGCGCCGCGTCGCTCTGCTTGTATCGCTGCCAGTTACGAGCTCGGTTCGATCCCTCGCCCCAGTAGGGCTTGTAGAGACGTCCGCGGTAGCTGATCTTGGCCGTTGGGCTCTCTTCGGTCATCGCGAAGTACTTACCCATCATCACGAGGTCAGCGCCCATCGCGAGCGCGACGATCACTTGGGTGTCAGAGTTAAGACCTCCATCGGAGCAGATCGGAACGTACACCCCTGTCTCCTTGAGATACTCATCACGAGCTTTGGCGACATCCATAATGGCGCTCGCTTGGCCTCGACCGATTCCCTTCTGCTCACGGGTGATACAGATAGAACCACCACCGATGCCCACCTTTACGAAGTCAACCTGGGCATGCTCAGCCATGTAACGGAACGCGTCAGCGGAAACGATATTACCGCCACCGATAACGAGTGACTCTCCGTACTTCTTGCGAAGCTCAACGGCGGCTTTTGCTTGCCACTCGCTATATCCGTCAGAGGAATCAAGACACACGCAGTCGACACCAGCCTCGATCAGAGCGGCTGTTCGCTCCATGTAATCATACGTATTGAGCGCGGCGCCAACGAAGAGTCGCTTACGACCATCAGTCAATTCATCCGGATAGGAGTGGTGATCGTAGTAGTCTTTGCGGAACACGAGCGATTTAAGATTCCCGCTCTTATCAACGATTGGGAGACACTCCTTCTTATTCTTCCACAAAAGATTTGTAGCTTCCTGAAGGCTCACCCCCTCCTCAGCCAGCACAAGTCGCTCAAGTGGTGTGTAGAACCCCTTCACACACTGCGAGAGGTCGTCTTTGTATTCCCAGAAATCCTTACTTGTCAGGATGCCGAGCAATTTAGAATTTCGCTCACCGTTCTCTGTAATAGCGATCGTTGAGTGTCCCGTCCGACGACGAAGCTTGAGCGCGTCCTCTAAGGTCGCGGTTGGCGCTAGATTTGAATCGGACTCAACGAAGCCCGCCTTGTGCTCCTTGACCTCCTTCACCATCCGAGCTTGCGACTCAATGGACTGCGAACAGAAGACGAACGCGCTACCACCCTTTCGAGCGAGTGCGATAGCGAGCTCAGGGCCCGACACCGCCTGCATCGCGGCGGACACGAACGGCACGTTGAGGTGAGCCTTCATCTCCTCCTTCCCCGGGCGGTACCGCTGAATCGGGGTCTTGAGGGATACGTTCTGTGGTACGTGCTGCTGGGTAGTGAGGCCGGGCAGAAGTAGGTATTCGTGAAATGTATGGGAGATATCGTCGATGATGATTGCCATAAGACCTCCAATCGATTGGTGAAAGAGCCCTGGCTTGGGGTTGACGAAGGCTACATCAGGATGGGGTTTGGATCAAAGGGGCTTCGGGGCCGGAGACCTTTCAGCACGCCGGTCTCCGTGAGGGAGTAGGACATGTGCAACTCCCAGGTATCTCTCAGAAAGAGAGCACCGTCTCAGACTTCGCCCCCACGAATGGTCGACAGATACCAGAAAAGTGCCTCCTTCCGAGGTTACGCACAGATAGGAATGCTATCGAGCTGGATTCCCCTCAAAACTCCAACTCAAACTGTTCCTGAACTCCTCTGAGGCGAACGGATTCCGGGTTTGGATTAGGAATCGCGAGGTCAAGAACCGCGAAGCCCCCTCGCATTCCATGTGCGATCGTCAGTATGGGGCCGCAGCTCCACGTCCCGCCATTGCGCACCTGGACGGATGCATGCTGAGGAGCCCTTGCCTGGTGTCCTCGAAGGAACAGGGTAAAGTTCCCAATCGACGCGAATGTTTCAAATCCCTTGAGTCCAAAGGCTACGCCAGGCCCCGGCTTTCCATCCTTTCCGCGCTCGAAATTTGGGCCGAACATATCGCCGCTTGTCGGGTCATCGAGGTCTGGATTGAGATCGCTCCATGTAATGTCCGCCGTTGTCTCGCGAACTGCTCGAGACGGGCGAGCATCCGCGTAGCGGGCGAGCGCTAGGAGATAGTCGTGATTCTCATCCTCAGTTCGAGGGGCCTCTCCATAGAGCCCCCTGAAGTCTCCCCGCACCGGAAACCCCGCATGAGCTACGTACGCTCCGTGGGGAGTAACGAGAGATGTAGGAAAAAGCGAGAAGACCTCATTGTAGAGGTGCCACAACCCCTCTCTTGCGAATTCTATGCGTCCAGCCGGGTTCGCTGGGAAGGAGAATTGGGTCTCTCTATCACACATCTCCGAAGAGACCTTGATTTCAATAAGCTCCTGCGTGATAGGATCGTTGACCTCCTCGCGTAACGAGGGAAACTGTCGTCGTTTCGTTACCTCACGATGTAAGCCGAGCTTATCCTCCCTTTGCACAAGCGGGCTCAATTCGTGATTGCCCGATAGGATCACGATGTTTCGTGAGAAACCGTAGCGACACTTTAGCTCGAGAAGAAGGTCCACTAATGACGAACTTGAGGTGCTCCTATCGATGGTATCCCCCATGACGCAGAGGAATACCTGATCATTCGGATCGTTTTTTTGCCACCTCTCGATTAACCGCTCTTCATCAATAAGTCGCGCGACGAGGTCTCCACGCCCCTCGATATCGCTCATAAAATACGCGGTCCCCTTGGTTGGGAGCAAAGCCATCCGGCTGATCTGAAGAGAGGACCCTTCGACTAACTCTTGATGAAAACACCCCTCAAGGTGGCCGCGAGCCTCAAAGAGGAGTTTGGCTGTCTCAACGAGGCTCCTCTCTTTGCACACCGTAAGGATGTCAGCGGCCCTCGGGATCGTGACGGGCTTAGGCGCGGTGAGGGAGTGATACGGGGAGGTTCCCTCGGTAGCACTCACCTTCCGACCATCAGCCAGTCCCTCTACAACTACCGGAATGTCGGAGCGATCGGGTCCCCTTTTCATGACGTTACCGGCAGCTTGGCGGACGCGTCTAACCCCGTGGAAGGGACTAGGTAGTAGGACGATCTACTTGGAATCCATGAAATGAACGCGCTGTTATGCATTACTCCCTCGTACTTCCAGGCGTGGCCCATTTGAGTATCACAAGCCCTCTGCCTTGGCAGAGGCTCTAGCACCCTCAATAACACACGACACCGTCACCGATTCCGCGGCGACGTTACCCTCAATGTCCCGTTGAAATTGCTCGAAGGAATAGGGAATAGGCTGATTGTTTACGTCGAATTTAAATACCTCTACTTGTGTCGGCTTCATGAGGTCATCGTAGTTTTCGGGGCGATCCGGCGCGTTCTCTGGAATCTCCCGCATAGTGAGTTTAACTCGCTCGCCGCTAGCCATCTCCCACAGGTACGTTAACGTGGTGTTCTCTTTTACATATGACAACACCCCGATCGTACCCAAATGTCCGTTCAATGAGGGATTGTCCATGGCGAAGAATTCGGCACTCTCCATGCGAGCGAACCGACTAGGATCGAAGAGGGCGATACACGGATTAGCCACCGCAACGGCAAGTGTAGGTCCCGACTCATCTTGATCGATAAACCACTCCACACGAACCATGCCGGCGGCTTTAGTGGTCTCACTGATCTGACCGTATTGTGTGGCGTTTGTAAGCAGTTCATCCACCACCCATTTCGCCGCGACTTTCCCGATGCCACGCCTATCAGCCTCGTCAACGACAGCATCCAGATGGAGAGCTATCTGGGACTTCGCCGCTGCCGCAAGCTCTGGATCTCGGGTATGTTTATCGAGGCTAAAATAACGCTCCTCAAAGGGATACGCGATCCACAACTCGCCGTGGTCTACATCTCTCATGGGAGGTGACCAGATATCCTTAATCGATGGATACGTTTCGTTACTAAGGTCAAATGGAGATGCGGTAGGCACCTCGCCCTTCGTTGCAGTAAGAAGTGATGACACCATGATTCGCTCCTTCGATAGGGCATTCCGAAGCCCGCGAGGCGATCCTAGCGTGAGTCACCTGTCCATCGAAGCGATTTTATTCGCCGCGATCCTGTTCGACCCCCTATCGTCCCCCCATGAGAAATTATGAACCTAACGGCGCTCGGAGTGCCTTTGCGACGACAAACGCCACTCAAAAACGTTACAACGTCATAATCATGAGAGTAGGCGGAGTTGTTAAATCCACAATTATATAGAGCAGTTATGCGACTCCCCTCACGTATGCATCGATAATGTGGTGTCTCCGCCCTGTCCATTCCTCACCCGACCTACATCGAACGGACTGCGCTCGAACCGAACAAAGTCAGCTACATGGCGAGGTAGCAAGCGACGTCATTGTCACCCTCATATGCCGAACTTTTTCCGCCAAGAGAGGGTTTCAGCAATAGTCGAGAAGAGCCGGTTTGCCTCTACCAGTAGAAGTTCACCAAGAAGGCATCGGGATTTTCTTTAAATCCTGGAGGCGGCTTTTCGGCTCCAGCCGGACCGGTCATCGGCCACCGCCACTTGACGCGCGTTCGTCTCGACAACACGCTTGCGGCGCAAGGCTTACCGCCGACGGAACAGGTGATGATCGGTTTCTTAAAGAAGCCGGGTGCGGGAATCTCGGGTTGTACAGGGTACGGGAGTTCATCGGTGAATTGAGCTAACGCCTCTTTCGAAACACCTAATGAACGAAACGGTATCGTCACCCATCCACCACGAGGACCAACTGCCTTATTTGTGGGCAACGAGAAGTTGAAGGACTTTCCTAATTCGTTGAAGGTGAGGGTTAGCGTCGTTTGATTCTCAGATACTTTTTTCCCCTCGTCGCTCACGCCAAATAGTTTAATGCCGGGATAAGGGCTGGGAAGCTGCTTATTCCGGACGTTCTGATAGAACATCGCGATAAAATTCTCTCGGCAAAAGGGAATAATAACAGAACCGTTCGGGAATACCGCGAGAAACTGCGGATAGTCGAGTCGATCGATGAGGGTCTTTAATTCTCCGTCAGGAGAGATCTTTCCCAACACGCCGCTATTTCCTTGGTCCTTCTCGTTCGCCTCAGTGGTAAAATAGAGATTTCCGGAGGCATCGAATCCAACTCCCCGTGTGCGCCCGAGCCCGCTCGCGATAGTCGTTATCTCGCCAGGCTTTTTCATACTCGTGCTGCGAATCGAACCGCCAACGATCTGCTTTGGATCCGCATACTCCCCGTACTGCGCCCAGTAGAATCTTCCCTTGTAGATCGCGAGCCCATTCGCGGAATCCTTAATCGGCAACTTGAACTCCTGTCGTAGATTCGGCATGCCGCTCTCAGTCAACTGATCAGGATTAATGGAAACTATCACACGTTCGGCCTCAAGGATGAAGTAAATCCTCTTTCCGTGGACGACAAGGTTGCGGGGACGTCGTATGTTCGTCACAAGGGGTTTGAGAAACGCCTTTCCGGAAGCATCAAATTCGACTCGATTCACGGAGCCCAGATACTTGCCGTTTTTATCTTTGTCGTCTGAGAGATCGAGACCAACGTAGATGCGGTTTCTGGAATCAACCGCGACACCGTAGAGACCGGGTTGCTCGGTGAGGATGGGCTCCAAACCTTTAGGACTAAGCTTCATTAAGCGCCGCTTGGCGAATTCAGTAAAATAGATGGTCCCATCTGAACCGTAGGCCGCCGCTTGACTGTAATGGGAGGGAGCGAAGAGCCACGCGGAGCCCTCAGTGAGTTTGGAGATGATCGGCCCAGCAGATGTCGACCCACTGGATTGCGCGTGAGCTTTCATCGTGAGCGAAGCGAGGAGGAGCACCAAAACAGTCAGTATCGCTCTCTCGATAACGACCGTGCCGACCCGCTTAGTACACCACAAAATGTTCCCCATGATTATCCAGGTGCTAACCAAATCCCGCTTTTCTAGCAGGGATGAATTTGGACGCGCTTCCGAAGGAGAGGGTCGACCGAATGGAGGTAGAGCTTTAGATACTGGCACTTTTTCGATGAGAGGCTATCCCGTCTATCCCCTTGATCTCCCGTACTCCACGAGGGACGGAGTCCCGGTTCGTCCTTTCAGGATAGCGGACCTTCAACAACCTTACCTTGCTTGACTTTTTTTATTACAAAATCGCTTGATTGTATCCCACCCCAATCGTTAAAGCGCACAGGACCGAACGTTACGGTAGTGAACTCATTCGCGCGAAGATAGTCGCGAAGAGCTTCAGGGCTTTGCTTATTGGAGCTCAAGGCTTGAAGAAGGATCATCGTCGCGTCATACGCTGTGGATGCGCTCAAAACAGGATCGGCTTTGTAACGGGCTCGATACCGTCCAGCAAATGTCGTGTCACGGATTCGTGGAGAGATATAGCTCACATTCTCAAAGAGGGGTGCCCACTCCGTCTGCGAAACGTATCCATCGAGATAGTCAGTGCCATATAGGGGAAGGATAGCTCGTAGCTCTTTCCGCTGCTTCAAAAAGGTGAGCAGGTTACTCTCGCTACCAAAACCCACAAGAGCGCAGTCAGCTTTAGCCCCGCTCGACGTAACGAGCATCGATTTGAAGTCAGCACCACTTAGATCAAAAGAGTTATCCGATACGATCTCAAGCCCCAGGGCGGGAGCCCTCCGTTGAACGATCGCTCGAATGGACTGAAAAAAAGGATCCTGATCAAACGCGAGGATGATTCGCTTTCTGTTATCCCGGTAAACTTGCTTAAGAAGGAGCTCTACCTCTGTCTCAAGATTGAACCAGGTCGAAAAAGCCAAAAGATACTGCTCGGCTGATTTTTTAAATACAATCGGGGCCCCACTCGGCGTGAGAAGAAAGACCTTCTCTCTATCCGCGACGGGCAAAACGGATTGATAACTATCGAGCCACGTCGGACCCAGAATGATTCGAGCGCTGTTGAATGAGATGAGTTTTCGGATCGCGTTGAGTGTCTGTATGTTAGTGCTTTGTGTATCCTCGACGACGAGCCTTACCTTTTTGCCGTCAATGGTCCCTCTTTCATTGAAGGTTTCGACCGCAAGCAGCGTTCCGTTCGCTTCGACAGCGCCAAAAGTTGACCCGACCCCGGTCAATGCGTAGGCGGCATACAGATCAAGGGTCGGCTTGGTCTCGGCAGCTCCCGTCGTTCCAACGATTAGAAATGAAAACAACGAAAGGCAGGTCGCGACTAGGTGTCTCATAAGGTACTCTCGCACAATCCCTATGAGAGCCAGAGTACCCGGAATCGTGTCGGCATGGGAAGAAGGCGACGCGTCTTCCAACCAAATATAAAGATCGAAAGGTACGCGCCGTCACGTAAATACCGACCACCGGCTGGTACCTGGAATCCCCGAGCTATCGAGAGCGAAGCCAGTTCTCCTCCAATTCGCGCGACTAATTCACGATTCGTGCCGATATCATAGAAGAACTGGATTCTACTAAAAGTGGACTTTTACATCCTCCTCGATAGGCATCGATACTACATTTGAAACAGATACGGACTGCATCCTGGCGGTTTTAATGCTCCTTGGGAGCAGCAGGAAACAAGTCTTTACCATTTCGAACAAGACTGGCGCGGACCTCTAGCGCTAACGCGCACGACCGCGCTTTTGGCCAGCGAGCGTTTGTTAGGTGAACGAAATTCGTTACACTCCCACCATGACTAGCAAAGGCAGCATCTCGACTCATTCGTCTGACCAGGCCGCTTCACGCCGTCCTCACGATGGCATGGGGGCGGGTAACTTAGCGCCTCTCCAGGGTGACGGAGACATCCTAGCGTCGACCGACTTTCAGATCTCCTCCGACTCCGACGACGCGTTGCACATGGAGCTCTATCGCCGATTCGATTCGGCAATGGGTAGTTGCAAATATTTCTCGTTGAACGAAGTCGCATTCGCCCCAGCAGCGCCACGGATTCCGGCACTACTTGCTGAGACATTAAAAGATCCGGAGAATCGTTCATGCGCCTGGCGCTATTTTGGAACCCTTGGTATCGACGGCGCGTTTTCCGCCACGGAACGACGAGCTCTCTGTATCGGACTCCTCTCCTACGTGAATCAAGACCGAGCCGAGTGCGTCATCCCCCTTATCGAGATGGCGCTCTACGCGAGCGATCATCGAGATATGCCGCTTTACAAGGCGATCGGAGAGGTGGCTCGAGCCGCGGGCCTCGGAAGGGAGCTCGCGGCTGCGACCGTCTCTGGATTTTGCAAGCTTTCTAGCTATAATGCGGTCACGGAGACCGCATTCCATCCATGGATCGCCATCCTGGCCCATTCAGATAGCGAAACGGTGTATGCTCAGATAGCGGAGACTCTCGCCGCGCGCGTTGGAAACAGGCAGCCGGGAACGTACGATCACCTTCTGAGAACGTTGTGCCAATCTCCCTCGCCACACGCAGTATCAGCGCTCCGTTTAATGGTAACCGCTCCTTATCCCCCTATCGCCGATGAGATCCCAAAGCCGCGTTCCCTGAAAGTCGGCCTCTGGACCGGCACCCTGCTCTGCCTCGCAACGGTGGCGGCCCAAGGATTTCTTCACGCGGCGACGGCTTTTCTGCGATCTGAGGAACTAGGGATGGCTGTCATGACGGCGCTGCTTTCTCCACAAGTCTGGACCGTTGGAGCATCGGCCGGCACCCTGTGTGGCCTTACGCTCGTAGGATGGATGTGGAAGGAACGAAGAAAGGCGATCGAGTTCTTCGACGCCATTCGAGACTTTTTCAAAAGCTCAGATTACCTGCACTTCGCTGAGCGGGTGTACGCGGGACTAGGAGAGTCAGCTTCACGTAATCCCTACGCCACATCTCTTCGAGTTCACATGGAGCACTCCGACGTACACGCTTCGGCAGTAGAAACATGGAAGAGACTCTATCCTGTGCACTACTACTATGAGGGCAGGCGACATGCCGGAGCGCACCGTGAAAGCTAGAGACAATTTTCCGGGAGGAACCATAACGATGGCAAACGGTCCGAGGAATACATCCGCACCCCCACTCGCGGAGGATCTTCTCAGGCTCGCGTGCGCTTCCCGGGCGCTACTTGAACAACGTCCCGACCTTCGAGGCATGAGACGAGAGGAGCTCGCGGAACTCACCCTCCGACAGATTGAGCGGGATCAACTCTCACATGAGGTTCTCACCTCTTTTTCTCCCCGATGCGCCTACTTTCGAAGCCAAGTCGCGGCGGTTGCGGATCAAAAAGCACAACAACAACTTGGAGGCGCTGAGATAGCCCTTGATCTAAGCAACGCGCTTCCAGCCGCTCTGGCGGGACTCTCCCTTTCCCCTTCGTGCAGAGCACTCGCCGCCGAGCAGTTACTGTCTCTTACCGACCAAAACGCCAACAATTTCTCAAGACTGGTGGGTGTCCCAGAAGCGGAGCCGCAGTCATCGCGCAAGGAGCCTCCTCACTATCCGACCCTACGGTAGATGGTGCCTCCGTTGCTTCTTTTTCCCTGCGGCACTCAGTGGATCTTTCACACTCTCATCACTCAAGAGACGGGGGATAGCCTTATTACTCGGATCTACTTTAGCGATTGACGTGTCTCGGGGGCTGGGTGAATGCTCCATCCGTGATGACCAAAGGAAAGATATCTTCCTGCATACTGATTTTTCTATGCGCGATTATCGTGCGGGCTGTCGGCGTCCCCTTCTTCTTTTTCAGTCCAGATGAGTTGATGGATCTTGGGGTCTCTCAGGGGGCGTCTTTACGAGAGGTACTTCACCGTTCAACGGTCGAGGTGCATCCACCACTGGAGCAGTTGATGAAGAGACTACTCCTCTGGAGCACCGACAATGTGGCAGTCATTCGCGGTGTCTACTGTTGCTTGGGACTGATGGCGGTGACCGCGCTCTCACTGGCGGCATATACGGTTGGCGGCCTCAGCGCTGGATTAACGTGCTTTACGATCGCCGCTTTTGTGCCGGCATATGTCTCTATCTCTCTTCTCGTTCGTGGCTATGGGCTGTTCGCGCTAGCGATTGCGCTCGCCCTTCGTGAGTTCTTCCTCCTTGGCAAAAGTCCATCCCCATATACAACCGGTCGAAGCTGGGCGCTGGCGCTATGGCTCGCCCTGGCGTGCGCGACTAACTTCGCTGGCTTTCCGTTTGCCTGCGCGATCCTACTCTCACTTGCTTCGCTTCTCGCTACAAACCGAAGTCCGACCAGATATATGTACATAGGTACGATAGCCGCGGCTCTAGCTCTTGAGGGAGCGGTTCTTTGGTGGTGGTACTTCTCACCGGAGACCGGAGCCGCTGAATGGCGCGCCATGAGTAGGAGCCCCTACTTCGAGCAATGCGCCGCGTTTCAATCCCTATCTTTATGGGTCGTACGACTTTTGACCCTCTTTGTACCCCTTCCTGTTAATCTGATACCTGCCGAATTATTTGTGACAGTCGGCGCGGCGCTTGTTGTCCTCTATGTGAGAGCACTGGCGCGTTTACGAAACACACACCGGGAACTTGTCGTGTTTGCCTGCATCGCGTGGGGGCTCTCAACAGCGCTTAATTTCGCGGGTTTTTACCCACTGGTTGGCCCCCGCCACTCAATTTGGCTCTTACCGGGGATCTTCATTCCTCTCTCGGTCGTTTGGGGACACTTCATTCTGGCGCATCCCCGCGTTATCGGATTGCTCGTTGTGACGATAACCGCGTTTTCTCTCAAGGGTTGGTACTTTAACCATACCAACGACTTTCCCCTTCCGACCGCCAATTATCAGGCGGCGAAAGATTTCATTCAGAGAGAGGTCGCTACCGAGGATATTATCATTACCGATCGATTCGGCTTACTCTACGTGTTGTATGAACAGGACAGGTTACGCACCTTCTATGAGCCTTCTGAGCCGATCTACTCAACGTCATTTTTAGGGCATCGCGTTCTGGCATCCACCCCCGAACGAAGGTGGCAACTAACTCAGCAAGATATAACGCCACTCATGAACGAGCTCCAAACAAAATCAGCGCAAGAAGCGAAGGTCTGGCTGCTCTCTCTTGGATTCAAAGATAATGTAATGGAGCAGTTACGGCGCTGCGCGGAGGAAAGACAGATCCCCCTGAGGACCATGGATCTTGCTGGCGTATCCATCGTCGGAGGTCAGACCAGGGACTTTACGAGGCTTTTCGGATCATCCAGCGAATGCTTCGCCGACTACCGGGACAATTTATGCGCTAAGAGAATATGAGGACGATCTCCGTCGCGGCGCTGTATCTTCCGCACCCGACCGCGCTAGTTTGAAAGCAAAGGCTACGAAGGTGCGCAACCCGTGAAAGACAGCCAGGTGCATAACCAGGCCTAGAAGAGCTTCCATCTATTGGGTAAGCAATTCGTAGTGTGCTTATGTGTCAATCGGAAGGAGATCCGGAAAAATGTTAGAGCCTTCCCGAATCAACCGTTGGCCTGATATTAGAATGAGAGTAACGTCAGGGGCGCGAATCGGGTCAAAATGTTCCAGAAAGTTGGCAGATAGTTCGTTTTTGGGTCCTAGATGCTATCCATCATGACCGGGCTCCTCGTGTGTTTTAGGTAACATGTGCTTTTTGTCCTTATTCTCATCAACTCATTAGCTACGGCGCTCTACGTTATTCTATCCACCAAGCTGGTCCGACATAGTGGGTTCAAGGTTTCCGACGTTCTCGCCGGGAGCCATGTAATCGCTTCCGTGGGATTGGCGTTCATTGTAAGCGCGGATGTGTCAGCAGGATCCATGGATAGCTCCGCGTATTGGTTGATTGGCGCGTCTGTTCTCTTAAAGGCATGTTCCAAATGGTTGTATTTCTCCGCCCTCGCCCTCGGAGACGTGGCTCCTTTAAGCTTCATGAGTGCACTTATTCCTTTAATCGGCGCCGCGTTCGCGTATCTTTTTTCGGGACAGACCAACAGCGCAATTGACATTGCGGGAATTATCGCAGCCGTATCGCTGTTGGTATTTTCATTAAGGATCGAGCACCGAGCCGCTCGTAGAAAGTCGTTTATTACAGATCATCGGGCTATGAGCTGGACGATTGGAGCCCTCTCCGCCTTAGCTAATGGAATATCAGCCGTGACACTGATGATGGCGGTTATGCGAGTAGCGCCTCCGCTAGTCTCCTTTTTTAATACCGCGCTCGTTGCCTTCATATTTATGGGGTACTCGGCGCGTCCAGCCGCTCAGGGGAGTCGCGGGGGAATCCCTTTTTTGTCGATATTCCGTCTACCGGAATTATGGCTCATCTCGCTTTTTTTTCTGCTCAGTCACCTCACGCATACCTACCTCTTTACTATCGCGCCTGTGGGACTTGTGCTCGCTTTGGAGCGTTTGAACGTTTCCATGCAAGTGATTCTGGCAAAACTTATCTTGGGCGAGAACGATAATTTTCCGCTCAGATTGCTGTGTGCGGTCGCGTTTATGGGTATCACTCTTCTTACTGAGGTTCTGCGTTGATGCAACATTCCTCAACAAAAAAGTTACTCTCGGTTATCTTTTGTGCATCGACGCTCACCGTAATCTTCTCTTTGGATTCGATTGCGAGCATCGCGCGTTTTTGTCGCAACGAATGGGATATCTTTCTTCTGAAGCAGGGATACGTATCCTTCCAACAGCCTGTATTCCTGAGTGTGTCACAACCCCTAGGAACCATAAAATCTCTCGACGAAAGAGAGGGCAGCCCCCGACTAAAGGAGGTTCTTACCAAGCTTGCTGAAATTTCCCCCGAGAAAGATCCTTTCGCTGGCGCCAAACGATGCGCTCTCGTAGGGAACTCCTCTCAGCTTATGGGTTCTGGACTTGGGAAAGCTATCGATTCCTTTGATACAGTAGTGAGATTCAACGAAGCACCTACCATTGGGTATGAGAGCGATGTTGGAAGCAAGACCTCTATACGTTGGACCAACTCAAGGCGAATGCCCCCCCCAGCCGAACAAAAGGTCGGCATTTCACTCATCACCACGGTATTTTTCCCTACGGACTTGTCATTGATTGAGGGCAGAATTCTCCGTGATGAATACAGCCAATTCACAACAGTTCGTATCCTCTCTCCAGAGCTAACCAGTTGGGTTACAGGGTTGGTAGGCTATGGGCCTTCATCAGGCATCATCGCCACGCTAGCTGCCGTCATAAAATGCGAGGAAGTCTCAGTATTCGGTCTCGGCCCCGGAAGAGACGGTTTGTGGTCCCATTATTTTCCGAAGGAAACACCTCTACCCTCTTACCATTCTATCGAGAACGAACAGCGCCTTTTGAACATTCTCAAGAAAGGAAAGCTAATCGAACTCTACTAGCCAGGATTGGATATCCACACGAGGTTTAGGGCTTGACACTCCTGCCCTGTCTCACTCATATAACCTTAGAGGCTCCACAAAGGCCCGGGTGTCGGTCCACGAGCGTGCGCTTAGCCTGCGGCGCGATTTGCGTTGCGCCTCACCTTCATCTTTTATCCATATATGCGAGTAGAGTTGGATGCACCCGATTTATGTAGGATACGATGCCCGAGAGCACATCGCTTTTGAAGTACTGCAAAGTTCAATCCTCAGCCACAACCCGGACTCACAGATTCTCCCACTGGAACACAGCTCTCTCAGAAAACGAGGAATTTTCAGACGCCCTTGGTTGGTTGAAAGCAACACTGGCAGAAAAATCGACCTAATCGATGGAAGACCATTCAGCACCGAGTTCAGTCATTCCCGATTCCTCGTTCCCTACCTCTGTAACTTTTCTGGATGGGCTCTGTTCATCGACTGCGACATGTTATGTACAAGGGACATCAACTCCATATTCGATCTAACACGAGACGAATATGCCATCATGGTAGTAAAGCAGAATCACTGCCCCACTTCCGAAACTAAAATGGACCAACAGGTGCAAAGTACGTATCCTCGAAAAAACTGGTCCAGCGTCGTACTTTGGAATTGCGCGCACGATGCTAATAAGACGCTGAATCCGGAGTTCGTCAGTGTTGCCTCAGGCGCCAACCTCCACCAATTCACTTGGCTGCAGGATTCGGATATCGGGGATATCTCGCCCGAGTGGAACTGGATCCAAGGAACCACGTCCGACTCTATCGAGCCCGCTCTGATTCATTACACCGAGGGCGGTCCATGGTTCGAAGGGCACGAGAAGGTCAAGTTTGGCGAACTTTGGATTCAGGAATACGCACGTTGGTTGGCTAGTGAGCAGAAGAGAATTCTGGGGCTTCTAGGATGAAAGGTATGGAGTGTAGGCTTTGTGGCGCGGAGAGGTGTTCAGTGGCAAAGCGCGGAATCCGTCATGATACCTCGATTGATGTATACCGTTGTAGCGTTTGTCGCAGTGGATTCCTGTCATCTTTCGAACATCGGCCTACGGGCTATTATCAAAATGACCATTTTGTGACATCATCGGCTTTCAAAGGCAGGTCCATCCCTGAGCGCATTCGGCATTTTGATAGAGAAACGCAAACTCGGTTGAGGCGGCATGAAGGCTTGACCAAAAACAAGCGAGTTTTGGATTATGGTTGTGGAACCGGCGCGTTTCTTACTGGGTTGAGCCGAGTTGCTCAGAATGTCGTCGGGATAGAGCCTCTCATTTCCTTCAAAGAGCACGTAATCTCCGCGGGAATCGAATGTTTTTCGAATGTCAGCGAATTGCCCGATCAAGCGGTTTTCGACGTTATCTTCGCTTTTCACGTTTTTGAACATCTCGAAGATCCGCTGGGGCATCTCACTGCTCTCAGCAAGCGCCTCGCTGCCGATGGGCGAATAATCATTGAGGTTCCAAACATCGATGACGCTCTTACCGGGCTCTTTACTTGCCAAGAATACGTCGACTTTATTTTTAACCCGGATCATCTCTTTTATTTTTCCCGCGAGAGCCTTTTATGGCTCGCGGAGCAGGCAAATCTTTGCGTAGATGGCGTGCGATTCGTACGAAGATATCCACTCTCAAACCACCTCGGGTGGTTGAGCAAAGGCCGTCCAAATGGAGATCTGTACTTTGGGGGGATTTTTGATTCCGAGCCTCTTACCAATTCCTACGAGGCGGCACTCGCTGCTTTAGGCGCCACGGATACGCTTCTTATTCAACTGAGGCAAAGCTCTGGCGCTCTCTAAAATTCGTTGGCTTCCAAGAGAGTTGCGCGGGGACGGATCCTCCCCATAGCCAAACTAATTCTCTTTTTCACCTTCGCCCCCCCGAATATCCACCGCATTAACCAAACTGGGAATTTAAGTCTCACAGAAGGACTCATTCGCCCCTGTGTCTGCTTCGAACAGTACGCTATAGCATAGTCGATACCCTTTCGCGCAAAGTGCTCGGTCATGGTGCCCGCTTGAGCATCCACGATGCATAGGCGCGGTAGGTTTTCATAGGAGACTCGATGAATATTCCATATAAGAGCACCGTGATCGGAGTGCTATCAACCGCTCTGGCCGCAATCAGCGTGTCATCACCGGCGTTAGGAGAGGTATACGTCCCGCCCTTCTATTCAGCCGTGGCAAAGATGAAACCCGAAGGAAAGCTCGGCACCATCATCAAACGGGAGAAGATATCGACCACCGTTCCGGGCGCCCAAGCGTGGCGAATCGCGTACATCTCGTCAGATCTTCGTGATCGCAAGACGATTTCGACCGGTATCGTCGTCGCTCCCACTGGCAAGGCACCCAAAGGAGGGCGCCCGGTTCTCTCGTGGGCTCACGGCACAACAGGCGCGGCGCAAAATTGCGGACCATCGCAAACGGAGAATCCCGCCGTGCCCCTTAATCAATACTTCATCGTCGGGGGGAACTCCTGGACGGACTACGGAATTCCGGCCATGGAGGAATTCATCAAACAGGGCTACGTTATAGTTGCTTCCGACTATCAAGGCTTAGGGGGTGGAGGTGTTCACCACTATGCCATCAGCGCGACGCAGGGGCGTGATGTCATCAACGCGATCCGCGCAGCCGGTGCGCTCAAAGAGGTAGGCGCTGGGAAAAAAGCGCTTGTCTACGGATGGTCCCAAGGTGGTGGAGCAACCCTCGCTGCGGCCAGTGCCGGCGACTACATCAATCAAAGAGGTACCGCTTTCGATGGCATAGAGATGGTGGGGTTCGTGGCCTTAGCGCCACCCGACGTTTCGACCGCTATTCCCCATGAAGGAGTTACTGAAGCAACGGCCGAGGCTATCCTTGATGGCCTTGCGGGACCCTTCTCACACGATGTCTTCAACTTCACCCACCTCGCGATGAGCCTGTGGGCAACGCAGGCGGCATTCTCCGATAAGCTTCAGCTGAGCGACCTCTTCACAGAGGAGGGCGCGAAGGTAATAACCGAAGTTTTATCCAACAAGTGCATGCACGTCGCGGCAGATACCTTAAACTACACCTACGGTGAGGGATTTGGTTCCCTTATGAAAAAGGACGCAAGTAACGCAAAGGCGTGGGTAGACATGATCTGGGCGGGGGCTGGAACAAAGGATACGCCGGTTGCGCCTGTGATTATATTCTTTGGCACCAAAGACACCGCCGTTCCGCCGATTATGGGCAAGCTCTATCGAGAACGCATGTGCAAGCAGGGGGCTAACGTCGCGCGCATACAGTTAGCTGGGGAGCAGACGCACTTCAGCACACCAGGCGTAGCAAAACCTCTCTACATTCCGTGGGTAGCGGACCGATTCGCGGGCAAGCCGGCGCCTAACGGATGCTCTGAAGACTAAAGAGGGCGAGCTCTCTGCATAGCACCATCCCTATGTGGAGCAGTGCGGCGCTATGCGGAGGGCCTCTCTGTAGCCGGGCTACTTTTTTCTCTCTGTAGCCGGGCTACTTTTCCCGCCCCGCCGCGCAACTTTTCTCTCTGTAGCCGGGCTACTTCTCTCTGTAGCCGGGCTACTTTTCTCTCTGTAGCCGGGCTTTCTCTCTGTAGCCGGGCTACTTTTTCTCTCTGTAGCCGGGCTACTTTCTCTCTGTAGCCGGGCTACTTTTCCCGCCCCGCCGCGCAACTTCCTATCCAGCTCTCCGAACAGTCCCCCATGAGCAAGGATATGAAATATCACCCTCACGGGAGCGTTTTGTTTTGCACGCTTAGCCTTGAAGAGGGACTACTACTGTTGGCCAATCCACTATGTGAGGCGATCGTGAAGAGCTGCCTTGCAGCAGCAAAAGAGCTCTACCCCGTGCGGATCTGCCACATGATTGTCGAGGGAAGTCACATCCACCTAGTATTGGTGGTGATAAATCCTGATGATGTGAACGCATTCTTTCGGCACTTCAAAACCGAGTCAGCACACATGATTAACGGACTCCTCGGTCGAAAAAAGCGAACGCTCTGGTGCGAGGGCTACGATAGCCCCATCGTTCTCACTCCTGAGAGAGCTTTGATGGCGATAGCCTATCTTTATGCGAATCCAGCCAAGGATAACTTAGAAACTTCCATCGATAGGTATCCCGGGTTCTCAACTTGGAAGATGTTTCAGTCAGGAAAACTAACTCGTCAGTGGAAGCGTTTGAGACGTCCCCAGTTTACACCCATCCCAAGAGATGCCAACAACCCGCGAGGATATACAAAGCTAGCTGAAGAGCTCCTTGACGCATCCGATGAAGTGCAAACATTTACCCTTGAGCCGAACGCGTGGATAGAGTCGTTTGGATACCACTCTCAGGGAGAGCAGCAAAAACTAAATGAGCAACTGGTCGCGCACATCAGATTGCTTGAGGACCGAGCCGAGAAGAAGAGAGTACAAGAAAAGAAGCGCGTCATGGGGAGAGAGCGTCTGCTCACCCAGGTTTTCGACACGAGCTATCGCCCTGAACGATCTGGGCGACGCACGTACTGTCTCTCACACAAGCGTAGCATTCGATTGGGATTTATCAGATTTTTTAAGGCGCTCATGCAGAAAGCGAGGGCGGTTCGGGAGAGATGGAAGTTGGGGCACGTTACAGTTCCGTATCCCCCTGGATTGTATCCACCGTCTATGCCGAAACTCGCGAACGTGCTCGCGCGCTAGTTTCTCTATCCATCAGATTTTCGCGTTCTCCGATTCGCAGGGCATTCGTGTATCTCAGGCCCAGCCTCTCCCCTATACAATGAGGTCAATCTGAAGCTGTGGTGCTACATCGCACCTGGCTGCGGGACCTTTTTGTCTGCAGTAGCCCCGGTACATGGAGAGCCCCGGTACATGGAGAAATTCCCAGTGCTATTCCTGGCGAGTAAATGTGATGCTGATAATTGTTCCCCTGTAGCCGGGCTACTTACACAGGGAAGTGGTCACACACGGCGAAACCCTAGAAATGTACCTCTCCCTTATCATACTCCTTCCACGAGTACTTCTGAATCTGCACCACGTAACAATCACCGGTATCACCAGCGGGCCGGATACCATCGACCGTTACCGGCACCGGTGATGGCTCATTTGATTTGTGGACGGAGACAACGTGGCTAAAGTTCTGTCGTCGAATCTTACCGGAGCGATTCTGCAGTTCGACCATCATAGTAAGCCCCTGTTGCATATCCGTGCTTGGAGCGAAGCGAGTAAAATCGAACGGGAACTTGGGTCGATACCGAACCTTTGGTTCGGCAACCGCCGAGACAGAGAGATCCGTCGGATTTGCCGACTCGGGGAGCCCTTGAGAGAGTTGTAACGTAATCGCGGCACGAACTTTACCTCGCGGAGCCTCAAAGGTGGCGCTCCCTACCGCGTCAGCGGTGATCTTAACCTCCGAAAGGTTATACGGTGAAGTTTCAAGTCGCATTACGCGTGTTCCCGTTCTACCTACCGATTGGTACTTGATGATCCGGGGGCACACGTAGACCCCCCACTCCGCTTGTGGATCATTAAAAGGGGGTACGGCCACGTACATTCCGGCGTCACGCTGTCCCATGATCATCTTTACCCGCGTTGGGTGATCCTTTCGTTTCACCTTCGCTTTAAATCCTCCCAACTCTCGGGGATCCTCTGGGTTCGAATGGACGAAAACAACATGCGAATCCTCATAGGCGAGCTTCAAGTCAACGCTCTCTAAGAGCGCGTTCGATGAATTCTCGTTGGTAATCGAACGGGCGAGCAACTCCTCGGTCGAAGGTCGAAAGCGGAGCACCACCTCCCCGATCGAGGTGTTCACGTCCGTAGAGGTGCCCGACCACAAGCCTTCGGTATGGGCATCGATCCGTTGAGAGCCCCTTGGCGGATGCGATACAAGGGGCACGCTATTTTTGAGACTGTCGCGGAACCTATCGAGTTCATCCTGAGTCATCGCCGGAAAGGAAACTCGAGGAACATCGTCCGCGAAAACATCCACCGCCGACGATCCCCCCATTCCACCTACAAACGCGGCGAAGAAAAGAAGGTGAGAGAGAACATTTGTTCGCATATCGAGGCAACCCTACCGCGTCATGACGGCCGATACTGTAACTTCCTCATGCTAACCCCTTGAACGATTCCAAGTCCAAAGAGAATTGAGAGCATCGAGGAACCTCCATAACTTACAAGGGGCAAGGGGATTCCTACAACGGGCATAAGTCCGATAACCATGCCTATATTGATGACCACGTGGGCGAATATCTGAACGGTAAATCCAAACGCGAGCAAACACGAGAAAAGGTCCCTCGTTCGGGAGGCGATCCGAAGCATCGAGACAAAGAGTCCAAAGAAGAGGCCAAGCAGGAAGAGGCAACCTACGAACCCCCACTCCTCGGCGAGTACCGAGAATACAAAGTCAGTGGTGTGCTCCGGCAGGAACTCAAGTTGGGTCTGCGTTCCCTGTCGATAGCCTTTACCGAAAAGCTCTCCCGAGCCCACCGCGATCTTTGATTGCGTGATGTGGTATCCACTCCCCTTTGGATCAGACTCAGGATCAAGCAGAACGAGGATTCGACGTTGCTGGTAGTCATGCAACATCTCCCACGCCGGATAGGCGAGCGCGAGCACGGCGACTACTATGGCGAGCAGGGTCTTTCGTCGCACACCCACAAAGAGGATCTGCCCGACACCAACTATACCAAGGGAGAGCGCGGTCCCAAGGTCAGGCTGCTTCGCGATGATCGCCATCGGGATCGCGATGAAGAGACCGGGAACCAACAACTCCGAGAAGCGATACGACACCCCATCACGAGGTGGACGCTTCGAGAGCACTCGCGCCATCGTGACGATGAGGCCGAGCTTCATGAACTCAGAGGGCTGAAGATTAAATCCCCCTAGATCCAACCAACGACGAGATCCGTTTACCACTACGCCGAAACCCGCCACCGCGACGAGAAGAGCGAGCGCGGCTCCGTACAGCAGGAACGAAAATCTATAGAACGTCTGTGTTGGGACCGCCATGCCGATGCCCATCACCACGAGACCGACCATTAGGTACACCGCCTGCTTCAAACACGCGGCGCTGGGGAAGTTTACATTCAGAAACCCGAACAAATTGACCGTCCCTTCAGCGTCGTATCCGGCGCTAAAGAGCACCACCAAGCCAAAGAGGGGAATAATCACCGTGAAGGTAGCCAATCCCCAATCGAAGTGAGCGAAGGAGCGTTTATAGAGACTAGTCACCGTTCACCTCCACGACCGGAGCCGGCTTCTTCCTCGGGGCGCTCTTATCTTCAGGAGGAGGATCGGGAATGCCGAAGTACGCCGCGAACACATCCTGCGCTATCGGCGCCGCCTCAGCGCCGCCATGTCCTCCGTTCTCAACGAGAGCTGCCACCACAATCTTCGGATTATCAGCGGGCGCGTATCCGGCGAACCACGCGTGGTCCTCGTCCTTGTTTCCAGATTCGCGGGAGGCCACCTGCGCGGTTCCGGTCTTGCCACCAACGGAGATGCCATGAATATCTGGAAGCGCGGCTCGATGTCCCGTTCCGCGTTTGTCCTCAACTACACCAACCATCGACTTTTTAAGTTTATCAAGGATCTGAGGATCCAGGTCGAGCTTCCGAACGATCTCAGGAGCCGCGGGGGTCTCCTCAAGCACACGACCATCACTCGCTACAACCTTGCGAACGATGCGAGGCTTCACGATCAGACCTCCGTTGACCACGGCGGATAGCCCTCGAACGATCTGAAGCGGAGTGGTGGTGATAGCACCCTGACCGATCGAAACCGGCAAAGTCTCTCCTGGATACCACTTCTTGTCCTCTGGATTTCTGAAATACTTCGCTTTCCAGGCCGTCGATGGGATGAGTCCTGAACTCTCATCTCCGATTCCCAGACCAGTTGGCTCACCGAATTCGAAGAGGTCGTGCGCGTACTGATAAATTCGATCAACACCGAGACGTTGTCCGACGGTATAGAAATAGACGTCGCACGACTGAACGATCGACTCAAAGAGATCTACAGACCCGTGTCCTGAGTGTTTATGACAACGAAACTTTCGAGTGCCGAAGGTAGAGTAGCCGGGACAGAAGAATCGTTCTTCCGGGGTAACCACGCCTTCGGAAAGAGCCGCGGCGGCGACGAAGATCTTAAACACGGAGCCTGGCGGGAAAACTCCCTGGGTCACGCGATTGGTAAGCTTGTTCCCCTTTGCGTCGACGATATCGGCCCACGTCTCTTTGGAAACCTCGGTGGTAAAAACCGATGGGGCGAATCGGGGAGCGGACGCCATCGCCAGGATATCTCCGGTGTTGGGATCCATCGCGACCACCGCGCCCTTCTTTCCAGTGAGCGCCCGATCAGCGACCTCTTGTAAGCGACGATCGATCGTGAGGATGACGTCGCTACCCGGCAGCGCGAGGTGGGAATACGCCTCTCCGATCTTGTTACCGGCGGCGTTCACAATAACAGCTTGAGAGCCACGCTCACCCTGAAGATACCGCTCGTACCGCGCCTCAACACCGTACTGACCGATAACGTCTCCCATGCGATAGCCGGCGTAGAGAGGATTCTTGAGCTGCTCACCCGAGATCTCTCGAATATAGCCGATAGCGTGCGCGGCGAGATCGCCGTGGATATAATCTCGCGCTGGAACGACGGTGATGAGTACACCAGGCAATCGATACCGCTGCGCCGCGATCTTAGCGACTAAGTCCCGCGATACATCGCGAAGAAGAAGCTTTGGCTCGTACATCCGCCGCTTACCCTGCCGACTAAGCTTCTCCAAAAGCTCCTCAGCGGGCTGTCCCGTTATTTCGGCTAACGCGCGAACGGTCTGCTCTGGATTCGGGCTGTCCTCGACCACCAAATCAATGTTGAACGATGGTCGATTGCGAACCAGGACCTCTCCGTTTCGATCGAGGATCAGTCCCCGTGGTGGTGGCACATACACCATGCGAAGACGGTTATTCTCAGAGCGGTCGCGGAACACGTGTCCATTAATGATCTGGAGATGCCAGAGGCGGAGCGCCAACACAAAGAGACAGGTCGCGCAGATCCCTAACGCTATCCACGCCCT
>JBIJBE010000057.1:0-18831 GCA_044345405.1 Bdellovibrionota bacterium
CCGCCCGACTTGTGACCCTCAACCGCTCGGGGATAGCGACGCTTGAGGAAATTCCGCGAATGTCTCGAGTCCTTATCACGCTTGCGCCAGAGCGGTAGCTCAGCGTCGCGCGGGTAGGTCTCCGGGTGGGATGGTAGTATTCCACTCCGCGCCCCCATTTTGTGGGGTGTTGGGGTCGTATTGCTAGAATCCTATAAGGCCTCGTACCCCTCCGGAGCGACGGGCCGCTTTGGTAGCCGTATCGATAAGTGACTGGGGAATCGCTGGGACGGAGAGGTCTATCTTCATGGTCGCCGAGTGTCGGACTAGGTCGCCGATCAGCTCAGACATAGAGGCGTACCGAAGAGCGGGATTCTTCTCAGCGCATATCTCAATAAAATCTTGGCACCACTTCGGGGCGTCGGGTCGGAAGTCCCGTACCTGCGGAATCGCTTGAGTAATGTGCTTCGCGATAATCGTAGCGAGGGTATCTCCTGTGAAGGGTGGCTCTCCCGTCAACATTTCAAAGAAGACGATACCGAGGGAATATATATCCAGTAGAGGACTAACCGCGCCGCCTTTTAAGAGTTCAGGGGCCATGTAGAACGGGGTGCCCAGGATCGCTCCCTCAGGTGTTAGCTTGCGGTCGAGAACGATATCCTTGGCCGAGCTGAAGTCAGATAATTTGACGTGATCGTCGTGCCCTAGAAGGACGTTCTCAGGTTTGATGTCGCGATGAGTAATCCCCACGCCGTGTGAATAGTCGAGAGCGAGAGCTAATTGGAAGAGGATGCGGATCGCCCGTTCTATCGGCAGGCTTGAGCGATGGCGATCTATCACGGCTCTGAGGTCCTCTCCCTCCACGATTTCCATGGTGAAGTAGTGCCCGCCGTTCTTGAGCTCGCCGAAATCAAAAATTCTCACGATATTGGGGTGGGAGAGTTTGCGAGCGACGATGATCTCTCGTTGAAATCTCGCCACGAAAGAGGCGTCGGTGAGTAGGCTTTTGTTTAGCAACTTAAGCGCTATTACCTCATTATCAAGGCTGGTGTCTTGGACCTTATACACGGTGCCCATGCTCCCTGCGCCGATCTGGCCGATCGGCGCGTACCGCCGAGTGGGGGTCTCCGAGAGGTCTTTAGGATCTGATGGCGGGGTGTTCACGTGCGAGGACTCCGAGGTGCTATCTCATCTAGTATATGAGAGCGGCGAGGGCCCAGCAATGCCGGAAACGATGCTCTTTTTTCGCGTGAAATGTTTTGGGGAGTCGTATAACCTCTCTGCCTCGGGCAGTGAAGGATTCCGGTATCTTCGTAGGAGAAATGAACATGGTGTCGAATGGACAGCGAGTTGAGGGTAAAACCGTGGTGTCGGCTGAGCCTCTTCGAGGGGGAATCTCGCACCCATGGACAGAGGCGGCGACTCGGCCCCAGAGACCTGAGATCGACTTCCTCAGGAAAGAGCTTGGATTGACCGAGCCACAGGTAAAGATCCTTAATTGGCTCGCGCTCGTAGCTGGGGAGCGGTTTGTCTTTCACAACGGGAAGTATCGTGAGTCCTCGTTCCTTAATGTGGTAGTTCCTCCTTCTCTTGAAGAGTATCTCCCCTTGGTCATGGTATCGCTGGGTTTTGAGCGTGTCAGCGCCTCCCCATGGTCAAACGAGTGGCAGGGGACGTTTCGTGATGAGTGTCCCGTCGCCTCCCTGCGTCCGGACAAGGGCGAGATAGACATTCGGAGGCTCCCGTACAAGGCTCCTCAGGGGCGGGGGCGTGAGCGTGACTTGGAGCCGCAGAGCTAGCGGCGCTGACTTGTTTGGACCGGCGCATCGGTCGGCAACCTGTTGAACCGGCGTTGAAACTTTCCGCCTTGTCAGAGCCTCGTGTCGCTTTCTATGCTTTGAAGGGAAAGTTTGGTGAGTCGTAAGGTAGTGTATGCGGAAAGCAATTCGATTTTTGGCTTGTTTCTCAGTTGTGTGTTTCGCGGCTTGCTCCGATCCGCAATCGGCGCAGCTCGCGAATGACATCGAGGTGATAAAGAAGCAGCAGGCGGAGGTTCTTCAGAAGTTGAACTCACTTGAGGTCGCGATGAAGGGGCGTCCGGCGCAGCCCGCGCCACCTCCCCCTCCGCAGGGCCCCTTTACGGTGCCTGCCAAGAACGCGACCGTTTTAGGAAACGCTAACGCTCCAACGGTCATCGTCGCGTGGTCCGATTTTCAATGCCCGTTTTGCTCAAAGATCCTCCCGGCTATTAACGCTACCCTGCAGGACCCTGAGATGAAGGGAAAGGTTGCCTTCGTTTTTAAGCAGTTCCCGCTCGGGTTTCACAAGCAGGCGATCCCAGCGGCTCGTGCCGCGCTCGCCGCTGGTCGTCAGGGTAAGTTCTTTGAGATGCACGACAAGATATTCGCGAATCAGGCTCAATTGTCCGACGACAAGTATGTCGTGTGGGCAAAAGAGTTGGGGCTTAATGTGAGCAAGTTCGAGAAGGATGTCGCCGATCCCGCGATTGAGGCTCAGATCAAATCTGAGATGGAAGAGGGCACGAAGGTCGGTGTACGTGGAACGCCAAGTCTGTACATCGGCACGAAGAACGGGGATTCCTACATCCTCAATCGAGCCAATGACCGAACGGTGGAGTACTTCAAGCAGTCGGTGAAGGATCTTCTGCAGAAGAAATAACCAGCCTCCTCCAGGTGCTGGCGCGCTAACTCACTCTCGATTGAATGCGGATGGGATACCTAGTTTCGGTAGGTTACCCCTTCTTGCCCCGGGTTCTTCTGGGGGATCGGTCCGAACTCTAAAGATTCCCTCCTTTGCACCGACCTGCATCTTGTCCGAGTGATAAGGGACCCACGTTCCAGAGGGGGAAGGATGAGTGAATCAACCAGCACAAAGCGAACAGTTCAGTCAGTAGTATCCGACGCCGCGAAGATCCGAGAGCGGCAACAGGCCGTGGTTACGGAACGAACGAAGGCGTTCGCTCAGACGAACGTATTCGCCTCGATCATGCTCAATCAAGAACTCTCTCCGGAAGGGAAGCGAGACGCGTTTGTGAAGGAGCTCGCGTTCTCAAAGGAGAGCACTAAGGAGCAGAATCGGGCCAAGCTTGAGGCCTTCGGCGCCTTCAAGGAGTATCTCCAAGAGCAGCGTAAGGTTCTTAATCGCGAGGGTATCAAACTTCAGGACACAGAGGCCTTTGCTGAGCTTCAGTCCGTTGTGGATGATATGACCCGAGCCAGCGTTGAGTTTCAAGACAAAGCGAAGCCTCTTATCGATGTCCTCACCGCGGTCTTTGAGATTCGAAAGAACGACAAGATTCCGGACGTGTACAAAGAGATTCAGAAAGATAAAGAGTGGGCAGAGGAGCAGAAGAAACTCCTGGAAACGTTCGAACAACGACTCGCTGAGTCTGTTTCCCGCGGTGAGGCTCTTGAGCGAGAGAAGGCGAGGCTCTCGGCGGAGAAGTCCTTTTTCGGACTGGGTCCGATCAAGAAATCCGCGCTCGCTCGGATCGGAGAGATCGACTCGATTGATAAAGTGAGAGCGTCGGATGAGATTAATGACGCCCTCAACAAGGTAGAGGCCCAACGGGCGACCATAGCCGCGGGCCGAGATCCCGAGAACCCAGAGCTATCCGATCAGAAGCGGGTGTTGCGGGAGTTCCTTGATCTAACTAAGGAGGAGAATAGGGACCGTCAAAAGGCTCTCATCGACGCCGCTGTGAACTACGTTGATACATCCGATACACGCCTCAAGGGCGTGCTTGGTACGCTTGAGCGATTGGGTAAGCACGCCGAGGTCCTCTCGGATACGAACGGCATCCTTAAAAACATGCACCTCATCATGGACGAGTCGTTGAAAGCGGTTTCTCAGGGGAATGAGGAGGTGAAGAAGGGACTGGAATCGGCTCCCGGGGAGGAGTCCTCTATCGCTCGAATGACCCGTGAGGATAAGCTTCAAGACCTCAACGAGTTTATTAGTCGATCCGATGACCACGCGATAGACGTGGCGAACTCCATCGGCGGTCTTACGAAGCACGCCGTTCAGATCCAGGCTTACAAGGATACGATAAGGAACGAGAGCGGGAGTACCAAGCGACTCCACCTTGAGGGCGTCTCACAGATGGGAGAACAGCTCATGTCCGTGGTGAGCGCGATATCAGCGGCGGCTACAAGCGAGTCCCGCTCAATCGCGGCCAACAATTTCGCCCGCATGGCGGCGCAGAATCAAACGATCATCTCGCAAGAGGTCGTGCGTAACGCCACGACGATCGACCTTGAGGCGCAGCAGATCTCTCGCCTCGTTGGAGAGCTTCAGGATTACGGCGATGTTCTCAAAGCTTCGAGCGATATCGCGAACGCTGGATACACTCGCATGCGTGATACGATCGGCGCGATTCGAAAGGTCTCTGGCGCGGTTCAGGGCGCTATCAACGACCTCGTGGATGAGCGAGCTGAGGCGAATATGGCGAGTGGTGAGGCGGATAATTCATCGGAAAAGCCGGGTGGGGGCCAAGGATTCGCCAATCCGTTTGATAAACTTGGAAATTCATAGTGCGTCGCTGCCGGGGAGGTATCTATGGGAGATTCAGCGTCTGGGGAAACGTTGACTCGAGGCTCCGACGTTCTCGCTCGGAGACCGAACTTTAAGCTCGTCGGGCGTGACACCGAGCTCGCCGAGTTGTCTACCGCGCTCATGAAGCTTCATCGTCGAAACCTTGTCGTAACGGGACGAGGAGGGGTTGGCGTGAGCGCCATCGTTCTCGGATTGCAGGCGAGTAAGCGCGATCTCACCACACCGGTTGATATCGTTGGAAAGCGATTCTTCTGGCTGAACACCGATCTTCTCTTCGAGTCGGGGAACACCGCGGCGATAAATGAGGCGTTCAGAAAGGCGCGTAATACTTTGAGCGCCTCAAACTCAGCTGTGCTGGTTGTTGAGGACGCCGCGGACTTCATCAAGTTCGCCACAATGACGGGATGTAGCAATCTCATTAACGGTTTGATGGGAGACCTAAAAGCGGGGCGCTATCAAGCTATCTTTGAGACGAGCGATGAGGGACTGGCTGAGCTTCTTAAATGTGACGGGGACCTCTTGGAGAATTGCACCCTCTACGAGGTAAAGGAGCCTGCTCCACTGAATCTCCGATTAATCGCCGAGCAGGTGCGTGGAGAGCTTGAAGCTCACCATGGCGTTGGGATATCGCCCAAAGCTCTTGAGGGGGCGGTAGCATTGACTGAAAAATACAAATTGACCGAGTTGAGGGCGCAGCCGGACGCGGCGATAACGCTCCTCGATCTCGCCATGACGCACTTCTGTCGCCAGGCGCACCTCGCACCTGTTCACATCGAGGAGCTGAAACGAAAGCTCGCGTCGACCCCTCCCGCCGCCCCCGAACGTCGTGATATCGAAACTCGTATTCAGACGGCCCAAGCGGAGTGGAACGAGCGACAACGGCAGGTTCGAGCGCTCTACCAGGAGATGAGCGACGGAGAGGAGCAGATACGGGTACTTGAGGATGAGGTTCAGACCCTAAAAAACGCCCATCAGCGGCGTGTTTCGGAGCTGCAGAGCTCGGCGAGCGCGAGTAGTGTGATGAGTGGTCACGGTGATCCGATGGGGATCTACAAGGACTCCGACACCGCCGCCGTAACTGAGGTTCGGCAACGGCTCGATATGTTGCGTAAGCTGGTGTCGCGGGCGAGCGAGGCATACACAAAAAAGGTGGCCGAGGTCTACGCCGGGTTGTCGATTGGGGAGGAGGATGTACTGCGCTCGTTTAGCGCGCTATCCGGGATCCCCGTAGACACGTTGACGGAGAACGAGCGAGAGCGATTGCGTAATCTGGAACACGTTTTAAGCGCGCGGGTAGTGGGACAGACGGAGCCGACCACTGAAGTTGCGCAGTCGGTTAAACGAGCTCGATTGGGCTTGAAGCTTCCGAATAAGCCCTCCGGGACCTTTATGTTCCTTGGACCTTCGGGAGTGGGAAAGACCGAACTCGCGAAGGCGCTCTCCGAAGCGCTCTCGGTTCCCCTGCTGCGGTTCGATATGTCGGAGTATATGGAGAAGCACGCGGTCGCGAAGCTCATAGGAGCGCCTCCAGGATATGAAGGGTATGAGCATGGTGGGATCCTCACCAATCTCGCGCGTCGTAACCCTTACAGTGTCGTGCTCTTTGACGAGATTGAGAAGGCTCACCCCGATGTCTTCAATCTGATGCTTCAGCTCCTCGATGATGCCCGCCTTACCGACAGCCGAGGACTGACCGCGTCGTTTAAGGATACGATCGTGATTATGACTACGAACATCGGAACGCCTCACTTCCTCGATGAGACGATGCCGTTTGAGGAGGCCAAGAAACTCGCCCTCACGGACCTCCGTTCTCACTATCGTCCAGAGTTCCTGGGACGGTTCGGGGGAAATATCTACGCATTCCAACGGCTCGGTGTTGAGGTGCTTTCGGCGATCGCGATCAAGGAATTGGGTCGTATCAACGCGCTCATCGCCGATCAGAAGATTCACCTCGTCATGCCCCAGGCAGCGATGCGGGAAATGGTGCAAGCCGTGTATGTTCCGCGGGAGGGGGCTCGAAGCATCTTGGGATACATGGACCGACATATTACATCGAGTATCGCGGACCTCGTATTGAATGAGCGTGTGAGAGAGGGGGAGATAGAGGTCTCCTTTGAGGGATCCACAAAAACTATCGTGTTGAAGCCCGTGGCTCCCGCTGTGGCTCAAGCGGTGTAGCAACCAGGAGAGATAATGAGCGATCCGGCCGGAAGGGGAGATGGAGGAAAGGACGAGCTCGACTCGCTTATCGCCCGCGCCCGGCGTATGTCGAAATCGACATCTCCATCGGTGACGCCATCCGATGACCAGGGTACGATCGCCGAATCGATTCGAGAATTGAACGAGAATGTAACCTTCCTTCGAAGAGCGGTTACCGCGACTCGGACGGTTGTGGGGGGCTTGCTTTCCACCGTTGTTTCTCCCGTGTGGCGAGTGCTTCGCCCCCCGCTCTCCTGGTTGTGGAGGATCTACCTCTCGGTGTGGAATCGATTCGCCTACACCGTCGATCGAACGACGAAGGAGCGAAGGTTGTCGCGCGTTCGGTCTAGTATCGTCGTTGTGTTTACCGTGCTTGTTCTCTCTACCTTCACCGATACATGGTTGGGAAGCACGGTCCGCTTCTTTACCGTTGAGCCGATCGTTGATGGGATGCTGATAGGCCTATCGAAACGCACAGAGGTGTTCTACCTAACGCAATCCGATGAGATAGATCCCGAGAACAATATTCACTCAGTTCGCGGTTGTCGTAAGAGGGGAGAGTGCGCTGAGGTCGACGCCGCGTACTTCCGGGTGCAGCCCCGACTCTCGCACGATATCTGGAAGCTATGGATGTACGGTAATCCTGTGTATGTCCCTGACCACATCGTGGCACCGATCGCTCCGGGTCTTAACGAGTGTCACGTTACCTACTATGGGTACCGAATGACCTCCTCGTGGATCGCTCGGGTGCTTCGGTCCTTGCAGTTTTATCCGACGATGCTTGAGGCGAAGTGTACGTATCTAGGGAGCGATAATCGCAGCTGACCCCTACGTACGACCCTCTAGCGTATATCCTGTGGAGAAGACTCGATTTTGGGACCACGAGCGGTATGCCACATGGTATCCCGTGCGCGCGGGATATAGTGCCCCTGGGGGCTTTTACATAGGGCAGCTCTGTGAGACAACGGGAGGAACGTACAAGGAGTACCCCCTATGCTAGAGCTTTTTTCTCCGGAGAACTTGATCGCCCTATTGACCCTAACGTCATTAGAGATCGTTCTTGGAATAGATAATATCGTTTTTATCGCGATTATCGCCGGTCGTTTAAAGGCTGAACAGCGCCACTCAGCTCGTCTGATCGGACTTGGGCTCGCGGTTATCACGCGGTTGATGCTCCTCTTCACCCTTTCCTACATGGCATCGCTTACCAGTCCGGTTGTGACGATGCCGTTTATGGGTCGGGAGCTGAGTGGTCGTGATATTATCCTCCTCGTCGGAGGTCTCTTCCTTATTTACAAAGCGACGAAAGAGATTCGAGAGAAGACGGTTCACGAGGAGAGTGAGCTTCGTGAATTTCAAGGCGGTAAGATGCCGACGATGCGGGGTGTGATAACCCAAATCATTCTCATCGATATCGTGTTCTCGCTCGATTCCGTGATCACGGCGGTGGGAATGACAAACAACCTTCCGGTGATGGCGACCGCTGTTGTTTTGGCTGTTATCGTCATGTTGCTCTTCTCAGGATTTATCGTTCGTTTCATCGAGGCGAATCCTACGATTAAGATACTCGCGCTCTCGTTCCTCCTCATGATCGGTCTCGTGCTTGTCGCCGATGGACTCGGTCACCACATCGAGAAGGGATACATCTACTTCGCGATGGCGTTCTCGCTTGGGGTGGAGATGCTTAATTTAAGGGCGGCCCGGGTGCGAGGGGTGTCGGGGGAGGGCGGTCATTCCTGACCGCCGCGTTAATGGCGTTCAACGGTGACGTGGACGTATGGCGTTACACGTCACCGTCGACGTGAAACGAGACAGGCAACGTTCCGGCGAGCAGGAATGCTCGCCCTCCCAAGGTGCGACCCGTGACTAGGGAGGGCGACCATTCCTGGTCGCCGTGTTGCGGACGGCGAAGGTTATCAGGAATGCGAAGCGTTTTGGCGCTCAGGACATCCCTTCCCTACAACGTCGAAGCGATAGCCGCCGCCCCATAGAGCGAGGCGTAATCATCCTTGATGATGAACACAGGGGTCGCTTCAACACGCTCCTTCTGCTTACCTTTGTTGAGGTATCCTTCAAGGAACGAGCCGTTCGTGAGGAACTCCAAGATCTTTGGTGGGATACCACCGCCTAAGAAGACACCTCCGGTCGCGAGGTAGGTGAGAACGATATTGCTACAGTGGGCGCCGAGCATGGTGCAGAACATATTGAGCGTTTTGACGCAGAGGTCTGATTTACCCGCCATCGCGATGCCTGTGATAGTTGAAGCTGGATGCTCCTTAGCCTCGGGGGTCTTCATCTCCTCGGGCTCTTCGCCGTATCCGGAGTCTCGAAGGAAGGTGTAGATGTTGAAGATACCTGGTCCGCACAGTATCGACTCAACGCTGACGTGAGAAAGTTTCTTTTGAAGATACTTTAAGAGCTCGATCTCAAGGTCGTTGGTTGGCGCGAAGTTAGCGTGTCCACCCTCTGAGGCGAGGAGCACGCTCCACCCACCTTCTCGATGAATGAGCGAGTGTCCCAGTCCAGTTCCTGGCGCGACAACAACGCAGGAGCCCGCGCGATCATACCCCTCACCGCCGTAGAGCGTTTTGAGGCTGCTTGGACCGAAGTGCGGAATCGCCGCCGCGGTACTGACGAGATCGTTTACGAGTTTGACTTTGGAGATATCAAGGGCGAGTCCAACCTGAACCATCGCGACCTCCCATGGGAGGTTCGTCACCTTGACCTTGCCGTTCACAACGGGACCGGGGAGTCCGAAGCAACCTGCCTCAAGATGCCCTTTGACCTTTGAACTGTGTTTGTCCATGAAGACGCCAAGGATCGCCTCAAGGCTCTTGTAATCCTTGCTCGCGTAGTCCTCAGATACCACCAGCTCGACCTTTCCAGCACGTCTCTCAAAGAGGCCGATTCGAGCCTTCGTTCCACCCACATCACCAGCGATAAGCATGAACATCTCCTGAACAGTTAATGCATCGGCATTTCTAGCAAACAGAGCGACGTCGGCCAACTATTTCCGCCGGAAGACGTCGTTTTGTCCTATTCGGTCTACGGACGAGATTGTCTGACGGCGAACATTGAGAAGAGGATTAGACCGGGTATGAAGGGGGCCGCGGTATGAGAGGCGCTAAAAGAGAGGACGCCCGATGCCGATAGGTTCCAGAAATATCCCGTCTTAACATGGACTTCCCGAAGTACGCTCCCTATAATCCGAACACCAGGGGCCCTGCGCCGTATATTCGTTCGCCTATGAAGATCTTGATGCTCGGATGGGAATATCCCCCTCATATCGCGGGGGGACTCGGCACTGCCTGTCAGGGCCTAACGAGCGCGTTGTCCTCCCAAGGGGTCGATATTCACTTCGTCGTTCCCCAGCTCTTCGGAATGGAAGAGGCACGGCACATGGTGCTTTCTGATTCCTCTCGCGCGATTTCGCCAGGTGGCCAACAACCGCAAGGTCCTAAGCCACCGCCCGTTCCCGTTCCCACGACCCGTATCCCGGCTTTTCTCTCCCCGTACTGGAGTCCCCGTCAGTTTACGGAGACGATGGCCGCAATCACGCACCAACAGGTTGCATCGCTCTCGCCCGCGTTGAGAAAGGATCCGACGGCGCGTGCGCTGATAGATGGAGAGGTATATGGGATCGATCTCGTCAGCGCGCTCGAACACGCGCAGCCAGACCTTCCCGAGCGGGTCGCGGGTAACGATCGCTACAGCAAAGACCTCTTCGAGGAGGTTGAGCGCTTCACGATGCAAGTTATCTCACAGTTCGCGGGGGAGTCGTTCGATGTGATTCACGCCCACGATTGGATGACGTTTCCCGCTGGGGTCGCTCTCTCCGAGCGAACGGGCAAACCTCTTATCGTACACGTGCATAGCCTTGAGCAGGATAGAAGTGGCCTCTTCGTGCATCCTCAGATCAGTGAGATGGAGCGTTTCGGGACCCGACACGCCGATAAGGTGATAGCGGTGAGTTACTTCACGAAACGCTCTATTGAACGTCATCACGGAATCCCCTCAAGTAAGGTACTCGTTGTTCACAACGGCGTGTATCCGCGAGAGATGGTAACTGATTATCGAGGAAAGAAGACGTGGCCTGAGCACGTGGTCGCTTTTGTCGGTCGAGTGACCTTCCAAAAGGGGCCTGAGTACTTCGTTGAGATGGCGGCGAAAGTTATCCCCCATCTGCCGGATGTTCTTTTCGTGGTCGCTGGCCAAGGAGATATGCTGCCATTGATAATGGAGCAGGTTAAAGAGCTTGGTCTTTCAAAGAATTTCATGTTCCCGGGATTCGTGCAGGGTGAGGAGCTTGAGGAGATCTTCTCTGTCGCGGATATCTATGTCATGCCATCCGTGTCTGAGCCGTTCGGTATCACGGCGCTTGAGGCTGTGAGCTTCGATACCCCGATTATTATCTCCAAGCAGTCCGGTGTGGCCGAGGTTATCGAGCATGCCCTCAAGGTTGATTTTTGGGACGTGGACCGCATGGCGGATCTCATTATCAACGCGCTCGTGCATCCTGAGATGCGCCAGGATTTGGCTCGAATGGCTCGAGAGGAGATCAAAGTGCTTCATTGGGACGCGGCGGCTTTAAAGACGATAGAGGTCTACCAAGACGTGAGTCCACAAGCCTCGCTATAAGGGCAGGAACGAGAAGTATGCCGGCGGTTTGTTTCTATTTTCAGGTGCACCAACCGTATCGACTGCGGCGTTATTCCTATTTTGATGTCGAGAACGCGACCACCTACTTCGATGACACACTGAATCGCTCTATTATGGAGCGAGTCGCGAAGCGCTCTTATCTGGCGGCGAACGAGCGCCTGCTTCGCGCGATTCGCGCATGCGATGGTTCGCTCAAAGTCGCGTTCTCGATAAGCGGCACCGCGCTTGAGCAGATGCGTCTCTACGCCCCAGACGCGCTGGAGAGCTTTCGAGCGTTGGCGGCCACTGGATGTGTCGAGTTTTTGGGGGAGACCTACTATCACTCCCTCGCGTCCCTCTACGATCGTGATGAGTTCGAGGCGCAGGTGCGTTTGCACTCCGATGCCATCGAACGGGAGTTCGGTCAGCGGCCCCGCGTATTTCGTAATACGGAGCTTATCTACAGCGATGAGATCGGGCGAGTGGTTGGAGAGCTCGGATTTCGGGGAGTTCTGGTAGAGGGAGTGAACGATATCTTGGGATGGCGTTCGCCACATTTCGCCTACCGCGTGCCCGGGGCGACAACCAAGTTGCTTCCGCGAAGTTTTAAACTCTCGGATGATATCGCGTTCCGGTTCACCCATGGCGGTGACGAACGCCTCACTCCGGAACGATACGCCGCCTCGTTGCATGACCTCACCGGTAACGCTGATTTCGTTGGGTTGTTCCTCGATTATGAGACCTTCGGTGAGCATCATGAGGGAGATACCGGGATTCTCGATTTTCTTGAGAAACTTCCGCCTCACGTTCTCAAGCACAAGGAATGGTCCTTCACTACGCCCTCTGACGCGATTCGGTATCTTCACCCTGTCTCCGAATTGTCCTTCGCCCGCGTTACATCGTGGGCTGATACCGAGCGAGATGTGAGCGCGTGGTGTGGCAACAAGATGCAGCGGGGAGCGATTGAGACGCTCTACGAGACCAAGACCCTCTATGCGGGATGTGATATCGCGGCGCCCGATATGGCGCTCGCTCGAGAGACGTGGCGTCGTTTGCAGACCTCCGACCACTTTTACTACATGAGCACCAAGGGAGATGGAGATGGTGTGGTGCATCGATACTTCAGCCCGTATGAGAGTCCGTACGACGCTTTCGTCGCGTACATGAACGTGCTCAAGGATATCAACGCCCGTTCGAGAAAGGTCGCTCGTGACCGGGACCGTGAAGCGGCTTCGAACGCATAGGACGCGCCTCGCCCGCCTCTACCGACAGGTCGAGTCTTTAGCTTTTCGACCGTCCGCGAGGAGAGGGCTCAGCGCGGACCTGTATCATTCGCTCGATGCACAGGGAGACGAGAGAGGTCCAGCCGGTCTGATGACTCGCTCCGATACCGGTGCCGTTGTCTCCATGGAAGTGCTCGTAGAAGAGAATAAGATCCTTCCAGAAGGGGTTCTTAGCGTAGCGAGTATCATCTCCGTGACACGGTCTACGGCCCTGAGGATCCCGAAGGAAGAGGAGGCTGAGGCGACGTGAAAGTTCGTCGGCGACCTGCTTGAGGTTCATGAAGGTGCCACTTCCGGTTGGACACTCAATTTTGAAGGAGTCCCCGTAGAAGGTGTAGTAGCGGTCGAGCGCCTCAATTACGAGGAAGTTAATCGGGAACCATACAGGTCCGCGCCAATTCGAATTGCCGCCGAAAAAGTCGGTGTTGGAATCTCCAGGGCAGTAGTCGATTCCGTAATCCCGATTTTCAAGGGTGAGTCGATACGGGAACTCCGCGTGGATCTTGGAGAGAGATCTCATGCCGTAGGGCGAGAGGAACTCCCGCTCATCGAGGATGTAGCGAAGCATGCGTGTCAGACGCTCGGCTGATGGGATCGCGAGAAGCTTCAACCCGTCTGAGGATTGCTCAATATCGCTGACCGCTTCCTTCGGACCGGTCGCCGTATACGCGATCTGTTTGGCGAGGGCGCTCTGATTGGCGACGAACCATTCGAACCGCTTCTTGAAACCTGGAAGCTTATCGATGGTTGTATTCTGGAGCACCTCAACGGCGAGGAGGGGAATAACGCCGACGAGCGACCGTACCCGCAGGGGGATGTGCGCTCCATCGATCGAGAGCTCATCGTAGTAAAAGCCATCGAGTTGATCCCACAGTCCGGTACCACCGAAATGATTGATAGCGGAGGCGATAGAGATGAAGTGCTCAAAGAACTTCGAGGCGAGGTCCTCGTACTCCTCGTCGTGAGCGGCGAGCTCGAGAGCCATCGTTAACATCGTGCCGCAATAGAAGGCCATCCACGCGGTGGCGTCGGCCTGTTGCAGCGTCCCTCCCTTGGGTAACGGCGCGCTTCGGTCAAATACCCCGATATTATCGAGACCAAGGAATCCACCGGAGAAGAGGTTCTTCCCTTGAGCGTCTTTACGATTCACCCACCAGGTAAAGTTAATCAGAAGCTTGGCGAATACACGCTTGAGGAAGTTGCGATCCGCTTGTCCAGACTCGACGCCCATCTGATAGACACGCCAGCACGCCCACGCGTGCACGGGGGGGTTCACGTTCGAGAATTCGAACTCATACGCCGGTATCTGACCGTTCGGGTGCATGTACCACTCGCGGAGCATAAGGATGAGTTGTTGCTTGGCGAACGCTTGGTCGATGCGAGCGAACGTGACCATGTGGAACGCGAGGTCCCACACCGCGTACCACGGATACTCCCACTTATCAGGTACAGAGATGATATCGCGATTGTAGAGGTGGCTCCACTCGTTGTTCTTCTGAGATTTGCGAGAGTCCGATGGAGTGGGTTGCGTTGGGTCTCCCTCGATCCACTCCTTCACCGAGTAGTAGTAGAACTGCTTCGTCCACAAAAGCCCCGCGTATGATTGCCGCATGACGAGTCGCTCCTCAAGAGAGGCGTCCGCGGGGATGAGAGATTGGTAGAAGTCGTCACATTCCGCCTTTCTGCGATCGAAGATCTCATCAAAGTCATCACCAAAGGTCTCCTTTTGGGGGGCGAACGATGAGGTGAGTCTCAGTTTGAGCTCAACCTGTCCGTGCGCGGGGACGTTGGTCTGGTAGATGAACGCGGCCTTGGTGCCGACCATCTCCGGATTCACGGCATCGGTCTCGCCATCGATAATATAGCGATGAAACGCGTCCTTTACGTACGGCGTTTCGTTGTCACGCCCGAAGAGTCGTTGGAGGTTGGTCTCGTTGTCGGTAAACACCGGCGTTATCTCTTTCGGTTCAAGTGATGGATCAAGCAGGACAACGAAGGGATCGAGTTGAGGATGCACGAGAAGGAGTCGATCCTTGCTGAGCATCGAGATGCGGGGCTTAATCGTGTAACCCTCTCCCGAGCGTCCCCATGCCCACGTGTTTCGAAACCAGATGTGGGGAAGCAGATAGAGTGGGGCCGCCTTCGCGTGTCGATTATGGGCGGTGATCTTGACCAGGATATCGTTGGGGCCCGCTTTCGCGTACTCGACGAAGATATCGAAGTACTCGTTGGTATCAAAGATGCCGGTGTCGGTGAGCTCATACTCGCGCTCAAGACGTCCCCGTCGACGATTTTCATCAACAAGCGCCGCGTAGGGGAACTCTTTCTGAGGATACTTGTAGAGCGCCTTCATGTAGGAATGAGTCGGCGTTGAGTCGAGGTAGTAGTAGCACTCCTTCACATCCTCGCCGTGATTTCCCTCGGGGCCACTTAGTCCGAAGAGCCGCTCCTTGAGGATCGAATCCTTCCCGTTCCACAGCGCGAGGGAGAAGCAGATCCGACATTGACGATCCGTTATGCCGAGGAGACCATCCTCTCCCCACCGGTACGTTCTGCTGCGCGCCTGATCGTGCGTGAAGTACGACCACACCGAGCCGTCCGCGGAGTAATCCTCGCGTACTGTGCCCCACTGTCGCTCGGGTAGATACGGTCCCCACCGTTTCCAATTTTTGACGCGACGCTCGTCCTCCGAGAGGCGATCTCGCTCAGCGTTCGGGTTCGGTGATGGTGTGATCTTTTTACGGGCCATGCGCATGAAATTATTACATTTGTTAGATGAGATGAGACCCGAGAACAATGCGTAAGACCGTCGTATCTTGAAAGATTTCTGAGGGGGTGTGAAAAGCTCAGGAGTCGAGATGTGTGGTCTGGGGACGAGTAAGAGGTCGATTGTGCGTTTAGGTAGTTGATATTACAGAACTTATCTCGGCTGAAATAATAGGCGACACTGTTCGAATTTCATACCATATCTCATCAAGAGTTTTAAAAAGGCTGGATAAGCTATGTCTCGAACACTACTTTCTGCTCTCTTTTGCACTGCTGTTCTATCCTCAGGGTGTGGATACCATGCCGCGCCACTCGCAATTGGAAGCGTTGGTGGAGCCGCCGTAGGCGCGGGAACGGGCGCCATCATCGGCAGCGTTATCTCTGGAGGAGATGTCGCGGCGAGCGCCTTGTTGGGCGGCGCTATCGGGTTGCCTGTCGGATTAGCCGCGGGAATGATCTACGACTACTACAGCGAGGATACTATCCGCGAGATTAAGATCGAGGATATTAAGAATAATCAGCGGGAGATCCTCGCTCGGCAGCGTGAGATTGACGCGTTGCGAGAGGAGATTAAGAGCGATATCCCTGATGGTAATCCTCCTTCAGATCGCCAGGAATATCGATATATGGGTCCCTCGCTCGGAAATCCCTATCGGTAACAATCTCAGATGTGCCAATCGTTTTGAGGTCGCTTTTACGGAGTGACTCTCAGGATGGACTCCAGCTTCTTTTGCAGCGCCTCCGCCGAGAACGGTTTAATCATGTAGTGCGTTACTCCCGCATGGGCGGCCTCGATTACGTTTGAACGCTCAGATTTAGCGGTTATCATCAAGAAGGGGACCTGTTTTAATTGAGGATCCTCTTTGAGCGCTGAGAGAAATTCAAGTCCGGTCATGTTCGGCATCGACCAATCTGAGATTATCAAATTACATGGTTCCGTCTTGAGTTTGAGGAGCGCGTCCTGACCTCCTCGTGCCTCAACGATCCGGTCGTATCCCAGCAGGTGAAGGGTGTGCTTGAGGATCGTTCGCATGCCGGCGAAGTCGTCCACGATCATGATTCGAATGTCTTTGGATTTTTCCTGTCCTTCCATGTCCGCCTCCCGGTGCGCACGCAGCTGCCCCTTGCTTTGTCGGTCGGCTCGTTGCGAGGACATCTTAATGGAAGAGGGCTTAATCACCAGGAAAGCGTGGCAGCGATGAGGCCATTGAACGCAACATGCTGAAATCAGGTTGCACATTTTCTGCTATCTCTCTAGTTCTCTAACGCAACTAGGTTGCAAGTGATGGTTTGGTGGGATAGGCTGCCCCCGGTCCGCGGACTTGAAAGTTATGAAGGTACTTTAAGGCTATGAAGTGTTTCTCTCATCATCACCGTTCAGCGATCCTTGTCGCCATGCTCTCTCTCGGGTCGTTCTCCGCGTACGCCGAGGACACGGCACATCGTCTCGACGAGATCATCGTTGAATCGACAGGCCTCGGGCAGACCCTTACGGATCAGGCTCAGCCCGTCACCGTCCTGTCTGGTGATGACCTCGACATGAAGGTGAATTCCTCTCTGGGAGATACGTTGGGATCGGAGGCCGGTATCTCGTCAAGCTCCTTTGGTCCTGGGGCTGGACGACCGGTCATTCGAGGTCTCGATGGTGGTCGCATTCGCGTTCTCGAAAACGGCGTGGGATCGAACGACCTCTCGGCGAGCAGTCCGGACCATGCCGTCACCATCGATTCGTCGTTGGTGGACAAAATTGAGGTTGTGCGGGGTCCCGCATCGCTCCTCTACGGTACAAGCGCTGTCGGAGGTATCGTGAATACCTTTGATAACCGTATTCCGGAATACCTTCCCGACGCCCCGGCGGAAGGAACCGCGGAGACGCGAGGAGATAGCGCGAGTAAAACCCGAACGGGACTTGTAAGTGTCACTGCCCCCGTTGGTAATGTCGCGCTTCACGTCGACGCGTTGGCCTCAAAGTCAGATGACTATCACATCCCTGGCTACGCTCGAACGGGCGAACTACGAGCAACGACCCCAATCGATTATCCCGAACCACAGGGCACCCTCTCATGGAGTGATACACAGACCGATGTCCTAACCGGAGGAGGTTCTTATATCTTCGATAAAGGATACGTCGGCGCTTCATACAACGACTACAAAACGATCTATGGTGTCCCGAACGGAGAGCCCGACATCTCCATCAACGCCCACCGTCGTCGCGCTGATTTCCGGGCGGGAGTTCGTGATACGGGTGAGTTTATCGAGTCGGGCACAGTTCGAGCGGGATACGTTGATTACCAGCATACCGAGTTCGAGGGGGATGAGGCGGCAACGAATTTCATGAATCATGGTATCGACTCGCGTGTTGACCTAAAGCACAAAGCGGTGAATGGCGTGCGAGGCACATGGGGCGCTCAATTTCAGGGCAACGACGTCGACGCGGAGGGTCTTGAGGCCTATCAGCCCCCCTCGACTACGGATGTGTATTCCTTGTTCGCGCTCGAGGAGCTCTCTGCGACTGAAGACCTCACCCTGCAAGCGGGCCTTCGATATGATTGGAATGAGGTCGAGACGGATGGTTTCGATGAAATCACGTCGCAAGACGATCAGACCCGTCGCTACGACCTTTTTAGTCAGTCTGTAGGAGCTACCTTTCAAGTATCCGACGAGTACGCATTGGCGTGGTCGTCCGCGTACACTGAGCGCGCGCCCAACGCCCAAGAGCTTTTCGCGGATGGGCCTCACGTTGCTACGGGGGCGTACGAGATCGGTGATGACTCTCTCAATACCGAGCAATCGCTTGGTACGGATATCGCGCTGCGAAAGACAGAGGGGACTATTCGAGGTTCCGTTGGAGGGTTTTACAATCGCTTTTGGAACTTTATCAACGCGAATCCTACCGGCGCGACCGAGGATGACCTTCCTGTATACCAGTTCGAGAATATACCGGCCGATTTTTGGGGGTTTGAGTCTCAAGTAGCGTACTACGCGGTTGATTCGGTGGCGAAGGAGGTCTCCTTCGACTTTCAACCGGACTACGTATGGGCTCGAAATCGAGATTCTCGAGAGTATCTACCCCGAATTCCGCCGTTGCGAATGAAATTCGGCGCGAACTACTACCACGAAGATCTCTTCCGGGTTCGACTTGAGTTACAGCAGGTGTTTGAGCAGGAAAAAGTGGCTAGCTATGAGACCACAACGGATGGTTATTCGATGCTCAATCTCTACCTGAGCAAAGATGTGAACTATCAAGGTCAAACATATGAGTTGTTCGTTCGTGGCACGAACCTTCTCAGTGAGAAAGTGCGTAATCATGTGTCATATATCAAGGACGTCGCGCCACTCCCCGGAGCCTCCGCGATGGCTGGATTTCGAGTGCGGTTTTAACTCCGAGCGC